>NZ_DGLH01000009.1:344530-546078 GCF_002387285.1 Pantoea sp. UBA4549 | reverse complement strand
GGCTGCTTTTTTCGCTTTGGCACGGGCAACAGCCGCGGCGACGGCAGCTTTACGCGGATCCTCTTCCGTTGCCGGCGCAGAGGCTTCCGCTGCCGGCATATCAGCAGGACTGACCTCAGGACGCTCCGTGGCTGCCTTTTTCGCTTTCGCACGCGCAATTGCGGCTTCCACCGCTGCTTTACGCGGGTCGTTCTCTGCCGTGGCTTCGCTCTCTGGCTGAGCCGCTTTTTTCGCTTTCGCCCGGGCGATTGCGGCTTCCACCGCCGCTTTACGCGGATCGCCGGTCTGACGGGTAACCGGCTGCGTTTCTGCCTGGGTTGCCGCCTGCTGTGCCAGCGCCTGGGCGTGACGCGCTTCACGTTCGGCTATTTCCTGCTCTGGCGTTTTCGCCTGACGCGCTTTAACGCGAGCAGCGGCAGCGTCGCGTTCACCGTTATCGCTGCGTGCAACGCGCTGCTTCGCTTCTTCATGACGCGCTTCACGCGCCAGTTTCTCGCGTTCCAGGCGTGCCTGACGCGCCTCAAAGCGCGCCTTGGCTTCTGCTGTACGTTTCGCCTCAAGATCGATAGCGCGCAGCTCAGCTTTTTCCTGCCGGTAATACTGAACCAGCGGAATATTGCTTGGACAGACATAGGCGCAGGCGCCGCATTCGATACAGTCATCGATATTATGCGCGCGCGCTTTTTCATGATCGCCGCCCTGGCTATACCAGTAAAGCTGCTGCGGCAGCAGCTTCGCCGGACAGGCATCCGCGCAGGCGCTGCAGCGGATACAGGATTGCTCTTCCTGCGGTGCAGCCATTTCGCTGGCGGCAGGCGCCAGAATACAGTTGGTAATTTTTACCACCGGCACGTCGAGGGAGGGCAGGGTAAAGCCCATGAGTGGCCCGCCCATGATCACCATCTGACGCGGACCCGGCTGGAAACCGACCTGGCGCAGCAGGTGACTGATCGGGGTACCAAGACGCCCCCAGACATTGCGCGGTTGCGCAATCGCATCGCCGGTCAGCGTGACCACGCGCTCGGTGATGGGTTCACCATCAACAATCGCACGCTTAACCGCCCAGGCGGTACCGACGTTCTGCATCAGGACGCCAATATCGGTTGAGCGTCCGCCGTGCGGCACTTCCCGTCCGGTCAGGATTTTTGTCAGCTGTTTCGCGCCGCCAGAGGGATATTTTGTCGGGATAACCCGGATCTCAATATCGCGTTCGCCGCGCAGCGCCTGTTTCAGGGCAGCAATGGCGTCAGGTTTGTTATCTTCAATACCTACCAGAACGCGTTCTGCCTGCAGCACCCAGGCGAGGATCCGGCAGCCTTCCAGCACTTCAGCTGCGTGATCCTGCATCAGCCGATCATCAGCGGTGATATAAGGCTCGCACTCTGCGGCATTGATGATTAACGTTTTGACACCCTGCAGGCCGCCACGCAATTTAGTGGCGGTCGGGAACCCGGCGCCACCCAGCCCGGCCACGCCGGCGCTGTGGATGCGCCTGATGACCTCTTCCCGGCTCAGCGCGCGGTAATCAGGCTGCGCGTCACGCTCGATCCAGCGATCGTCACCGTCAGCCCGCAGGAAAATGCACAGCTCTGAGAGCCCGGACGGGTGCGCCGTCATGTGCGGCGCGATAGCCTCTATGGTGCCTGAGGTTGGCGCATGTACCGGCAGCATACGTCCGCTGCCAAAAGTCAGCGGCTGACCGCGCAGCACGCGATCGCCTGGCGAGACGCAGAGCTCACCCTCATGGCCAATATGCTGCTTCAGGGGAATAACAAACTGCTCAGGCAACGGCAGCGTGCTCAGCGGCGTGCCGTTAGACTGTGTTTTCATTTCCGGCGGATGAATACCGCCCTGAAAATCCCACAGCTTCTCTTTGCGAAACAGATTTAACAGATTAAGCATGATGTTCTGCCGGGATCACTTTTACAGGAATAGTGTTGAGATCCCACTTCCAGCTTGCTGGGGTGGTGGCGACCGGGCGCATCTCAATGCAGTCAGTCGGGCACGGAGCGACACACAGGTCGCAGCCCGTGCAGACGTCGCTGAGCACGGTGTGCATGGCGCGCGTGGCACCCACAATGGCATCCACCGGGCACGCCTGAATGCACTTGGTGCAGCCGATGCAGTTCTCTTCGTCGATCCAGGCGACGGTACGCACCGGCGTAAGGATATCGGCACCACCATCAAGTGGCTGCGGCTCAACGTTCAGCAGTTCAGCCAGCCTGAGCATGGTCTGCTCACCACCCGGTGCACATTTATTGATCGCTTCACCGTTATTACCTACCGCATCCGCATAAGGGCGGCACCCCGGGTAGCCGCACTGGCCGCACTGGCTTTGTGGCAGTACGGCATCAATCTGTTCGACAATAGGGTCTTCTTCCACCTCAAAACGGCGCGAAGCGTAGCCGAGCAGGCCACCAAAAATCAGCCCCAGCGCGCTGAGTACAGCAATTGCTATCCAGATAGCGGTCATATCAGAATTTCACCAGACCGGTAAAGCCCATAAACGCCAGCGCCATCAGGCCGGCGGTAATCAGGGCGATAGAGTTACCTTTAAACGGTGCCGGCACGTTAGCCAGCACCAGACGTTCACGCATGCCGGCAAACAGCACCATCACCAGTGAAAAGCCCAGCGAGGCGCTAAAGCCGTAGAGGGCGGCCTGCAGAAACGTATGGTTAAGATTAACGCTCAGTAATGGCACACCCAGTACCGCACAGTTGGTGGTGATTAACGGCAGGAAGATCCCCAGCAGCCGGTAGAGAGATGGACTGGTTTTCCGCACCACCATTTCTGTGAACTGGACCACGACGGCAATCACCAGGATGTAGGCCATGGTGCGCAGATAAACCAGATCCAGCGGGATCAAAATCAGGTGGTTAACCAGCCAGGCGCACACCGAAGCGAGGGTGATAACAAACGTGGTGGCAAGTCCCATGCCAATGGCCGTTTCCAGTTTTTTTGACACGCCCATGAACGGGCAGAGGCCGAGAAATTTGACCAACACGAAGTTGTTCACCAGCACTGTGCCAATAAAGAGAAGCAAGTAATCGGTCATGGTTTAACCTGGGAAGCCTAAAGGCAGATATTATCCGGAAATGAGAGCTACATCTCAACCTTTACGCCGGCGGGAGCAGCCCTGAGAGCACGCAGAATTAAATTCCTGACGAATTACGGAGCAGTAAACGTATGTTTAACCCGCCGTGAGCGCTTAAAGTAGGGAACGAACAGGGCGGCAGCCAGTAGCGTCAGAAGCAAAGTCTGCAGCGCTTTGCCGTCTGCAACCGGCGTAAACGCAAAGGTTTTCAGCGCCAGCAGTACGGTCATCAGCAGCCAGATTGTATAGTGGCGTGGCAGGCGCCGTGAGCGTCTGCAGAATATCCAGCCTACCCAGATACTGTAGAGCCAGACCGCAGTGGCAGTAAGCAGGGAAATCAGCCACGGCGATAACAGCAGATTAGCGTGTGAAAACAGAGTGGTGCGCAGCTCGCTGTCAAACAGAGGACGCAGGTAGAGCGCGATAACCAGTGCGCTGGTGAGCATGGTCATAATCAGCCAGGCCAGCGGCAGTAGCAGCCAGCCCCCGATGCGCGGTGAGTGAAGAGATTCAGACATAATTAAACCACATAGCGCCACACTGACTTAGGTACACAGCCCAGATCGTATAATCGGCCACCAGAGACCAGTTCAGCGCGGCGATGATCGGCAGCACGATACATATTGATGATGTCATTATCATCGGTCAGCGAATAGTTGAGATGATCGTAGAGTTTTTCAAGACTCTCAAGATTATTCACTTTGCGAAATTTTAGCAGGTAATCCAGCGCAGTCATGATTGCCATTAAACAGAAAGAACGATTGAGGGCTCAAGTATAGGGAGCACGCTGCTGCTGTCTATATATCCGTGTTAAAAAAATTCAAAATTCAGACCAGGTAGATTAATTACTTCAGTAGTAGCAATTTTTTTAGTTATGCCGCGCGGTTTCACAGCAAAACATCTATTTTGAAAACATCTTATTTCCCCTGCTGTGAGAAAAACTAACAGGGGATAACCGCCGCGCTTTTTTTATTTATTTTTTGCCGGCAATTAAGTCCCGCCGGCACAACGGGTTGATTAAGCCAGCGTACCGTCTGGCGTAGTGTGCGGGTTATCACAAAATTGCTTATTGCTTTATGAACAACAGCATAACCATTCTTTACGCAGCCGTTGTAATCGCTTCCAGCCTGTTCAAATCTAACCAGTTCTGTTTATTACAGTTATTTATCCCCTTCGATAATAAAACACAGCCGTTTTATCCATAAAGCTGACGGTCACTAATCATGCTTCAACAGCGTAACTCCTTTAAATCATTCTGTTTTGTGAGTTACGTCGCGCTAGTTTTACCTGAATTACGTCAGGCTTAATCTGCGTTTGTACCCCGACTACACACTCCCTTCAGAGGAATGAAAACTATGTGGAAACGTTTACTCCTGACCGCCATGGTAAGCGCCGCGCTTAGCACGCCGGTGCTGGCTGCTGATATGACAGTGGGATTCTCGCAGGTTGGTTCAGAATCGGGCTGGCGTGCAGCTGAAACCAGCGTAGCGAAAAGCGAAGCTAAAAAGCGCGGCATTACGCTGAAAATCGCCGATGGCCAGCAGAAGCAGGAAAATCAGATCAAAGCAGTACGTTCGTTTATTGCTCAGGGAGTGGATGCCATCTTCATCGCGCCGGTGGTGCAGACCGGCTGGGAGCCGGTGCTGGAAGAAGCGAAAGATGCCAAAATTCCGGTATTCCTGCTGGATCGCGCCATTGTCGTTAAGGATAAATCCCTCTACATGTCAGTGGTGACCGCAGACAACGTGCTGGAAGGCAAGCTGATTGGTGACTGGCTGGTGAAAACCGTCGGCGACAAGCAGTGTAACGTTGTCGAACTACAGGGAACGGTCGGTGCCAGTGTGGCTATTGATCGTAAAAAAGGGTTTGCAGAGGCGATAGCCGGACATAACAACATTAAAGTGATCCGTTCTCAATCCGGTGACTTTACCCGCAGTAAAGGTAAAGAGGTGATGGAGAGCTTTATTAAAGCTGAGAATAACGGCAAAAACATCTGCATGGTGTATGCCCACAATGATGACATGGCAATCGGTGCCATCCAGGCGATAAAAGAAGCAGGTCTGAAGCCGGGCAAAGATATTCTGACGGGGTCGATTGATGGCGTACCGGATATCTATAAAGCGATGCTGGCCGGTGAGGCCAATGCCAACGTAGAGCTGACGCCAGATATGGCCGGCCCGGCGTTTGATGCGCTGGAGAAGTTTAAGAAAGATGGCACCATGCCACCAAAAATCATTAAAACGGAGTCGAAGCTCTTCCTGCCGGCGGATGCGCAGACAGAACTCGATAAAAAGAAAAACATGGGTTACTGATCCCTGCAGCCGCCCTGCGGGGCGGCTCTGCTGACGTCAGCGAGGTAGAGCCTGATGAGCACCATCGATGATACACCGCTGCTCACGCTGAGCGGCATCAGTAAAGGGTTTCCCGGCGTAAAAGCGCTGGACAACGTGTCGTTTACTATCCGCAAAGGCGAGATCATGGCGCTGCTGGGTGAAAACGGCGCTGGCAAATCAACGCTGATTAAAGTGCTGACCGGCGTCTATTCACGCGATGCCGGTACTGTCACCCTTAACGGAGAGGCAATCACGCCGCACAGTACGGCAGATGCGCAGCGCGCAGGGATCGGCACGGTCTATCAGGAAGTTAACCTGCTGCCAAATATGTCGGTGGCGGATAACCTTTATATTGGCCGTGAGCCAAAGCGTTTTGGCATGGTCGATCGTCGCAAAATGAACCGTGATGCTGACACGCTGATGCGCAATTATGGCTTTGCGCTGGATGTAACGCGCCCGCTGGGACATTACTCTGTCGCCATGCAGCAGATTATCGCTATCTGCCGCGCGGTCGATTTGTCCGCACAGATACTGATTCTGGATGAGCCCACGGCGAGTCTGGATGCCAGTGAAGTAGAGATGCTGTTTACGCTGATGGCGCAGCTGCGCGCCAGAGGCATGAGTCTGATCTTTGTGACCCATTTTCTTGATCAGGTGTACCGTATTACCGATCGCATTACCGTGTTACGCAACGGCCAGTTTATTGCCACGCGTGATACCGCCTCACTGCCGCAAATAGAGCTTATCAAACTGATGCTGGGGCGTGAGCTGCTCGAAACCGCACTGCAGCGGCAGGGCAGCACCTTACGCAGCGATCAGCCGGTGGTAGCGTTTGAAGATTACGGCAAAAAAGGCACCATTGAACCCTTCAGCCTGCAGGTCAGGCCGGGCGAGGTAGTCGGCCTGGCGGGTCTGCTCGGCTCAGGCCGCACTGAAACCGCAGAGGTGCTGTTTGGGATCCGGCGGGCCGATCGCGGTACTGCGCGCATTAAAGGCAAGGTGCAGACTATTCGCACCCCGGCGCAGGCCTCCCGCCTCGGAATGGGGTTCTGTCCCGAAGATCGTAAAACAGATGGCATTATTGGTGCGGCTTCCGTGCGTGAGAATATTATTCTGGCGCTGCAGGCCCAGCGCGGCTGGCTGCGTCCAATCAAGCGACGCGAGCAGCAGGCTATTGCCGATCGCTTTATTAAAAGTCTCGGCATTCGTACGCCGCACGCCGACCAGCCGATCGAGTTGCTGTCAGGCGGCAATCAGCAGAAGGTGCTGCTGTCGCGCTGGCTGGTGACCAAACCCCAGTTTCTGATCCTGGATGAGCCCACGCGCGGCATCGATGTGGGGGCGCACGCTGAGATTATTCGTTTGATCGAGTCGCTCTGCGCGGATGGTCTGGCGCTGCTGGTGATCTCTTCGGAACTGGAAGAGCTGGTTGGCTACGCCGATCGCGTAGTGATTATGCGCGATCTGAAGCAGGTGGCTGAAATTCCACTCGAGCAGCTCTCCGTGGCGTCCATTGTGAACGCCATTGCTGAGGGAGGCGCACAACATGCTTGAATCACCTATGACACAGTCAAAACCTGAAAGACGTAAGCTGAAACTGCCGCCGGGTATGCCACAGATCGCCGCGCTGATTCTGGTGCTGCTGATTGACAGCCTGGTCGCGAATAACTTTTTTGCCATTCATATTCAGGATGGTCGTCTGTTTGGCAGCCCAATCGATATTCTGAATCGTGCTGCACCGGTAGCGCTGCTCGCCGTGGGGATGACGCTGGTGATTGCGACCGGCGGAATTGATCTGTCCGTGGGTGCGGTTATGGCGATTGCGGGCGCAACGGCGGCCACGCTGACCGTCGCCGGACATAGCCTGAGCGTGATTGTACTGGTAACGCTGGGCACCGGTCTGCTATGCGGCTTATGGAATGGGGTGCTGGTTGCGCTGCTGAAGATTCAGCCGTTTGTGGCCACGCTGATTCTTATGGTAGCGGGGCGGGGCGTGGCCCAGCTGATTACGCAGGGGCAGATCGTGACGTTCAACAGCGAGAGCCTGGCGTGGTTTGGCAGCGGCTCGCTGCTCTGGTTACCGGTACCGGTGTGGATCACGCTGCTGGTGGCGCTGGCCGTCTGGTTGCTAACGCGCAAAACAGCGCTGGGGCTGTTTATTGAAGCGGTGGGCATCAACCTGCGCGCGGCGCGCAATGCAGGCGTTAACGGCTGGCTGGTGGTGATGTCGACCTATGTGATTAGCGGCTTATGTGCGGCGGTAGCCGGACTGATTGTGGCAGCCGATATCCGGGGTGCTGACGCCAATAACGCCGGCCTGTGGCTGGAGCTGGATGCCATTCTGGCCGTGGTGATTGGCGGCGCATCCCTGATGGGCGGCCGCTTTAACCTGGTGCTGTCGCTGATTGGTGCTCTGATTATCCAGTCTATGAATACCGGGATCCTGCTGTCGGGTTTCCCGCCAGAACTCAACCAGGTTGTGAAAGCGGTGGTCGTGATGTGCGTGCTGTTGCTGCAGTCGCCGCGTTTTATCGCCATGCTGAAGGGGAAGCGTTCAAGATGATAAAGCGTCATTTGCCATTGATGATCACGCTGCTGGTATTTGTGGCAGGTTATCTGTTCTGTCTGAGCCAGTTTCCAGGCTTCGCATCAACACGGGTTATCTGCAATATTCTGACGGATAACGCTTTTCTGGGCATTATTGCCGTGGGCATGACCTTTGTGATTTTGTCCGGCGGCATCGATCTGTCTGTAGGGGCGGTAATCGCCTTTACCGGCGTGTTTCTGGCACGCATTATCGGTGATTTCCACCTGGATCCGCTGCTGGCGTTTGCAGTGGTTCTCGCGCTGGGGGCGCTGTTCGGCGCCATGATGGGCTGGCTGATCGATGCGCTGAAGATCCCGGCGTTTATTATTACGCTGGCAGGTATGTTTTTTCTGCGCGGCTGCAGTTACCTGGTGTCAGAGAATTCCATTCCGATTGATCATCCTCTTTACGCCACGCTGTCAGGCCTGGCGTGGAAAATCCCTGGCGGCGGACGGCTGAGCCTGCTGGCGGTGATTATGCTGGTGGTGGTCGCCGGGGGCATTATTCTGGCGCACCGTACCCGATTCGGAAATCAGGTATACGCTATTGGCGGCAATCTCACCTCGGCGCAGCTGATGGGCGTGTCGACCCGCGCGACGACCATTAAGGTTTATATGCTTTCCACAACGCTGGCGACGCTGGCCGGTATTGTGTTCTCTATCTATACCTCAGCCGGTTACGCGCTGGCCGGGCTGGGCGTAGAGCTGGATGCAATTGCTTCGGTAGTGATTGGCGGTACGCTGCTGTCGGGCGGTGTGGGTACCGTGCTTGGCACGCTGTTTGGCGTACTGATTCAGGGTCTGATTCAGACGTGGATTAATTTCGACGGAACGCTGAGTTCGTGGTGGACCAAGATTGCTATCGGTATCCTGCTGTTTGCTTTTATCGCCTTGCAGCGCATGCTGACCGTGATGTGGGATCGCCAGCAAAACGCACCGGTCAAACGCCTGACCCCGTAGGGGCGCATTTATACGCCCCTGGCCTCCATCCGGCATCATCCCACCCGTAGGGGGCGCATTTATGCGCCCCTGGCCGACACCGGCTCTTCGGCCATACGCATTTATGCGCCCCTGGCCGACACCGGCTCCCTGCCTCCATTCATGTCGATACCACGGCCGGTAAAGCCCGGGGTGATCGCAAAGGAACCCGGCGTCCTGCCGATTGGCCGCGCCATCCCTGGCGCGGACGCTTTGCTCTTCGCCCCGGGCTTTACCGGCCTGCCAGCCCCATCGCGCGTTGCCAGAACCCTATCTTCCCGTATCGGATATCTGCGGAAACCAGGGCAGCATTAATGCCGCCCCTGCGGCATGCCACAGTCACCCCGTAGGGGGCGCATTAATGCGCCCCTGGCCGATATTGGCTCCCTGGCCATACGCATTTATGCGCCCCTGGCCGATACCGGCTCCTCAGCCATACGCATTCATGCGCCCCTGGCTGACACCGGCTCCTCAGCCTCCATTCATTTCGATACTACGGCCGGTAAAGCCCGGGGCGATCGCAAAGGAACCCGGCGTCCTGCCGATCGGCCGCGCCATCCCTGGCGCGGACGCTTTGCTCTTCGCCCCGGGCTTTACCGGCCTGCCAGCCCCATCACGCGTTGCCAGAACCCCATCTTCCCGTATCGGATATCTGCGGAAACCAGGGCGGCATTAATGCCGCCCCTGCGGCATGCCACAGTCACCCCGTAGGGGGCGCATTAATGCGCCCCTGGCCGGTATTGGCTCCCTGGCCATACGCATTCATGCGCCCCTGGCCGATACCGGCTCCTCAGCCATACGCATTAATGCGCCCCTGGCCGATATTGGCTCTTCGGCCATACGCATTCATGCGCCCCTGGTCGATATTGGCTCCCTGGCCGGTTTTAAACCGGGAATTTCAGGCAATAAAAAAGCCGCGACGGCGCGCGGCTTAATTTCTGGTCAGTTATCAGAATCAGCGGGCTAAGCGGTAATAGACTTCGTTCCAGCGCAGCGCGTCCTTAAACGCAGGCAGGCGGGTTTCTTCATCGATCACCATGACTTCAATACCGTTCAGTTCGCCGTAGAGATACATATCCTCCAGATCCAGCGCCTGGCTGAATACCGTATGGTGCGCGCCGCCGCCAAGGATCCAGGCTTCTGACGCCGTTGCCAGCGACGGCTGAGCACGCCACAGCGCACGGGCAACCGGCAGCTTTGGCAGCGGTTTAGGCTGCTCAATCGCATCCACCACGTTAACCAGCAGGCGGAAACGATCGCCAAGATCGATCACGCTGGCATTGATCGCGCGTCCGGCCGGCGTCGAGAAAATCAGGCGCGCCGGATCGGCCTTGCCGCCAATACCCAGGAACTGAACATCAATCAGCGGTTTCTCCTCTTTGGCGATAGAAGGACAAACTTCCAGCATGTGCGAACCCAGCACCAGATCGTTGCCCGGCGAGAAGTGATACGTGTAATCCTCCATGAAAGAGGTACCGCCCGCACGTGTGCCTGCCTGCACTTTGAGAATGTGCAGCAGCGCTGCGGTTTTCCAGTCACCCTCGCCGGCAAAGCCATAGCCCTGGCCCATCAGACGCTGCACTGCCAGCCCTGGCAGCTGCGTCATACCGTGCAGCGTCTGGAAGTTGGTGGTAAACGCTTTACACCCTTCATCCTCCAGGAAGCGTTTCAGGCCCAGCTCAATGCGCGCAGCGTCCAGCACGTTCTGCCGCTTGTCGCCGTTAACGGCTGCCGCCTCGCTGAAGAGATACTGACTCTCATACTCATCGATCAGCGCGCTGACGTCACCGTCGCTGACGCCATTGATCACCTCAACCAGATCGCCCACGCCCCAGCCGTTAACGGCGTAGCCAAACTGGATCTGGGCGGCAACCTTGTCACCTTCAGTGACGGCAACTTCACGCATGTTATCGCCAAAACGGGCAACCTTAAGCTGCTGGCTCGCCTGTTTTGCCAGCGCGGCGTTGATCCAGCGGCTGATACGCTGCTGGCTGGTGCGATCCTGCCAGTGGCCGGTGATCACGCTATGCTGTAATCCCATACGTGCGCCGATGAAACCGAACTCGCGGCCGCCGTGTGCGGTCTGGTTCAGGTTCATAAAATCCATATCCATGCTGTCCCACGGGATCTCTGCATTAAACTGGGTATGGAACTGCAGCAGCGGCTTATTTAAAACGCTCAGTCCGCCAATCCACATTTTTGCCGGCGAAAACGTGTGCAGCCAGGTGATGATGCCGACGCACTGGTTGTCGTGATTCGCTGCCCGGCAGAGCGCCAGCGCCTCATCCGGCGATTTGACCAGCGGCTGAAGCACCAGCGGCACCGGCAGTGTACCCGCCTGATTAAGCCCTTCCATTACCTGACGCGCGTGCTCTTCCACCTGGCGCAACGTTTCCGCGCCGTAGAGGTGCTGTGTACCGATAACAAACCACACGTGCTGTGCGTTATGCTGTTCCATTAAACCACTCCTTTACTGTGCGGATAGGGTGCGCGGCGCGTACTGTGGTTCAGCCGCCTCACACCAGTTTTGATAACGTTGATAGAGCTGCTGATACGCCGCTACGCGCTGTGCGTCGGGCTGCAGCGTGACTGCAATCGGGCTGGCCATCACCTGCTGAGCGGCAGGTACGTCGGGATAGACCTCTGCCGCCACGGCCGCAAAAATTGCCGCGCCCAGTGCGCAGCACTCGTCCGACGCAACAATATCCAGCGGACGGTTCATCACATCACAGCACGCCTGCATAATGGCAGGGGATTTGCGGGCGATACCCCCCAGCGTCAGAATACTCTTTACCGGAATCGCCTGCTGCTCAAAGCATTCCATAATGGCCCTTGCGCCAAAAGCCGTGGCGGCGATCAGCCCGCCAAACAGTGCCGGTGCATCGGTGCCCAGATTAAGATCGGTAATGACGCCTTTCAGCCGCTGATTGGCATCCGGGGTACGGCGACCATTAAACCAGTCCAGCACCACCGGCAGATGATCGAGTTGCGGATTGGCGGCCCAGGCTTCGGTAAGCTCGCGGATCAGATCCTGCTGCAGCGCAGCCAGCTGCGGTTGCAGTTCAGGATGACGCTGCGCCGCCTGTTGCAGTGGCCAGCCGAGCAGGCGGCTGAACCAGGCGTAGATATCGCCAAAGGCCGACTGGCCCGCTTCGCAGCCAATCGCACCAGGGACGACGCTGCCGTCGACCTGGCCGCAAATGCCCCGGATCGCGCGGTCGCCGACGGTTTCACTGTCTGCAATCAGAATGTCGCAGGTTGATGTACCAATGACTTTTACCAGCGTATAGGGCTGAGCACCGGCCCCGACCGCGCCCATGTGGCAGTCAAAGGCGCCGCCAGAGATAACCACCTGTTCGGATAATCCAAGACGGGCAGCCCATTCAGCACTCAGCGTGCCAACCGGCAGGTCGGCGGTCCAGGTATCGGTAAACAGCGGTGAATCGAGCTGTTCCGTCAGCATGGGGTCAAGCGCGTTGAGAAAGGCCACGTCTGGCAGGCCCTGCCACTCCGGATGCCAGAGCGATTTATGTCCGGCGGCGCAGCGCCCGCGACGCAGCTTATCGGGGGCGGTCGTACCGCTTAGCAGCGCCGGCACCCAGTCGCAGAGTTCAACCCAGGAAACAGCCGCCTCCCGCACGGCGGCATCCTCCCGCGAGACGTGTAAGATTTTCGCCCAGAACCATTCGGAGGAGTAAATGCCGCCAATATAGCGGGTGTAGTCGATAAAGCGCCCGCTGTGACACAGACGCGTGATCGCTTCAGCTTCTTCAATGGCAGTATGATCTTTCCACAGCACAAACATGGCGTTGGGATTTGCGGCAAATTCCGGTCGCAGCGCCAGGACATTACCGTCGCGATCGACAGGCGCCGGCGTTGATCCGGTTGTATCCACGCCGATCCCGGCTACCGCCGCGCGCTGTTCAGGCGTTAATGCCTGCAGCACGCTGACCAGCGCCTGCTCCAGGGCATCGATGTAGTCCTGCGGATGATGACGAAACCGGTTAGCGTGCGCGTCGCAGAACTGGCCCTGCGCCCAGCGCGAATAGTTGACCACCGCTTTTTCCAGCTCTTTGCCGCTGTGGCAGTCAACCGCCAGCGCACGCACTGAGTCACTACCAAAATCCAGCCCAATTGTTATGGCGCCAGCACCCATCGGGATTCTCCTGTGTGAGTTATATGGGTTCTATCCTGCGAGGCAATGTCCCGGGCCGTTAGTCATCAGTGGCTGACAATATGTACTTTTCTGTCATCGGAGAGGTTGTGTGATCGGCCGCAAAAGTCAGGCACCGGTTAATTTTGCTGAATATATGGATATTTTTGCCTTCGTTTTGCTATGTGATACCGCTCTACATTTTGTGCCGCATTTCTCGCTACAACTAGCCCAGCGTTTGCACAGCCTTTCAGCAACTCTTGAGCTAACGCGCTGATTTTGCGCTGTACAAGAAAGCAGAATTCAGATGGTAGCGTTTACACAAAAACGTTAATAACAGCGATAAAACACCATTGTGCCGGAGAGCATCATGCATAAATTCACTAAAGCGCTGGCGGCCGTCAGCCTCGCCGCGGTTATGTCACATTCCGCTATCGCCGAGACGATGAAGCTCGGTTTTCTCGTTAAACAACCAGAGGAGCCGTGGTTTCAGACCGAATGGAAATTTGCTGATAAAGCCGGCAAAGATCTGGGTTTTGAGGTGATTAAAATTGCGGTCCCCGATGGTGAAAAAACGCTTAACGCCATCGACAGCCTCGCGGCCAGCGGTGCGAAAGGTTTTGTCATCTGCACCCCCGATCCCAAACTCGGCTCGGCCATTATGGCGAAAGCGCGCAGCTACGATCTGAAAGTGATCGCGGTAGATGACCAGTTTGTCACGGCGAAAGGCAAGCCAATGGAGACCGTTCCGCTGGTAATGATGGCGGCAACAAAGATCGGCGAGCGCCAGGGTCAGGAACTCTATAAAGAGATGCAGAAACGCGGCTGGGACGTTAAAGAGACGGCGGTGATGGCGATCACCGCTAACGAACTGGATACGGCGCGTCGTCGTACCGGCGGCTCGATGGCGGCCATTAAAGCAGCAGGCTTCCCTGAGAAGCAGATTTATCAGGTCCCGACCAAATCCAACGATATTCCCGGCGCGTTTGATGCCGGTAACTCGCTGCTGGTGCAGCACCCGGAAGTGAAACACTGGCTGATTGTCGGCATGAACGATAACACCGTGCTGGGCGGCGTGCGCGCCACTGAGGGCCAGGGTTTCAAAGCGCCGGATGTGATTGGTATCGGCATTAACGGCGTGGATGCGATCAGCGAACTCTCTAAAGGCTCCGCGACCGGTTTCTATGGTTCACTGCTGCCCAGCCCGGATGTTCACGGTTATAAGAGCAGCCAGATGCTCTACAACTGGGTCACTAAAGGCGAAGAACCTGCCAGATTTACAGAGGTGACGGATGTGGTGCTGATCACCCGCGATAACTTCAAAACCGAACTGGCGAAGAAAGGGCTGATGTAACGCACAGGGCGCGCATTCATGCGTACCTGGTTTGCAGGGTGCGCATTTATGCGCACCTGAAATCCGACGGGCATTATCAGGAGTTTCCATGGAGACCGATCAGGCATTTCTCTCTTTTCATGGCATCAGCAAAACCTTTCCTGGCGTAAAAGCACTGCAGGATATCGGCTTTGAGTGCCGCGCCGGTGAGGTGCACGCGCTGATGGGCGAAAACGGCGCAGGAAAATCAACGCTGCTGAAGATCCTCAGCGGCAGTTATCAGCCCACAAGCGGCGAAATCCGCATCCAGGGCGAGGCAAAACACTTCACCAATACGGTTGATGCGCTGGATGCCGGCGTCGCCATCATCTACCAGGAGCTGCACCTGGTACCGGAAATGAGCGTGGCGGAGAATATCTATCTCGGCCAGCTGCCGCATAAACGCGGTCTGGTAAACCGCAAACTGCTGCGTTATGAAGCCGGACTGCAGCTGAAAAACCTCGGGATGGATATCGATCCCGATATGCCACTGAAATATCTCTCACTGGGTCAGTGGCAGATGGTGGAGATTGCAAAGGCGCTGGCGCGCAACGCCCGCATTATTGCGTTTGATGAACCAACCAGTTCGCTCTCAGCGCGCGAAATTGAGCACCTGTTCCGCGTTATCCGTCAGCTGCGGGCCGAAGGACGGGTGGTGCTTTATGTGTCGCATCGCATGGAGGAGATTTTTGCCCTGAGCGATGCAATTACCGTGTTTAAAGATGGCCGCTATGTGCGCACGTTTACGGATATGCCCAATACCCACCACGACGATCTGGTCGAGGCGATGGTCGGGCGCAACCTGGGCGATATCTATGGCTATGCGCCACGCGAGCTGGGCGCCGTTCGTTTTCAGCTCGACCAGGTCGAGGCGAAAGGGGTGCGCATGCCTGTCTCACTGACCGTGCGCGCGGGAGAAATTGTAGGGTTGTTTGGTCTGGTAGGCGCCGGACGCAGCGAGCTGATGAAAGGGCTGTTTGGGGCCACAAAACTGCGTGGCGGCACGGTTTCACTTGATGGCAGGCCGCTCACGATCCGCCAGCCGATTGATGCCATCCGGGCGGGCATTATGCTCTGTCCTGAAGATCGCAAAGCGGAAGGCATTATTCCGGTGCACTCCGTGCGGGAGAACATCAATATCAGCGCGCGACGCCATAACCTCACGGCGGGCTGCCTGATCAGGCCCGGCTGGGAGGCGAAAAACGCAGAAAGCCATATCCGTTCGCTCAATATCAAGACGCCTGGTCCGCATCAGCTGATCATGAACCTCTCCGGGGGCAACCAGCAAAAGGCCATTCTGGGTCGCTGGCTCTCGGAAGAGATGAACGTGATCATGCTGGATGAGCCAACGCGCGGTATTGACGTTGGCGCGAAGCATGAAATTTACAATCTGATTTACCAACTGGCAGGCAAAGGGATTGCGGTGCTGTTTGCATCCAGCGATCTGCCCGAAGTAATGGGGCTCGCCGACCGCATTATTGTCATGCGCGAAGGTGAAATTGCCGGAGAACTGACGCACGACACGGCAACCGAACAGCTGACGCTAAGTCTGGCGATGCCGAAAACCCCTCAAGCGGCCGCCGTGGCCTGATGTACAGGAGAGCAACAATGGCTTCATCTACCACTTCCAACACGCCACCGGTGCAGCGCAGCGGGCTGCAGCTGGGACGTATCTGGGACAATTTCGGCATGCTGGTGGTTTTTGCGCTGCTGTTTATTGTCTGCGCCATCTTTGTGCCGAACTTTGGCACGTTTATTAATATGAAAGGGCTGGGCCTGGCGATGTCGATGTCCGGCATGGTGGCCTGCGGTATGCTGTTCTGTCTGGCGTCGGGCGACTTTGATCTCTCCATCGCCTCGGTTATCGCCTGCGCCGGCGTGGTGACGGCGGTGGTGATCAACATGACCGAAAGCCTGTGGATTGGCGTAGCCGCCGGGCTGCTGCTGGGTATGGCGACCGGTTTTGTGAACGGATTTGTCATTGCCCGGTTAAAAATCAACGCCCTGATCACCACGCTGGCAACGATGCAGATTGTGCGCGGACTGGCCTATATCTTCTCTGACGGTAAAGCGGTAGGCATTGAAGATGAACGCTTTTTTGCGCTGGGTTATGCTAACTGGCTGGGCGTGCCGGCACCTATCTGGCTCACCATTGCCACCATGGTTGCGTTTGGTTTCCTGCTGAACAAAACCACGTTTGGCCGCAACACACTGGCAATTGGCGGCAATGAAGAAGCTGCCCGGCTGGCTGGCGTGCCGGTGGTGCGTACCCGCATCATTATCTTTATCCTTTCAGGACTGGTTTCAGCCGCCGCGGGCATCATTCTGGCCTCGCGTATGACCAGCGGTCAGCCCATGACTTCGCTGGGCTATGAACTGATTGTGATCTCGGCCTGCGTGCTGGGCGGCGTCTCGCTGAAGGGCGGCATCGGTAAAATTTCCTATGTGGTGGCGGGGGTGCTGATCCTGGGGACCGTAGAGAATGCGATGAATTTACTGAATATCTCGCCATTCTCACAGTATGTCGTGCGGGGTCTGATACTGTTAGCCGCAGTGATTTTCGATCGCTATAAACAGAAAAACAGAGCCGTTTGATCCTGGCGGCGCAACGTGGGTGTTGCGCCGCGCGTCATGCTGAGAGTGAGGGCACTATGTACCATCGCGAACCCCCCAGTGAACAACAGAACCCCCTGCTGCCGGGCTATCCGTTTAACGCCTGGCTGGTAGCGGGACTCACGCCGATTAACGCGCAGGAGCCGCTCGACTTTTTTATCGATCGACCGCTGGGGATGAAGGGCTATATTCTCAATCTCACCATCCGTGGCAAAGGCCGGATCTTTGATGGCGAATCCGCTTTTGATTGTGAGCCGGGTGACCTGCTGCTGTTTCAGCCGAAAACGCCGCACTACTATGGACGTGCACCAGACAGTCCGTGCTGGCACCATCGCTGGGTCTATTTTCGGCCGCGCGCCTACTGGATCGACTGGCTGGAGTGGCAGGATCAGAAGCAGGGCGTGGGCCGGCTGCGTCTGACCGAAGCGCTGTGCGGCGAATTTGATCGCCTGTTTGCCAGCATTGAACAGACGCACAACTCCGGGCGTCGCTTTGCTGAAGAGCTGGCGATGAACCTGCTGGAGCGTCTGCTGCTGCGTGCGGTGGAAGAGGATCCGCGCAGTCATCAGCAAATTCGCGATCCGCGCGTGATTGAAGCCTGCCAGTTTGTGACCAATCATCTTGCCAGCGAAGTCAAAATCGAGGAGGTGGCGCGGCATGTCTGTTTATCGCCTTCGCGGCTGGCGCATCTGTTCCGCGAACAGATGGGCATTAATCTGCTGCGCTGGCGTGAAGATCAGCGGGTGATCCGCGCCAAGCTGCTGCTGCAGACAACGCAGGAACCTATCGCCTCCGTGGGACGGGAAGTAGGCTATGACGATCAGCTCTACTTTTCACGCGTGTTCCGCAAACGCGTGGGCGTCAGTCCGAGTGATTTCCGCCGGCGCAGCCAGGATGCGCACGACGCGCTCGAAGCGCAGCAGAACTGGCCGGAGCCTGGCCGGGCGATCTCTTTCAGCTGATTCCGCCTTGTTCTCACCGGCTGATTCGTCTTAAATCAGTCGGGTATATGACAAAAGGAGTGAGAATGAGCGATAAACTACGTGTCGGCCTGATAGGCTATGGCTTTGCCAGTAAAACCTTTCATGCCCCTTTAATCGCCGGAACAGCCGATATGGAACTGGCAGCGATCTCCAGCAGTGATGCCGGTAAAGTGCATGCTGACTGGCCCTCGGTACAGGTCGTCGCCGATCCGCAGGCGCTGCTGGACGATCCCACCCTGCAGCTGATTGTGATCCCCACCCCCAATGACACCCATTTTCCGCTGGCTAAAGCGGCCCTGAATGCCGGCAAGCATGTGGTCGTTGACAAGCCTTTCACCGTCACGCTATCGCAGGCGCGTGAGCTCGATCAGCTGGCAAAATCCAGAGGATTGCTGCTGTCGGTATTCCATAACCGCCGCTGGGACAGCGATTTTCTGACGCTGAAAACGTTACTCAGTGAGGGCACGCTTGGCGAGATACGCTATCTGGAGTCACATTTCGACCGCTTTCGCCCGGAAGTTCGCCAGCGCTGGCGCGAGATGAAGGGACCGGGCAGCGGCATCTGGTTTGACCTCGGCCCGCACGTGCTGGATCAGGCGCTGCAGCTGTTTGGTATGCCGGTCGCGATCAATGTGGATATGGCAGAGCTGCGCCCGGGCGCGCAAACCACTGACTATTTCCACGCGGTGCTGACTTACCCGACGCGCCGCGTGGTGCTGCACGCCAGCATGCTGGTGGCAGCAGAGTCACCGCGCTTTGTGGTACACGGCACGCGCGGCAGCTACGTAAAGTATGGGCTCGATCCGCAGGAGGATAGTCTGAAATCAGGCGCCAGACCGCCGCAGCAGGCGTGGGGCTACGATATGCGCAACGGCACGCTGACGCTGGCGGAAGGCGATATGCTGGTGGAGCAGGAGCTGCTGACGCAGCCGGGCAACTATCCGGCCTACTATGCGGCGATCCGCGACGCGATAGCCGGCACGGGGCAAAATCCGGTGCAGGCAGAAGAGGCGATACAGGTTATGGAGCTGATTGAGCTGGGTCTGCAGTCTGCAGAGAAGCGTCAGACGATGTCACCGCGCTGATGTTACGCGCCGCCGCAGGGCGGCGCGTTATCTCTGGTGCTTAGCGCCTCAGCCTGCTACGCGCTGGCGCAGCGCCGCTTTCTCCGCTTCGCTCAGGAATGCAATCGCCACACCATTTTCCTGCGCCTGGCGGATCTCTGCCAGAGAGAGGCCTGCTGCAGGGGCCGCCACCTCATATTCATGCGCCAGTTCCACACCCTGAACCGCCGGGTCATCAGTATTCAGCGTGGCCAGAATACCGTGCTGCAGGAACGCTTTCAGCGGATGCTTCTCCAGCGAGGAGACGGTGCTGGTCTGGATGTTTGAGGTCAGGCAGGATTCGATGCCGATACGCTGCTCAGCCAGAAAATCCATCAGCGCCCGATCTTCAATCGCCTTAACGCCGTGACCGATACGCTCCGCGCCCAGTTCGCGAATGGCCTGCCAGATACTCTCCGGACCCGCCGCTTCGCCGGCATGCACGGTGATGCGAAAACCGGCGTCACGTGCCCGGTTGAAGTGGCTCAGAAACTCACTGCCCGGAAAGCCCAGCTCATCGCCCGCCAGATCCACGGCGGTGATACCGTCGCGATGTGCCAGTAATCCTTCCAGCTCGCGCAGGCACGCCTCTTCACCAAAGGTGCGGCTCATAATGCCAATCAGATTGACATCCACACCGTACTGCTTCACGCCCGCACGCACACCATCAATTACCGCTTCTGTTACGCCCGCTACCGGCAGATTATGGGTCATCGCCATATAGCCCGGAGAGAAGCGGAGTTCCGCATAGTGAATGCCTGCACGCGCTGCATCTTCGACGTTTTCCAGCGCAATGCGGCGACAGGCGTCGAGATCGCCCAGCACCTTAACGCCCCAGTCGAGCTTCTGCAGAAAACTCACCAGGTCGGGTTCGTTAGCGGTGACCTGCACGTGAGGACGCAGTGCTTCAAGAGAGCTGGCGGGCAGAGAGAGGTTAAACTGGCGGCCGAGATCGAGAATAGTTTGGGCGCGGATATTGCCATCAAGGTGGCGGTGAATATCGGTAAGAGGAAGCTGCTGGTCGATCATGGCGCACTCGCTTGTCAGGAATAAAGTGCAGAGCATTATAAAAATATCTTGCGCAACTGCGCCAGCGATTTGCGCAAAGCGGAGAACAGGTGGTGAATATTAGAGCGAAAAGGCGCCGCCTCTTCCCGCAGGATGAGGCGGCGTACCGCAGAGGTTACTGTGGCATGCCTTCACTGGTTGGCATTCCCAGCATATAGCGGGAGAGGAACTGCTCCAGCGACATCTTGTCACCGTTCATCGTTACCTGACCGTTCGCATACTGCAGACTGGTGACAATATTATTATCCTGCTGCTGCGTCAGACGGAACATCTGGCCCATCGCAGCCACGCCTTTAACCTGCTGATCGGCCAGCTTCTGCGCGTCATCTCCCTGATATCCTTCTGCCAGGCCAACATGACGCATCGTTTCTGTTGCCATTGGCATATTGATATTCAGTTTGCCATCCAGCGTTTTCAGCATGCGATTCACTGCTGCCCCCAGGCTCTGCGCCTCGCCGCTGACTGCCGCCGGATCGTTGAAGCCGATATTCAGGTTAAACGTGCTTTCACCTTTATCATTTTTCCAGCTCAGCGGCGCAATGCTCACCGCCGGCGCGCCTTTCAGCAGCAGCGGCAGGTTGTTGCGCAAAATAGTCTGCACGCTGGCCTGATAGCGAATCGGATCCTCAGCCACACCCGGCTGGCGCAGCAGATCCTGCATCTGGGCATTGTAAGTATCGGAGAAGGTTTTCACCGCCTGCGCATCAAACTGCGAAAACTTCATCGCCAGACGCGCTTCGCCAAAAGGCTGCTGCTGCAGGTTGATATTCCCCACTTTGTAATCAATGGTGCCGCCGATTTTGCCCTCTTTATTATCAAAAGAGGATTTACCGTCGATGTTCTGCAGCGTCATTCCCTGCTGCCCGTTGATGCTCGCTTCCAGTTTATCCAGCGTGATGTTCTGATCGCCCACGCGCACGCCTTCCGGGCTCAGGTGAGTATCACCGCCCAGTGCCAGACCATTCAGGGTGAACAGCACCGGCTGCTCCAGCTGATTTTTGCTGGTGACGGCGATGCTGGAAAACTCACCTTTCAGGCTGACTTTATCGCCTTTGCTGTCGGCGCTGACGTCAAGCTTACCGCCGTTGGTGGCCAGCCGGTCGCCGGTCTGTGCGTTGCTGTAATCCACTGGCAGCAGGGTCAGCGCCGTATCAGTAGCCCCGCTGTAACCAATACGCGTATCGGCTGCAACCAGTGATTTGCCGTCAGTCAGCGCGAACAGTTTTTTCACCGCGTCAGTATTGGCAAGCTCTGAGTGCACTGAGGCCATTGCCGGCAGAATATTGCCGCGCTTCAGTTGCGCAAAGGGGAAAGGGCCGTGATCGATGGTTTCATTCAGCACAATGGTCTGACCCGGCTTAAGCAGCGGATTATCCACCGTTTGCGAGCTCGCCTGAACAACCAGTTTCGTGCTGCTGCTGAACAGGCCGCGCTGATAATCCTGATAGCTCAGCGTCAGGCGGCTGTTGGGTGCCCAGGCGTTAATCTGGCTGTTGGCATGTTGCAGCATCTCATCCTTATGGCTCTCAATCTGCTTGCCGGTAAACCACGCTGCGCCGGTCCAAACCACACCGAGCGCGACAATCACACCTGCTGCAACCTGAGTCTTTTTCATCGCTGAGTCATCCTTATCCTTGCGTTCGCGCCCCGTCAGGGTAACGCGCCGGGTGAAGAAAAACGCCCGCAGGCGTTTAAAGTAATCGTCTGAAAGGATAGCAGTTAACCGGCGCAGCGTCAGCCGTCTGCAGTGAGCGCGCAGAAGACGCGGGCCAGACGTCCGCTGCCTGAGGCTGCAATCGGTGCTTCGCGGGCGGCAACAAAACAGGATTCGCCTGGCTGCAGGATAAGCTGGCTATCCGCGCTGGCAAGCCGTGCTTCACCCTCAATACAGAACAGCAGGGCGACGCCGGCCGGTGCCAGCGGCTGCGCCACGGCGGAAAGCAAGTGAATGGCAAAAGCAAAATCATCCACCGGCACCGGGAAATGCAGCGCCTGCGCATCGCGCTCAGGCTGCAGCCGCAGCGTACCGGCCGCGCGGGCGGTAAAGTTCAGGTTAGCCAGCAGCTCCGGCATATCGATAAATTTTGGCGTCAGGCCGGCACGCAGCACATTATCTGAATTTGCCATAACTTCCAGTGCAGTGCCCTGCAGGTAAGCGTGTGGCGTTCCGGCAGAGAGAAACATCGCTTCGCCGGGCTGCAGCAGCAGCTGGTTAAGCAGCAGTGGTGCAAACAGACCGTTATCGTCCGGGTAATCAGCCGCCAGCTGCCGTACAGTCAGCCACGGCTCCGCATCCCGTGACGCTGCCACTGAGCACAGGATCGCCAGCGCACGCCTTTTTTCATCCCCCTGCAGCGAGAACAGCGTGGCAAACAGGCGGGCAAGGGCATCTGGCGTGGCCTGCTCAATAAAGTGTCCAATCTGCGGATGCGCGCCCGCTACCGCGCTCAGCAGCGACACCATTTCAGGCCGCTCGCGGAAACCGTTCAGCGCCTGGAAAGGCGTAAGCGCATAGAGCAGCTCTGGTTTATGGCTGGCATCTTTATAGCTGCGCTGCGGCGCATCCGGAGCAATACCGGCCGCGTTTTCACGGGCAAAACCGGCGGCAGCTGCGTGTTTGTCCGGATGCGCCTGCACGGAGAGCGCTTTCGCCGCGCAGAGCACCTTAAACAGAAACGGCAGTTCACCAAACCGGTCAGCGACGGCGCGGCCCAGCATTGCCACCGGATCGCGCGCGATCGCATCGCGCAGCGAGCGGGGCTGGCCCTCAGTAACCAGCGTTGACGGGCTTTTCGGGTGCGCGCCCATCCACAGTTCTGCCAGCGGCCGGCCCTGCGGATCGGCGATACCATACAGTGCCGTTAACGCCGTTGTGCTGCCCCAGTCGTAATACTGCAGTGAGTTATTCAATTTATGCATATTTTGCCCTCAGCTGAACAGTTATTGCCCAGTAAAGCAGAAAATGTCAGCAATTAGCGCGACCTGTGTGCAGGAAACGCGATGTGACCGCATACTGTTTTATTGATTCGGATCGCCAGCAGGGTGTTCAGACGTCCCATGCAGGTATCACTTCACTACTGAGTAAGGAGAAGAGGGCTATGGCAGCCAGTCGCACTGAAAAAGATTCAATGGGTCCCATCGATGTGCCGGCAGACAAACTCTGGGGCGCACAGACGCAACGCTCGCTGGAGCATTTTCGTATTTCAACTGAGAAAATGCCGGTTGAGCTGGTCCGGGCTCTGGCGCAGACCAAGCGGGCAGCGGCGGAGGTGAACCGCGATCTGCAGCTGCTGCCGGACGATCGCGCGGCAGCGATTATTCGCGCGGCGGATGAGGTACTGGCCAACCAGCACGCCGATCAGTTTCCGCTGGCGATCTGGCAGACCGGCTCCGGCACCCAGACCAACATGAATATGAATGAGGTACTGGCCAATCGCGCGAGCGAAATCCTCGGCGGTGAGCGCGGTATGGCGCGGCGGGTGCACCCTAATGATGATGTGAATAAAAGCCAGAGCTCTAACGATGTCTTTCCCACCGCTATGCATGTGGCGGCCGTCACGGTACTGCGCGAGCAGCTTATTCCGCAGCTGGAGGTGCTCAAAACCACACTGGCCCGCAAAGCGGATGCCTTCAGCGATATTGTGAAAATTGGCCGTACGCACCTGCAGGATGCCACGCCGCTGACGCTGGGGCAGGAGATCTCCGGCTGGGTGGCCATGCTGGAGCATAGCCTGAAGCACGTTGAAAACAGCATTCCTCATCTGTCTGAGCTGGCGCTGGGCGGCACCGCCGTGGGCACCGGCCTGAACACGCATCCTGAATACGCCGTCCGCGTGGCGCAGGCGCTGGCCGCGCTGACCGGTCAGCCATTTGTTACCGCGCCCAACAAATTTGAAGCGCTGGCAACCTGCGATGCGCTGGTGCATGCGCACGGCGCGCTGAAAGGTCTGGCAGCGTCGCTGATGAAAATTGCCAACGACGTCCGCTGGCTCTCTTCCGGTCCGCGCTGCGGCATTGGTGAAATCAGCATCCCGGAAAATGAGCCGGGCAGCTCGATTATGCCGGGTAAAGTGAATCCGACGCAGTGTGAAGCGATGACCATGCTCTGCTGCCAGGTCATGGGCAACGATGTGGCGATCAATATGGGCGGCGCGTCCGGCAACTTTGAGCTGAACGTATTCCGTCCTATGGTGATTCATAACTTCCTGCAATCGGTACGGCTGCTGGCCGACGGCATGGACAGCTTTAATCATCACTGTGCAACAGGCATTGAGCCGGTGCGGGAGCGCATCGATCAGCTGCTTAATGAGTCTCTGATGCTGGTAACCGCGCTGAATACGCACATTGGCTATGACAAAGCGGCTGAGATTGCCAAAAAAGCCCATAAAGAGGGCCTGACGCTTAAAGCGGCCGCGCTGCAGCTCGGTTATCTGGATGAGGCGCAGTTCGATGCCTGGGTGCGCCCGGAAGAGATGGTTGGCAGCATGAAAGCGTAATCCCGCAGGGGGCGGCCGCGCCGTCAGGCGAGGCGGTCGCTCCAGAGGTGCAGACGCGGGATGATCAGATGCAGCGGCTGCGCCAGCGGTTTATAGCGATGGGCGATGTTCTCTGCGTCGTAATTCAGCAGTTCGCCCAGTACCGGCACCTGCGTTTTGTCACGACACAGTACCAGCAGCGGAGAAGGGCAGGCCAGCTGCGTCTGTTTCTTCTCGCTGGCGCGCCAGACGCGTGCAATAGGCTGCACTTTGACCGGCCGTTTGATTTTCAGCTTTGCGCTCGCCGGCAGCGATCGCACCAGCTCCAGCTCCAGCTGAACTTTTTCTGCCCACTGCTCGCGCGTCCAGGGCGCCTGAGCGCGATTTGCTTTCAGGCTGCGCTCCAGCTGCTCAATAACGGCTTCCCGCGTCAGATTTTTAATGATGTTTTTATTGGCCCAGCCAAAGCGCAGCGTATCCGGCGCATGAAGCAGGGGCACGCTGCGATAGGCATTCAGCGTAATCAGTCCGCGCAGATGCTGATGCACAAATTCAAAGCGCGCTTCGCTCGGTAAACCGGACTCCACGGTTATCAGCTGCTCCAGCCGCTGCTTGAGCGCGTTGATCTCGCTGACCTGCAGGGTAATCTGTTCAGCAGCATGTTCGTCTGCCTCAATACAGAGCGCACCGGGCAGTCGTACGGCCGCTTTAGTACTGAGCTTTTCTGACTGATGCTGCATAAACAGCCGGCAGTAGTGGGTGAGCGCCATCTCGCGTGCGCTTTTTCCCAGATGCTGGGTAACCGTTATTTTATCAATCTCGTCATGTTCATGACCTTTTTCAATTGCCGGCAGGCTAAATACGCGAGCCACCAGCAGCGGCTGCTGCTCAATGCTGGCGCGCAGCGCGCCGAGGCGCTGTTCCAGCGTATTGACGCACTCATGTAAATCAGCGACTAAATCGTAGCGAGCCATTATGTTCTCCTTTGTTACAACATCCTTAATGTACCTGTGTGCACGTTGCTGGCAAGAGGCTATTTTAGTTACAGCATACTTATTAATTTTATATAGAGCCTGACAGAAGCCCCGGAGTGGTTAGCGGCTTAACAGAAAAGAGCGTTCAGCCTGAAGAATATCCATGCTATAACAACGCTTTATCTTATATGGGGCCACCCTGTGCGCTATCATGCAAAACCCGCTATTCCGGCAATTATCACGCTGGGTGCGGTCCAGATCCTTTCATGGGGCGGGTCGTTCTACCTGATGGCTGTGATGGCCGCTCCGATTATCGCTGAAACCGGCTGGCCCCGGCAGTGGGTCTATGGCGCACTGTCGCTCGGTATTCTGGTCTCGGGTTTGCTGGCGCCGCTTAGCGGCCGGCTGATTGCCCGTGGATACGGACCGGCACTGCTGGCAGGCGGCGGTATCGTGATGGCTGCAGGCCTGGTGCTCATGGGGCTGAGCTACCGGCCCGGCTGGTTTTTTGCTGCATGGCTGCTGATAGGCACAGGGATGGCCATGAGCCTTTACGATGCGCTGTTTGCGACACTCGGCACGCTGTATGGCGGACAGGCGCGCAGCGCTATTACCGGGGTGACACTGATTTCGGGATTATGTACCACGCTGGTATGGCCGGGAACGGCATGGCTGATTGCGCTCGCCGGCTGGCGTGACGCCTGTTTCATTATTGCTGCGCTGCTCACGCTGCTGGTATTCCCCGCCTATCGCTATGCGCTGCCGCCGCCGGTGATGCAAACAGAGAGCAGGGGAGGTGAGACCGGCGCCGCCTCTGATGCCCTGCAGAACGCCCCCTCATCACAACTTTTCTGGCTGCTGTGCGCCATTTTCACCCTCGCTTCGGTTATTATGACCGCCATCTCGGTTCAGCTTATTACGCTGCTTCAGTCAGGCGGTTATTCACTGAGCGCGGCGCTGGCGCTCAGTGCCATTCTCGGTCCCTGTCAGATCGGCTCGCGGCTTCTGGATGTCCTGTTTAAGCGTAGTCACCCCATATGGACTGCTTTGTTCTCTGTGGGACTGGTCGCAGCGGGGCTAATGCTGCTGGCGCTGTTTCCGGCCATGGCGCTGGTTGCGATGATGCTGTATGGCGCCGGGAACGGCTTGCGGGCCATCGTACGCGGTACATTACCGCTGGTTGTGGTCAAACCAGAGCATTATGCCGTGGTCACCGGTCGTATGGCGCGGCCGGCGCTGATAGGGCAGGCGCTGACGCCGCTGGCGGGCGGCTGGCTGTTTGCCCATGCCGGCGCTGATATCACGCTCTGGGTGCTGTGCGGGCTGGCAGGCGTAAATGTATTGCTGGTCATGCTGCTTAAGCAGCAGTTACCGGCGCAGGCGTCGTCCGTGCAAAACTAAGCAGCTTGTGCGCAAACCGCCTTGCAGATGGGGAATCCGTGCCCTGTAAGGCCGGGGTTGCTTCTAAAAAGCAACAGTGTTTGTTATATTTATTGCTCATTGTTCACTCATTGACGCGCTATAAAAACAAAAAGATAAGCCGCAACTCAGGATATTGAAATGTTAGATTATCGCTTCCCGACAGCTCTGCAGATGGTTTTAAGTGTCGCGATGGCGGAGCAACTGGGAAAACGCTCGACCAGCGCAATTCTGGCGTACGGTCTGGAGGCGAATCCCAGTTTTATTCGTAAACTGATGGTTCCGCTGACGCGCGATGGCATTATTGTTTCGACGCTGGGTCGTACCGGCTCAATTCATCTGGGCCGGCCCGCAGCGGAGATCACGCTACGCGATATCTATACGTCAGTGATTGAAGACAAAAAACTGTGGGCGTCGCGACCGGATGTTGCACCGCGTTGTCTGGTCAGCGCCAACCTCTGCTGGTATTTCAAATCGATTGCTCAGGAGGCGGAAGAGGCGTCGCTGAAAGTGCTGGAGACGCGTACCGTGGCGGATGCGCTGAACGAACTGAAAAGTAACGATACCAGCAATTGTGAGCCGCTGCCGGATGTTGAACCCGCCGGACTCTGCCAGAAACCCTGATAACACCGGTGCGTCATACGCAGCCGGAACGTCAATAGCATATAAAAAAGCCCGGCTGCAGCCGGGCTTTTGCATGTATAACGTTGTTATGCTGACGTTGCGCTTTCTGCAGGGGCGCGTCGTGTCACCAGCTTGCGCAGCGTGACGTAAAACACCGGCGTCAGGAACAGGCCAAACAGGGTAACGCCAAGCATGCCGGCAAACACGGTAATACCGGTCACGCCGCGCACTTCCGCGCCAGCGCCTTCGCCGAGAATCAGCGGAATCGTACCGGCGATAAACGCAATTGAGGTCATCACAATCGGCCGCAGACGCAGACGACAGGCTTCCAGTGCGGCGGCCGTAATGCTTTTACCCTGCATCTCCAGCTCACGGGCAAACTCCACAATCAGAATGGCGTTTTTGCACGCCAGCCCCATCAGCACCACCAGCCCGACCTGCACAAACACGTTGTTATCACCGCCGGTCAGCCAGACGCCCGCCAGCGCTGAAAGCATGGTTACCGGCACAATCAGGATCACCGCCAGCGGCAGCGTCCAGCTCTCATAAAGCGCTGCCAGCACCAGAAATGCCAGCAGGACTGCAACCGGGAAAACGATAAATGCGCTGTTGCCCTGGGTTGCCTGCTGATAACTCAGGTCAGTCCATTCGATATTCATGCCGTTGGGCAACATCTGTTCTGACATGGTTTCCAGCTGCGCCATCGCCTGAGCGGAAGAGAGCACGCGCGGATCGGCATCGCCAATCAGATCCGCAGCGGGATAGCCGTTGTAGCGGATCACCGGATCGGGCCCGTAGGTGGTGGTGACATGCACCATGCTGCCGATGGGCACCATTTCGCCCCGGTCATTACGGGTACGCAGCGAGGTAATATCTTCAACGCTGTCCCGGAAATCCCCGTCTGCCTGCGCCATCACGCGCCAGGTACGGCCAAATTTGTTGAAATCGTTAACGTAGGCCGAACCCAGATAAACCTGCAGCGTGGTGAAGAGATCGGGCAACGCCACGCCCTGCGCGCGGGCTTTATCGCGATCGACCTGCACATCAAGCTGCGGGACGTTGGCCTGATAGGAGGAGATCGGAAACATCATGCCCGGCGTCTGCATCACGGCACCGGAGAGAGTATTAATAGCCTCCTGCAGTGCGCCATAGCCGAGACCGCCGCGATCCTGCACATAAAGCGAGTAACCTGACCCCTGGCCCAGACCCAGGATCGGCGGGGGCATAATCGAAAAGCCAAAACCCTGCTGAATTTTCGCGATTTTGGCATTCAGCTCAGCATTGATTTCTGCCGCGCTGCGCGTGCGTTCGCTGAAGGGTTTCAGGCCAAAGAATACCGTGCCGGCATTCGGCGTATTGGTAAACTGCAGCGCGTTCAGTCCAGGAAACGCAACCGCATAGGCGACGCCGTCAGTATGCATGCCAATCTCGCTCATCTCGCGGATCACCGCATCGGTGCGCGCCAGCGAAGCCCCCTCCGGCATTTTTACGCCGCCGATCAGATAAAGTTTATCCTGTGTGGGAATAAACCCGCCTGGCACGCTGTGGAACATAAAGCCTGCACCGGCAAGCAGCAGCAGATAGACCGCAAACACCGCGCCGCGCCGGCGCAGCGTGCTGCCGACCAGGGATTCATAGCCCGTTGCGCTGCGCTGGAAGAAACGGTTAAACGGACGGAACAGCCAGCCAAACAGACGGTCAATCAGCCGGCCGGGCAGATCTTTCGGCGCGTGATGGCCTTTCAGCAGCTTGGCCGCCAGCGCCGGCGAGAGCGTCAGCGAGTTAATGGCGGAGATCACCGTCGAGATGGCGATGGTCACGGCAAACTGCTTATAGAACTGCCCGGTCACGCCGGAGAGAAACGCCATCGGCACAAACACTGCGCAGAGCACCAGCGCGATGGCGATAATCGGCCCTGATACTTCGCGCATCGCCTGGTGTGCGGCAGCCACCGGCGTCAGACCCTGTTCGATATTGCGCTCAACGTTCTCCACTACCACGATGGCGTCATCCACCACAATGCCGATAGCCAGCACCAGCCCGAAGAGGCTGAGGGTATTGAGTGAGAAACCCAGCAGCCAGAGCACGCTAAAGGTACCGACCACGGACACCGGTACCGCCAGCAGCGGAATAATGGAGGCGCGCCAGGTCTGGAGAAACAGGATCACAACCAGCACAACCAGCACAATCGCCTCAAACAGCGTCTGCACCACGGCGTGGATAGAGTCGCGGACAAACACCGTAGGATCATAAGGCGCTGCCCACTGCACATCCTCCGGGAAACGGGTTGCCAGCTCGTTCATCTTTGCCCGCACCGCGTCGGAGAGATCAATTGCGTTTGCCCCCGGCGCCTGGAAAATACCGATGCCGACCGCATCCTTGTTATTCAGCTGCGAACGCAGGGCGTAGCTGCCGGAGCCCATTTCAATGCGCGCCACGTCGCGCAGCCGCACCAGAGAACCGTCAGCCGTGCTTTTCAGGATGATAGCGCCAAACTGCTCCTCGCTCTCCAGCCGCCCCTGGGTGTTGATAGAGAGCAGGAAATCGCTGGCTTTGCGGGTGGGTTCCGCGCCGAGCTGGCCGGCGGAGACCTGCACATTCTGTTCGCGCATGGCGGTAATCACCTCTGCGGCCGTCATGCCGCGCGCGGCGACTTTGCCGGGATCGAGCCAGACGCGCATCGCATATTCGCCGGCGCCGAAGATCTGAATCTGGCCGACGCCGGGCAGGCGTGCCAGCTCATCTTTTACCTTCAGGGTGGCGTAGTTGCGCAGGTAGAGCGAATCATACTTGCCGTGGGGTGAAAAAAGATGCACAACCAGCGTCAGCGTGGGCGACATTTTCTGGGTGGTCAGCCCCAGCTGGCGCACCGCTTCCGGCAGGCGTGCTTCAGCCTGCGCCACGCGGTTCTGCACCTGAACCTGCGCCTGGTCGGGATCGGTGCCGGGGCGGAAAGTCACGGTGGTGACCAGTACGCCATCGGAGCCGGCCACCGACTTCATATACATCATATTTTCAACGCCGTTGATCGCCTCTTCCAGCGGCGTGGCGACAGAATCCGCGATCGCTTTTGGGTTAGCGCCGGGATATTCGGCACGCACCTGTACGCTGGGCGGCACCACATCCGGGTATTCGCTGATCGGCAGCAGCGGAATGGCAATTAACCCGGTGGCAAAAATCAGTATCGACAGCACCGCCGCGAAAATGGGCCGATCGATGAAAAAGCGAGAGAAATCCATAGAATAGGGTCTCGGTTAAGGGGCGGGGCGCATTGCGACTGACTGAGCCTGTACCGGCATGCCGGGCATAAAGACTTTTTGCAGGCCGTTAACGATCACGCGATCGCCAGGCTGCAGACCCTGCTGAACAATACGCAGTCCGCCGGAGAGATCGCCGGGCCGGATATCCCGCCGCTGCGCTTTTCCTTCTGCGTCAACAATGTAGACATAACGGCGATCCTGATCGGTAAGAATTGCCTTGTCATCAATCAGCAGCGCGGTGAAATCAGCGCGACCCGGCAGCCGGACGCGGGCAAACAGCCCCGGCGTCAGCTCGCGCTGTGAATTATCAAGCCGTGCGCGCATGCGGATGGTGCCGGTACTGGCAGTGAGCTGGTTATCCAGAAAATCTACCGTGCCTTGATGCGGGTAGCCGTGCTCGCCGGTCAGGGCAACCTGCAGCGGCAGGGCGCCGCGCTGTTCGCCCTGGCGTGCCAGCTGCTGATAGTGCAGGAAGGTCGCTTCGTCGACATCAAACCAGACGTACATCCGATCCTGAGAAACCAGCGTGGTCAGCACGCTGGCGCTGTCGCCTGCGGTGACCAGATTACCGGCGGTGATCAGCGCGCGGCTGGCACGGCCATCAATCGGAGCGGTCACGCGGGTAAAACTCAGGTTGAGGCGGGCCATATCAACCGCCGCCTGCGCGGCCAGCACGCTCGCCTGCGCCTGCTGCGTAGCGGAACGGCGCTGCTGCCAGATCTCGCGGGACACCACCTGGCTGTTAACCAGCTTATCGGTACGATCCGATTCACTGCGCGCCAGCGCCGCCTGCGTGCGTGCACCGGCGAGCTGCGCCTCAGCCTGCGCCAGTGCGGCACGGTAGCTGCGGTCATCAATGGTAAACAGCACCTGACCTTTTTTAACTTCATCGCCTTCGCGATAGTTTACCTGGTCAATATAGCCGGAGACGCGCGGGCGCAGCTGAACGCTTTCAACCGCTTCGATCCGGCCATTAAAGGTATCCCACTCGCTGACCTGCTGCCGGATCACCTGTGCGGCACTTACCTCCGGCGGTGGCGGCGGGGCGTTTTGCGCCACGCCGCGATCGCAGCCCGCCAGCAGACTTGCCAGCAGCGCCGCGCCAGCCAGGCCAATAGCCTGACGAACCCTGTTATTTTTTTTGGGCATTATTGTTATTCCACGTTAATGAAGAACGAAAGACGACGTAAAAATATGCAACTTTGTCGATTGCATTAATCGGGAGGAGTGTAGGTCTCAGCGAAGTGCATCTGCAAGAATATCTGATACACTTTATGTGCGGTCTGGCGGGGGCCTCAGCGCAGACAGAAAAACCCTGCTGTGAGTGCGGCATTTAATGTAATAATAAAACTTGCATTAAGTGCGATAGTCAGTCACCCTTAAAGTGTAACTGCAACTGATACTGATACTGTTCGTAACGGCGACGGGAGAGAATGGGATGATGAGCGACGCGTTTATGCACGATCTGATTGACTGGATCGATAACAATATCGAAGCACGGCTGGATCTGGATACCGTGGCTGACCGGGCGGGCTACTCTAAGTGGCACCTGCAGCGTATGTTTAAAGAGCACACCGGTTATCCGCTGGGTGAGTATATCCGGGCCAAAAAGCTGAAAAAATCAGCGGACCGGCTGACCACGACCAATGAGCCTATCCTGAACGTAGCGATTTCGCTGGGGTTTGATTCACAGCAGTCATTTAACCGCAGCTTTAAGCGCCAGTATGGCGTAGCGCCTGGCGCGTGGCGTCGTCACGCTTCACATGCACCCGGTGCCATGCAGTAAGTTTTCCGCCAGGGCCAGCCACGCTGGCCCGCGTCAATTTCCCGCCTGAATCTGCTATGCTGACCTCCTTTTTTTCAGGAACGTCGCTATGGCAACATTACGCTGGATCGGCCTGCTGCTGATCGTTATTTTTTGCTGGACCGGGCTGCGGCCACACTTCAGCGCTCCCCCTGCCAGTCCCACGACGGGCCACTCCACGCCTTCCTCCTCTGCCACCATTGATGCACTGACGCAGGCCGAACGCGTTGCGGACTGGCTGGTGCAGCATCAGCGTCTGCCTGATTTTTACCTGACCAAAGCGGCCGCGCGCCGTCAGGGCTGGGTACCGGATAAAGGCAATCTGTGCGAGGTTCTGCCGGGGCACGCCATCGGCGGTGACCGCTTCAGCAATCGTGAACAGCAGCTGCCGCGCCAGGCAGGACGGCAGTGGTATGAGGCGGACGTCAATTACCGCTGCGGGCGGCGCGGCGCTGACCGTCTGATCTACTCATCCGACGGACTGATCTATCTCACCCGCGATCACTATCGCAGTTTCAGTAAGGTGCACTGAACGTGCTGACTATGCATATCGATTTCGCCACGCTGCGCGATCGCGCAGCGTTTTATCAGGCGCTGAATGCGCAGAGCGGTGCGCCCGCAGCCGCGGGCACCAACCTGGATGCGCTGTGGGACTGGCTGACCGGCGGCATGGCGCTGCCGGCTACGCTCTGTCTGTTGCATGCAGAGCAGGCTGCACAGCAGGCGGAGTTTGCGCCGGTGCTGGCGCTGCTGGAGGAGGCGGCGCAGCTGCTGGATGGCGAGCTGCGTCTGGTCTGGCGCTGATCAGGCGTGCAGCGGCAGCAGCAGCACCGACAGCGTCTGCCGCGCGCCGGAGGGCAGATCGCTGCCGCCCGTGTAGCCGTTATTCTCCACAATCAGCTGGTTAAGTCCGACCAGCCAGTCATAGATATAGAACGCCGTATGGTTAGCGGGCGCAGCCGTCAGGCGCGTCAGGCGCTGGCCTGGCGAGAAGCTGACGCTTGGCGCAGGCGGGCGGGAAAAAATCGTCTGGCCACGATTCACGCGACTCTCAGGCCGCTCGCTCTCCGGGCGCTGTAAAAAACCGAGCCAGGCGACAAAATCACCCAGCACCGTCATGGCGCGTGAAACCTGACGATCGGTGCGTGCTTCATGGGTGCTGCTGTCCGGCTCATTCAGCGCCGCCTGCAGCCTTGTCAGCAGCTTAAGACGGAAACTGGCCACAATCAGCTCCTCGGTCAGCAGCTCCATAGCGGGTTTGTCGACGTTCAGCAGCGTCAGCAGACTGCGGTTCTCGGGCAGCTGGCGCAGATGCGCCAGCCACAGCGTCAGGACCTGCTGCGGGAACTGCTGATCGCTGCGGACGCTGGTATGCTGCGGTTCGCCGGCGGGCGCGGGCTCGTCGCTGAACAGATCAAATTCAAAGCCAATACCGAAATAACTTTGCTCTGCAGCGGGTTTGCCGCTGTGCGCCGTTACCGCGCCGCTGCTCTGACTCAGCCAGAGCTGGCGCACGGCATCGCGCGACGGCTGCAGCCGCTCCAGCAGCTCGCCGTGCAGACCCGTGCGGTGCTGCAGACATTTCAGCAGGGTATCGGCGATGGTCTGTTTACGCAGCGCCTGCTCGGGCGAGGCGCTGGCTTCTGTCCACGGCTGTAGCCGGGCCGCAACTTTCTGCTGCAGCGCCCCGGTCTGCAGCGCCAGACGGTCGCGACGCGCCTCGGGCTGCATCTCTTCCTGCAGCCAGCTGCTCATGCGATCGACGCCGGCGCGATCCTGCGCCAGCATGGAACCCCAGCTCTGACCCGGCTGGCCGATCTGACGCTGTACCGCCTCGTCGACATTGATTTGCTGCGCCTGATAGCGCGCGTCATAAGGGGTTATGGCCCAGATCAGGCGCGGCTTCTCACTGCCGCCTGTGACGCTCTGCTGCATCTGCCATTCACGCAGCGCGCTGGCCGCGGGATTCGCATCGTGCCGCTGGCTGGCGGCGGTACAGATCAGCATCAGGTCAATACCCTGGCGCGTGGCGTAAAAACCGGGCAGCAGGGCGCGCTTCTGCTCCAGCAGTTGCGCACGCAGCGGGTTGCGCAGACGCAGTTGCGCCTGCTCCTCCTGCAGCTGGCGATCGGGGAGCGTACCGGGAGCAGGCAGATCCAGCATATCCGCCTCATCATAGAGCGCCTGACGCGGCGTGGAGCTCAGCGGTATGGTCAGCTCCAGCGTCAGCAGCGCCAGTTCACCAAGCGCGACCCGCTGTGGCTTACCGCTGCGGTTGGCCACGACCGGGCACACCTCAATCATCTCCTGCAGATCGGCGTCGTGACTGATGAGCTTTTCGGCTGGCAGCTGCGCATCATCCACCAGCAGCGAAAGCGGAGCCAGCACGCGTGGCGCGTGGCGCAGCTGCTGAAGCAGGTGCAGCAGCGGACGCAGCGTGTCGCTAAGGGCAGGCTGATTGGGCCAGAGCAGGGCATAAAGCTGCACGCGGTCATCGACGTTCAGCCAGGGTGCCAGCTCGGCCGCCTGGGGCCAGAAATGGCGATCCAGCGCTTCCGCGTGACGATGATGACGGCGGCTCCACCCCCACAGGGTGATGAGCGCGTCACTCTCTGCGCCAGGCTGTGGCTCGCTCTGCCGGTGACGCTGCAGGCGCTGCAGCGTGGTCTCAATGACGCGGGTATCCGCGGCATCACTGTCAATGCGGGCGCTGGCGAGCAGCAGGCGGATCAGCTCCGCTTCATTCAGCAGCGTCAGTTCTACCGGCCACGCGCCGGAGGGCGCTTCGCGCTGGTGACTGAAGCGCGTGGCCGCAGCGAAATCGAGATTGCCGGGATTGATATGCTGAAAATAGTTGAGCACTTTGTCGCTGAGCCGGGTCATCAGCTGACCCTGCGCGTCGCCCACCATTTCACTCAGCAGCCAGGCTTTACCCGCCTGTGACTGACCAAACAGCGCCAGCGTAACCGGGCGCGCCAGCTGCAGCGCCAGCGCGTGGCTCTCAGCGCGCGCGCGGCGCAGCTGCAGGCGCAGCGTATCGGCTTCCAGCGCAAGACGCGGCGAATGCGGCTGATGGGTATCGATCCAGCCGAGCGCGCTGTCCAGCGTTTCCCGCAGCAGGCTCAGGCGCTTAGCCGGGGTGGCGGTGGTTTTTCTGGTGGTTCTCATCGTTTACAGACGCTCCCGCTGTCGATCCAGTATTGCGCGTTGGCATTGCCGCTGCCGGAAAGGGTATTGAGTTTCAGGCTCAGCTGCTCCGGCGGCACCCGCGTGCCATCATCCAGCCGCGCGTCGCTGAGGATCAGCCGCTCCGGCCCGTTATTGTCCGGTCCCGGCTGTACCGCCAGCTTGATACGCAGCACGCTTTCACCCGCGACTTTGCGCGCCAGCTGCGGGTCGGTGATGCTCAGGCTATAGAGCGGCGACGCCGGCCAGCGGTCGTTCTCCAGCTGACGAAAACCCAGACAGACGTTGCCGCGAATGCGAAAGCTGCTTTTGCGATCCAGTGCAAAACTGCTGCTATCGAGATCGATATCGCTGTAACAGAGATTATCATCGGTGAGCGTCGCATTTTCATCCAGTACGCCAAGATAGCGAATGGTGGAATAGGGCTCAAAATCACCGGCGCGGAACCAGAAGCTGCTGAGACGCAGATCGAGCGCCAGCAGGCAGAGCATCGCGCCCACCGCCGCGGTTGATTTCGGATTATCGATGCGGCCCTGTTTATTAAACGGATACCAGTCGCTGGTGTGATACCCCTCCAGCGACAGAATACGACTGCCCGGCAGCGGCTGCAGATGACGCACCAGCGCCTGAATGCCGGGGAAACGCGACGGCCGGCCGGTAAGCAGCAGCACATCACACTGATAGAGTGACACCACTTCGCACATGGCGCGCAGCGCCGGAATGATAGCCATACGGTGCTGCAGAAATTCGCCGTGCAGCTGCGCCATACTGACAACCAGCGGCACCTGCAGCAGATCAAACCGGCTGTCGCTGCCCAGCGTGCGCTGAATTTCGCCATTGACGAACGCCAGCACCGGGCCTGCCGGCTGCTGCGGCACCAGTTCGCCAAACAGCGCGTTGATTTCGCTGTGGCTGTCGAGCGGATCCCAGTTTTCATACCGCTCCAGCACCGCCTGCGCCAGCGGGATAAACAGCTGCAGCGTGACCTGCTGGCGCAGCGTCGCCTGTCCATCCATCCGGCTGTCGTGGCCAAACAGTTTCTGCATCAGCGGTTCGGGCAGGATGACGCCTGCTTTCTGCAGGCTCTGCTGCAGCGCCGGCAGGATCCAGAGCTGGATCACATCCAGCAGAATGTCATCGCCGGCAACCTTAAAGCCTTCGCGAAACAGCAGGCGCGGCGTAATTTTCACATTATTGCCCTGGCCATCATCCAGCCGGTACTGGGTAATCGCGAGGTCGGTGGTGCCGCCGCCGATATCGATCGAGGCGATGCGCAGGCTTTTGCCCGGCAGTTCATCGCTCTCACGCGGGCGATCGGGGCGCGCCATACTGCTAAAGAAATCTTCTGCGCGTCCGGCAAAATTCACCTGCGTTTCATTGAACAGCCACACCATCTGGCCGCAGGTGGCTTCGTCCCACTCCATCTGCACATCCGGCAGCGGGCGCGGCGCGGGCGCGGCGGCATGCCAGCCCTCTGCCTGCCATACCAGGGCGATCGCTTCCTGCATGCGGCGGCGGAAAATTTCCCGCTCCGGCTTTGGCATGGCAGAAGGCAGCGTCAGGATCACATGCCGCAGCTGGCGCGGCGCCTGGCTCTGCGGCATGCGCTGGCGCTGTGCGACGCTGTTCATCTGCATCATCGCCTGCGCCAGCAGCTCGCAAAGCATAAAGGTCATCAGCGCGCTGCGGCTGTAGCTGGCAGAAAACACCGGCAGGCGATCCTCTTCCGGCAGCGACTGCAGCGGCTCTCCCTCATCGTTGATCAGCAGCGTAAAGGGCAGCGCAATAGCCTGCGCCTCTTCGCTCTGACCGCCCGCGTTAAAGCGCCAGCCTGGCTGATAGCGCGCCTCATCCCACAGATAGCGACGCGGGCTGGAGATACCGGTGCTGCCTTCCGTGCCGGCGCGCTGCAGCGCCAGACGACTCGCCTCGCGCCCCACGCGGGTCAGCGAGGGCCACATAAATGCGTTATCGCGTCCGCTCTGCAGTGAGAAACTCGCTTTACCAAAGCGCGCCTCAGCGAACTCCAGCCGGCTGTCGAACAGCTCATTATAAACGCGGTGCGGCTGTGATAAATCGCGCAGCTGCATCTCATAGGTCTGACGCAGACCGTTGCTCTCTTCCGGGTGATCTTCCACCAGAATGCCGCAGGTATGCGAGTTGCCGACGTCGAGAATGATATCGACATTCACCGCCGGGGTTTGCAGCGACACCGCCTGAATAGCGATCTCGGCCAGATCGAGCTGCTCACCCAGCAGCTCCAGCAGATTGAGGTAGTGCGCCTGATACTCAAATTCACGCAGCGCCTGCGTCAGTGCCAGCTCCCCGCGTGACTCCAGCGCGATCGCCTGCTGCACAAAAGTTTCACGCAGCCAGCCATCAACCCAGGTAAGGTCGAGGAACTCGCCCAGCTCATAGTTGTGCCACGCCAGTGCAAAACTCACGCCGTTCTGCGCATCGGCCGCGCTCAGTCCGAGCTGTTCACCACCTTCAGCGTCCGGCACCAGTCGGGTGTCAAAAGCCAGGGTAATACGGTGCGTATGGCCAGCCGCATCCGGCTCGCTGAGCGGCGCGAGGCAGACGCGCGCCCAGTTGTCGGGGCCGCCGATAAAGCGACGGCCGCTGGTGCAGCGCAGTACCGGCAGCGGCAGCCACTGGTTAGCCAGCAGGGCAAGGGAGTCGGCGAGGGCGACATCCGATTCCGGGCGCACCACTTCAGCCGCGCCTCCCTCTTCCGGGTAGAGCAGGAATTTACCGTTATTGCCGTCCACGTGCAGACGCAGCAGCGGGCCATTAGCGGTCTGGCGCACAAACTGGCGCCGTGCCTGTGCAGAGGGCAGACGCAGGCCAAAGTCGAGAAACTGTACGCCGCTCGCTTCAATCAGCGTGATTTTCTGTTTGTCATCAATCAGAGGAGCCAACATGGTTACTTACTCTCACGCTTAATCGTCAACGGAAAGGCCTGTTCGGCCCCATACTGTGCATTACAGCTGGCAATGCCGTCGCCCGCTTTACATATCAGCTCCGGCATACGATAGCGCGACTTATCGCTGCAGCTGGCCGTATAGCGGCTGCGCACCACCATGGTTCCGGCGCTGGTCATCGCGGCGGTGATGTCAGCTTTACAGCGAATATTATCGCCCTGGCTGATCCAGGCGGTGCCTTTGCCGTTGCGGATTTTATAACGCAGGCTGGGTGGTTTGCCGGTGGGCAGGTTGGTCTGGCGCAGCGTCACGCGCCAGGTGCCGTCGATAAATTTCACCGATCCGAGGCGGGCATCGTCCGTGGTCATGATCAGGTCGTCCGCCTTTGCCGCTTCAGTATGTTCCGCCACAATCTCAGGCGGAGCGGCGTTCGCCGGTGCTGGTGCCGGTATGGCCGCAGCGGCGTGCTGTGGCAGCGTCGCGGAGAGCGTCGCGGCTTTGACCAGCACGCCGGGCAGAACCGGTGCGCTAACCGGCGCAGGGGCTACGGCTGCAGTCAGGTCAGCCGCGGGCGCAGGCGTTTCGCTGCGCTGCATCCACAGCGTTACCCCGGCTGCCACCGCTGCAGCCGGCAGCAGCAGGGCGAGCGGACGCAGCCGTGACGGGCGGCGGGCCGGGACAGCCGCTGCCGGTTCTGCCGCCGGCGGTGCTTCAGGCGATACCGGCTCAGACGCCGCAACGGCTTCAGGTTCAGGTTTAGTGTCGGGCTCGGGCTCAGGCTCAGCAACCGGTTCAGCCGCCGGCGGCGGCGTGACGGGCAGTTCAGGTTCCGCGACCAGCGCCGGCAGCGTCAGCTCCAGCGTGTCGCGCAGGCAGGCAAGCGCGTCATCGCGCGTGCGCGCCTGCGGATCAACAAAGCCCCAGAAGGTGATCACCGGTTTAGCGTCAACCAGATAGACATATTGCTGATCGGGAAACTGAAAGCTTTTGCTCAGCAGCGCACCAAACAGGCGCAGCGCCGGCTTGTCCGCCGCGCGCGCGCGTTCGCTCAGCGCCTGCAGCGCCTGCTGATACTGCGTCAGCAGCTCCAGCGCCCGGCGGCGCTCGCTGTCGCTGGCGGCGAGCCAGGATTTGACTTTACCCGCGTGCGGGGCGTACCAGTCAAGGCGATCGCCGCTGTCGCTGGCTTGCGGAATAGCGAGACAGCTGGCGAGCGCATCCTGACGACGCAGCCGCAGCGTTTCGCGAATTTGCAGCGCGGAGATCCACACCGGCTGGCCGCTCTCACCCAGAGCCAGTACCGAATCCAGCTTGCCGCTGCGCAGAAAAGTTTTTGCCACTCGTTGGCCCTTATCGATGGAGGTCACGTGCAAAATATCGTGTATTAATGGCGTAAAAGTGATCTTAAGCCAAATACGGAAAATCAAAGGCGCGAAAAGAGGGGGTAAACGGGCTGTTTTTCCCCGGCTCCTGTACAAAGTGGTTACTAATTAACCGTGGCGACGGGCGGTCAGCAGGAGATGGGCCAGCACGCCGCCCGCCATGCCCCAGAAGGCGGAGCCGATACCGGCCAGGGAGATACCGCTGGCGGTGATCATCACGGTGATGATGGCGCTGTCGCGCTGGTCCGGCTCCTGCAGCGCGCGCTGCAAACTGCCGGCGAGGGTAGTGAGCAGCGCAAGCCCCGCCAGCGTCGCAATCAGTACGGCGGGCAGCGCGCCGAGCAGCGCCGCAATCAGCGCGCCGCACAGCCCGGCCAGCAGGTAGAACCCCCCGGCACAGACGGCGGCGATCCAGCGACGCGCCGGATCCGGGTCAGCTTCATCGCTCATACAGATAGCCGCTGAGATCGCGCCCACGCAGACCGAAAAGCCGCCAAACGGCGAGCAGAGCAGCGCGATGGCACCGGTCCAGCTGGTCAGCATCGAGACCGGCGGCTGATAGCCGTGCGCCTGCAGCGTGGCAATACCGGGCGCATTCTGCGAGGCCATGGTAATGAGAAAACAGGGCAGCGCCACGCCGGTCAGGGCGGCAAGCGTAAAGTGCGGCATCACAAATGCCGGCAGGGTGAAGCTGAAGGCGTCCGGCGGCAGGGTCACGCTCTGCTGAAGCAGCGTCACGCCTGTCCCGGCGCTCAGCGCCAGAATGATGGCGTAGCGCGGCAGCCAGCGGCGACAGAGCAGCCAGACCAGGCACATGGTGCCGCACAGTGCGGCGTTGCCCTCCAGACCGGTAAACGTGCCGATACCGTAGCGCAGTAAAATGCCCGCCAGCATCGCTGCCGCGAGCGAGGGCGGAATAAAGCGCATCAGCCGGGCAAACACCCCGGTCACGCCGCTCAGCAGGATCAGCAGGTTAACCGCCACAAACACGCCCGTGACCTCATTCAGACTCAGCCCCTCCACGCTGGTCGCCAGCAGCGCTGCGCCCGGCGTTGACCAGGCCGCAATCACCGGCAGGCGGGTACGCAGCGACAGCGTCAGCGTGGCCACCCCCATCGCCAGCCCCAGCATGGTAAACCAGCCGCCGATCTGCGCCGGTGTGGCTCCCGCCGCCTGTGCCGCCTGCCAGATAATGGCGGCGCTGCTGCTGTAGCCGACCAGAACGGCGACAAATCCTGCGACCAGCAGCGGAATAAACGGGAGAGAGCGGGTGTCGGCCGGATGCATAGAAAACGTCCTGTTGTGCGTTATAACGCACATTGTGGCACGCGTGTCCCGCTGCGACAAGTGATACACTGGAGGGTACGCTTTCAGGAGACGATATGGATAATCTGCAACACGAGTTAGGCCAGACGCTGAAGCAGCTGCGTCAGGAGCGCGGCTGGAGCCTGACGCTGGCGGCCGCCCGTACCGGCGTCAGTAAAGCGATGCTGGGACAGATTGAGCGCGGTGAATCGAGCCCTACGGTGGCTACGCTGTGGAAGATCGTGACCGGCTTTAACGTGCCTTTCTCCCGCTTTATCCACGGCAGCGTGCCCCATTCAGCCAGCACCACGGTATTCAGCGAGGCCAGCGCGCAGATGCAGGTCCGCCCGCTGCTGCCGTTTGATACCCGGGTGGGTGTTGATCTGCTTGAGGTAACGCTCGCCGGCGGCGCCCGGAGCCACTCCTCTGCCCATGAGGCAGGGGTCATTGAACAGGTGGTGGTGCTGGAGGGCGAGCTGCTGCTGGGTCTGGAGCAGGGCGCGCAGCGGCTGCGGGCGGGCGAGGCGTATCAGTTTGCCGCCGATAAACCGCACAGTTACTGCAATCCGCTCGCCACGCCGCTGCGTTTCCACAGTCTGATACACTATCTCTCTGCTAACGAATTTATGAGGAGTCCCCATGGCACTAACCACGCTTGATGCACACACCGCCCTGATCGTCATTGACCTGCAGCACGGCATTGTCCGTCTGCCGGTGGCACCGCTGAGCGCTGACGACGTGATTGCGCGCGCCAGCGAACTGGTCACCGCATTTCACGCGCGCCATCTGCCGGTCGTACGGGTTAACGTCGCGGGCGGTGCGCCGGGGCGCAATGAGATGCCGCGCCACGACGGTGAACTGCCCGCTGACTGGGCAGATCTGGTGCCGGAGATGCAGCCGGAAACGGATGATATCTGCATTACGAAAAAAACCTGGGGTGCATTTCATCAGACCGATCTGCACGCTCAGCTGCAGCAGCGCGGCGTCACGCAGGTCGTGGTGTGCGGCATTGCTACCAGTATTGGCGTGGAGTCGACCGCGCGCGAGGCGTATGCGCTCGGCTATAACGTGACGCTGGCCACCGACGCCATGACCTGCCTTGATGCGCACACGCATGAAAACAGCGTCGCGCGCATTTTCCCGCGGCTGGGTGAAACCGGCAGCACCGCGGAGGTGCTGGCGCTGCTGGCGCAGTAAGGCCTGCCGGTGCCTGATTGGGTCAGGCACCGGACGGTCAGTTAAAGGCGTAGCTCACGTTAAGGCCGGCGCTGTAGTTACGACCCGGCGCCGGTTCGTAGTAGCGGCCGTTACTTTCGTTCACAATCACCGAACCAATATAGTGGCGATCCAGCAGGTTATCCACGCGGCCAAACAGATCCAGCGTCCAGTTGCTGATCTGCCACTTGTAACCGCTGTTCAGGCCCGCCAGCGTGTAAGCGGGCGCCCGCACGCTGTTCTCGTCATTGGCCGCAATATCGCTCAGATACCGCACATCGGCGCCGGCGTAAAAGCCCTGTTCCGGCGCATACGCCACGCCCGCATAGGCCATGTTACGCGCAATCCCCGGAATACGATGGCCGCGACAGCTCTCGTCACCGCAGGCGTTAGTGCGGTAACGGGCGTCTAGCAGCGTCCATGCCGCTTTCAGCTGCCAGTCATAGCCAATCTGCTGGTCGAACGCCAGCTCCAGGCCGCGGCGGCGCGTCTCACCGGCGTTTTTATAGGTTGAGCGTCCTTCATAGCTGCCGGCTGAAACAATCTCATTGCGGGTGTCAGTCTGAAACAGCGCGGCGCTGAGCAGGCCGTTGCCGAGGCGCTTTTTCGTGCCGAGTTCCAGCGTCTCGCTGGTGGCGGGCTGCAGACCCAGGTTCAGGCCGCTGGTGCCGCGGGTGCGGTAAGAAAGCTCATTCAGCGTGGGGGTCTCGAAGCCGCGGCCGGCGGAGAGGTAAGCGTTCCAGCCCGGATCGATAGCGTAATTCAGCGCGGCGGCCGGCAGCCAGCGATGATAGCGACGGCTGCCGCTGTCGTCCGGATCGCTGGCGGTAACGTAGCGATCGTCCGAGGTAAAGTTCACCGTGCTGAAGCGCACGCCCGCATCCAGCGACCACGCGTCCGTCAGCTGCCAGGCGCTCTGCAGATAGGGATCGAGGTTCCAGATCCGGTTGCGTTCATCACGGCGCCGCTCACCCTGCACGCCCAGCGTGCCGTCCGGGGTAAAGTTGCGGTAGCCCTTGCGTTTTTCCGTCATGGTCTCGTAGTCGAGACCGCCGGTCAGCGTCACCGGCACGCTGAACAACGCGTCGCGATGGGTCCAGCGCGTATCGATGCCCTGATAGTGGCGCGTCAGCGCAATCACGCCGCCGGGATGGCCGGCTCTGTTCTGCGCCACAACCGGAATGGACTGATACTGCGTGGTTTCACGCTCGCCGGCCCAGAGCATCAGACTCAGATCGTCATGCTCGCCCATTTCGCGCTGATAGCGCACGCCCGCCTGGGTCTGATCCACGCTTTTACGGGCGTTATAGAGAGAGACGTTGCTGGCGACCTGACGCGGATTATCGCGCCACTGCGCGGCCGTCAGGCCGCCCGGATCCTGCGCCTCCAGATGCACGCTGTTAAACAGCAGCGTCAGGGTGCTCACCTCATCAATGCGCACGCCGAGCTTTGCGTTACCGAGATTTTTCTGTGCGGCGCTGTGGTCGCGATAACCGTGGGTGGTAAACCGCGAGGCGGAAAGGGTGTAGCTGACATCGCCCGGCTGCGTGCCGTCGCCCGTTGCGCCGCTGGCTTTTACACTGTTGCGCCAGCTGCCAAAGCTGCCGTACCAGCTGCCCGCCTCCAGTACGGGAGGCTGTTCACCGCTGGCGGTTTCAACGTTAATCACGCCGCCTGATGCATTGCCATACAGCGCCGAGAAAGGGCCGCGCAGGACGTCAACGTGCGCCACCGAGCCGATATCGATATTGGATGTCTGCCCCTGGCCGTCGGGCATGGTGGCGGGAATACCGTCGACGTAAAGGCGCACACCGCGTACGCCAAACGTTGAGCGCGAGCCAAAGCCGCGTACAGAGAGCTGCAGATCCTGGGCGTAGTTCTGCCGGTTGAGTATCTGCAGGCCAGGCACGCCGGCAAGATTCTCCGACAGGTTGACGCGCGGGGCGGCATGGCGCATAGCTTCGCCGCTGACAACGCTTACCGCAGCGGGCGTATCGAGTTCAGAGAGGCCGCTGGCCGCGGGTGCCGCGCTGACCACCAGCGTACGCTCCGCGTTATCTGCGGCGAGCAGCGGCAGGGGCAGCAGCGCCGGCAGCAGCAGTGCCCGGCGCAGTAAAGCAATATTCATAATCAAAACCGTCAGAAAAAGAGAGAAATCAGAAAAGCTCAGTGAGCGGTATGTTACCGGTTATGTCATTTGATTGAAAAGCGTAAAAAACCGTGCGGATCGTGGCCGGTATGATGAAAACGTTATCGTTGCGCCACGCACCTCTGGCTGCGTACTACGCTTTCTGTCACTGTAAAGAGAAGTGCTTACATCATCAGGAGAGAAAATGCGTCAGCAACCGGTTGTAGCCGTACTGGGTCTGGGAGCGATGGGCCATGCGTTCGCCGCCAGCTTACTGAAAAAAGGGTTTCGCGTGCAGGGCTGGAATCGCACCCGGTCTAAGGGAGAAGATCTGGAGGCGGCGGGCCTGCAGCTGAGCGACAGCGCGGAAGACGCCGCAGCGCAGGCGGATGTGGTCATTACCATGCTGGCCGATGGGGATACCACCCGCGACGTGGCAGCGCGCATCGCGCCGGTGCTGAAACAGCATGCCAGTCTGGTACAGATGGGCACCATCGGCGTGGCCGCGACCGATGCGCTGATCGCACAGATCGCCGCGGCGCGTCCCGATATCAACGTTATCGATGCGCCGGTCTCCGGCACCAAAGCGCCGGCAGAAAACGCCCAGATTCTGGTGCTGGCCAGTGGCGACCGCGCGCGGGCTGAGAACGCCGAACAGGTCTTTGCCGCAATCGGCAAAGGCACGCAGTGGCTGGGCGAGGCGGGTGCCAGCTCGCGCATGAAGCTGGTGGTGAACAGCTGGCTGATTGGCCTGATGCAGAGCCTGGCAGAGAGCACGCGACTGGCAGAGCAGTTTGGTTTCAGCACGGACGATCTGTGGCAGGTGCTGGAGGGCGGTCCGCTGGCGGCGCCTTACGCTAAGGTCAAGCTTGGTGCCATTGCCAGCGAGGACTACACCCCGCAGATGCAGCTTACCTGGGCGCTGAAGGATGCAAAACTGGCGCTGGAGGCGGCGGGAGAGACCCGGCTGCCGGCGCTGGAGAACATTGCGCAGCTCTGGCAGCAGGCGGTGGAGGAGGGCTACGGCGAGCAGGATCTGGCATCTGTCTACGCCTGGCTGAAACGCGGGGATGAGTAAACAGATAAGCTTCGATTTTTCCCGGCGCCCGCTGATACCGTTTGCGCACGATTACGCACACGGCGCCCGCGAGCCGTGGCACCATCACACCTGTGCGCAGCTGATCCACACCCTGAGCGGCGTGATACGGGTTGAGACGGCGCACGGCAGCTGGATGGTGCCGCCCAGCCGCGGGGTCTGGCTGCCCGCCGGCACGCAGCACGCGCTGCAGACGGGCGGTCAGGTCGCTGCACGCACGCTGTTTATCGATCCGCTGGCGCGCGCTGACCTGCCGGCCAGCTGTCAGGTGGTGCAGATCTCCGCGCTGCTGCGTGAGCTTATCGTAAGCGCGCTGTCGTTGCCGGACGACTACTCCCCCGGCAGCCGCAGCGAACGCATTTATGAGCTGATCCTTGATGAGATCAGGGTAATGAATGTGCTGCCGTTTGACCTGCCGATGCCGCAAAGTCCGCGCCTGCTGGCGCTCTGTACCCGCATCCGGCAGAGCGCAGGAGAGCCGTGGACGCTGGCGCAGGCGGCGGCCGAACTCTGCGTGGCGGAACGCACGCTCTCGCGTCATTTCAGCCGCGAAACCGGACTGCGCTTTGGCGACTGGCTGCGGCGCGCCCGGCTGAGCCAGGCGCTGATGCGGCTGGCGCAGGGCGAAAGCGTATTGCGGGTGGCGCTTGACCTCGGCTATGAGAGTCCGGGCGCGTTCAGCGCGATGTTTCGTCGCGTGCTGGGCGTCTCACCGGCGGGCTACTTTCCGCCGGCAGAAAGGCGTCCGCCGCATTGAGCAGCGCCTGCAGCGAGGCGCGCGTCACGTCGCTGTCGATTCCCACACCCCAGGCGCGTCCGCCGTTTGCGTCGGTACAGCAGATATAGGCGACCGAGCGGCTGTCGCTGCGTTTGCCCAGCGTGTGTTCGTGGTAATCCTCAATGGCGAGCGCGCGTCCGTAGTGCTGCTGCAGCGCGCTGACGGCGGCCGAAAGCAGGCCGTTGCCGCTGCCATTCAGCGTGCGTGTACCTGATGCTGTCGTAAACTGCAGGCGGAGACGCGTTGCCCGTTCATCGCTCTGGCTCTCTGCCGTTTCAAGCTGGCGCGCCGGCTGCGTCAGGCCGTAGTGGTGGCAAAACAGCTGCCAGAGCGCGTGATGCGTCATCTCGCCGCCTTGCGTATCGGTCTGCTGCTGCACCCGCTGACTGAAATTCTGCTGCAGCGCGCGCGGCAGCTGCAGCCCGTGATTCTGCTCCAGCAGCCAGGCGCTGCCGCCTTTACCCGACTGGCTGTTGACCCGGATCACCGCCTCATAGCTGCAGCCGATGTCGCGCGGATCGAGCGGCAGGTAGGGGATCTGCCAGCGGGTTTCCTGTCGCGCCGTGCGTTCGGCAAAGCCTTTGCGGATGGCGTCCTGATGGGAGCCTGAAAAAGCGGTGAAAACCAGCTCACCGGCATAAGGATGACGCGGATGCAGCGGCAGCTGATTGCAGGTGGTTACCGTCTCCACTACCTGCTGCATGTCGCTGAAATCAAGCCCCGGCGCCACGCCCTGGGTATAGAGATTCAGCGCCAGCGTCACCAGGTCAACGTTGCCGGTGCGTTCGCCGTTGCCAAACAGGCAGCCCTCGACGCGATCGGCGCCCGCCAGCAGCGCCAGCTCGGCGCAGGCGGTGCCGGTGCCACGGTCGTTGTGCGGATGTACGCTGATCGTCACCGCTGCACGCTGGCTGAAGTGGCGACAGAAGTATTCAATCTGATCGGCATAGACGTTGGGGGTATTGACCTCCACCGTGGCAGGCAGATTGATGATCATCGGTCGCTGCGGGCCAGGCTGCCAGATCGCCGCCACCGCTTCGCAGATTTCCAGCGCAAAGTCCGGCTCGGTAAAGCAGAACGTTTCCGGCGAATACTGAAATGTCCACGCCGTGTCAGGCTGCGCGGCACAGCGATCGCGGATCTGGCGGGCGGCGCTGCACGCCAGGGCGACAATTTCCGCTTTGCTCTGACAGAACACGCGCTCGCGAAACAGCGGGGCGGTGGCGTTGTAAAGATGAACAATCGCCTGCCGGACCCCCGTCAGCGCCTCAAACGTGCGATCGATCAGATCGCTGCGCGCCTGGGTGAGCACCTGAATGGTGACGTGGGGCGGAATGCGATCTTCCTCGATCAGCTCCCGCACAAACGCATAGTCGGTCTGCGACGCAGCGGGAAAGGCCACTTCAATTTCACTGAAGCCGCAGCGCAGCAGCAGCTGCCAGAACGCCAGCTTGCGGGCACTGTCCATCGGCACCGCCAGCGCCTGATTGCCGTCGCGCAGGTCCGTTGAGAGCCAGCGCGGCGCGTGAGTGAGCTGGCGCGACGGCCACTGGCGATCGGCCAGCGGCAGCACGGCGGCAGGGTAATATTTATCAGCAGGGTAAGTCAGCATAGTCGTCTCCTTTGGCAGAGCCTGTAGTGTGGCGCAGGCAAACGGCCGTCTGCCTGCGCGTAGCGGACAACCACGGGTGCGAAACGGACAGGTTGGCGAAAGCGGTACGGACGCGTAGCATAGCGCCACACTTTCCGGTTCAGGCAGACTATGTCATTTCTTACGTTCGACGGTCACAACGACCTGTTACTGCGGCTCTGGCTGCACCATCGCGACGATCCGGCGCGCGCGTTTTTTTCCGGTACAGAAACCGGGCATCTCGACTTTCCGCGCATGCAGCAGGGCGGCTTTGGCGGCGGGCTGTTTGCGCTGTTTGTGCCGCCGGCAGGCTATCTCAGCGAGGTGGCACCTGAGCGTGCGCGGGAACAGCTTCCGCCGCTCACCATTCTCTGGCAGCAGCTTGCGATCCTGAAAACGCTGGCGGCGGAATCCGCCGGGCGCGCCCGGCTCTGCCTGAACGCGGAGGAGATCGCCGCCTGCCGTCGCGACGGCGTGCTGGCGCTGGTAGCTCACATCGAAGGGGCCGACGGTTTCGACGGCGCCGGAGCGGATCTGCAGGCGTTTTATCAGGCCGGCGTGCGCAGCATCGGGCCATTCTGGAACCTCGCTAACCGCTTTGGTCACGGCGTTACCGGCGCGTTTCCCGGTTCGCCCGACAGCGGCGACGGACTGACGGAAGAGGGCCGGCAGCTGATTGCGCTGGCCTGTGAGCAGCGCATGGTCATTGATGTCTCGCACATGAATGAAAAAGCGTTCTGGCAGACGGCGCGGCTCAGCACGCTGCCGCTGGTGGCCACGCACTCTAACGCGCACGCGCTCTGTGCGCAGCCGCGTAATCTGACCGACGATCAGCTGCGCGCCATTCGCGACAGCGGCGGCGTGGTGGGGATAAATTTCGGTAACGCCTTCCTGCGCGGTGACGGAAAGCGCGATGACAGCACGGCTCTGACGGAAATTGTTAAACACGCCGCGCATCTGATCGCTATTATGGGCCGCGATCATGTGGCGCTGGGATCGGATTTTGACGGCATCAGCGTACCGGCGGCGTTAAAAGATGTCACCGGATTACCGCGGCTCTATGCGCTATTGCAAAGTCTCGGCTATGATCAGGCATTGACTGAACAGCTCGCGTGGGGCAACTGGCAGCGCGTGCTGCGCCAGATCTGGCAGGCCTGAACCGCGTTTCCCTGATGAATCAGGGTTGATCTCCGCGCGACATTGGCGCAACATCGCCGCGCCTGGTGTACTGCCCGCAGTCGCCAGCGGCATTTATGGCAGAGCCTGCTCTGCGTTTTCATCGATGAGGAAGAACACTATGTGGAAAAAACCTGAGTTTGTTGACCTGCGTCTGGGCCTGGAAGTGACTCTGTACATCTCCAACCGCTAAGACTCTCTGCCCGCCGCTCGTGCGGGCATTCTCTTTTTCTGCTTCGGTCTTTCACATGTTTATTAAAGTTCTCGGTTCAGCGGCAGGCGGTGGCTTTCCGCAGTGGAACTGTAACTGCGCCAACTGCAGCGGCCTGCGTAACGGCACAATCCAGGCGCAGGCGCGCACCCAGTCCTCTATTATTGTCAGTGATGACGGGGAAGAGTGGGTGCTATGCAACGCCTCTCCCGACATCAGCCAGCAGATTGCGCAGACACCTGAGCTGGTGAAAAAAGGGGTGCTGCGCGGCACCGCTATCGGCAGTATTATTCTGACGGACAGCCAGATTGACCACACCACCGGGCTACTCAGCCTGCGTGAAGGCTGCCCGCATCAGGTCTGGTGCACGCCTGAAGTTCATGCCGATCTCACCAGCGGTTTTCCTGTTTTTACGATGCTGCAGCACTGGAACGGCGGCCTGACGCATCACGGAGTGACGCCGCTTGAGCCGTTCAGCGTAGCGGTGTGTCCCGATCTGCAGTTTACCGCGATCCCGATCCTCAGCAACGCTCCCCCTTATTCCCCGTACCGCGACCGGCCACTGCCGGGGCACAACGTGGCGCTGTTTATTGAAAATCGCGCCAGCGGACAGACGCTGCTCTACGCGCCGGGTCTGGGCGAGCCGGATGCGGTGATCATGCCGTGGCTGCAGAAAGCGGACTGCCTGCTGATTGACGGCACCGTCTGGCAGGATGATGAACTGCTGACCACCGGCGTTGGCAAAAATACCGGACGGGCGATGGGCCATCTGGCGCTGGCCGAAGAGCAGGGTCTGATGGCGCTGCTGGCCGCGCTGCCGGCAAAGCGCAAAATCCTTATTCATATTAATAACACCAATCCGATCCTTGACGAACACTCGCCGCAGCGCCAGTTTCTGACGCAGCAGGGCATTGAAGTGAGCCAGGACGGGATGGCGATCCATCTGCAGGAGTCCGCATCGTGATCACCGACGCTCTGACCCCCGAGGCGTTTGAACAGGCGCTGCGCGCCAAAGGCGCTTACTACCATATTCATCACCCTTACCATAAAGCGATGCATAACGGTGAGGCAACGCGCGAGCAGATCCAGGGCTGGGTCGCGAACCGTTTCTATTACCAGGCCACCATTCCGCTGAAAGATGCCGCGATCATGGCCAACTGCCCCGATCCGGCCACGCGGCGCAAGTGGGTGCAGCGTATTCTCGATCATGACGGCAGCCACGATCTCGAGGGCGGCATTGAAGCCTGGCTGCAGCTGGGTGAGGCGGTGGGCCTGACGCGCGAGGCGCTGCTGTCGGAACGGCACGTGCTGCCCGGCGTGCGGTTTGCCGTTGACGCCTATGTCAATTTTGCCCGCCGCGCTAACTGGCAGGAAGCGGCGTGCAGTTCGCTGACCGAGCTGTTTGCGCCGCAGATCCATCAGTCACGCCTCGACAGCTGGCCGCAGCACTATCCGTGGATCAAAGAGGAAGGGTACTTTTACTTCCGCAGCCGACTGAGCCAGGCAAACCGCGACGTTGAGCACGGGCTGGCGCTGGCGCTGGAGGTCTTTACCACCGCGGAACAGCAGAACCGCATGCTGGAGATCCTGCAGTTTAAACTCGACATTCTCTGGACAATGCTGGACGCCATGACAATGGCTTACGTGCTGCAGCGTCCGCCTTATCATACGGTCACCGATCGGGCGGCCTGGCATACAACAAGACTGGTGTAAGCGCATGAAAGATACCCTGATCCCCGCGTTCCGGCGCGGCTATCGTCTGCAGTGGGAAGCCGCGCAGGAGAGTCACGTCGTGCTCTACCCGGAAGGCATGGCGAAACTGAATGAAACAGCAGCGGCCATTCTGGAGCTGGTGACCGGTAAGCAGGACGTGGCAGCGATCGTCCGCACGCTTGACGCCCGTTTTCCCGAAGCCGGCGGCGTCGGTGACGACGTGAAAGATTTCCTGCAGTCAGCCGTTGAACAGAAATGGATCCAGTGTCGTGAACCCGAATAAACCCGCCGTTAATGCGCCGCTCTGGCTGCTGGCTGAGCTGACCTATCGCTGCCCGCTGCAGTGCCCGTACTGCTCTAATCCGCTCGATTTTGCGCAGCAGGAGAAAGAGCTGACCACCGAACAATGGATTGAGGTCTTCCGGCAGGCGCGCGCTATGGGTAGCGTACAGCTCGGCTTCTCCGGCGGCGAGCCGCTGGTACGCAAAGATCTGCCTGAGCTGATCCGCGCTGCGCGCGATCTCGGCTTTTACACCAACCTGATCACCTCCGGCATTGGCCTGACCGGGAAAAAGCTCGACGCCTTTGCGGACGCCGGTCTGGACCATATCCAGATCAGCTTTCAGGCCAGCGATGAGACGCTCAACGCCGCGCTGGCGGGCTCGCAAAAAGCGTTTCAGCAAAAGCTTGAGATGGCGCGGGCAGTGAAAAAGCATGGCTACCCGATGGTGCTGAACTTTGTGCTGCATCGCCACAACATCGATCAGATCGATAAAATTATCGATCTCTGCATTGAGCTGGATGCCGATGATGTTGAGCTGGCAACCTGCCAGTTTTACGGCTGGGCACACCTGAACCGCGAGGGGCTGCTGCCCACGCGGGAGCAGATCGCCCGCGCTGAAGAGACGGTGGCACGCTACCGGGCTCGCATGAGCGAGAGCGGCAACCTGACCAATCTGCTGTTTGTGACGCCAGATTATTATGAAGAGCGTCCTAAACCCTGTATGGGTGGGTGGGGCTCCATCTTCCTCAGCGTAACCCCGGAAGGCACCGCGTTACCCTGTCACAGCGCGCGCCAGCTGCCGGTTGAATTTCCTTCTGTGCTGACGCAGAGCCTGCAGTCAATCTGGTATGACTCCTTTGGTTTTAACCGCTATCGCGGCTTTGACTGGATGCCGGAGCCGTGCCGCTCCTGTGATGAAAAAGAGAAAGATTTTGGCGGCTGCCGCTGTCAGGCATATATGCTGACCGGTAATGCTGACAATACCGATCCGGTCTGCAGTAAGTCACCGCATCACGGGCAGATCCTGGAGGCGCGGCGCGAGGCAAACTGCAGCGATATCAAAATTGCCCAGCTGCAGTTCCGTAACCGGGCTAACTCCACGCTGATTGTCAAACAGCGTCTCTGATGATGCAGCGTACCCTGACGCTGGCCAGCGGCCTGCGCTGCCACCTGTATCACCAGCCTGACGCCCGCGAAGCTGCGGCGCTGATGCAGGTCGGGGCCGGCAGCCTGCATGAGCCCGATCGCTGGCCGGGACTGGCGCATCTGCTCGAGCATCTGCTGTTCTGCGACAGTGCGCGCTTCAGTGGCAGCCAGCGTCTGATGCCGTGGGTACAGCAGCAGGGCGGCGAGGTCAACGCCACCACCCGGCTCAGCCGCAGCGCGTGGTTTTTTCAGCTGCCGGCCCCGGCGCTGGAAGGCGGCGTCACGCGGCTGGCGGACATGCTGCTCGCTCCGAAGCTCACGCCTGACGCCATTCGCCAGGAGTGCGCCGTTATCGATGCGGAGTATCAGCTGCTGCAGAGCCACAGCGAAGCGCTGAGCGAGGCGGCGCTGCTGCATCCGCTGGGAGAACGCTTCAGGCGTTTCCGCGTCGGCAGCAGGGCGGCTTTTGGTGACAACGTCACTGATTTGCAGCGCGCGCTGCGCCGGTTTCACCAGACCCGCTTTACGGCACCTGCAATGCAGCTCTGGCTTTCCGGACCGCAGTCGCTGGACGAACTGGAGAGCCTGGCCGCAGCGTTCAGCGGCCTGCCGGGCGACAGCGTTCTGGCGCTGCCGGTTGTGCCACAGCAGCCCGACGACGATGCGATCACGCTGCTGGAGCTGCCGGGTGACAACGCTTTCTGGCTGACGCTGCTGACGCCTTACTCCTACAATTTTAGTGACAGTGTCACTCTGCTGCGCAGCTACTGGCTGGATGAAGCCGAAGGCGGTCTGCTGCATCAGCTGCGATGCGAGGAGCTGTGTGACACCCTGCAGGTCAGCTGGCTGTGGCAGGATACCCGGCACGCATTACTTGCGCTGCGCTTCAGCGCGCCGGCGATCTCATCCGCGCAGGCCTGGCGTATAGAGCAGCGTGTCTGGCAGCACCTGCAGGCTGTGCAGCACACTACGCTGCGCCAGCAGCAGCACTACCTGCAGCTGGCGCAGCGCGACTTCCGCGCGGAGACGCCGCTGCGTCAGCTGCGGCTGCGGGCAGCGGCAGAGGCGCCTGCAGCGCATCTGCCATCGGACCTTGCATCGGCTATCCTGCAGCTGACGCAGGCCGGGCGGATGCGCCTGCTGACCCGGCAGCCGCTGAGCAACGCCCTGACCTGCATCACGCAGGGATTTACGCTGCGCTGCAGCCGCGGGGCGTTTTCCGCAGACGTACCGGCGGCAGCTGTCCGCTGGCAGTTTCCGCCGCGTGCGATACGGGCTGATGCCACAGGCTCCGGCGGCACCGCTGCCGCATTACCTCAGGCGCTGCCGGTTGAACCAGCTGAGACGCTGCTGCTGCGCCCGGCGTGTTATCAGCCGCTTGCCGACCGCGCCGGCATGGCGTACCAGCGGCGTCTGCGGCCGCTGCTGGCAGAGCTGCGCCATCTGGGTGGCCGTGGCGTCTGGCAGCAGCAGCAGGGGATCTGGCAGCTGCTGCTGGATATTCCGGCAGACGCCGCCGTGGCCTGGCAGCTGCTGCCGGCCATCACGGCGCAGCTGAGCGCAGCGGATGAGGCGGGCGACCCGCCTGAGCCCGCAGCCATTGTTATCCGCCAGCTGCTGCAGACGCTGCCGTCTCAGCTGCTGTATCCGGCGTCAGCCCGGCGCTGGCAGGCGGCGTGGTGCGGGCATGACCGGCATCTGAATCACTACGCCGCGCAGAGCCTGGCGAGGCTCAGGCGGCAGACTACGCCGGCTGCATCGCCTCCGCTGCGGCGTGGCATTACGCCCGTTGCCTGTCAGGGCCGCGACCAGGCGCTGCTGCTGTTTATTCCCCTGACGGCACCGGATGACATCAGCCTGGCGGCGCTGCAGGCGCTGGGGCTGTTTCTGGCACCGCGCTTTTTTCAGCGGCTGCGCGTGGAGCAACAGACAGGCTACGTGGTCACGGCCCGCTATGAGCGCTGCGCCGATGTGGACGGGCTGCTGTTTGCGCTGCAGTCGCCGGATATTTCCTGGGTGCGCCTGCTGATCCACTGCCGGCGCTTTCTGCTGGATATGCAGACGGTGCTGAGCCAGAGTAACGACGAAACGCTGCGCGCGTGGCAGGAGACGCTGCAGGAACGCTGCCAGCCGCACGCTAACCGGCAGGTGGCGCAGGATCTGCTGCGGCGCGAAGCGGGCGGGCCGTGTCTGACGCCTGAGGCGGTCGCCGCCCTGACGCTGCCGCATATGCTGCAGCTTTTCCGGCAGCTGGTGCGCCAGCGGCGGCGCTGGCGGGTGCTGATTAACCGGCCCTGAACCGGCACAAACGTGCGCCGCTGACTCACCCGACAAAAGTTTACACGGCAAAACTTGGCGTTTGCGGCGGCGTTACATAAAATGCCCGCACTTTTCTCTGAGGCTGCGGCATGATGATATCGCCCCAACGCGCAACGTGGATCCTGGCACTCGCTTGTCTGGTGCTGGCGTTTTGCCTTGTACAGCGCAGCTTCAATTTGCCCGCCCAGCCGGTGACCGCCTCTGCTGTTTTCGCTGAGATTGGCGCGCACGATACGTCCGCCAGCAGTGATAAACCCTGTGCACTGAGCGCTAAATCCCTCAGCGGCAATACACCGGTGTTTGATGCCGTGCTGCCGCTGCTGATGCTTGTTATGGCACTGCTATCAGCGCTTGCTGCCCCGCAACGTCTCTGTTTCTTCTGGCGTCATAAAACGCATCGTCCGCCGCTGCGACGGCGACATCTTACGCTCTGCGTCTTCCGGGAATAACACTTCGCGCTGTTTCGCGTATCCCCTGTTATTTACCGGAGAATTTATCATGACTGTTTTACTCAGGAGCCTGCTGCTCCTGCTGGCAGGCTGCGTACTGAGTGCGCAGGCTGCGGATACCGGCTGGCTGCGCAACGCGCAAAACAGCCACGCTGAGGTGCGCCTGCGCGCCGCGCAGCAGGCGGGCGACACCCGGCTGCTGCTTGATATTCATCTGCAGCCAGGCTGGAAAACCTACTGGCGCACGCCGGGAGAAGGCGGCGTGGCACCGGCCATCGCCTGGCAGACGCCCGGCATCAGCGCTCAGTGGTTCTGGCCTGTACCGGCACGCTTTGATGTCAGCGGGCTGACCACGCAGGGCTATAAGGGAAATGTCACGCTGCCGATCGCACTGCAGCGTCAGCCGGGCAGCGGTACACTTACCGGCACGCTGACGCTGTCTACGTGCAGCGACGTCTGTATCCTGACGGATTTTCCGTTCAGCCTCGATCTGGCCCGGCCGCCAGCGGCGGAATTTGATCGCGATTTTGCCCGTGCGATGGGGCTGGTTCCGCCCGGTGCCGGGCTGACTGATGAGCTGAACGCCAGCTTTGTGAACGGTGAGCTGCAGATCCGCGCGGTACGCCAGGCGGGCTGGCGCACGCCTGAACTCTTCTTTGACTATCCGGCGGGCAGCATGCTGGCAGCACCGGCGATCAGCGTGCAGGGCAACACGCTCAGCGCACGCGTGGCCGTGACCGATGAATGGGGCGATGCGGCACCCGACCTGCGCGGCCGCCAGCTGTCGCTGGTGATCAGCGATAACGGGCTGGCGCAGCAGAGCCAGGTGACGATTGAGGCGGAGCCGCTGCTGAGCAGCGAGGCGCGCAGTACGCTATGGTCGGTGCTGCTGCTGGCGCTGCTTGGCGGTCTGGTGCTGAATCTGATGCCCTGTGTGCTGCCGGTTATGGCGCTCAAGCTGAGCGGTCTGGTGCAGCAGCAGGCACAGACCCGTCACCAGACGCGCCTGCAGTTTCTGGCATCCAGCGCCGGGATCCTCTTCTCCTTTCTGCTGCTGGCCCTCCTGATGAGCGTGCTGCGCCTGAGCGGTCAGGCGCTGGGCTGGGGCATACAGTTCCAGAACAGCGGATTCCTGCTGCTGATGACCGGCGTCATGTTTCTGTTCAGCGCCAGTCTGTTTGATCTGCTGCATTTCCGTCTGCCCTCAGCCTTTAACACCCGGCTGGCCACGCATCAGGGGAACGGACTGGCGGGACACTTTGCGCAGGGCGCGTTTGCCACACTGCTGGCAACGCCGTGCAGCGCGCCGTTTCTCGGCACGGCGGTGGCCTATGCGCTGACCGCGCCGCTGCCCCAGCTCTGGCTGCTGTTTACGGCGCTCGGTATCGGCATGAGCGTGCCGTGGCTGCTGGTGGCCGCGCTGCCGGGCGTTGCGCGCTGGCTGCCGCGTCCGGGACGCTGGATGGTTCATCTGCGCACGCTGCTGGGCATACTGATGCTGCTGGCAGCGCTCTGGCTGGTTACGCTGCTGATCCCGCACTGGGGCAGTCGCGCAGCAGGCCTGCTGGCCGCCGCGCTGCTGCTGATGCTGCTGATCTGGCTGCTGCGCCGTCGCGCGCTGCAGCAGGCGGGTGCGGTGGCTATCGTGCTGATGGTAGCAGGGGCACTGTTCCTGCTGACGCGTCCGGCAGAGGATGCCGGTGAACTCCGCTGGCAGCCGCTGTCAGAGCACGCCATCGCCGCGGCGCTGCAGCAGAACCGGCGTGTGTTTGTCGATATCACCGCTGACTGGTGCATTACCTGCAAGGTTAATAAGTCCCGGGTGCTGAATCAGCCTGACGTTCGCGCCGCGCTGAGTGCAGAGGACGTCGTGCTGCTGCGCGGCGACTGGACACAGCCGGATCCCGCCATTGGCGACTTCCTGCGCCAGCGCGATCGGGCGGCCATTCCGTTTAATCAGATTTATGGCCCGGCGCTGCCGCAGGGTCAGATTTTGTCACCGCTGCTTAACCGTGACGCGGTGCTCTCCACACTGAATAAGGCAAAAAAATGATGAAAAATATCCTGTTTGCTGTGCTGCTGCTGAGCGCACCGGTACTGGCTGCTGCCCCTTTTACGCCGGAGCAGGAGGCGCGTATCAAAGTGCTGATCCGCGAAACGCTGGTACAAACCCCCGCCATACTGGCTGAGGCCGCCGATGCCTTTGATAAGGAAGCTGCGCGACAGCAGCAGAATGTGGTGGCGCAAATGGTTGAAAAAAATCGTGATATGCTGTTCAGCGATGCCGGATCGCCGCGTATCGGCGCTGAAAAGCCGGCGCTGACGCTGGTCTATTTCACCGATTACAACTGCGTATTTTGCAAAAAATTTGAGGCCGATATAACGACGCTGCTGAAAGCGTATCCGCAGGTGGCGGTGGTGATTAAACCGCTGCCTTATCGTGCCGAAAGCTCGCTGAGTTCAGCGCGACTGGCGCTGACGGTCTGGAATCAGCAGCCGAAAAACTTCCTGAAGCTGCATGAAATGCTGATGACCAAAAAAGGCAATCACGATGAGGCCAGCATCAGCGCCGCGCTGAAAAAAACCGGTATTACCCTGGCGGCACCGGATAAAGCGAGCCTGGATACCATTAATCACAACCTCACCCTGGCGCAGCAGCTGGGCGTACAGGGTACCCCGGCCACGCTGGTGGGTAATCAGCTGATCAGCGGTGCGGTGCCGTATGCACAGCTGGAGGCGGCGGTGAAAGATGCGCTGAAGGCGGCACCGTGAGCCGGCTGAAGCGCTGGCTGCGTGAAGCGCTCTGGCTGCTGCTGGCAGGCGTGCTGATTATGCTGGCGGCTGACTGGCTGCGCGCGCCGCAGCTGCCTGCCGATCTGGCACAGCAGCCGCTCACCACGCTGCAGGGTGAGCAGAGCCTGGCCGGGCTGAGCGCATCAAAACCGGTGCTGGTTTACGTCTGGGCCAGCTGGTGCGGCGTTTGCAAACTGACCACGCCGGTTGTGGCGAGACTCAGCCAGCAGGGCGTGCCGGTGGTAAGCGTGGCGCTGCGATCGGGTTCAGATGCGCAGGTGACACAACAGCTGGCAAAAAAAGGGCTGCAGGGCATAGCCGTTAATGACGCGCGCGGTGAGCTGGGGCAGCGCTGGCACATTGCGGCTACGCCAACCTTTATCGTGCTTTATCAGGGCCGGGTGACCAGTACCACCAGCGGCTGGAGCAGCCGCTGGGGACTGATGCTGCGTTTATGGTGGGCTGCACAGTTCAGCGGATAATAACGGGCGCCTGCGGGCGCCTTTTTTAATAATACGTGGCTCAATTTTACTTGTTTAATAATCTCCAAAAGAAGTCATTTATAATTATCCGGCAAACTCACTACGCGCTGCGGTTATTTTTTTATTTGCAACTGGCTTATTTAATTCAGTCATTAATTTTTTTTGCAATAATGCCGCAACTGATGCATACCTGAATAACAAACTAATTTCTGATTATAGCGGCGGAATATTTTTATTCGCCGCAGGGAGAGAGAGGATGCGTATTCATCATCTGAACTGTGGTTGCATGTGCCCGCTGGGCGGGGCGCTGTTTGATGGCTTCAGCCGTGGCCCCTTTGCTGAACTGGTGTGTCATTGTCTGTTAATTGAAAGCGATCGGCATGGCCTGATTCTGGTGGATACCGGACTGGGAATTAATGATATGCGCTATCCGGAACGCCGGCTTTCCGGTTTTTTTCGTCTGCTGAATAATATTCATTACAGTGAACGGATGAGTGCACTGAGACAAATTCAGCTGCTGGGTTTTCAGGCCGAAGATGTCCGGCATATTATTCTGACCCATCTCGATTTTGATCATGCAGGCGGCATCAGTGATTTTCCGGCGGCGCGGATCCATCTCCTGCAGCGCGAGCTTGATACGGTACGCAGTGGACGTGAGCAGAGCTGGCTGGCGCGTCAGCGCTTCCGGCCACAGCAGTGGACCGCGCACGATGGCTGGCGCGGCTACGCCAGTGAGGGTGAACGCTGGTTCGGGTTTGATGCGGTCAGAGCCATAGACGATCTCAGCGATGAGATCCTGCTGGTGCCGCTGCCGGGACACACCGCCGGACACGCAGGCGTGGCGATCCGCCACGGCGATGGCTGGCTGCTGCATGGCGGCGATGCCTGGTTCTATCGTGGAGAGATGCATCACACCCGACGCCACTGCACGCCGGGTCTGCGCGCTTATCAGCGCCTCATGTGCAGCGATCGCGAGGCGTGGCGCATCAATCAGCAGCGGCTGCGTGAACTTTCGCTGCAGCCCCAGAGCGGTGTTGCGCTGTTTTGCAGCCACGATGCGCGCGAACTGGCCCACTACCGGCCGCACTGCTAGCTTTTTTGCCGGTTTTCTGCGCATTACCCTTTATCTTTACTAATATTTCTCTGGCGGCGTGGCGAAGCCTGTCGGCTCGCCGCCGTCTGAAAACTCTAAAGGGAGCGTGCCATGTTTCATACCTCGGGAAAGTCGGCGTTCGGCATTACGCTGTATGCCTTGCTGGAGCCACTGCCGCTGGGCTTTTTTTTTGCCGCCTGGCTGTTTGATATCCTCTATCTGCAGACCTTCGTGGTGATGTGGACCAAAGCCGCCAGCTGGCTGATTGTGTTTGGTCTGCTGCTGGCTATTCTGCCGCGAATTATCAGCCTGATTCATCTGTTCCGCGGCGTCACCGCCGGTGAGAAAACCCACTTCTGGCTCTCGCTGCTGGCCATGCTGGTGGCCATTGTTAATGCCTTTATTCATAGCCGTGATGCGTATGCGGTGGTACCTGTGGGCGTTACGCTGTCGACCATAGTGGTGGCGCTGCTGCTGATCGCCAACGTACAGCTGGCGCTGCGCGCGCGTCGTATCCCGGGAGGTCGTCCATGAAACTGCGCATTCTGAGTGCTGTCAGTCTTGCTGCGCTGCTGAGCGCCTGCGACAGCGGATCCTCTCTCGATCCGCAAAAACAGATCGGACCGAATCCCGAGCTGCCAAAAGCGCAGAATTTTTTCATGCCGCCTATGCAGGTGCCGGAGGGGACGCCGTGGAAAACCGGTGAAACGCCAAAAGTGGCGGACGGTCTGAAGATAGAGCGGATCCCGGCGAAGCTGATGCACCCGCGCCAGCTCTATGTTTTGCCAAACGGCGATGTGCTGGTGGCTGAGGCCAACGGGGTGAAAAATCCGGTAACGGCCCCGAAGCAGCTCATCATGGGCATTGTGCAGAAATCCTCAGGCAAAGGTGCGCCGGGCGGCAACCGTATCTCGCTGCTGCGTAACGTCAACGGTAAATGGGAGCAGCATCTCTTTATCGAAAACCTGAACGCGCCTTTTGGTATGCAGCTGATTGGCAACACGCTTTACGTGGCTAATGCCGACAGCCTGGTGAAGTTCCCTTATCAGACCGGGCAAACGGAAATCCGCACCGCGCCGGAAGAGGTAACGGCGCTGCCGGGGGGTGAGCTCAACCACCACTGGACCAAAGCACTGCTTGCCAGCCAGGACGGCAGTAAACTCTATGTCGGTGTCGGCTCTAACAGCAATATCACCGAAAATGGACTGGGTGCCGAGTATCAGCGTGCGGCGGTCTGGGAAGTGGATGCAGCCAGCGGCGCGAGCCGCATCTACGCCAGCGGCATCCGCAATCCCACCGGGCTGCAGTGGGAGCCGCAGAGCGGTAAGCTGTGGGCCATTGCAAATGAGCGCGATGAAATTGGTTCCGATCTGGTTCCTGACTATCTGACCTCAGTGCAGGACAACGGCTTCTACGGCTGGCCCTGGAGCTATTTTGGCCAGCACGTGGATGATCGGGTCCGCCCGCAGCGGCCTGATCTGGTAGCGAAAGCGATCAAGCCGGACTACGCCCTGAGTTCGCATGTTGCACCGCTCGGATTGCTGTTCTACGGCGCAGACAATATGCCGCAATATCGCGGTGGCGCGTTTATCAGCGAGCACGGCAGCTGGAACCGGACGCCGCTTAATGGCTACAAAGTGGTGTGGGTTAAATTTGAAAACGGCATGCCGGTGGGTGAACCACAGCCGGTGGTCACCGGATTCCTCACGGACGATCAGAAAAACGTGCGCGGTTTGCCGGTGGGGCTGGCAACGGATAATCAGGGCGGGGTACTGATCGCGGATGATGCAGGCGATGCGATCTGGCGCATCAGCGCGGCGCAGTAGTTTTTACCGGTAAAAATAGAAAAGGATTTGGCTGGTCAGCCAAATCCTTTTTTTTGGTTCGCTTAAGCGGCGGGTAACCGCGCGGCGAACGGGGTGCTCAGCACTCCTCACACAGCGAATCATAAAATGTGACGGGAAATATTTCAAGTTTCAGGAAATTACTGTATGGTTATACAGTGTTGAGTGCGGGCGGAGTATCGTTGCTTTCTGATGACTCTCAGGGGCGCGGATAGTCAAATCCCGGCAGGTTTCAGGTGGTGCTGGCCTGTGGCTTTAGCAATGAGTGCCGCTCAGCGCTCCTCACAGATGTGCTCAGGCGGCCGGCGGGTAGGGTCAGGGTCCCGGCCGCTGAATGGCGCGCGCTCCTGTCAGAGGAGAAGGAAAGTGATGGAACTTGTGCGATTGCTCCTGGACATTGTCCGGATTATCCTGCAAATCATCGTTGCCCTTTTGCAACTGACCGGTCAGGCGCACTGACCGGAACTTGAAACAAGGCGGAGCTCACCCCTCCGCCTTTTTTCGTGGCCGCTCAGGCTGTCTGCATGCGGCCCTGGCGTATCCATTTAACACCGGATTTTACATGCAACCAGAGCGCCATAAATGGCGCCCCTGCGGAATGACATAGAGAACGGTAAATGCATCTCCGCAGGGGCCGCATTCATTCGGCCCGTGGAGGCAGATGTCTATTCCGGGCCAGGGCGCCATAAATGACGCCCCTACAACATGATCCTGGCTTCCGGCGCTGGCGCAACCGTGCTGGCTGGCTGCAGGCGTTTCTCTGGCTGCAGCAATGTCATGGCCAGCATGCTGACAAAGGCGATAACGGCAGTCACGGTGAACATGGCGTTATAGCCATAATACTCCGCCAGCCAGCCGCACAGCATGGGTGAGATAATCGCAGCCAGATTCGCGATTGCCAGCGTCATGCCGCTGAAAGCACCCACCGACGCCTTTGGCGTAACGTCTATCACCACCGACCAGTAAACATTATTGACCAGCGCGTTGAGCGCGTTGCCCAGCGTCATCAGGGCGATGATTGCGGCCGCCGAACCGGCAAACGGGATGGCCATAAAGCAGCAGGCGGTGGCGCAGAGCGTTATCGCCGCAAAGCCATTGCGGGCCAGCCGCAGATTACCGGTCCGCGCCAGCAGGCGATCGGCCAGGCGTCCGCCAAGCAGCACCGTCAGACAGGCGCCGCTCCACGGGATCATGGCGATATACCAGAGCGAGTGCAGGTCATAATGAAAATTATCCTGCAGATATTTTGGCAGCCAGGTGACCAGCGTAAAGGTGATATAGAGAAAACTGAAGTAGCCCAGCGCATTACATACCAGCGTGCGGCTGGTGAAAAAGCGCCACCAGGGTAACGGACGCTCATCATGCGCTTCGGCACGCTGTCCCTGCACGATCAGCGCGCGTTCAGCGTCGTTCGCCGCCGGATGCCGCTGCGGCGTATCGGCGAAGTAGCGGGCAAACAGCAGCATCGCCAGCAGCGAAAACACGCCAAGCAGGATAAACATCATGCGCCAGTCGTTAGTCAGCAGCAGCAGGCCGACCGCGATAGGCGCGGTCAGTAGCGAGCCGACCTGCGTACTCAGCAGGCCGATACCCAGCGCCATGCCGCGCTCATTATCCGGTGCCCAGTGCGCAATTGTCTTGTTCATCAGCGCGTAGGCAGGCCCCTCGGCAAAGCCAAACAGCACGCGCAGCGCGGCGAATCCCATGATGGCGGAGCCGCCAAACAGCGCCACGCCAATTTCACCTGCCCAGGCCGTGGCGATCTCCAGCAGCGACCAGAGCACGCCAGCCATCAGCCACACTTTGCGCGTGCCGAACCGATCGGCGAGAAAGCCACCGCAGAGCGAGCCAAACAGATAGCCAAAACCAAAGTAGCCCAGTACGGCACCCAGTTCGACCTTGCTGAAATGGAACTGCTGCGAAATGGCCTGCGCGGCGAAGGAGAGAGCACCGCGGTCAACGTAGTTAATCAGCGCGATAAGAAACAATAACGAAAAGATGCGATAGCGGACAGCAGAGGCTTTCATGGCATAACTCCTGTGAAGAACACAGGAATGAGTAAGCAAAGGTAATGCCAGAATCTATAAAATGCGCCATATCAGCGTGAGGGTAAGAGATCCGGGCAGGGCAGCAAGGGCTTTATGCTTCGGGAAACGTAAAGGTTACTGTCCTGCACCAGACTGGATGCTTAAGCGTGCGTTGAGGGTGCAGGATTACACAACCGGCTGCTGCAGGATCACACCATTCACCATCGGCTCCTGAGGTAATCCGACATGCAGTAAAATCTGATTGCGATAGTGCTCATCGGTATCGTGCTGTTCGTCATTGAGCAACACGCCCGCTTCATTCACATTCTTACCCGCAATTTCCGTTTTAGTACGCGCTGCGCTGCGCATCCACTCATATTCAATATCGATATGCCCGGTGTCGATACAGCGGATCCCCTGCTGACTGAGGTCGTAAGCCAGCACGGTCGCCGTCGGACCCAGAGAAATCAGCACCAGGTCATATTCGCGGGCATGCGCCAGCACATTAGCATAGAGCTGGTTATAGACTGAAAAGGCATTACGGTTAAGCGTAGTAATGCGCTTAATTTCGCGTGCGCCATCCATTAAGTCGTTGCCGATACCCAGCCGGGTGCCGCTGCCTTCAACAATTAATATTTTTTTATCGTAAAAAAGCTGCTTAAATTTTGCAAATACGCGGGTCGCCTGCTGTTTATCAATATAATCATGATAAGGGCGTGTCACCGACGTATTTCCATACTGATACGTTTTTTTTAATAAAGGCTCGTAGCGGCGAAAGAAAAAGGCTTTATGAAAAAACCAGAACAGGGCCGAACCTAAACGCATATTGCGGGTTGAGCGAAAGGCATCTGGCATGCAAACCAGACAAGGGTTATCTTCACGCGTACCGCGCCGCATGATCTCTTTCAGTCTGATAGAAAGACGCTCATCAAATGACTGAAAACCAATATTTTTAAACAGTGTCATTTCCAGTTCTCCATCCCCATACCGGCATACGGATAACCTGTCGTTACTGAGCAGTAAATCGATTGTCTGTTCAGGCGACATAACCTGATATTGCCGTGCATGTGCATGGGCAATCGGGAATTTTAATGCTGCGTGAGTAAATTTAAACGGAAACCGTATTTTCCGATAAAGGGAATCTGCGCTGATCATAATAACCTTCTTTTTATCTGCGGATCTGCTACAGAGCAGTCAGATGATTTATATCACTCTTCCTGAAAAAACAGAGGCTGAGGAAATTCCCAAACTGAAATTACGCTGCGATATTTAATCATTAAACTGCAGCTCAACATAAAGATTATGGCCGGAATTGTCAGGCGTAGCGGCAAATTAAATGACTCCGGACGCTTTGCACCAGGATAATTCTCACACAGGCTATGCTGACCCGTTAATCTATTTCATCAAAGCGTGGGACGGGCACTGATGCACGTTATTTTCGCCATGCGATGTACCTGACAGTAATCTTTTTTATGACGCTGAATCGGCTGCCGCACGAGCGTTCGCGCCATCTGTTACGCCAGTGACTTAGCAAAAGGTGCGCAATCGCTGCGGCAATGATTAATTAAATCCATCAAAATTAAACGTGATTTCAGTCACATGATGAGCCTGAGGCTGGGGGAGAGTCTTAAGCTGCGCTTGATTCATTAGCGGATCTGACAACACATAAACTCACGGGTTTTTACATAGCGCTTACATAAGTTAATATTTTGTTGGAATTGCTGCGATGTCGTAACGGCATAAATTAATGAACAAAACTGAGGGATTGGCATGATAACAAAACTCACCAGTATCGTGATGGCGATTCTGGCGATAGCGCTGCTCTATATGGGTGGTCAGCTGTTACTCAATGGCGGCAGCGCGTTTTACGCCGCAATGGGCGCGGGATTGCTGCTGACGGCTGTTTTACTGTTCCGCAAACAGCGCAGCGCGCTGACGCTCTATGCGGTACTGATGTGGATCACGCTGGCGTGGATCATTTGGGAAGCAGGGCTGGATAAGTGGCAGTGGATCCCGCGGGGCGACCTGTTTGGCGTAATTGGCCTGTGGCTGGCGATGCCGTGGATTGTCAAACCACTTAGCCGTGGCGAACGCCGTTTTCATCCGCTGCTGGGCGGCACCGTGGTTATTATGGTGCTGATGGTGATTGGCCTCTGCTTTTACGATCCGCTGCCGCAGGCAGGCACCATCACTAACTCGCGCGAGCCGGTGAGCCAGCCAGGTGCAGAAAACGACTGGGTCGCCTATGGCGGTACGCCAGCGGGCCAGCGCTTCTCAGCGCTGAAGCAAATCAGCAACGCGAACGTCAGTAACCTTGAAGTCGCCTGGGAGTATCATACCGGCGATATGCGTCAGGATAGTGATGCCACCGAGTATACGTTTGAGGCGACGCCGCTGAAAGCCAACGATATGCTCTATCTCTGCACGCCGCATAATGAGGTACACGCGCTCGATCCTGAAAGCGGGGCGGTGAAATGGAAATATACCCCGGAGAAAAACCGCTCTTATCTTCAGCAGCATCAGACCTGCCGCGGCGTCAGTTACTATGCCGCACCGGCTGCGCCAGCCAGCAGCGATGCGCCTGCGCTTTGCCGTAAGCGTATCTTCAACGCTACCACTGACGCGCGTCTGATCGCGCTGGATGCCGACACCGGCAAACGCTGCCCTGATTTTGGCCGGGATGGCGTGGTGGATCTGCATGCAAACATGGGTGAGGTTCGCCCGCACGCGCTGATGCAGACCTCTGCTCCGCTGGTGGCCGGTAATCTGGTGATCGTGGGCGGATCGGTCATGGATAATGGCTTTGAGAAAGGCAATCCTTCCGGCGTCATCCGTGCTTATGACGCGCAGAGCGGCCGTCTGGTGTGGAATTTCGACCCGGCCACGCCGGATGCGACCACGCCGATTGCCGCCGATAAGCGCTATCCGCAGGATACGCCGGTCGCCTGGGCCACGCTGAGTGCCGATGTTAAAAATGGCCTGGTCTACGTACCGTTTGGCAACGCGTCACCTGATGAAGTGGGGATTGAACGCGACGCTAACAGCAACACTGAGAAGTTCCGCGACACGCTGGTGGCGCTGGATCTGCAGACCGGTGCGTTTAAGTGGCGCTATCAGAGTTCGCATCACGACCTGTGGGATCGCGATAACCCGTCACAGCCTTCGCTGCTGGATATCGATTATCAGGGCCAGAAGCAGCCGGTGGTGATCCTGCCGACCAAAACCGGCAACCTGTTTGTGCTGAATCGTCTGACCGGCCAGCCGGTTTACCCGGTTAACGAGGTGAAGGTCTCTACTGAAGGCGGCGTTCCCGGCGAAAAATTTGCCGCCACGCAGCCCGTCTCCAGCCTGAACTTTATTCCGCAGGCGCTGACGGAAAAGTCGATGTGGGGTATCACGCCGTTTGACCAGATTGCCTGCCGGATCGATTTCCATCGTCTGCGCTATGATGGTAATCCGTGGACGCCGGCCACCGAGGCGGGCACGCTGGTGTTCCCGGGCAATATTGGCGTCTTTAACTGGGGCTCAGTCGCTGTTGATCCGGAGCGTCAGATGCTGATCGCCGCGCCGGTACGCCTGGCGTATAAATATAATCTGATCAAGCGCACGCCGCAGACGGCAACTGAACGTCTGTTCACCAAAGATGGCCAGCCTTACTGGAATGAAAACTTTCACGGTGACTATGCTATCCACATCCAGCAGCTTGCGTCCGGTCTGGGCATTCCCTGCATTGCGCCGCCGTGGGGCCGCCTGGTGGGGGTTGATCTGAAAACCGGAAAAACGCAATGGCTGCGCCGCATCGGCACCACGAAGAACCTGAAAACCACTTTCCTGCCAGGCCGTTTCCCGCTGGGATTCCCGATGGGAATGGTGGCACACGGCGGGCCGCTGCTGACCGCAGGCGATCTGGTGTTCCACGGTGCGACGGCAGACAACTTTTTCCGCGCCTACGACAGCACTACCGGTGAGCTGTTATGGCAGACCGAACTCAGCGCTGGCGCACAGGCTACGCCGTCAACCTATATGGGCAAAGATGGCAAACAGTATGTCGTCATTGCGGCGGGGGGGCACGGATCGCTCGGCACCAAAGCGGGTGACAGCGTGGTGGCGTTCCGTCTGAAGTAAAGAGAGGCTTATTACAACATAGTTCAGCAGCGTCCCGCCGCCCGGCGGGACGCTGCATCAGGCATTACGCTTTCGCGCGTTCGCTCTGCACTTTCTGTGCAATACGGTCGCCGATAGTTTTGTCGATATTACGCCAGTAGGTGAAAGCACGAGAGAGCACCGGCTCTTCCACACCGTTAAGCAGGTGACCGGCCACGTTGTTTACCAGGCGATCGCGTGCAGCATCATCCATCACTTTATTGATCAGCTGATTCGCCTGACCGAAATCGTCATCATCTTTGCGCAGCGTATAAGGTGAACGCACCATATCGCCCTGCGACTGCCAGGTGGAATCAGTAGGATAGCGCTCGCCATCTGCCACCGGACCCCCTTTGGAGTTAGGTGCATAGACCGGATCGGAAACCGGATTCATACGCATTGCACCATCTTTACTGTAGCTGTTGACCGGCGCCTGCGGAGCGTTTACCGGGATCTGCTTGTAGTTAACGCCAAGGCGCGCACGGTGCGCATCCGCATAGGCGAAAATACGGCCCATCAGCATCTTATCCGGGCTCAGACCGATACCGGGGACCAGGTTATTCGGCTCAAATGCCGCCTGTTCAATCTGGGCATGGTTATCGGTAGGGTTGCGATCCAGCGTCAGCTTTCCGACTTTAATCAGCGGATAGTCGTCGTGCGGCCAGACTTTGGTCAGATCAAACGGGTTGTAGCGATAGCTGTCCGCTTCGGCGAACGGCATGATCTGCATATAGAGCGTCCAGCTCGGAAAATGGCCTTCTTTAATCGCGTTAAACAGATCGCGCGTGTGGTAGTCGCCATCCTGACCGGCCAGCGTGTCGGCGTTTTCCTGTGTCAGAAACTCAATGCCCTGATCGGTTTTAAAGTGATATTTCACCCAGAATTTTTCACCGTCGGCGTTGACCCACATATAGGTATGGCTGGAGTAGCCATTCATGTGGCGCCAGCTCCTGGGAATACCGCGATCGCCCATCAGCCAGGTGACCTGGTGCGCCGATTCCGGTGACAGCGTCCAGAAATCCCACTGCATATCATTATCGCGCAGGTTATTATCCGCACGACGCTTCTGCGAGCGAATAAAGTGCTGGAACTTCATCGGGTCGCGGATAAAAAACACCGGCGTGTTATTGCCCACCATGTCGTAGTTGCCTTCGGTGGTATAAAACTTGATGGAGAAGCCGCGCGGATCGCGCCAGGTGTCCGGGCTGCCGCGCTCGCCGGCGACGGTTGAGAAGCGCATCACCACATCAGTACGGGTACCGGGCTGGAAAACAGCGGCTTTGGTATAGCGGCTGACATCTTCTGTCACTTCAAAATGGCCAAACGCGCCGCTGCCTTTTGCATGCGGCTGGCGCTCCGGAATACGCTCGCGGTTAAAGTTGGCCATCTGTTCAATCAGATAGTGATCGTGCAGCACCAGCGGACCATCAGGCCCGACTGACAGGGAGTGTTCATCGCTGGCTACCGGAATGCCCGCATCCGTGGTGGTCGGTTTGCGATTGTCACTGCTCATAATATCTCCAGATTTTGTAAGGATAATCTCAGCCTTTAAGCGTAGCAGCACGCGCTGCGCTTGCCTGATTAGTTACACAATCTGTGGCGATCCGCTGCCAGCCTCTCCGGAGCAGCTGCCTGCCGGGCAGAAGGGGCGATCAGCGCTGTGCCGCATGCTCGTAAAAATCTATCTTTTCAACTTTTGCCAGAGAACCACCACCCTCAAACTCCGCTGCCAGCCAGGCGTTAACGATATTTTTAGCCAGCTCCGGGCCCACCACGCGCGCGCCCAGCGTCATGATCTGGGCGTTATTGCTTTTACGCGCCCGCTCAGCAGAGAAGGTGTCGTGGCACTGCGCTGCCCGCACGCCGGGTACTTTATTCGCCACAATAGCCACGCCAATACCGGTTCCGCAGAGCAGAATGCCGCGTTCAAATTCCTGACGCTGAATGGCGGTGGCCAGCGCCCAGGCGACATCCGGATACATAGGGCGGGCGTTACCGGCATCATTGGTAAAATCTGTCACGGCATAGCCCTGCGTTTCCAGCAGCGTTTTGATGATATTTTTCAGATCAACAGCCGCATCATCAGCACCGATTGCAATCGTTTTCATAAAGGTTCTCCGGTAAAGAAAAAGGGCCTGCACACAGGCGTGAGACACAGCGTGCCATAACGATAAACATTTGTTCAATGCGTGTTCATTTGTAATATGGTGATTATGTGAGCGGGATCGCGGTGAACAGGTAAAATAACCTGTTTTTCTGCGAAACAGGGTGTTGCGCTGCGTCACAGATTTATCAGTGGCGCATTGAAACAGGTTCATTAATTCATTTACTGTTCATATGAACAAGTGACCATTACGGTCAGAGCGCGGTATAACCCCGGGAGCTGCCTTATGTCTCAGCCACAACGCTGGCTTGGTGTCAGTCTGAAAATGTACTTTGGCTATCAGCAAACGCTGGCGTGGTGTCGCGAGGTGGCCAGACTGGCCGATCATCCGGCTATCAGAAGCGGCAGCGTCGGCCTGTTTATCCTGCCAGCCTATCCGGCGATCCCCGCGGTGACGGAGATCTTCGCGGGAACGCCGATACGCGTTGGCGCGCAGGATGTTTGCCAGGCGGAAAACGGTGCCTGGACCGGTGAGGTCAGCGCCAGCATGCTGCAGGAGCTGGGCTGTTCGCTGGCAGAAATCGGTCATGCGGAGCGGCGGCGTCACTTTCATGAGGATGCGGCGCAGATTGCCGCCAAAGTGGCGATGGCGCTACAGCATGAACTGACACCGGTGCTCTGTATTGGCGAGTCAGAACAGAGCACGCCAGAGGCGGCGATTGCGCTCTGTGCCGCACAGCTTAACGACGCGCTGGCGCAGGCGGCGGCACGGGGCCTGCGGGGCGAGATTCTGTTTGCCTATGAACCACAATGGGCAATCGGTGCACCGCAGCCGGCCCCTGACCGCTATATTCGTGCCGTCTGCGCCGGGCTGCGGACGCTGACGCTGCCCGCCGGTATTACGCTGAAAGTCATTTATGGCGGTAGCGCCGGGCCGGGTCTGATCCAGCGGCTGGATCGGGATGTGGATGGCCTGTTTCTTGGCCGCTTTGCTCACGACCCGCAGGCGCTGGCGCAGATTATTGAAGAAGCCAGCGCGTTTGCCGGCCGCTGAACATAGCGGGGCGGGCGCGTTCAGTGCTATAACTTGCTGCTGCTTACGACCGCGTTACACAGGACAGATAACAGATGGAGAATACCACGCCGGGTCAGGATGCTGAGCTGCTGACCGAGATTGCCGTCGCCTACTATCAGGATGCCATCACGCAGGAGGAGATCGCCCGTAAATTTGGTATCTCGCGTATCAAAGTCGGGCGGCTGCTCAAACGCGCGCGTGAAGAGGGTATTGTTGAAATCAGCGTGCGCTACCATCCGGTTTTCAGTACCCGGCTGGAGCAGCAGCTGCAGCGCTCTTTCCCGCGTCTGCAGCGGGCGCTGATTGCGCTTGATTCAGCTGACAGTGATGAACAACGCCGCCAGGTGGCCGCGCTGGTGTCTGCCCATCTGGCGCAGACGCTGAAAGATAACGCCATCGTCGCGGTCGGACAGGGACGGAACGTGGCGGCAGTAGCTGACCATCCGGGTCAGGTGCCCGATCGAAACTGCCTGTTTATCAGCGGTATTGGCGGCACGCACCGCCCGGGAGACGCCATCAACGCCGATCACATCAGCCGCCGGCTGGCAAAAAAGTTTGGCGGCAGCAGCGAAACGCTCTATGCCCCCGCCTACGTGGAAAACCGCGCGCTGCGCGACAGCTTTATGCAGAACGGCACGGTAAAAGAGACGCTGGATCGTGCGCGTAAAGCGGATGTGGCGCTGGTGGGGATCGGGGATATGAATGAGAACAGCTACATGGTAAAGCTGGGCTGGTTCACCCCGCGTGAAATTATCGATGCCAGCGTTAATCAGGGCGTGACCGGTGATATTGCCGGCTATGACTTTTTCAACGCCCGTGGCGAAGCGGTGGAAACGGTCATGAATGAGCGCGTAATCGGGCTGAGCATTGATGAGCTGCGCCGGATCCCGTGCGTAATAGCGATCGCTGCAGAGAACACCAAAGCGATGGCGATACTCGGGGCGCTGCGCACCGGGGCCATCGATATCATCGCGACCTCGGCGCAGAATATCCGCACGGTGCTGAGCCTGGTGCAGGCGCGCTGAGGCGCGCTTCAGCGCGCCTGACCGGTGCGCCGGATCGCAATCTCTTCGGCGCGCTGCAGCAGCAGCTGCAGATCATCCTCATCAATATCCAGCAGGGGTCCGCTCTCCAGCGCCTGATGCAGATCGTCGCGCGTGAGCGGAACCGGCATCGCCACCGGCTGTGGTTTCGCCTCGGCGGCGGCCAGCGGATGAGGATAGCGGCGGCCGGCGAGGTTATTAAACACGATCGCCAGCAGTGCGAGACAGACAGAGTTAAGCATCACCGGCGTCAGCACAAAGTGGTAGCCGAGCTGCGCCACGCTGCCGCCGCCGAGAATCGCCGTCAGCGCCACTGCACCGCTGGGCGGATGCAGACAGCGCAGCTGAAACATCACCGCAATGGCGAGGCAGGCGGCCACCCCGCATGCCAGTGCCGGCTGCGGGATCAGCAGCGCCGTGGTCACGCCAATCACCCCGGCGACGAGGTTACCGCCAATAATCGACCACGGCTGTGCCAGCGGGCTATTAGGCAGGCCAAACAGCAGTACCGCAGACGCGCCCATCGGCGCCACAAACCACAGGTTTACCGCCCCCAGCATCCAGTGGCTGATCAGGCTGGTCAGCATCAGACCCAGCCCGGCTCCGAGGCTGGCCAGCAGGCGCTGTCTGCGCGCGACAGGCAGGGGATGTGGCCAGAAGCGGGCCAGAAACAGGCGCAGCGAGGCCAGTCGGCTCGCCGGTTGTGGTTGCGTCATAAAAAATCCGTGAAAAGCCAGAAACAGTGGCTGCGGATTGTCGCCTGGCGTCTGATGCTAAACAACCCGACAGTCTGCAGGGGATTAGAAGCGGCACGCTGACGCGGCGACAGCCTTACGCAACGGCGGCAGTTAAGGTATAGTCCGTTTTTTTTCGGAGGAACCATGCTGCCTGACTTATCTACCCGCCTGAACAAATACATCAGCGAGAGCGGAATCTGCTCGCGCCGCGATGCCGATCGCTATATCGAACAGGGCAACGTGTTTATTAACGGTAAACGCGCTGCCGTCGGGGCCCAGGTTTATGCCGGGGATGAGGTCAGGGTGAATGGTCAGCTGATTGAGCCGCGTGACGCCGACGATCTGGTTCTGATTGCGCTTAACAAGCCCACCGGCATTGTCACCACCATGGAAGAGGGTGAGCGCGACAATATTGGCGACTTTGTTAACCACAGCAAGCGCGTGTTTCCTATCGGCCGGCTGGACAAGGATTCACAGGGGCTGATTTTTCTCACCAACCACGGTGACCTGGTTAACAAAATTCTGCGCGCCGGTAATAACCACGAAAAAGAGTATGTGGTAACGGTTGATAAACCGATCACCGATGAATTTATCGCGGGCATGGCGGGCGGCGTGCCGATGCTGGGCACGGTAACGAAGAAGTGCAAAGTTAAAAAAGAGTCAACGTTTGTATTCCGCATTATTCTGGTACAGGGACTCAATCGCCAGATCCGCCGCATGACCAAACACTTTGGCTATGAGGTGACGAAGCTGGAGCGTACGCGCATCATGAATGTCAGCCTGAAGGGTATTCCGCTCGGCGAGTGGCGCGATCTGACGGATGATGAACTGATCGACCTGTTTAAGCTGATTGAGGATTCGTCCTCAGAAGATAACAAAACCCGGCAGGCGCAGGCGAAGAAAAAAACGGCGTCACCGGCGAAAAAAGCGCCGGCTGCGGGAGCAAAGCAGGGTGACAAAGCGGGGGGGCAGGGCGCGAACCGCAAACGCTTTACCCAGCCTGGCCGCAAAAAAAAGGGGCGTTAAGCCCCTGTATTATCTGCCCGGCGCGCAGGCGGATTGGGACCTATTTATCGGTACCAAATCCCTGTTTGTTCAGCGCCGCCAGCACATGCGGGAAGTAGATGTGCTGGTAGTAGCCGCTGACGCTGTCACTCCAGCTTTCGCCATCGCTGCGACCGGTGTTCTGCCAGTGCTGTACCAGCTGTGCGTTGTAATCAGCAATATGCTGCGGCAGATCCGCCTGCTGATAACGCTCTTCATGGCGGAAAGTCGGCAGCGGCAGACGCGGCTTCTGGTGCGCAGGCTGATCGACATGGCCGATAACCACGCCCGCGACCGGGAAGGTATAGTCAGGCAGATCCAGCAGGGCGATCATCGCTTCCGGATCGCGGCGGATCCCGCCAATCGGCACAATACCCAGTCCCTCAGCCCGCGCGGCGGCCATTACTGAGCCGAGCGCAATGCCCACATCGGTAGCGCCGGATACCACGCTTTCAATGCTCTGCTGCGCAATCTGCTCACGACCGCTGGCTTCGATCGCCAGCCGCGACTTATGCATATCCAGCACAAAAGTCAGGAATACGGGCGCTTTCGCGATCCACGGCTGGCCGCCGGCGATGGTGGCAATCTGCTGGCGCTGCGCGGCGTCGCGGGTGACGACGACAGATACCTGCTGGGAGTTTACCGAGGTAGGCGCGTAGTACGCGGCCGAAATAATTCGCTCAAGTACCGCATCCTCTACGGGCTGATCGGTATAGCTGCGCTCACTTTTATGCTGAGCGAAAAGATCGATAATGGAACTCATGCTGCCTCCTGTTATGGGAGAGAGAGCGTAGCAGGCAGATGACCGGCACGTTTTACCGTTATTGCCGTGAGGCAGAGGAAAATGGAAGTAAAACCGGGTGCCGTGGCGGCACCCGGACGGGGCTTATCAGCTGACTTTCACCACGGTTTTACCGAAGTTTTTACCGTTCAGCATATCGAAGAATGCCTGCGGCGCATTCTCCAGTCCCTCGATCACATGCTCGCGGTAGTGCACTTTCTCCTGCTCGACCAGCGGCGTCATGGCTTTCAGAAACTCAGGATAGCGGTCGCCGTAATCCTGGAAAATAATAAAGCCCTGCATGCGGATGCGGCGTTTCAGGATCCCCGCCATGATCAGCGGCGTGCGGTCGGGCCCCGGCGGCAGGTCGCGGCTGCTGTAGCCAGAGACAAGGCCGCAGACCGGAATGCGGGCAGCGGTGTTCAGCAGCGGGAACACCGCATCAAACACTTTACCGCCTACGTTCTCGTAATAGATATCGATACCGTCCGGGCAGGCGGCAGCCAGCTGGTCGGCAAAGTCATCACTGTGGTGGTTAATGCAGGCAGAGAAACCGAGCTTTTCAATCGCGTAGCGACACTTCTCTTCACCCCCGGCGACGCCCACGACGCGGCAGCCTTTGAGCTTGCCTAACTGGCCAACGGTCGCACCGACCGGACCGGTTGCCGCCGCCACGACCAGCGTCTCGCCCGCTTTAGGCTGACCAATATCCATCAGCCCCATATAGGCGGTAAAACCGGGCATACCGAGAATACCCAGTGCCCAGGAGGGGTGAGCCAGATCGCCGAGCTTTGCCACACCTTCGCCATCAGAAACCGCATAGGTCTGCCAGCCGCTCTGGGCCAGCACCCAGTCGCCCGCGTTAAAATCGCTGTGCTTTGATGCCTCAACCTGACACACCGTGCCGCCGACCATCGGCTGATCGAGTTCCGCCGGAGGAGCATAAGACTTACCGTCATCCATGCGGCCGCGCATATAGGGATCCAGTGACAGCCACACCGTGCGCAGCAGCATCTCACCCTCTTTGATCTCCGGCACCGGTTGTTCCACCAGCCGGAAGTTCTCTTTTACCGGTTCGCCCTCAGGACGGGACGCCAGCAGCCAGGCCTGGTTTGATACAGCATGTTGCGACATAGTTACCTCTCTTATGACAAACGGGTGAGGCAAGTGTAGCTGAGGATAAGAGAGGCGCTGTTAACGCATATTGCGTTAACGGCCTGCTGTAACATTTTGTCAGTGATCCGCTGAAGGGTGTTATATAACAGTCACTCATCGTCAGAATTAACCCTGGCCGTGCAGCCCCGCATGCGCCGCTTCCTGACCCCGGAGATCGTTATGATAAACCCGTTACGCGCCGCGCTGCTGCTGGCAACGCTGACAGGCAGCACGCCGCTGCTGGCGCAGACCTACGTCTATGTTTCAGAAGCCGGCGACGGCACCATTGCGCGCTACAGTCTGGATCAGCACGGTGCACTGCATCTGCTGGGGCACACCCCGGCGGACGGCAAAGTGATGCCGCTGGCGCTCAGCACAGATAAAACCCATCTTTATGCGGCGATCCGCAGCAAGCCGCTGCAGCTGGCGAGCTGGGTCATTGACCGCCACAGCGGCGACCTGACGCAGAAGCAGCATGTGCCCGCCGCCGCCAGCTATCCCTGGATCGTCGCCGAGCCGCAGGGGCGTTTTCTGCTGGCGGCCTCCTATGATGGCAATGTGGTTGACGTGTACCGGCTGACAGCGGGAGGGAAGCTGAATGCACCGCCGGTGAGCCGTTACGCCACCGGACCTGCCGCCCATTCGGCGATTGCGGATCCTGCCGGCAAAACGGTATATGTCGGCAATCTCGGCACCGATCGCGTGCTGCAGCTGACGCTGAGCGACAGCGGCGCTCTGGCCGCGCTCGGCAGCGGTTATGTCGCTACCGCAAAAAACAATGGCCCGCGCCACTCGGTGATGTCCGCTGACGGACGGTTTCTGTATAACATCGGCGAAATGGGCGGGATCATCACGCAGTTCCGGCGCGAAGCGAACGGGGCGCTGGTAAAGGTTGCTGAGTTCCCCAGCGCCGTTGCCGCCTCCTGGCATCTGGCAGAGGGGCGCGAGCGGCCGCCGGGATACAGCGATCCCACACCGCGTATCTGGGCCGCCGATATCCATCTCACGCCGGATGGCCACTTTCTTTACGTCAGCGAACGCACCAGCAGCACGCTGAGCGGCTACCGGGTAGACGCAGAGAGCGGGGCGCTGACGTTAGCGGGCAGCTGGCCGGTGGAGAAGCAGCCGCGCGGGTTTGCCATTACCCCGGACGGACGCGGGCTGGTGGTCAGCGGCGAGAAGAGCGCGGTGATTGGCAGTTACCGGATCGATCCGCAAAGCGGGGCGCTGACGCGCGCCGGTGAAGCGGCGGTGGGCAACGATGCCAACTGGGTGACGATCGTGCACTACTGACGGCATGGCAGGCGGCGGTCTGCACAAAATAATTTTATGGAGCCGCCGCACAACAGCGAGATGTGATCGCCGACACATTTTATCTGTTAACCGGACCCGTCTCTCCGGTGCCGTACCGTTACTACGCTGGCCGCTGCGATACCGGCAGCTTTGATAAGCTGCGTTAACGAATAACCCTGCGGACCGCGCCGCTTATCCAGCATAAATTTTGATGACGAAACAATTTGTCGTAGTTATCTGCGTGAGCGCAGGCGGCAATCTGGCAGGATACGCCGCACTTAGTGCCTTCTGGTCCCTGTAACATGCCGTGGCTTACCCGACCCGCTCTGTTCTTTGCTGTGAAAACCACGCTGGCTGCGTTTCTGGCGCTCTGGCTGGCGCTGGAAATTAACCTGGATCGCCCCGCCTGGGCACTGACGACGGTATTTGTTGCCTCGCAGCTCTATTCCGCTTCCACCATCTCAAAATCGCTGTTTCGTCTGCTCGGCACGCTGCTGGGCGGCCTGTTTATCTTTCTGATTTTTCCGCTAACGGTGGCGCATCCGCTGCTGTTCAGCCTGGTGATTTCGCTCTGGGTCAGCGGCTGCCTCTGGCTGTCACTGCATGACCGGACGCCAAAAAGCTATGTGTTTATGCTGGCGGGCTACAGCGCGGCGATTATGGGTTTCCCGGAGGTTTATACGCCGTGGGGTATCACCAGCACGGTGCTGTCGCGTATTGAAGAGATCACCTTAGGCATTGTCTGCAGCAGCCTGATACACGGTCTGCTGTTCCCGGTCTCTATGCGCAGCCTGCTGGAGCAGAGCGTTACGCAGTGGTATCTCACCGGCCGCCGGCTCTGTCACGATCTGCTCTCCGGGCCGGTTACCGCCGTCTCGCCCGAGCGCGAAGCGATTCTGACGCAGATGGCCACCGCACCGCAGCAGGTGGAAATTCTGATCACCCACTGCGTCTATGAGGGAGATGCTGCCCGCCGGCTGATCCGCCTGGTCAGCGCACAGTATCAGCACCTCTCCTATCTTATCCCGACGCTGACCGCGATTGAGCTGCGCCTGCAGCGTCTGGCCGCGCGCAATATCCTGCTGCCTGACTACGTGGCGCAGGGATTTCAGCAGTTTCTGCAGTGGCTCAGCGACGGTGAGGCCCCGGGCGATGTGATCGGCATCCAGCTGGAGCTGACTCATCGTCAGGCGCAGGTCAACGCGGCGTGGCGCGCCGGCGATCTGCCGACTGAACACTGCCTGCTGCTGAGCGGGTTGCTGGAACGCATGATTGACTTTGTGCGCATTGCCGGGGCGTATCAGAGCGTCAGCGGCATGGTCAGCGATCTGTCCGGTGACACCACGCTGGCGCGCGGCAAACGTACCCACCGTTTCTTTGATCGGGGGCTTATCCGTCTTTCGGCGCTGACCGCGTTTTGCGCCACCTTTGGCAGCTGCCTGCTGTGGATGGCAAGCGGATGGCGCGACGGCGCGTCTGCTCCGGTTATGGCGGCGATCCTGAGCTCATTCTTTGCCAGCCTCGATACGCCGCTTACATCAATGAAGCTGTTTGTGCGCGGCGTGCTGATTGCGATTGGCATCAGCCTGGTGTATGTCGCGCTGCTGCTGCCGCAGGCGACCTCGTTTGAGGCGCTGATGATCTGCATGGCGCCGGGTCTTGTGGCGCTGGCGCTGACAATCGCCCGGCCGGCAACCAACCTGACTGGCTTGAGCGTGGCGATTCAAATCCCGGGGTTTATTGGCTTCGGTCACCATCTGAAGCCGGATCTGGTGCTGCTGGTCAATAACGCGATCGCCTCGGTCACGGGCGTGCTGTTTGCGGTGATCGCCACGGCCATTATGCGTAACAAGCGCCCCTCCTGGAGCGCCCGGCGCGCGGTACGACGCGGCCTGCGTGAGCTGCTGCGCTTTATTAAGGAGATAGAGCGCAACGGATCGTCGCTGCCGGCCCGGCAGCGCTTTATCAGCCTGATGCTGGATAAGGTCAACATGGTGTTGCCGCGCCTGCGTCTCGATCCGCAGTCAGATATGAGCAGCGCCGGTATGCTGCTTAACGAGGTGTGGCTTGGCGTAAACAGCTTTGATTACTACGCGCGGCATCGGGTGCTGCTGGGTAATTATCTGCTCGACAGCGGGACATTTTTCTTTGAGCTGGGACGGTTTCTGAAACAGCGGCTGAGATCGCTGCAGAGCGTTCCGCACGCTGAGCTGCAGCAGGCGCTCGATCTGCTGCTGCTGCAGCTGGAAGCGCTGGCGCTGGACGATGAGCGTTTATTTACACCGCTGTTTCATCTGTTCAGCGTCCGGCTCTATCTGTTCCCGCAGCTGGCGTGGCCGGAGGCGACGGCGGGCCAGCGCGCCGCCCTGCAGCAGCACGCTCTGCGCCTGCGCGCTCAGCCATCCCAGCTGTAGCCACCCGGCGCGCGCGAAAAGCCTGCCGGCTTCAGCAGGGCGGTAAGCGGCGACTGGCTGGCCGGACAGCCATCAATCTGTTCCAGCGTAAAGCGCAGGCGCGGCTCGCGCCGGAGGGCGGTGACCAGCGTGCCCAGCGCCTGCTGCAGGGTGTCCGGTGACGCGCCGGCCGTAAACGTATGCAGCTGTTTGCCGCCGGGCGGCAGCCAGAGCAGCGGCCAGCCCTGGAACAGCACCACCCAGCTGCCGCTGCGGCGCAGCGGTTTCGTCCCGGATGTGGTCAGCGGCCACGGCAGCAGCGTGCCGAACGGGTTGGCCGGATCCAGCGTGGCCAGTGCCAGCGGTACGGCAGACGGCGCGCGCTGCAGCTGGCGGATACGCTCAATCATTGCCGGTTCAGCGAACTGCGCGGCACCCATGCCGCTGACAAACCGCCCGCGCAGCAGGCGTCCCGCATCCTCCATCGCGCGCAGCACCGGCTGCAGTGCCGGAAAACCACCGGGCACGGCGCTGCTCCGGGCAGCGCCGTGCGTCACCACGCCGGTCCGATCCAGCAGGGCGCGGGTCAGCGCCAGCGCGCGTACCGTATCAGCTGCCGGTCTGATGTTCAGCAGCGTCCAGCTGCCGGACAGCTGGGCGCTGGCAGCCAGTGCCGGACGCCCGGCACCGCCGGGTGCCATGCCAGCATACCGGGCGGTCAGGCGGCGACGGCGTGCCGGACGCGGTTTGCTGCGCAGCGGCGGCATCCGCAGCGGCTGCCAGCTGCCGGACGTCACCCGTCCGCGCCACACCAGATCCCACAGCGCCGTGGCGGTATCCTGCGATGTGCTGTCGTCTGCGTCGCTTTCTGTTGCCTGCTGCAGCTGCCTGAACGTTGCGCTGCTGTGCTGCTGCAGGAACGCCACGATCCGCTGCTGTACAGGTGACAACGTCACGATTTGCGCGTCAGCAGGGGGTGTCAGGAGTGCGGCAGCGGCGTCAGCCGGGCAGAATTCAACCCGCTCCTGGCGCGTGCCGGGCGCGCGGCTGCCGCGCCAGAGCACGTCGCCACGCGTCAGCAGCCCGTCCAGCAGCGCAGGATGATAATCCGCGACACGCGCCGGAAAAATCTGGCTCTCCCACAGTCCGGCAGGCAGGGCAACCCCGGCCAGCTGCGCGATCACCCGGCGCAGACCCTCTGCGCCGCTGAGCGGCGCGGTGAGACCATGATGATCCATCAGCGCCTGCACCCAGGCCGCCGGCTCGGCAGGCCGGGTCGCCTCACGCGCCGCCTGCAGCGATGCCAGCCGCAGGCGGCGGAATACCGGCGCGGCGATCCACTGCACCACGCCGGAGGCCGCTTCGCTTCTGATAATACCCGGCGTTTCCGCCAGCAGCTTCCCGGCAATGCCGGCGTCAAGGTCAAAGCGCCGGGCAACCTCATCGGCTGTCACCAGCGTATGCGTGCGCAGATAGCGGCCAATCAGCGCCTGCAGCGGACGAACCGCGCTCTCCGGGACTGCGCTGCCGCCACCGGAGAGCGCCTGCAGGCGGGCGGCATCTTCCGCCACCGCAAAACAGGCCTGCGCACCGGACGTAACCGGTATGATGCGGCCTGCCTGCTGCAGGGTTTCCAGCACCCCGGTCAGCGGCGGGGTTCCCCGGTAGCGTTCTGCTATCTCTCCGGCGCTGAGCGGCCCCAGTTCGCGCAGCAGATCCGCTACCGCTTCCTGGCTATCAGCCTGACGGTCAGGCGTCAGGCGCTGCAGCAGCTGTTCCGTCTGCGCAATGACGTTCGCGTCCAGCAGTTGCGCTGCCGGCAGTGGCCCGAGCAGCTCGCTGAGCAGCGATGCATCCAGCGTCAGCAGTGCGGCCCGCTGCTCGGCCTGCGGCACCGTCCGGCGATCGGCGTCAGCCAGATGGCCGGTCAGCAGCGCGGCGGCGAAGGGCGAGGGGACGTCAGTTGTTACCTCGCGCAGCTGCACCTCACCGCGGCGGATCTGCGCCATCAGCTGCTGCAGCGCGGGCAGATCGTATACATCCTGCAGGCATTCACGCGCGGTTTCCCGCAGCAGCGGAAAGTCCGGATACGGACGCACGGCGTCAAGCAGCTCTGCGGCACGCAGCCGCTGCTGCCAGAGGGGCGCGCGCTGTCCGGCACGCTGGCCCGGCAGCAGCAGGGCGCGGGCGGCGCATTCGCGAAAGCGCGCGGTAAACAGCGGCGATCCGCTGACGGCACGGCTTACCCGCTGCTGTAAGTCATCTGCCGCAAACTGCAGCCAGTCAGCGGGTGTAAAGGTAAGCGGCGATGGCAGCCGCGTCATAATGCCGTCGTCACTGGCGACCACATCGGCCGTAATGCCGTACTGTTCAGCGAGCCGATCGGCCAGCGCCAGCGCCCAGGGCGCGTGTACGCGTCTGCCCCACGGCGAGTGCAGGATCAGGCGCCAGTCGCCGTTTTCATCCGCACAGCGCTCAATCAGCAGCGTGCGGTCATCCGGCAGCTGCCCGGTCGCCGCCTGCTGCTCGCGCAGCAGCGCCTGAAGATTATTCTGTGCGCCGGCGTCCAGCGCCGGATCGTTTACCGTGCCGGTCGCGGCGTCACGCAGATAGCGACCGCGTGCTGCGCCAGACGCTGCGGCACGTCCGGGCGTATCTGCCTGCCAGAAGGGCAGCCGTGCGGTGCGTCCCGGCGCCGGTGTGACAATCACCCGGTCGCGCGTAATCTGCTGAATACGCCAGGTGGTGGCCCCCAGCGTCACGATGTCATTGACGCGTGAGCCGTAAACCATCTCCTCATCCAGCTCTCCCACGCGGCGGGCGCCGGCCTGCGCCTCACCTTCCGGCAGCATGACGCTGACGCTGCCGCGATCGGGGATGGCACCGGCGTGCATAACCGCCAGCAGCTTTGCGCCGGGCCGGGCCGTGATGCTATCCGTCTGCAGGTCATGGATCAGCCGCGGGCGCAGCAGGGCGAACGCGTCAGTGTGGTCACGTCCCGTCAGCATCGCCAGCACCGCATCGTAATCGTGCCGTGACAGCGTCAGAAAGGGCGCGCTGCGCGTGACCTGCTCAAACCAGCCGCCGGCGTCCAGCGGCGCCATGGCGGCGGCGGCGATGGTCTGCTGGGCGAGAATATCCAGCGGGTTTTCCGGCACAATCAGCGGCTCCGTCTCTCCCGTCTGCATGGCCGTGACGATCACCGCCGTCTGCAGCAGCTCGCTGCGCGAACGGGGCCAGAACTCGCCCTGCGGCGTACTGCCCGGCCGGTGTCCGGCGCGTCCGGTGCGCTGCAGGGCGCTGGCAACCGACGGCGGCGCACCGACCTGAATCACCTGTCCGACGCTGCCCATATCGATCCCCAGCTCCAGGCTGGAGGTGGCCACCACGCAGCGCAGCGCACCGCTTTTCAGCGCGCTTTCGATCAGCAGGCGCTGCTCCCGGGCAACGGAGCCGTGGTGCGCCCGAGCAATCTCTGCGGAGGCGTCGCGCTGCTGCTGCTGCCAGCGGGCGTTAAGGCGCGCCGTCAGCTTTTCTGCCAGCGCGCGCGAATTGGTAAACACCAGCGTGGTGTGATGGCGCAGCACCGCAGCCAGTATTCCTGTCTCCAGATGCGGCCAGAGCGTGCCGGCTTCGCTTTCGCTTCCCGGCAGCGGCGGGGGAGCCGTCAGATCCGGTACCGGGACCGTCACGCGGAGCTGCAGCGGACGCGGCATAGGCGGATTAACGATAGTGACCTGCCGGCGACCGGCCAGAAACCGCGCCACGGTCTCCGGCGGGTTGACCGTTGCAGATAATCCGATACGCTGCGCCGGCCGGGCCAGCAGCGCATCGAGCCGCTCCAGCGACAGCGCCAGATGCGCGCCGCGTTTGTTACCCGCCAGCGCGTGAATTTCATCAACGATGACGCTGGTGACCCCGCGCAGCGTGTCGCGCCCCTGCGAGGTCAGCAGCAGATAGAGCGACTCCGGCGTCGTGATTAAAATATCGGGCGGATGGCGTCGCAGCGCTGCACGCTCGCGCGCCGGCGTATCGCCGCTGCGGATCCCGCAGCGGAGCGCGATGGCCGGTTCACCCTGCTGCTGATGACAGGCACTGACGCCCGCCAGCGGCAGCTGCAGGTTGCGCGCCACGTCGGCGGCCAGCGCTTTAACCGGCGAAATATAGAGCACGCGCGTGGTTTCACCGGGCGCGACGGTGGCCTCCCGACTGCGCTCGCGAAACAGCGCATCAATGGCGTGCAGAAACGCCGCCAGCGTTTTGCCGGAGCCGGTCGGCGCCACCACCAGCGTATGGCTGCCGCGGGCGATGGCGTCCCAGGCGGCCTGCTGAACCGGCGTCGCCTGATCGAACGTCTGCGCAAACCATCTGCGCGTGGCGGGTAAAAAATGCGACAGCGGGGGGACGGACATCCCGGACTCCTTGCGGGTAAAAGGGCGCGATTAGCAGTGTAGTCGTCCGCGCGCGGCTGAACAGGTTATATACTTGATGCTCAGCGATTTATTACGGGAGCTTTTGATGAACAGCGTAAAAATGGCGTTACTGGCGCTGGCGTTGCCGGTCAGCGCGCTGGCCGCACCGGTATTCACCCTGCAGTCGCCTGATTTTCAGGATGGAGGTATGCTGCAGAAAGCGTTTGCCGGTAATAAACCGGGCAATCCGGCATGCAGCGGCGAGAACCTGTCGCCCGCGTTCAGCTGGCATGATGCACCGCCTGGCACGCGCAGCTTTGCGCTGCTGATGACCGATCCGGTGGGGGCAAAAGGGCTCGGCGTGGTGCATATGGTGGCGTATAACATTCCGGCCGGACGGCAGCAGTTTGCGCGCGGCGAACTGAGCAGAGGGGCCGGTTATACCGGCGGCACCAACAGCCCCGGCACGGCGCGCTACTATGGACCCTGTCCGCCTGCAGGCAGCGGCATGCATCACTACAATTTTGTGATTATCGCCACCGATCTGCCGGCAGACGCGCTGCCTGCCGGGCTGACGCATGATGCGCTGATCGCTCAGCTTAAAGGCCATGCGCTGGCTGGTGCCACCCGCGTCGGCCGTTTTACCAACGACGAGTAAACCGCCACGCCCGCGACCTTGCCGGGCGGGTCGTTACCTGGCGTCCGCGGGCGCCACCTCCAGCTCCAGCTGGTTTTCTGCCAGCGTTTTTCCCTGTGCGTCGATAAGCCAGGTCTGCACCCGCAGCGGGGCGGCGCTGATGGGGGTGAGCGGGACATCGAGCACCTTAAGGCCGGTGTCAGCGGCTGCCGTGACCTGCCGTTCGCCGCTGGCGAGCAGGTGACTCTGCTGGCCGGCCCGCCAGCGCAGCGTCAGCGCCGGAAACGTCTGCGGCAGGTCGTTGATGACCCAGAGCGACAGCGCGCCGGGCCGGGCAGCCTGCCAGTTCATCGTATGGGGATCGATAGAGGGCAGCAGCGGCTGATAGGCGCGCTGCAGCGCGTAATAGCCCGCTTTCGGCTGACGCCGATAATCCACCACGCCCCAGTTGATTGAAGGCCAGGTCTCAACAAACATAAACTGAAACAGCGCGGTCACCGGCTGAAAGCGCTGACGCCGGTAGCTTTCAGCGGCAACGGCGACCAGCTGCGCCTGATAGCGCTGGGTGTTTTTGATGAAGTCCTGAATGTTCTTGCCCCGGCTGATGCCTGCATTTTTAAACGTCTGGATCGGCTGGAAATTATGATATTTCCAGCGGGTCCAGAGCGGATCACCAGGTTCGGTTGAGGCAGGCCACCATTCGCGGCGCGGAATGATCGTTTTCAGCGTCGCCAGGTCTGGCAGCGCCTGTGCACCAAACTCCGTGACGGTGGCCGTTTTTGCCGGTTCAAGCAGATTATTCAGCGTGCCAAAATACCAGCCTGCCCAGTAGTGCTCCTCCACAGCTGAATAAGGATGCACGATGCGGCTGCGATCTTCCGCCAGCGCGTCGGCTACCCGCCGGGTCAGGGTACGATTGAGATCTTTATGCCAGTCGGGAAAACGCTTTTCCATCCACGGCGAGTTAAACGGCGGCTCGTTCTGGCCGCCCCAGACCACGATAGCCGGTGAGTTGCCAAACTGCCCGATCATCGCGCGGGTCTGCGCCACCGCGTTATCCGCAAATCCGGCAGAGTCGTTATAGCCCCACTGCAGCGGCACATCCTGCCAGATCAGCAGGCCGCGCTCGTCAGCCGCCTCATAAAGCGCACGGCCCGCAACGTGGCCATGCACGCGGATAGCGTTGGCGTTCATCTTCTCCACCAGCGCAAAATCGCGCAGATAGCGCGCTTTATTCATGCTGCTGAGCCACGGCGAGCCGATGTAATTTGTACCGCGAACAAAGATGCGCCGATCGTTGATGCGCCAGCCCTGATTATTTTCCAGCGCCTCCACCTTGCGCAGACCGGTGCGGCTGCTGCGCCGGTCCATGACGCCGCGATCGTCACGGAGCGTGGCGCTGACCTGATAAAGATGCGGCTTGCCGTAATCCACCGGCCACCACAGACGCGCCGCCGGCATCGACAGCGTCACCCGCAGGCGCGCCGGCGCGTCGCCGGTGGCCGCCAGCCGGACGCGCTGCTGCAGCTGAAACGCGGTGCCGGAGAAGTTATCCGGCGCGGCGCGCAGGGTCAGCGTGGCATCAGCCGCGACCGGGGCGCGATAGCGCAGTTCGGCAGAGAGCTGCGGCTGCGCCAGCCCCTGAGACCAGTCAGGACGCAGGATCAGCTGATCGATCGTTGCGCCGCGGCTGATACGCAGCCGCACCGGCGCCCAGATGCCGCCGGAGTTCGCCTCCTGACCGCGATCGCTCCAGGCGCCGCCGGGGCGCGTATCGTGCTGGTTCAGGATCCCTTTCATCAGGTTCTTATGCAGCGGCCAGGTGCCTGGCGTCGCTTCGCGCGGGCTGTCGACCCGCACGGCCAGCCGGTTGTAGCGGCGCAGGCTGTCGGTGAGATCCACGGCAAAGCGCTGGAAATATCCTTCATGCTGCGCCAGCTGGTGACCGTTGAGCCAGACGTCAGCCAGGTAATCAACGCCGTCAAACTCCAGCGTCGCCCGCTGATCCGCCTGCAGCGGCGGCAGCGAGAACTCATGGCGGTACCAGAGCGCGCCCTGATGATCGCGTCCGGCAGTATACCAGTTGGCGGGGACGCGCAGCGTCGGCCATCCGCTGTCCGTGCCGCGCCAGCCGTCAAAGCCGGGCGTATTAGCGTCATGCACGCGCCATTGTCCGGCCAGCGACCAGCTGACCGGTACCTCACTGACCGCCGCAGCGGGCAGGCTGACGATCAGCAGCAGGGGCAGTAACGTTCGCATCAGTTCTCCTCCAGCAGCGTGCGCAGCTGCTGGCGCACCCGGGTACTCTGTTGTGTCAGATCTTCGCGCAGCTGCGCTGCGTCAAGGACATCACCCTGACGGATGTGCGTTTCAGCGGTTTGCAGCGTATGGGTTAACGCCGTAAACCCGAAAATAGCGGCTTCGCCCCGCAGCTTGTGACAGTGGCGTGACACGCTCGTCCAGTCGCTCTCATTCAGCGCGGTCATCAGCTGCGTCTCGATCTCCGTCAGGGATTCGGCAAACAGCAGCAGCAGTTCACGCAGCAGCGACTCGTCCAGCCCGAGCTGCTGTGCCAGCGCGGCGACGTCGCCGGGTGGGGCTGGCATGTCGTCTGCGGCCGGATCGGGCAGCGCCATAACGCGGCCGATCTCCTGGTGCAGCATCTCCTGGCTCACCGGCTTGGCCACGTAGCCATCAAAGCCGTTCTGCAGACAGTACTCCTCGTCGCCTTTCATCGCGTGCGCCGTCATGGCGATGATGCGCTGATGGCGGGGCGGCGACGCGGCGGCTTCGCGTTCGCGGATCAGACGCGTCGCTTTTTCACCGTCCAGCTCCGGCATCTGCAGATCCATCAGCACCAGGTCCCAGCTATCCTGCGCCAGCAGCCTCAGCGCCTCCAGGCCGTTACCGGCGATGGCAAAGTGATGCCCGAGCCGGGTCAGAAAGTGGGCAGCAAGCTTCTGATTCACCAGATTATCTTCGGCGAGCAGAATGCGCAGCGCCTGCGTGGCGGGGTCGGTCACGGGGCTGGCCGGCGCGCTTTCCGGACCGCTGGCGTGCTGGCGCTGGCCGGATGCGGCCGCCAGCGCATCATAGAGCTCACGCTGATCGATCGGTTTTGCCAGAAACTTATCCACGCCAAGCTGCTGCAGCTGTTCCGCGTCCATCGCCCGGCTCATTGAGCTGAGCATAATAATCTGACTGGCTGCCAGCTGCGGGTTGGCACGGATCTCCCGCGCCAGGTCGAGGCCATCCCGATCGGGCATCTGCGCATCCAGCAGGATCAGCGGAAAGTCGGGCTGCGCCTGCAGCAGCGCCAGCGCATCGGCGGCGCTGGCCGCCAGGCTGGGCTGCAGACCCATATTGCGCAGCATATCGCCCAGCAGATGGCGGTTGGTGGCGTTGTCATCCACAACCAGCACCGGTACCGGCGTCAGGCGCAGTGAGTGCCGCACCGGATCGCTGTCGTGCTGCGCCGGCAACGGCAGAGAAAAGGTAAAGGTACTGCCGCGCCCCGGTTCACTCTGTACGGTGAGCGAACCGCCCAGCCGCTCCACCAGCCGGGCAGAGATGGTCAGCCCGAGCCCGGTGCCGCCATATTTGCGGGTGGTAGAGGTGTCTGCCTGGCTGAAGGATTCAAATATCAGCTGCTGCTTCTCCGGTGGAATACCGATGCCGGTGTCGCGCACCTGAAAGCGCAGCCGGTTGTGCGTGGCATCGCGCGTCACGGCCAGTTCAACCTCGCCCTGATGGGTAAATTTCAGCGCGTTGCTGATGAGGTTGGTCAGGATCTGGCGCAGGCGTACAGTGTCAGCGAGAAAGGTAGCGGGGACATCCGGGGTGACGTTAATCAGCAGCTCCAGCGCTTTTTCGCTGGCGGCCGGCATCAGCGGCCGCGCCACGGCGTGCAGAAACGGGCGGATCTCAAACTGCTCTTCATCCAGCTCAATTTTTCCCGCCTCTATTTTGGAGTAGTCGAGAATATCGTTAATGATACGCAGCAGGGTGTGGGCTGAGTGATAGACCAGCGTCATGTACTCACGCTGTTCTGCGGTCAGCCGGGTATCAAGACAGAGCTGCGTCATACCCAGAATACCGTTCATCGGCGTGCGGATCTCATGGCTCATATTTGCCAGAAACGCGCTTTTGGCTTCGTTGGCCGCGTGTGCAGCGGCAATGGCCTGCAGTGAGAGCTGCTCTGCCTCTTTACGCTTGGTAATATCCTGCAGCGTGCCAATGACGCGTTCCGTTTCGCCGCTGACCGTAACGCTGGCCACCTGACCGGAAAGCAGCATCCAGCGGTAGTTGCCGCTGCGGTGCAGCAGGCGAATTTCACGTTCAAACACCGGCAGCTGTTTATTGCTGGCGGAGGCAAACAGCTGCTGCAGCGGTTCGCGATCGTCCGGGTGCAGCAGGGTATCGAGAAAGGTGGCGCTGTAGTGCCAGGTTTCACGCGGATAGCCCAGCATATTGAGCAGCGCATCATTGACCTGCAGCAGATCGTTCTGCTGCTGCCAGTCCCAGATGCCAATCTGGGTCGATTCTGCTGCCAGCACAAAGTCAGCGTGCAGCTGCCGCCGCGACGCGTCAATCAGCGTATAGCCTGAGACGTCAATATGCAGACTGACTATCCCGCCTTCAGGCGTGCGGTTATGCTGGACAAACACCTGCCGGTTAGCAATGCGCCGCATCTCACTGTGGTTGTCGAGCCGGCAGCGGCTCACGAGGTTATCGATCATCGCCTGACGGCTGCGGTCATCCTCTGTCATGTAGGCGGAAGCGATAAAATCCTGCGCCAGCTCGGTCAGCGTCATGCCGACGCGGATACGCTGCTCCATCCCGGGATAGAAACAGACCACCTGCTGGTTATACGCCACCAGCCGCTCCTGCGCGTCATACATCAGCACCGCGGCGCGCAGGGAGTCCAGCGCTTTGGGTAACAGGCTTTCCGGCATCAGTTTCTCCTTATTCTTCGGCCAGCGGGGCGGTGAACGGCAGGCAGCGCTGCGGCACACGGAACGGATCGGCCAGCTGCTGACGGAAGAACTGGCGGCTCCCGGGGTTTTCGCTGTCGATCAGCGGTTTCATGCGGGTTTTAAACAGCAGCGCTTCCAGCACCATCGCGTTAGTGGAGAGGGTGATAGCGCGGTTATAGTCCCCGGTCGCCTCCGTGCGCCCCTCATACCAGCCGCGCGCCGGATCATACTGCAGCCGGGTGGTGCGCATCAGCGCATCGGTAAACGGCGTGTCCCAGAGCGCCCAGAGGCCAAATACCGCACGGGTAGAGACCTGCGCCAGCGTCGGCACCCATTTGTTATCGTCAGTCAGCGTGTTCCAGGCGTAGCCGTTAGCAAAAATGGTGTCGTTGACGTGCCACGGCGCGACGGTGAGGGCAAAATCGCTGCGGGCCGTTAAGATCCCCTGACGCTGCCAGCGCCGCTCCTGCACCTGATAAACCAGACTGGCACGCTGGCGCAGCTGACGGATTTGGGCGCGGTCGGCCCCCGGCAGCTGCCAGCCATACTCCAGCCCGCTCAGCACCCAGGGCAGCGTGGTAATGGCAGCGGGCGTCCAGGTGGTGCGGGGATCGCGGCTGTCGATATCCAGCGCCAGCCCGTCGATAATGACATGCTGCGCCGGAGGCTGCAGCGACTGCTGGTTAGCAAAACCCCACAGCCCGAAGCCGGCGGCGCTGTATTCACTGTCGCCCAGCCGTCCCTCCGGCTGTATGCGCATCTGCTTCTGCTGCCACATACCGGCACTGAGCTGGCCCTGTTTATCCACCACCGGACAGAAGTTCCAGCGCAGGATGATGCGCTGCAGGTATTCACCATACTGCGGGTGAAACGTTGCCACGACCTGCAGCGCCATCATCAGGCGCGCCATATCGCGTGAGGACCAGCCGATCACCTGTGGCGTATTGCTGTAGCCTACCATCGCCAGCGTCCGGCTGTTATAGAGCAGATTGGGCACGCCGCTTTGGGTGAGGGGGAGGCGATTAAGGCTGCCAAGCAGCTGACTGAGCTGGTGGTCAAAACGGCGATCGTCGATAAGCTGCAGCTCACGCGCCGCGGTCAGCGCAATCAGCGTATCCCCCATCTGCCACAGGCTGACGACCGGTCGCCGGTCGCTGCCGCTGACCAGGCCGCTGCCCGGCTCGCTGTTGTTCTCAAAATAGCGCCAGGCCACCGTGGCCCAGCGCTGCTCCTCAGACGTCAGCGCGCCGGTGCGGGCGGTGGTGTGCCAGCCGCCGTTTGCCAGCCAGCGCCAGCCCGCCCCCTCATGACGCAGCAGCAGCCAGGCTCCGAGCGCCAGCAGCAGAGCCACGACCAGCCCGGTGATACGCACTAGGGTTTTAGGCATGAGGTCGCTACCGGCGGAAGTTTAACGGGCGCACTGCTGTCGCAGCGGGCGCATTTGCAGGCGCTGCACTTCGGTGCGCTGCGCACGGCGGTTCCGCTCTGATCGCACCAGGTTTTTATGCCGGGCGTCACCTCCAGGAAAGGCCGGTTGCGACGCGTGTTGTTCTCTTCAAACAGATCCACCAGGCGCTTTTCCCACAGGGAGGGCGCATAGCTGCGGCTGCGCGCATCGTCAGTGTTAAAGCGCAGCAGCTTGCCCTGCTTTTTGAACAGCAGCGCTTCCAGCATGATACCGTTGTTGTTGGCGGTGAACTCCTTGATCGGACCATCGCCATTCTCATAGAGGCCTTCGTAGTAGCCTTTGTCTTTCTCGTCGGCGTTTTCGATCGCGTCAAACAGACGATCGGTATAAGGGGAGTTCCACAGCACCCACATGCCGAGCGCGGCTTTCAGCGAGACAGCCGCCACATTGGGCACATACTGACCCTTGTCAGTAATGGTGTTCCAGTTAAAGCCGTCGCTGAAGACGGTGTCATAGACAAAGTAGGGAGATTTATCGAGCTGGTGTTCGGAGCGCGCCGTCAGGGTGCCGGTGATCATGTAGCGGTTTTCCTGCGCCTGATAAACCCGATCGGCGAAGTTCTTCATCCACGGATGAGAGTGGTTATTGGGGCGCGCTTCACGATCGTCGCTGTTGTCCCAGCCCATCTCCAGGCCGTGCAGCAGGTAGGATTCGGTCACCACATAGTTATGCTGATTGGTCAGCCGCGGATCGCGCGAGTCGTAGGGCACCAGAACACAGTAGATATCCGCCAGCGCATAGGGCTCAGGCCGGCTCGCCTGACAGGTGGTGAATCCCCACAGCTGATAGCCCGCCGCCGCATACTCCTCATAGCCGAGCCGGCCCTCCTGCACATACTGAGGCTGCTTCTGCTTATCGAGGTAGGCGCCATAGAGCGTGCCGCACTCATCCACTACGTGGGTAAAGTCCCAGCCCAGCACGACGTTATCAATGCTGTTGCCATGCTCCGGATAGCGCTCTTTGATAATCTTCAGCCAGAGCAGCATGCGGCCAATATCGATAGCGGAGAAGCCAATCTCGCCCGGTTTGTTCAGGTAGTCCACCTTCTGACCGGTAATGGTGTTGTAGGCTTTGTTGGGTACCTGGTTCTGAAACAGCACCAGCTTGTTCAGCGTGGCGATAAACTGCAGAAAGCGGCGATCAAACTCCGCCTTGTCTATGATCCCCAGCTCGCGTGCTGCGGTCAGCGCGGCCAGATATGAGCCGCTGTCCCACATGGTGGTGGAGGGGTATTTATTCACCGCGTTCACCAGACCGGTGGTGGGCTGGTAGTTAGCGACAAAATAGGACCAGGCGTTGCGCGCCACCTGCATCTCCCGCGGCGTCAGGTCACCGTGGCGGCTTTTATAGTCAGAAGCGGGCAGGCTGACAGCCGCCTGCAGCGGCAGCATCCACAGGGCCAGCAGCAGCGTCAGCCCCGCCAGGCCAGCGTGTCGTAGCGATAGCACTCTCATTGTTCTTGCTCCTTGTTGCGTGCGGTTGCGGGGGGCTGAGACAGGCAGCCCAGGCAGAGCAGCTGTCCGTGGGCGATATAGGAGAGACTCTCCAGCACCATCGCATTGGTATCGGCATTCAGGGCAGCGTTCACGCTGCCGTCAGGGTTAAAGCCCGCCTGCCAGCCTTTGCCCGGCACCAGCAGCGGCAGCATCTGCTGGCGCAGTGCCTCGCTCCAGCTGTTACGGAACAGGGCATACCAGGCAAAGGCGGTGCGGACCGAGAGCAGCGCCTGATTGGGCAGCGGGGCAACGGTATGCTGCGGTGCCCCGCGCTGCGGCTGACGGCCCGGCAGCGCCGCGTTGAAATCCGGCGCCTGTTCGGCATAGTCGGCGCTGATGTCACCGCGCGAATCGGGTTTGCCGGTGCGCTGCTGCAGGATTTGCATAATGCGCCAGCTGATCTCGCCGCTGCGCGCATCAAAGCCCTGCTCCAGCCCGGTCAGCAGGTAGGGCGAACTGATAAGCGACGGCTGCTTGCCCCACGGCGTGCGGATCCCTTCATCAGGCACCGCGTGCCCCTCAATCTCAATCATCTTCAGTCCGTCCGGCGGCTGGCTGACCGCCAGTCCCGCCGTGCTGTTGATCAGCCGCAGCACGCTGCCCGCATAGAGACGGTAGCCGTAGCTTCCGCGCGGGTCGTCGCTGCGGATCACCCAGCGATTGACCGGCAGGCTGGCGCCCTGCGGACCGCTGCTCTGCAGCAGCGCATTCAGCTGCCAGCCCGCCAGCAGCTGCTGTACGGCGACGGCGTGCTGCGGATAGCGCCACAGCAGGATCTGCAGCGGCATCAGCAGACGGCCCATATCGATAGCGGAGCCGGGGCGCGCCGTCTCCTGATCGAGCGGCGTCAGGGTGTCCGCCTGATAGAAGGCGGCGGGGAGGTTATCCGGCTGCAGCGGCAGCCGGCCCAGCGCCTCAAGCGCGGAGCTGATGCGATCGTCAAACTCAGCGGCATCAATCACCTCCAGCTGGCGGGCGGCAATGGTTGCCAGCAGATAGCTGCCGCTGCTCCACAGGCTCAGCCAGGGATTATCCGCTTCCGCATTCGCCAGCCCGTTGGGCTGGGTGTTGTTGACAAAGTATTGCCACGCCACGCGTGCCCATACCGCTTCTTCGAACGTCAGCTCACGCGTTTCCGGCAGCGCGGGGAAGCGTTCGCTCAGGATAATTCCGTCCGTGGTTTCCGTGCGGGTGGGCATCTGATGCTCGACCCACAGCACAATGGCAAAGCCAATCAGAAAACCGATCAGAATGGTGAGATAGCTGCGTGCGCTGTAGAGTCCCGCTTTAAGGCTCATGATCTGCCGTCTCCTGTGCCGGCGGCGTCCAGAGCGCAGCCATAATCATGGGCAGCATCGCCGCGATATTGACGGCCCCCCAGAAAATGTTGATGACGTAACCAGAGGGGTCGTCCACGTTGCCGCGCGCGACCTGTATGCCGCCCCAGATAAGCCCGAGCAGCGTCAGCGCGACAATGGCCAGCTGCGGCTTCACCAGGTAGAGAAAACGCCCGCTCTGCCGCTCCTTTGGCGTGACGTGAAACTTGATTTTTTCCCCGCGCAGCACCGTACCCAATGCCCGCAGGTTGACAGAGAAGAACGCCAGATAGGAGGCGCGACCGTCCCAGGCGGAGATCCCCCAGGTGCCAAACATAAAGGCGAGCTCGGAGACGATAAAGAACGGCAGAAAATGCAGGTAGAAGGGCGTTGAGTAAGCGGCCACCGGCGGAATACCGGTAAACAGGTAGATCAGCGGCGAGATAAGAAACACCGTGTTCCAGATGCAGGCCAGATAGGACCAGAACGTCGTGCCGTACATCAGCGTTTGTGCGGCGCTGAGTTTAAAGCGGCGGCGGCTGAAAATCTTGTCATGAAACAGAATATCCAGCGAACCCGCAGCGTACTTAAAGCGCTGGATCATCCAGGTCAGCAGATCCTGCGGCGAGAGCATTTTAGATTCAATGCCCGGATGCATCACCGAACGCCAGCGGCGACCGGCGTCACCGTGCAGCACAATGGAGGTATAGATATCTTCAGAGACGTGAAACTTGTAGGGCGTGAGTTCGGTGTCAGCGATAACGTGCGGACGCATCGCCTGCGACAGCGCCTGGCGCGTCTCCTCATCGCGGATATCCTGCGTAAAGCGCGCAATCTCTTCCTCTACGTTAAAGGCGTAGCTGCGCAGGGCGGCCTGCATAACGGCTTCGCGCCGGTGGACAGAGGCGGCACCGCAGCAGAACGCCGCGTTGGCCGCATTGCGGCGGCGCAGGATCACGTCGTAGAACATACGCGGATCGTTAAAGAAGGGATCGCTGCCGACGGTAAGCGGGCCGAATAGTTTTTCACTCACGCTGCCGATCAGCCAGCCAGGCCAGCCGGTCCGGCGGCGCAGCCATGCCGGCAGGCGCTCACCTTCAGGCAGGTCATAAAACCACTGCGGCGTCTGCACCCAGGCGACGTCGGGATCGCGGAAATAGCCCAGCGTGTGCACCAGCAGCGTCGGGAAAACACGGGTATCCGCATCGCAGATCACCAGAAAATCGCCGTCAGTGTGCTCCATGCCGTTGCGGATATTGCCCGCCTTGAACCCGGTGTTGTTGTCGCGGGTTATGTAATTGACCCCCTCCTGCTCACACACCGCGCGCATCTCCGGGCGACGACCATCGTCCAGCACGTGCACCTTGTAATCGATAGCGGCGGGATAGTGCACCTTACAGGCATCCTGAATCGACAGCCTGACCAGCTCCGGATCTTCTGAGTAGGTTGCAATAAACAGGTCAACCCGGATAGGACGCGGCGCGGCCTGATCTGCCGGCAGCAGGCACTGGTTAATCTCCTCCGGCGCAGGCGGACAGGGCGGATCTTTCTCCTGCCAGATATTGATGGTGAACAGCAGCGTGCCAAACCAGGCGCAGGTTTCTGCCAGCGCCAGCGGCACCGCATACCAGAGCGCATCGGGGTTCAGCGAGGACATCCAGCGCCAGCGAATGTAGTTTGCGCCCAGAATCAGTCCGGCAACGGCCAGCACCTGCCAGCAGATAACGATCCAGCGCGGTGTCTGCAGCGCCGCAGGGGGGCGACGCTGTTCAAAACGGGAAAAGTAATGGTCCATGGCATCCTGTCTCACATCCTGCAAAAAGGGCATCTGACCTGGTGAACGCTTTAAGAAAAGCTGAATGAATGAATTATTTTAAAACAGATCACTAAAATTTATTATTTGCGTCTGGCTTTCTGTTGCTGACGTTTACAGAGCATGACGATATAAGAAAAGATATAGCTGGCAAAATGCGGTTTTAACAGCTTATTTAGCGCTATATTTGCTAAAAGGTGATTTATTACACAGCGGAGCTACACTTTTCCTTACATCTGAAATATATATTATATTAATGTTTTTACTCATCCTTTATCAGCAGGACTAATGCGTTATGAGCGAATCTGCCGTCGCGGCTGCGCCGTCTGTCACCGTGCCGCACACATGGCGTTATGCTGTGCCTGGCCGGCGCGATCTGCGCATTGATATGCTGCGCGGGATTGCGCTGGTGATGATGGTCGTGGCCCATACTGAACTGCTCTCCGTGATCAATATCTTTACCTGGGAGCGATTTGGCCTGACGACAGGGGCTGAAGGGTTTGTCATCCTTTCCGGCTTTATGCTCGGTATGCTCAACCGGCAGCGGCTGCAAAAAGAGGTGCTGCTGACAATTGGCTGGACGCTATGGCGGCGGGCAGGGAAGATCTATCTGGTGAATATCGTCATCGTGCTGCTGATTTTGCTGTTCTCCGCGCTGCCATTTATCAACACTTTTGAGGTCACGCACTTTGTCGATCGCTACTCCGGTACGGTCTGGGCGCTGTTTCCCGCTACGCCGCAGATCAAAGAGACCTGGTTTAATATTGTGCTTTACCTGCAGATTGGTCCGCATCAGACGCAGATCCTCGGCCTCTATATCTGCCTGCTGCTGATCAGCCCGCTGTTTCTCTGGCTGCTGCAGTCGCGGCGCGCGGGCTGGCTGATCGCCGCGTCGCTGCTGGGCTATCTCGCTTACCAGCGCTGGCCGCTGCGGCTTACCGTCTCCGAATTTGAATTCGCCTTTCCCTTACTGGCGTGGCAGCTGATTTACGTGCTTGGCATGTGCTGTGGCTGGTTCAAAGATGAGCTGACCTCGCTGGCGCGCACCCCGGCGGGCTATGCGGCGATCGCGCTTATGGTGATTTATGCATTGGTGATGATGTTCGTTGCACAGAACCATACCAATCCGTTTATGCCGCCGGCGCTGCTGCTGCACATCATTCCGCCCGCTGATTTCAACTGGTTCTATCATCACCTTGCCGCCAAAAATGCGCTGGGCCCGTGCCGGGTAATCAACGACTTTTGCCTGATTTTACTGGTCTATCTGATCCTCACCCGCTGCTGGTGGCCCATTAACAGGGTGGCGGGCTGGTTTCTGATCCCGCTCGGTCAGCATTCGCTTTACACCTTTATCCTGCACGTATTTGTGGTGCTGGGCGTCAGCCAGTTCGTCACCTTTGATTTGTGGCAGCAGGCGTGGCTGCGCAACACCGCTATCCATCTGGGCGCACTGGGTCTGCTGTGGTGGATGGCTAAGAAAGAGATTGGCGGACGTTTTATTCCTAATTGATCGGAGACATCAGATGGAATACGGGCAGCGGGCAGGGATAACGTGCGGTGTGGTGATGCTGGTGGCAGGTACGCTTAACGCCTCAGCGGCAGAGATCCGCTCCGATCAGGGGGCCGCGGCAGAGAGCAGTGAACCGATTCAGGCGGGCGTGTTTACCAGCCGCTGGGGACGGCTCTTTTCCGGTAACAAAGATACTTTCTCCGGCGCGCTGAGTTTTTCAAGCGGGCTGAAAGAGCAGTGGCTGACCATCCCGAACGGCTCTGAATCTGCGCAGCAAAAGAAGAAGATTAATCAGCTGCTGAACCTGAGCATGCAGTATTCACCTTATAGCTACTGGTTTGCCAACGTTACCCTGCGCGCGCCAGTCAGCGATTTTGACCAGTACACGACTGATTTTCGCTACAGTTTTGGCTATGACGACTGGCATGCCAACACCTTCAGCCTGGTCTACAGCAACTATGGCGATAACCATCTGTTTCCCTCCGGTAATAAGCGCTTTACCTACTTTGAGCAGGGCGCGTTTACCTTCGCCTATAAATTTTCACTGCCAAAACCGCTTGAGCGTCATCTGCTGATTAATGACGGAGATGCGCTGACCTGCCAGCTCGGCTACAGCTGGGTGCCACGCTACTATTCGCTGGCGGATAACGATCTGCGCGCCAACAAGCAGGTCATGCTGGGCGGCTGCGGTTACACCTTTAAACAGCACTTCTTTGTCCGCGCCACCGCATTCTGGTATCCGCACGCCAGCCAGCAGCAGCCGTGGAACGGAGATTACAGTTACAGCTTTGGCTATGCCGGTTATACGCCCGGCTCTTTCTCATTGCAGTACAGCAACTATAGCGGTACCCGCTTTCCTGGCAGGAGCAGTGCGAACGCAAAGTTTCGTGAGGGGACGGTATCACTGATTTGGTTTTTGCCGTTTTAGGAAGGTATGTATGCAGCCTGTTTCCGCACAATCCGTACTGATTGTTGATGATGCGCTTACCTGGCGTAAGCTGCTGGCCGGACTGCTGCGGCAGTGGGGCTATCACGTGCTGGAGGCAGAAGAGGGTGAGCAGGCGCTGGCGCTGCTGCAGCAGCATCCGGTCAATCTGCTGATTAGCGACTGGGAGATGCCGGTTATGGACGGGCTGACCCTGTGCCGTCAGGTACGTGAGCAGTTCCGGCAGCGTTATATCTATGTGATCCTGCTGACAGTGCGCGAAAGCACCGACGATTTACGCGCCGGCTTCGCCGCCGGGGCGGATGATTTTCTGCGTAAGCCGGTAAACCGGGTTGAGCTGCAGGCGCGGCTGCATGCCGGAGAGCGCATTCTGCAGCTGGAGGCGACGCTGGAGAGCCGCAACCAGAGTCTGCAGCAGGCGCTGCAGCAGATCGAAACCGATCTGCAGGCTGCCGCCGCGTTGCAGCGCAGTATATTGCCGCCGCACGCCATTCATCACGCCGGCTGGTTTGCTGACTGGCTGTTTATACCTTCTGCCTGGGTCTCCGGCGATATCTTTCATTTTTTTCCGCTGGACGGGCAGGCGCTCGGTTTCTATAGCGTCGATGTCTCCGGGCACGGCGTATCGGCAGCGATGATGTCGGTAGCGGTAGCGCGTCAGTTCCTCCACGGCCGTACGGTAGAACGGTTTCTTTACAGCGGCGAGGCGATTACGCCGCCCGCCGCGGTGGTGGCGATACTGAATGAACGCTTTGTGGCGCAAAGCAGCGATGTCACCAGCTACTTCACTATGGTGTATGGCGTCATCGATCGTCAGAGCGGTGCCGGACGGCTCTGTCAGGCCGGCCATCCTCCGCCGCTGATTGTGGCGCGCGATGGCGCAATCCGGATTGCCGGTGAGGGGGGTGCGCCGGTAGGACTGCTCGACGATCTGAGCTGGGAAGAGGTGAGCTTTACGCTGGCGCCTGGCGAACGGCTCTGCCTCTACAGCGATGGCATTACCGAATGTGAAAATCCCCGGCAGGAGATGTTTGGTATGGCGCGGCTGCAGGCGCTGCTGGCCGGGCAGGCTTGCCAGCCGGCAGAGAGTCTGCTGCAGACGCTGCACCAGCAGCTTAACCGCTGGCGCGAACTGCCCGCAGACAGTACCGCACCGGCAGGTGATGACATTTCACTGCTGGTTATTGAACGCCTCAACCCGGACGAACAGGAGTCTGCACATGAAGTTTGAATCTGACACAGTGGATAACACCCGTATTCTGACACCGATGGTACGACGACTGGACGCCGCTGTGGCGCTGCCCTTTAAGCAGCAGGTGCTGGAGGAGATCCGGCAGGGCACGCGCGCGCTCATCCTCGACTTTTCACGCGTGGATTTTATCGACAGCAGCTGTCTGGGCGCGCTGATTTCTATTCTGAAATCGCTCAATGGTGGCCAGCTGATCCTGTGCGCCCTGAACAGCAATATCAAAAGTATGTTCACCCTGACCCGGATGGATCGGGTCTTTACCCTGTGCGCCGATCGCGATGAGGCGCTGCGGACGCTGCAATAAGGAGGGGCCTATGCACCACGCAGTTGCCACAGAGACGCTGACGCTGCCCGCCACGCTAAATAGCCTGACCCGTCTTGGTAACGCGCTGCGCCGTTTTCTGCAGCCGCTTCAGCTGGCGGAGAGCTGGATCTATCCGCTCGATCTGGCGCTGTGCGAAGCGGCAAGCAATATTATCCGCCACGGTTATCAGGATGATGCGCAGCAGCACTATCGGGTTCATTTTGCCTGCGATGAGCAGGGCGTCACCGTCACGCTGTATGATAGTGGGCAGCCGGTGCCGGAGACGCTGCTGAAGAGCGCGCAGGGTGGTTTTGATGAGATCGGTCTGCTGGATGAGGGCGGCCGGGGCTGGCCGCTGATCTACGCCAGCGTGGATCGCGTCAGCTATCAGCGTCAGCCGGCTGAGAACCAGCTGACGCTGTGGCGGGCGCTACCGGGTGTCTGAAGGTTTAAACAGCTGCTGCACAAATGCGATATAGGCCGGACGCCAGACATCCATTTCATGCCCGAGGCCAGGGTAGCTGTGCCACTCATGCCGGATTTTCTGCTGCTCCAGCAGCGCCTGCAGCCCGGTCATATCGCGGCCGGTGATGATGTCGTCGCCGCCTGCCGCCAGTGAAAACAGGCGCAGCTGACGATTAATGGCGGCGGGCTTTTTCAGCTGTGCGGCAACGCGAAAGTCAGGCACGGTTTCTGTGGTGACGCCGCTGAAGACGCCAAGCCAGGCAAACTGATCCAGATGCCGCATGCCGCTGACCAGCGCCTGGTAACCGCCCTGAGAGAGCCCCGCCAGCGCCTGACTGTTGGCGTCGCGGCGCACGCGGTAGCGCTGAGCGATCCGCGGAATAATCTCCTGCGTTAATTCGCGGTCGGCCGCCTGTGCGTTACGCGGATAGAAGGTTTCACGCCGGGAAGCGGGCGCAAACGCCTCAGGGATGGCATCACTGATATCCGTCTCCGTGTCCGGGATCACCACCAGCATCGGGACAATTTTACCTTCCGCCAGCAGGTTATCCATGATCTGCGGGATGCGTCCCTGCGTCACCGCCGAGAGCGCGGTATCACCGAAGCCGTGATAGAAATAGAGCACGGGCAGGGGATCCGGCGTGTTCTCCGCGCCCGGCGGTACCCAGACTGCCAGCTGCCGTTCGCGCTTCAGCACATCGGAGTGCCAGGTCAGGGTATGAATTTCGCCATGCGGGACCTGACGCGTATCCAGCAGGCTGCCGGGCACCAGAATCAGGCTGGTATTCACCTGACGCTGTGGTTTAGGCAGTGGATTCCCGGTATCGATGCTGCGAAAGCCATCTACGTTAAAGAAATATTCATACAGGCTCGGGGTAAGCGGTTCACTGGTGAAGCGCCAGATACCCCGCTCATCCCTGGTCATGGGATGCGCGACATAGCGGTCAGGCGTGGCGCCGGTGACCACATCCACCGCTTTTGCAGAGGGCGCCCACAGCCGCCAGGTTATACTGTTATCGGCATTCACCGCAGAGAGATACTGTTCAGGGATCAGCGTATCTGGCGGGCGCTGCGGCAGAGGCTGCGCGCAGGTTCCTGCGCTCCACAGTGCAGTGCAGACCAGGGCAATAAGTGAGTAACGCATCAGTTTTCCTTACCAATAGACGGTATTGCAAGTGTGGCACAGCGCGCCCGAAATAGAGAAAACTAACAGGAAAAGTGTGAAAGCCGCAGGGGATTTGCACCGGGCGTAGCGGGAACGGCGAACTGCGCTACCTTTAAGTGATCGCGCATTAATTAACATCATCAATAGGGAGACAGCGGTGAAAATAGCCTGTTTAGCCTGGGGGTCGCTGATCTGGAAACCCGGCGAACTGCCGGTTGCCGGCGAGTGGCATGCGGATGGTCCGGCGCTGCCGGTGGAGTTTTGCCGCATTGGCGATGGAGGAGAGCTGGCCACGGCGCTTTGTATGAACGCGGCGCCGGTAAACGTCTACTGGGCCGGGCTGGCAGACGTTTCGCTGCCGGAAGCCATAGCGGCACTGCGCCTCCGTGAAGCGATTCCCGATGAGCGCGAAGATGGTGTGGGCATACTGCTTCATCCGCAGAGTACGCCAGGGATGCTCAGCGCCTGGGCGCAGGATCGTCGCCTTGATGCGGTAATCTGGACCGCGCTGCCGCCGCGCTATCAGCATCAGGAGGGCTTGATCCCCAGCTGTGACGAGGCGCTTGCGCATCTCGCCAGCCTGAAGGGTGAAGCGGCTGAACACGCTTTTGATTATATCCGGCGCGTGCCGGCGCAGTTTGACACCGCTTATCGCCAGCGCCTTCAGGCGTTGATCGACACGTCAGCAGAAGTCGCTTAGAACCGCGTAAAAAAGTGGCAGCCTGCGGCGGGATAGCGTAAATTTACGGCTTAACCCGGAAAAAGGTCCTATACCATGTCGCCAGCACAGCTGAAAAAAGCGCAACACAAGCAGTATGACGCTCAGGCCCTGGCGGTGTTACGCGGAGATGCGGGCTATCAGCCAGCGGTCAAATCGCCGCAGAGCAAATCGTGTAAACTGCAGCCAAAACATCACGTAAGCTTTACCTGATTCGCTATGGTGATGCAAAATAAGCCCTCGCTGATGAGGGTTTTTTTATGTCTGACTATCCGGTTATTCCGCCTTATGAACAGGCTTATCTGCTGAACAAACAGCTGATTGCCCGGGCGCATCTGTTCAGGGATCCGGTGATCACCATTGGCGGTCAGGCGGTGCAGTACTGGGTCTCTTATTATTATCAGCTGTACCGTAATGCGTTGCCCGATGCGCGTCTGATTACCTCAGTGGACGTGGATTATGCCGCCCGGCGACATGATATTACGGCCATTGCCCGCGCATTAGGCGTTGACGCAAACCTGAACGATGCCGGTCAGCCGCCATCACTGGCGCGCTTTCTCCTGATTGATGAGGCGACCCGCACGATAAAAGCGGTAAAAGGACGATTTTTTGCCGACCCGGCGCAGCCGGCACATGCCAATACGGTGGACGTCATCGATTTTCCTTCCGGTTTTACCTGGCAGGACTTCGCCGGTGAGAATCTGCTGCTCAATACCGAACCTTTTTATGTCAGTCAGGAACATCCGGATGAGCCTGAGTATCACGAGCAGGTCAGGGTGATTAATCCGCTGGCCTGTCTGCGCTCCAGGTTCAGCAATCTGCAGACGCTGCGACGCGATCCGCTGATTGAGGTGGCCCGTATTAACGCCATGATGCTGCCGTGCGTCTATTTTCTGCTGGAGAAGTTTGATGCGGTTAGCGCGCCTGATGAGGTGACCGCCGCGCAGCCCGTGAGCTTCAGAGCGATGAAGCGTTATGCTGATGCGCTGTATGCGTTTGCCATGCAGGAAGATGTGGTACGTGCACAGGTCAGTCATGATATTGCGCTGTACCGCATCTTTGAACAGCTGATCGCGATATTTGCCGCAGAGCCGGAGAGTTATTATGTGCCGGCAGCATTCTGGCAGAAAGAGTTACCGGTTAAAGCAGCGGACATGAAAAAGTATGTGGAGCGTATCCGGCAGGATAAGCAGCGACGACTGCAGCAGAAAAAGTCGTCACGCTGAGACGGCAGGAGGATAACAGGCTGAACGGAAGAGGTGAGGCGGGTGACAGAGAAAACGGGCTGACAAATGTCTGAGGCCTGAGCGCCATCGTGAATGTGCTCTCTTATTTAACATAATATACATTATGTGCACTCAGGTAGCACCCGGTAATATATCGCAGAATAGACATTTATACAGAATCGGCCGCATGTACCCGGGCGCCATAAATGGTGCCCCTACGGGTTTTATGGGCGTGCATTGAATGATGACGTGCCATTCGAACGCCATCAAGGATGCCCCTGCGGGTTTTATGGGCGTGCATTGAATTGATGACGTGCCATTCGGGCGCCATTAATGATGCCCCTGCGGGTTTTATGGGCGCGCATTGAATTGATGACGTGCTATCCGGACACCATTACTGATGCTCCGGCGAATTTTGTAGGGGGCGCATTAATGCGCCCCTGGTGAACGTTCGCACGCCCCTGGTGAAAGAACCTGCGCCCGACCCCGGCTCACGCATAAATCCGGCGACCGCCCGGCGGGATTCAATTAGCATGTATTCATGCATCATCTTTTATCGTGGTACTTTCTGGCAAAGTACCTCCGGACCACCCGATCGGCCACAGGATGTGTTAAATGAAGATCCTTTCTGTTCAGTATCTGCGTGGGCTGGCCGCGCTGCTGGTTGTTGTTGCGCATAACGCTTTGCTGTTACCGGATGGTATGGCGGCGCATATTCCGGGCGCGCTGGGCGTTGATATCTTCTTTATCATCAGCGGCTTTATCATGACGTTTATCACGGCCCAATCCGCTGAACGGCCGCTGCCTTTTCTGATTAAGCGTTTCTTTCGCATCTGGCCGGTGTTTTTTCTTGTCTGGCTGGCGGCGTGGACGCTGGTGTATAACGAACGCGGATTCCAGCAGATGGGCTGCGTGCTCTACTTTTGCCTGCAGGATTACAGCAGCACCGGACCGGTATTTGGTTATAGCGCGCTGGGACCGCCGTGGACGCTGACCTATGAAGTCCTGTTCTATACGCTGTTCACGCTGGCGATGTGTATCAGCTATCGTCAGCGCAGTCTGGTTTGCAGCCTGATGTTTATCGTTGCCTCCGTCGGTTTTCAGCTGGCTTACAATGGCACCGTTACCCTCTCCTCACAGGCGTCTCCGGACCTGGCGGTAAATGCCTGGTGGCAGGCGTGGATCAAACTTATCAGTAATACCATTGTGTTTGAGTTCATTACCGGCATGCTGCTGGCCGAACTGGTTGTCAGCGGCAACATGCCGGCGCTGCGCACCTGCGGACGCCGCGTTGTCTGGCTGATACTCGCTGCCGCTGCAGGTGTCGCGTTGCTGACAGGCCCGCAGCCATTTGGCCTGCATGGTGGCTACTGGCTGGCTGCCATTATCATGACCTGCGTTATTCTGCTCAGCGACGGGCGGCAGTCAGCGCCGCAGCCGGTGCTGAATTTCCTCGGTAATATCTCTTATTCCCTTTATCTGGTGCACTATCCGCTGCGCCGCGTGCTGCTCAACCAGCTGCCGGCTGACGCCAGCGCCGGCACAAAGCTGCTGGTTTTTGCGCTGTCGGTAAGCGGCAGTATTGCGCTGGCCGCACTGCTGTTCCGGTATGTCGAGCGTTACGCAATCCGCGCGGGTAAAAAGCTGGCTGATAGCTGTTATAGCTGGTTTTCTGTACAGAAAAGCTAACAGAACAGCCGCAGGGTAACGTGATATGCATGATATTAGTGATATGTGGTATAATTATGAACAGAAAATGTTCTGACATTAACCAGTAACCGGAGAGACTATGAAAATGCGTCGCGCTTCCCGTCAGGATCATCGGCGTTTTACCCTGTTCTCCGTGGATGAGGTAATGAACACCCTGCCCGCTACAGCGATTGCGCTTGAGGATATCCCGTGCGATGAAGCGAGTGAATATCTGGTGGTTCGCCTGCCGCGCAATAGCGTGTTACCTGAACTGCTGATTGCCGTAGAGAGCGCCGTCGCGACGCTGGCCGGTCTGAAAGCGCGTACAGCCCCGGCGTTGCCCGATTCCGCAGCGGACCACACCGCTTTTGCGGCGCGCAATATCGCGCGGCGTGAACAGCTGCGCCAGACCCTTTTTTCCGGCGGAGAATGGCTGACCGCCCGCGAAATCAGCGGCTTACGCAGGGGTAACGCGGCAACGCGCAACCCTGCTGCGCAGGCTAACCGCTGGAAAAAAGCGGGTAAAATCTTTGCGATTACCGAAGCGGGCCGCGACTATTTCCCTGCCTGGGCGCTGGATGCAGGCGGCGAGCCGCTGCCGGTGATGAAAACACTCCTTGAACGCTTTGCCGATACAAAATCGCCGTGGACGCTGGCGTTCTGGTTTCAGGCGCCCAATAGCTGGCTGGATGATAAACGACCGTGCGACCTGCTGGCGTCTCGCCCGGCAGCCGTGCTGAAAGCGGCTGAGGCGGAAACAGAAGGCGCAATAAATGGCTGAGGAGCCCTTCCCGCCTGATGCTATTCCTTTTGCTATCCCTGCGGGCGCGCTGCGTCTGACGTCGTGGCCCGTTGCTCAGCCGCTGGATCGTATTCATGCTGCAGTATTTGGCGCTGCGCAGTTTAATCCCGGCGTGGGTCAGGCCCGCTTTAGTCCGCTGTTTAACGTTGATGGCACTGCCGTGCCGACGCTCTATGCAGGAGAGAGTGTTGCCGTTGCGCTGATGGAGACACTGTTACGCGATCTGCCGTTGCGCTGTGCCGGCTATCCGGTTGATTGCACGCGACTGGAACCGCTAATGCATAGCCGTCTGCTGCCGCATACCCCGCTGGCACTTATCGATCTCAATCCGCGCCTGTTAAAACGGCTGGGCACCACACCAGCAGAGTTGCTTCATTGCGGTGCCAGCGCTTATCCGCTGACGCAGCGCTGGGCGGGCCAGCTCTACCACGCCTGCCCGCAGGCACAGGGGATTTGCTGGGCCTCGCGCCAGCACGGTGGCCTGGCTGTCATGCTGTTCGGCGACCGTTTACCCGCAGGCGCGCTGGAGCCCGCAGCACTTTCCTGTCCGGCCTCCCGCTCCGCTGAGCTGATAATGGCGCTGGAGGCGCTGGCAGACGAGATGGCTTTAGTCTTATGTTAAATGAGCCAGCGTTATTCCGGGCTGCCAGCGGTGCGCTTGACCGGGGCGACCACCACGTTAACACCGTTATCCTGCATGCGGCGCAGCAGCGGCAGCGGCGTGCCCTGATTCACGATCACCACGTCAAACTCGCGCAGATCGGCAAAGCGATGCAGCGCGCGCCGGCCAAACTTGGTGTGATCCATCAGCAAAATACGCTTCTGCGCCGATTCAAACATAGCGCGCTTGGTCTCTACCGTCTCTGCTGACTGATGAAACACCGCGTCATCGACAATCGCTGACATGCTGACAAAAAAGATATCCGCGCGCAGTGACGCAATCTCTTCGCGCGTCATGCGTCCCATAAAAGCATTACACCAGGGGTGATACTGCCCGCCCAGCCCCATCAGGGTGATATCCCGTCCGTTGCGCAGCTCGTTCATTAAGGTCAGGGAGTTAGTGATCACTGTCAGCGGCGCTTTCGCGTAAAGCTGCCGCACCAGCTGAAACACCGTGGTGGAATCATCCATAAAGAGCGCCTGCCCCGGCTCCAGGTAGCTGGCCGCAACTTCTGCAATCGCCTGTTTCTCTTCCAGCTGACGCGTGGCGCGATAGATGTCGCTTGATTCCACGAGGCTGGTTGACGTAGCTGACACCACCCCGCGCGACTTATGCAGCAGGCCGCGCTCGACCATCTCATCAATATCACGGTGTGCGGTCATCAGGCTGATACCAAACCGCCCGGTCAGATCCTCGATGCGTACAGCGCCCTCGGCCATGACCGCTTCTGCGATCAGCTGGCGGCGCGCCTGCTGGCGTGCCTGGCGGCTGTCGCCGGGCAGCGTGTCAGCCGTGAAAACACCGGGCAGCGTGTCGTGTGGGTTATGCGCCATATAGATTCCGGAGAGGAGTAAAATGCAGGATTAGTTGTAATTACAGCGCGTTAAACCCGTTAATGCAAATAACTAACGTCGTGTGCCCCGGCCATCTGCTGCTGACCGGGGCGTCTGCGATTACTGTTTAAGCACAAACGGTGAAATAAAGTTACCGGCGTTCTCTTTGGTGATCAGCACACAGTCAAACAGCTGTTTTTCAGCCGGCGCGCCGGTTTTACCGGTTTTCAGGAAGGTATCTGCCTGCTCAATCGCCTTCTGTGCAAACAGCGCTACCGGCTGCATAACGGTATAAGCCAGCGTGCCGGCCTTCACCGCATCGACCGCGTCCGGCGTGCCGTCAAAGCCCCCGACTTTGATCTGACCCAGTTTTCCGGCCTGCTTCAGTGCCGCAATGGCCCCCAGCGCCATCTCATCGTTGCCGCTGATCACGCCTTTGATATCCGGATTAGCCTGCAGCAGCGACTGCATTTTATTAAAGCCCTGGGTGCGATCCCAGTTCGCCACTTCCTGCCCCGCCTTTTTCAGATCGGGATATTGCGACAGTACGGTATCAAACCCGTTGGCGCGGGTTGCCGCATTGTTATCAGAGGGTGGCCCTACCAGCTCAACATAGTTACCGCTGTCACCCACCTGCTTCACCCACTCCATGGCACCGGTGGCGGCGCCCTGCGCATTGTTCGAGACCAGCTGCGCTTTAGCCAGCCCGCTCTGATTCAGCTCTGCGTTGATCACAAACACCGGAATATTGGCGGCAATCGCCTTTTTCACTGAGCCAATTGACCCATCGGCGTTAGCCGGATCGAGAATGATCGCTTTTGACTTATTAGTAATGGCGGTATCAATCAGCTGGCTTTCCGTGTTGGTATCGCCTTTGTGGGCGCTGACTTTGGCGCTGTAGCCGAGTTTTTCAGCCGCCTTCTGTGCGACCTGGCCTTCTGTCAGCCAGTAAGGGTTAGAGGGGTCATTGACGATAATGGTCATCAGGCCCTTATCGGCCCAGCCTGGTGCAGCGAAGGTGCTGATGGCGACGGTAGCGGCAATAATAAGACGTTTGGTAAACATAGTGACTCCGTTATTATCAGGGTACAGGTTTTTTTACGGATAAACGCGCACCGCAGCGGCGCACGCGATTCAGCGACTGCGTCGCCCGTACTGCAGCGTATTAAGTAATACGGCCAGTACAATTACGGCCCCGGTAAACACCGTCTGCCAGTAAGCAGAAACGCCGATAATCACCAGTCCATCAGAGAGAAAACCGATTACAAATGCTCCCAGCAGCGTACCGCGCACGTTACCGCGTCCGCCGGTCAGGGCCGCGCCCCCAATCACCACGGCTGCAATCGCCGTCAGCTCATAGGTGGTGCCTGCCGTCGGCCCGGCAGAGGTCAGCTGCGAAGAGAGCACCAGCCCCGCCATCGCAGCACAGATGCCTGACAGCACGTACACGCTGATTTTCACGCGTTTGACCGGCACGCCGGAGAGATCGGCCGCACGTTCATTGCCGCCTGACGCATAAAGCCAGCGGCCAAATGCAGTACGGCTCAGCAGAAAGCCACACGCCAGCGCCACCGCGCCGAGCACCAGCACGCCAACCGGAATGTTGAACAGCCGGTTAAACCCGAGCCAGTCAAAGCCGGTATTGCCCAGGGTTTCACTCCCGGAAAGCTTGTTATACGTCAGACCGTTGGTCATCAGCAGCGCAATGCCGCGCGCCACATACATGGTGCCAAGCGTGGCGACAAAGGCGGGTACGCGGCAGACAGCAATCAGCACACCATTCACCAGACCTACCAGTGCGCCCACTACCAGCGTGAGGAGCGCCACGGCCCACACCGGCAGATAGAGCACCACGCCGAGCGCCTCAAGGCTGATGCCCTGCATCATAAAGCCTGCCATCACGCCGGCCAGCCCCAGCGTAGAGCCTACAGAGAGATCGATGCCGCCATTCAGGATCACCAGCAGCATGCCGATGGCGGGCAGTCCGAAGATCGCAACGTGTGAGGCCATTGTCAGAAAATTCGCCCCGCTGAAATAATTGGGCGACAGAAACGAAAACGTCGCGATAATCACCAGCAGCGCAATAAAGGCGCGTCCTTCCAGCAGCAGACGTGCCAGGTTCAGGTGTTTTGTACTGCGGGCGGCGTTCGCCGCGGGCGATGTGGCCAGCGTTTGCGTTTGATCGGTCATACTTTTCACTCCGTTTTTCATGTTATGCCACCAGTGCTTCACCTGACGCCGCCATAATGCGCTCTTTACTCACGCTGGCGTCGAAAATGGCGGAGATACGTCCTTTGCTCATCACCACAATGCGGTGAGCAATACTGAGACATTCACCGACCTCGGAGGTAGTATAAACCACCGCCAGCCCCTGCTTCGCACTCTCTGCCAGCAGGCGAAACACTTCTGCTTTGGCACCAATATCGATGCCGCGGCTTGGCTCATCCAGCAGCAGCACGTTGGGCCGCGTTGCCAGCATTTTGCCAATCACCACTTTCTGCTGATTACCGCCAGAGAGCGACCCAATCGCTGCATCACCGCCTGCGGTTTTCACCGTGACGTTGCGGATGGTGTCACTGACCAGCTGCTTCTCGCGGCGGCCTGAGAGCATCAGCCCGCGGACAAACTCACCGATGCTTGCGAGCGACAGGTTCTCCCCTACGCTCATGGTCTGTACCAGTCCGTCACGCTGCCGATCTTCCGGCACCAGCGCCAGCCCGATAGCGATACGCTGCGCCAGAGACAGGCGGCTGACCTCCGTCTCCTGCAGGCGTATTCCGCCGCTGCTCTGCGCGATGCGTCCGGCAACGCACTCCAGCAGTTCCGTGCGCCCTGCTCCCATCAGGCCATAGATACAGACGATTTCGCCTGCCTTTACGGTCAGTGAAAGGTTATCCACCAGACGGATGCCGGTTTTACTCTTCACCGTCAGGTTCTCAACCGTCAGCGCAGGCGGGCCAAAGTCGTAACCCTGCGGCGGAGAGCCGAGATCGAAATGTTCACCCACCATGTTGCGCACAATCCATTCGAGGTCGATATCGCTGCGCTCTGCCCAGGCAGTCATCACGCCGTCACGCAGCACGACAGCGCGGTCGGTGATCTCCAGCGCTTCTTCCAGATGGTGTGAGATATAGACGATGGCAACGCCCTGGCTGGTGAGATCGCGGATCACCTGAAACAGCACGCTGACTTCGGCGGCGCTCAGGGCCGAGGTGGGTTCATCCATGATCAGGATCTGTGAGTTGACCGACAGCGCCCGGGCAATTTCCACAATCTGCTGCTGACCGAGTCGCAGGTTCTCTACCGGCGTCAGCGGATCGATATCCTCTTCCAGCGCGGCCATCAGATGCCGGGTCAGCCGCGCCTCTTCGTCGTAGTCGACGCCGGTAGCACCCATGATTTCGCGGCCCATAAAGATGTTGTCACGGACATTCATGTTGGGCGCGAGGTTCAGCTCCTGATGAATAATCGAGATCCCGCAGCTGCGCGCCTCGGTGGCGGAGTGAAACAGTTTACTTTCGCCGTTAAGCAGAATTTCCCCGGATGTTGGCGTAATCACGCCGGATAAAATTTTCATTAAGGTCGATTTGCCGGCGCCGTTTTCACCAAACAGCGTGGTGACTTCGCCACGGCGTATCTCAAAGTTCACCCCCTTCAGCGCATGCGTGGAGCCATATACCTTGCTGACGTTACACGCCTGCAGCACCACTTCCCCTTTTAACAGCGCCGGATTAACAGGAAAGGCTTTCATTTAACCTCCAGGCTTACCGGTGTGATCAGCCAGTTACCGGCATTAAGCAGGCGAAACACGCCGGTGACCTGGACGGTCTTACCCGGCAGCGTGTCGCGGTCAAGTTTCTCCAGGACGCTGTTTTTCATGGCGCGGTTCAGCGCCGCACCGGCGTTCTGATACTCAATCTGGTTAGTGAAGTCCCCGAACTGAATGGTGCCGCTGGCGTCGCGCAGATCGGTTCCGCTCAGGGCTGGACCGGTCTGGAGCCGCACTTTCAGGCTCTGCGGCACGCCGGCGATCTGCAGCGGAAAAATACCTTTCTCTCCAGGCAGCACCACGCCCTGCAGCCTGACCGGGATCACCGGCAGCGGCGAACCCACACCATACTGCGCGGCAGCAGCCTGCTGATTTGCCTGCAGCGCGGCTGCCAGCGTTTGTGCATCAACGGCACGACGCTCCACGCTCTGCTTCACCTCAGGAAAGTGCTGCTCAGCCCAGCTGTCTGGTGAAAAGCCCTGCTGCGCGCTCCCGGCAGTATCTGTTCTGACAACGTGGGTATCCAGGGCAATCGCTGCCACGACGGCGCAGCTCAGCACGGCGGTCAGCAGCAGACGACGCCTGCGCTGCCGGTCAAGCTGGTGTGCGAGCACAGAAACATCAGACATAACGACACCTCATCGGGTTAACGGCCCGGAATTAACGCGGACTGTGTTATATATGTGATAACTAATGTGATGAGAATTGTGCTGTTGTGACTAAAATGTCAACAGCCAGGCGGCGATTTTTTCAGGAGAGCGATCTGGATCGCTGTTTGGATAGCATCCACTACAAAGGTTTAAATTCCCTTATGTTAGCGGCATATCAGCCTGCACGCGGCCAGACGGCTGCGCAGAGACAGGCTGATTTCGTGATCCTGCTCGCTAAGTCGATTGAAATATTTTACTTAAACTGAAATTTAATACGAAAGATATGTTATCTAAGTGAGAAAAGAAGTATCACTAACAGCAGCATAATAATCACACGCCGTTAACACGGCAGATGGCGGGATAGCAGGCAGCCCGCAGCACACACTATGTGGAGGTGTCGGTGGAGAGTGGCGATATCATTGTGGGCCTGGATTCAGGCACCTCGGTGGTCAAGGCTGTGGCCTTTGATTTGACCGGCAAACAGCTGGCATGCGCGTCGGTGCGTAACCGCTATTATCGCGCAGCAGGCGGCGCGGCGCAGCAGTCGATGTCACAAACCTGGCAGGATGCGGCCAGCGCCCTGCGTCAGCTCAGCGATCGTATCGACAATCTGCCAGCCCGCGTGGCGGCGTTAGCGGTAACGGCACAGGGTGACGGCAGCTGGCTGGTGGACGCGGAGGATCGGCCAGTAGGTGACGCCTGGATCTGGCTCGACGCCCGCGCCGCTTCAACTGTGGCAACGCTGAATCAGCATCCGCTGGCGCAGGCACGGTTCAGCGCCACCGGCACCGGACTGAATACCTGCCAGCAGGGCGCGCAGCTGGCACACATGGACAGACACTTTCCTGACCTGCTGGCAAAAGCCGACGTCGCGCTGCACTGCAAAGACTGGCTCTATCTCAACCTGACCGGCGTGCGCGCCACCGACCCGTCTGAAGCGAGTTTTACCTTTGGCAACTTTCGTCATGCCGGCTATGACGACACCGTAATTGACGCGCTGGGGCTGACGCACCGGCGGCATCTGCTGCCGGAGATCGTTGAGGGCACAGAGATCACCCACCCCCTGACGCGCGAGGCGGCGACGCTGACAGGTCTGCGTGCCGGTACGCCGGTAGTGCTGGGCTATGTGGATATGGCGATGACGGCGCTGGGCGCTGGCGTACATACCGGCGAGGCCAATACGGCCTGTTCGATTGTAGGCTCAACCGGCGTCCATCTGCGCAGCGTTGCTGTTGATGATGTCTGGCTCAATCCGGCGCAGACCGGCTACGTGATCCCCCTGCCGTGGCCCGGTTATGTTACGCAGGTTCAGACCAATATGGCCTCCACGCTGAATCTTGACTGGCTGCTGAATGTCGCCAGCGAGCTGTTGCAGAGTTTTGGCTGCGAAACCGACCACGCCCGGCTGGTGGCACAGATTGACGCCTGGCTGACGCGCACCACACCCGGCACGCTGCTGTTTCACCCCTATATTTCACTGGCGGGCGAACGCGGTCCTTTCGTGAACGCCAGCGCGCGTGCCGGTTTTACCGGTCTGCATTATCAGCACACCTTTGCCGACATGGTGCGCGGCGTGGTTGAAGGCATTGGTATGGCGGCGCGCGACTGCTACCAGGCGATGGGACAGGATCGACCCGGTGAAATCCGTCTGACCGGCGGCGCGGTGCGTTCAGCGCCGCTGCGGCAGATCCTCGCGGCGGCTATCGGTGCCCCGGTGCGTATCAACCAGCGTGAAGAAGCGGGTGCGGCCGGCGCGGCAATGATGGCTGCGGTGGCGGTGGGCGCGTTCTCTTCTATGGCCGCCTGTGCCGAAACCTGGGTCCGCCCGCTGCTTGGCGCACCGGAAACGCCGGATCCCGATCTGATGCAGCGCTATGACGCGCTGTTCCCTCACTATCAGCAGATCCGCAGCGATCTGCCGGCCTGCTGGCAGGCGCTGAATACCTGTAACGGAGTTAATCATGAGTGACACTATGCTGGATCTGTTTGTTATTGGCGGTGGCATTAACGGCGCCGGCATCGCGCGTGACGCCGCGGGCCGGGGCCTGTCGGTGGCGATGTGTGAAAAAGACGATCTGGCGCAGGGCACCTCCTCCCGCTCCGGCAAGCTGGTGCACGGCGGCCTGCGCTACCTGGAGTATTATGAGTTCCGGCTGGTGCGCGAGGCGCTGATAGAGCGTGAAGTGCTGCTGAACGCCGCGCCGCATATTATCTGGCCGATGCGCTTTGTGCTGCCGCACAGCCCCTCCGATCGCCCTGCCTGGCTGGTACGGCTTGGCCTGTTCTTTTATGACCATCTGGGCGGACGGAAGAAGTTGCCCGGTACCCGCACACTGGATCTGATGCGCGATCCCGAGGGCGCTCCGCTGCTCGACAGCTATAAAAAAGGGTTTGAGTACTCCGACTGCTGGGTGGATGACGCCCGGCTGGTGGTGCTGAATGCGCTTGATGCCGCTGAACGCGGCGCAACCATTCTGCCGCGCACGCGCTGCGTTGCCGCACAGCGCCTGGCCGGCAAATGGCAAATCACCCTTGAAGATATCAGCAGCGGTGAGCGCCGAACGCTGTTTGCCCGGGCAATCGTCAACGCGGCGGGACCCTGGGTGCTGGATATTGTCAGCGATGTGACGCAGAGCCACAGCCAGCGCCGGGTGCGGCTGGTAAAAGGTTCACACCTTATTGTGCCAAAATTCTGGGAAGGTCAGCAGGCGTATCTGGTGCAAAACACCGATAAGCGTGTGATTTTCATCAATCCGTATGAAGGCGATAAAGCGCTGATTGGCACAACAGATATCCCGTGGGAAGGCAAAGCGGAAGCGGTGACCGCCGATGATAATGAACAGCAGTATCTGCTGGATGTGGTCAACCGCTACTTCAAAGTGAAGCTGCGCCCGGCTGACGTCATTACGCGTTTCTCCGGCGTGCGCCCGCTGTTTGACGACGGCAAAGGCAACCCCTCTGCGGTGACGCGCGACTATGTGTTTGACCTCGATAACCAGCAGGATGCGCCGCTGCTGCACGTTTTCGGCGGGAAGATCACCACGTTCCGCAAGCTGGCAGAGCACGCCCTGCAGAAGCTCGCTCCCTTCTTTCCGCAAATGGGCCCTGACTGGACGCGCGCGGCCACGCTGCCGGGGGGCGATATGGCTGACGCCGACTTTGAAACCTTTCTTGAGCAGTGCAAAGCGCGCTGGCCGTGGCTGCCGCAGCCGCTGCGTAAACACTACGCCCGCCTGTATGGGACGCGCATCGCGCAGCTGCTGGCAGACGCAACGGCGCTGAGCGATCTGGGGCGTCATTTTGGCGGGCTGCTGTATGAGGCCGAAGCACGCTATCTGGCTGACCACGAGTGGGCGCAGCAGGCGGAGGATATTCTGTGGCGGCGCACCAAGCATCAGCTGCACCTTACCCCGGCGCAGCGCGACGCGTTCATCACCTGGTTTGAAGCGGCTTCCGCGCGCGTGATCCCGCTGCGCGCCCGTGCCGGACAGGAGAACTGATATGGCCCTTACCCTTTCGCTTAATACGAATCCGCTGGTCAACCGCTTTGCCGATCCGCACGATTTAATTACCACGGTGGCGGAGCAAATCCGCATTCGTGACCTGCAGCTGACGCATGAGTTTATTAATCCGGGCTGGCCTGCCGCCACGATAACCGCAATGACGCGTCGCATGCAGCAGGCGCTGCGTACCACCGGCGTACGCGTTACCTCCGGTATGACCGGCCCCTACGGACGACTGAACCACTTTGGTCATCCCGATGCCGCGGTGCGCCGCTACTATATTGACTGGTTTAAAACCTTTGCGGATATCACTGCTGAACTTGGCGGTGTTGCCATAGGGTCGCAGTTTGCCATTTTTACGCAGCAGGATTTCCGGGACGCAGAGCGCCGTGAAACGCTTATCGATATCGCCACTGACTGCTGGCAGGAGGTCGCTGAACATGCGCGCGCGGCGGGACTGACATATCTTTTCTGGGAACCGATGAGCGTGGCGCGCGAGTTTGGCGAAACCATCCCTGCCGCGCTGGCCCTGCAGCAACGCCTGAGCCAGCGCGATTTTGCCCTGCCGATGTGGATGATGGCGGATATCGATCACGGTGATGTGACCTCTGCCGACCCGCGTGATTACGATCCTTACGCCTGGGCGGAAGCGGTGCCGCGCTGTTCACCGATCATTCATATCAAGCAGAGCATGATGGATAAAGGCGGGCATCGTCCGTTTACAATGCAGTACAATAGCGGCGGCCGTATTCAGCCGCAGCCGCTGCTGGACGCGCTGGCGCGTGGCGGCGCACAGGATAATGAAATCTGCCTGGAGCTGAGTTTCAAAGAGCGCGAACCCACCGACAGCCGCGCTGTGGCGGAGATTGCAGAAAGTGTGGCGTTCTGGGCCAGCCATATTGAGACCGGCGTAGCGGACCTGCACCTGGCGACGCACCGCCCTGCCGGACAGCAACGCTAAACGCGCGGGCCGGAACCCGCGTCGTCTTCTACTCTGAATGGAAAAAGACATGAAATCCGCACCTGCTTCTGCCGACCGCGATGACTCTCTGGCGCTGCGTGCGGCCTGGCTGCACTACGTAGGCGGTCTGACTCAGGCTGAGGTCGCCAAACGACTGGGGCTGCCCTCGGTAAAAACGCACCGCCTGATTGCGCGCATGGTGGCGGAAGGCGCCGTGAAAATCACTATTGATGGCGATATTCTCGACTGCGTGGCGCTGGAGGATAAGCTGCGTCAGCACTTTGGTCTGCGGTTTTGTCAGGTCGCGCCCGACCTGGGCGAAACAGGATTGCCGGTGCGGGCGCTGGGGATGGCTGGCGCAAATTATCTGCGCCAGCTTCTGCTTAACGCGCCCTCTATTACGCTCGGGCTGGGGCATGGTCGTACCCTGTCAGCGGCGATCCATCAGCTGGCGCGCCTTGAGGCGCCACAGGCGCGTTTTGTGTCGCTGCTGGGCTGCCTGACGCGTAACTATGCGCTGAACCCGCATGATGTCATGCACCGAATCGCCGCTAAAACCGGCGCGCAGGCTTATATGATGCCGGTGCCGTTTTTTGCGAATACTGAAGAGGATCGCGATGTGCTGCTGGCGCAGCGCGGCGTCAGCGAGATTTTTGATATGGCCGCGCGCAGTGAGGTCAAGCTGGTCGGGATCGGCACGGTTGAGCCGGCGGCCCAGCTGGTTGAAGCGGGTATGCTCGAAGAAGCGGAGATCAACGCCCTCTCTGCAGCCGGTGCCGTGGGCGAGCTGCTGGGCCACTTCTTTGCCGCTGACGGCACGCTGATCCACAATTCGCTGACGGCCCGTACGCTTTCCGTGCCGCTCAGCCAGAATAGCAGTGAAATTGTGGCGCTGACCGGCGGCCTGAGTAAAGTAGCCGCCCTTCGGGCCGTACTGAGCAGCGGCCAGCTCTCCGGGCTGATTACCGATGAGATAACGGCACAGGCACTGCTGACATAAAGGGCGACCGGTCAGCAAAATAGCACTCTGCACTGCCGGACTAAATGCGTGTGACCTCCGTTCCCTGAGCCGCCAGCAGCGCCTGCGCGGCCGGATCAAGTTCGCTGTCGGTTATCAGCTGCCTGAATGGCTGGTGCGGTGCCAGCGCATAAGGATGGATCTGACCAAATTTAGAGGAGTCGGTCAGTGCAATGGTATGCGTGGGCTTTTCCAGCAGCGCGTGGACGACATCGCAGCGCAGCATGTTGCGTCCGGTAAAGCCGGTAGCGCGATCCCAGCCATCAATGCCGATAAAAACTTTGTGAAAGTTGAGCTGCTGAATGCAGAGACGGGTCAGCGGACCGACCACGGATTCGCTGCTTTTCTGAAACAGGCCACCAAGAATGATCACGTCGCCGCCCTTTTCTCGCAGCAGGCCGGCAATATAGTGACTTACCGTGACAAGCGTGACGTCATGGCGCTCGCTCAGCGCCTGTGCCAGCAGCGCATTGGTACTGCCGCCCTCTATAAACACCGTTTCGCCTTCATTCACCAGGGAGGCTGCATAATCAGCCAGGCTTTTTTTTACGGCAAAGCGGGTTTGCATCCGGACGCCCACGTCGTCACCGCCGGCAGCAACGGCGGAGCCATGCACCCGGCGCAGCAGCCCCTCTTTTTCCAGCTGGTTAAGATCCTGGCGCATCGTAACTTCAGAGACGCCGGTGGTCAGCGCCAGTTCGCTGACGCTGACGCTGCCGCGCTCACTGAGCAGCTCAATAATTGACTGATGGCGTGCGTTCATAATGTCCTGTGGTTAATCAGTAAAGCCCGGCATATTGATATGTCCGTGCATCAGTGGGGTAACCAGGTGATATTCTCTTACCCGGTTTCTTCTCCATTATTGCGCATCCAGCTGAGTGCTTCCTGCATATAAAGCGTGTTCCACAGCACTAATCCGTCAGTGCCTGAGCCCGGTGCACCCGGTTAATTTTATTGCCCTTCACGATAGCGCTTTCTGGTCTCACCTCGCTGCCCATAGCAAATTGCTCGCACCACCGTTTATAAAATTATTGAGGACAAAAAGGCAATTCAGCCGTCTGACACCGACATTAAATTTTGGTTAAGAGCTACCGTCTGATTACTATAGACACTTAACCCACAGGAAAAAGAGGGATTTGACATGGAACAGCAATATATCAACGAACTAACTCCGGAATTAGCCGCCTCACTGGCGCGTTCCCCCGGCACCACTGCCCGGATAGTCACCGGCAGAGGGCTGAGCCGATGATCCGAAGAGGCTGTATCATTCACGGTAAAAACGTCGGGCTGCATGGAGACATGACTTCCACGGGAGCTCACTGTATCGCGGCCCGCCCAGGTATGTCGGTCATGGGGCTGCTGAAGCTCTATATTGGCGATAAGACCACGCCCTGTCCGAAGTGCGGAGAAGTGGGGATCATTGTGGACGGCGATCACCGGCACTCAAACAGCGCCGCTGTCGCAGTGGACGGCGCGGCGATCCTTTGCAGGTGCCCACAGGGGACCCATTTTCTGATTGCCCCGGGTACGATTCCTCAGCTTTCAGCAGCAAGAGCCGTGATGACCCCGTCAGTCGCTCCTGAACCGGAACAACATGCGCAGACGGCGAAGAAAAAGAAACGGGAGATCGCGCTAACGATAGGCATATTCTTCGACGGTACTGGCAACAATGCCGTTAATACGCAGAATATGATGAAAGCGTATACCGCAGGTCATTACAATCTGGATGACCCGGAAGCTGAGTCCATTCTGGCAAAATGCGCCCGTGACAATTTTGGCGTGTCGGGCAGCGGTGCAACCAGCTATACCGGGTACTACACCAATATTCACTGGCTGAGTACGCTCTACAGCCGTCGCTTTGCTGAAGACAATCCCAATATTCAGCGAGCTGTTTATATCGACGGTATCGGCACCGACGCGGGAAAACCTGACAGCACGCTGGGCCAGGGGTTTGGTATCTCTGATACCGGGGTTATTGCCAAAACGAACAAAGCGGTTTCCATGCTGGCTGACAGTATCCAGGCGGCACTGGACGCGGTCAGTAATCAACAGGCTGACAACAAGCTTATCGTCAGGGTCCTGCAGTTCGATATTTTTGGCTTCAGCCGCGGTGCAGCAGCGGCCCGTCATTTTGCCAACCGCATCCAGTCTGAAGACCCGGCCATTATCAGTGCCATCCGGCAGGGTGTAACCGGCACGGACTTCAATGGTTCTCCTGCCGGTAAAACCCGCTTCATCGGTATTTTCGATACCGTTGCTGCCATTGGCACACCGGTTAACGGCCTGAACCCGCACAGCGCGGATACCGGTGACGTTAACCTCCTCCTGCGCCCCGGCGTGGCAGAGAAGGTTTTTCATATCACCGCCGCGAACGAGTGCCGCTTTAACTTTGCACTGAACAGTGTGAAACCGGCCTGGCCGGAACTGGCGCTGCCCGGCGTGCATTCTGATATTGGCGGCGGTTATCTGCCCGTCACGAAGGAACATCTTTTTCTGACGCGGCCGGCAACGGAAACCGTACCCTACAGTCAGCCCGGTGAAAAGACTCAGGCTTACCGGCAGGCAGTGGCCCAGCTGCAGACGCTGGATAAATCGCCCTGTCTGGCTCCGCTGCTACGGACAAATGAAATATCGGCAGAAACCTGGCATGACGACAGGCTGCCTCCGGATCGGTATGGTCAGGTGCAGAAACGCAGCTTTGCGGCACTGACCCTGCGTGAGCGTACCGTCAGAAACGATTGGCCCCGCGTCGCGTTGAGGGTGATGCTTGAGGCTGCGCAGGAAGCCGGGGTGATGTTTGACTCTATTCTGAGTAAAGACAAAGAACTCACTATTCCGGATGAGCTTGCGTCCCTCCGGGATAAAGCGCTGGCGATGGGGAAAGCTGTCCGTAATGGCCAGACGCCATCAACTTTCAGCCAGGATGAGCTGGACGTGATTGCAGAGAAGTATATTCACTGCTCGGCGAACTGGAATGCCATCGTGGTCAATACGGACGGCCTTATTCACGGGGGCGCATCGCCCTCAGAGATGATTGGCTTTATCAACCGGCCGGATGAGCAGTGGCAACGCACTGTATACAGCATGGACGGGAAAAAGATATGAAGCTGAAAACACTTTTTCCCCTGCTGATGCTGGTCATAGTCATGGTCAGCGGCTGCCGGACAGGCGAAGCGCAGACGCCGGAAGACACCGGTAAAATGCCTTATGGTGAGGTTGGTTTTGCTTTTATCACCCCGAGGGCATTACCGGCGGTCGTGACCAAAGCGCTGATTATTGATAACGAAAAGGTGATATCCACCTTCCGTACACTGGACAGTACGCAGAGTGATCCCGATGTAGTCGACACCTGGAACAGCAGAATGGATGACGGGGGCATCCAGTTCAACAAGGTCCGGCATCCACCCGCGCTAATGCTGTTCTGCTGGGATTCGATCATTGATAAAAAGACCTACGAGACGCGCCTCACCTTCTCATCAGCCCTGCGGGAAAAAATGTCGATACCAACCGGCAAAGATCGGAGAGGAAATACCGGCTGGTATAAAACCTTGCTGTTTGGGCTGGCGCCAGAGGGTAAAGTCCGTATCTGGCTTCTGAACAGCGCGGGAGGCGACAACCTGCTGGTTGAGCCCGTAAAAATAACCACGTTGTCCGGAGATAAACTGGATGCCTGTAGAGGCGTACCTTCGCGGATTGACTTTAACTACAGCATTCCGGATGGTTATGATCCTGACATAAAAGATTTTATAAAAGGAAAACACTATCCGTACGGCAGCTGGTAGGGTGTTGGCAGCGGTTGAAAGGATCCTGTGTGGATCCTTTTTTTGATTGCATCATCAGGAACCAACAGTTTAAGTTTTTATTTTGCCAGGTTATGGCTATCTAAAAATCACTATTAACAATGAATTAGCTTCTTATCGTACATCTTCATTTCATGAGTCTTCGAACCCCTCTCCCTCTCCCGTGCCTAGAGCGCCTCCACATCTCCGATCTGCTGGCGCAGCTGCTGCTTCATTTGACAAATGCTTTTTCTGAAATCGTCGGGCTGCTGCTCTGAAGACAATAAAGTAGTCACAGAAATCACCTCTTGCTCTGGTTTCAAATGAAATTTAATAATGTTTCATTCATAACATGCAACCGGCGTATAGCAAGCCGGTTGTGGCGGAAAGCCGGACGCGGTCACAGTTGGCAGGAGGTTTCATTTGAAAGTGCGCGGTAACAAAAAGCTTAGTTCCTGCGGGCTGCCCTGCCCGCGGCTTATTTTTTCTGTCAGGCTTGTTTCGCAGAGGAGGTTAACTGTGTTAATACAAAAACAATAATGTTTGTTGTAACTACTAAGGTGCTACCAGATAGCGATACTGAATAAATTCCGTTTTTGTTGCCAGCCGATCGTATAGTGCCCGTGCCGTGGTGTTACCCTCCTGCGTGTTCCAGTAAACACGTGAACAGCCGCGCTGCCTGGCCTGCTCATAGACGGCCAGTACCAGTGCCTTACCCGCTCCGCTGCCGCGTGCCGTTTCTGCCACAAACAGATCCTGAAGATAACAGTAGTCACCGCGCGTCCAGGTGGAACGATGCGTGAGAAAATGCACCAGCCCCACCATGCTGCCCCCCTGCTCCAGCACCAGACAATACATCGGTTCTGCGCGGGAGAGCATGCGCCGGAACGTTTCACCGGTCGTTGCCTCGTCAATCTCTGTCTGATAAAACTGCTGGTAGCCCTGCCATAACCGTAGCCAGGCAACATAATCCTCAGCCCGCAATGCCCGAATACTCATCGTCTCTCCTTACTCCTCCAGCGCACGGATAATCTGCTCCGCGGCAATAATACGATCGTCATTGGGTATCCACTTGTTGGCCAGCATAATTAGCGCCAGCTTCCGGGAAGGAATAAATACCGCATAGGCTGAAAAGCCGTTGGTTGAACCGGTTTTATTGTACCAGGCACGCAGCGGCACGGGTGCAGAGGGTGAAACCGGCACAGCGCGCATGCCGTTGAGGATGATTTTACTGCTGTTCCCCGCCACCAGCTGCTGCTGCGTGACCGGCAGCGGGTAGTATTCCCACATCATTGCCTGCGTGAATGCTGCCGTGCGGAAGTAGCCCTGATGGGTGGCAGCCACCGCCTGTCGCCAGGCCGGTACCACGTTAACCTCTCCCATCTGAATGCCGAGCCAGCGGATCAGATCTTCTGATGTTGATTTTAACCCATACGCTTCCGCATCCAGCGGCCCGGGCGTCACGCGTACCGGACGGTTCTGTTTATCATATCCCTGTGCATAATCCGGCATGGCGCGCGGCGGTACCTGAAGAAAAGTATGATGCATCCCCATCGCCGGCAGGAGCATCGATTCCATAGCGCGCATAAATGACATATTCAGGCTCTTCGCCGCGATCATGCCCAGCAGGCCGATACCCAGGTTTGAATAGACACGCTGTGTTCCCGGTTCAGCCTCAGGCTGCCACGATTTGTACCACTGCATGAGCTGTGCGTTATCCGTCACCTCCTCCGGCACAAACAGCGGCATGCCGCTGGTGTGCGTTGCCAGGTTCAGTAGCGTCACGCGATCGAGCGCGCTGCCCTGCAGAGCAGGCAGCCACTGACTGGCGCTATCGCGCAGCTGCATTTTGTTTTGCTGTACGGCATAGCTGGCAAGCGTGGCGGTGAAGGTTTTGCTGAGCGAGCCAATCTCAAACAGCGTGCGGGAGGTTACAGGCGCTCCCTGCGGCACTGAAGTGACACCGTAACTGTAAAAGGTGGTCTGCCCTTTATTCAGCACGGCGATCGCCATGCCGGGGATCGCAAAGCGGGCCATCAGCGGTTCGATAATGTCATCCGGCGCCCGGGCAGCAGCGGAGCTGGCGATAAGCAGCAAAAGTAGAGCCATAACGCGGCGTCGCATGAATAATCCTTATTCCTCAGAACCAAAAGCGGTGCGCATAGTATATCTGCCTCCGGCCCACCCCACATCTCCATTGGTGGTGTAAGTGAACAGAGTCACATCCTGAGTAAGCGGGTTTGCCGTTTTGGCTGCACACTCCTATACCTTTGACGGATAAGCCTTCACCGTCAGGGAGCGTGCCATGGCTACTGTATTAACCCGTAATGAGCGTCTCGACAGGCTGCGCCAGCGGCAGATTACACCGGTCCTGATTGCCGGAGGCGGCATTAACGGCATCAGTACGTTTCGCGAACTGGCCCTGCAGGGGATCCCGGCGATTATCGTAGAGCGCGATGACTGGTGTCAGGCGGCAAGTGGTGCGCTGTCGCGTATGATCCATGGCGGCCTGCGCTATCTTGAAACCGGTGAGTTTGGTCTGGTGAAAGAGTCGGTGATCGAGCGCGACCGGCTGCTGAAGAACGCGTCGCACTATGTCTTTCCTCTGCGGACCACGGTGCCCGTGGAGAATTTCAGCGGTGGCATGATCAACGCCACCCGACGGTTTCTGCGTCTCAGTGATAAACCTGCCCGGCGCGGTGCGCTGCTGATCAAAACCGGCCTCAGCCTGTATGACCTCTATACGCGTCAGTATGGTTCCATGCCTAAACATCAGGTGCGCAGTGAGGCAGCGACCCGCGATCGCTGGCCAGGCTTTGCGCCATGGGTGAAATACAGCGCCAGCTACTATGATGCGTGGATCAGTGCCCCGGAACGGCTGGGGCTTGAGCTGGTGGAGGATGCAGAGCGCGCCTGCAGCGACGCGCTAGCCCTGAATTATATGCAGCTTATCAGCAGCGACGGAGAGACCGTTACGCTGAAAGATACGCTGAGCGGCGAGCAGTTTCGCCTGCAGCCGCATGTGCTGGTGAATGCCGGCGGCGCATGGATTGACCAGCTTAACCAGCACGTTGCGCCCAAAAGCGCCCGACAGAAACTGATTGGCGGCACCAAAGGGTCGCATCTGATCCTCGACCATCCGGAGCTGCTGCGCATGCTGGATGGTGAAATGGTCTACTTCGAAAATCAGGAGGGACGCGTCTGCATTCTGTTTCCGTGGGCGGGTAAAGTGCTGGCTGGCTCAACGGATATCCGCGTTGACGATCCCGATAACGTCGTCTGCGAGGCTGCAGAGAAAGCGTATATTCTTGAATCGCTGCGCTTTGTCTTCCCTGAGGTCGTGGTGCCTGAATCCGCCGTGGTTTATACCTTCTGCGGCGTGCGTCCCCTGCCCGCCAGCGATGCAAAACTCAGCGGGCAGATATCGCGTAATCATTCACTGGTCATGCTGCCACCCGACCCCACCCGCGCCTGGAGCACGCTATGCCTGGTAGGCGGTAAGTGGACCACGTTCCGCCGCTTTGGTGAAGAAGCGGCCGATCGGGTTCTGCGGCTGCTGGGCGAAAAGCGCCATACCTCAACCACTGAGTTAGCTATCGGCGGCGGACGCGACTTCCCTGCTCCGGCGGCACAGCCCGCCTGGATCGCCCAGCTGGCGCAGCAGTACGCGCTGCCGGTGCCGCGCGTGATGCAGCTGGTAAAACGTTACGGCAGCCGCGCCGTGCCGCTGCTGTCGCTGCTGCGCGATGACGACCGTCCGCTGCATCACCACGCCGATTACAGCGCAACGGAGCTGCGCTATCTGACAGAGCACGAACAGGTGTGCCAGCTGGAAGATTTGCTGGTGCGGCGCACGTCACTGGCGATCGGTGGCGAGCTGACGCCGCCGCTGATCCAGGAGATCTCACTGCTGATGGCGCAGACGCTGAACTGGAGCGAGCACCAGCGGATACAGCAGCTGCAGCGCTGCTGCGCTTCACTGGCGCGCTTTCACGGCCTGCATGGTCTCTATCCCACCGTGATGCAGCAGGAGGCACAGCATGTCAGCGAGCAGTAAAGTCCGTATGAAGCGGTTATTCCGCCACGGCCGCTGTCTGGACGTGGCAGTCGATCACGGTATCGCTAACGAACCCGATTTTTTGCAGGGGCTTGAGGATATTGAAGCGGTAATGCAGCGCCTGATCACCGCACAGCCCGACGCGATTCAGGTCAATTATGGACAGGCGGATCTGCTGCAGTGCGCGGAGGGAGTAAAACCGGCTCTGGTGCTGCGTACCGATGTTGGCAATGCGTATAACGCGGTACGGCATCGCGAGATGTGGGCAGTCCTGCATAATCCTGATGAGCCGATTCTGGCAGCGCTGCAGCTGGATGCGGCCGCCGTGGTAGTGAATCTTTATCTGATCCCGGATGAGCCCGCTATTTTTCGCATGTGCATCGAAAATATCGGCCGGCTGCGTCAGGCGTGTGACCGCTACGGCATGCCGCTGATGATTGAGCCGCTGGTAATGGCACCGGCCGGTCAGGGAGCCGCTTACGGTTCACTGGGCGATGCAGAGCAGATCGTGCCGCTGGTGCGACTGGCGCGTGAACTGGGCGCTGATATCATCAAAGCAGACCCGACTGATAATCCGGCTGATTTTCACCGTGTGGTAGAGGCAGCGCGCTGTCCGACGCTGGTGCGCGGCGGCGGCAAAGGTGAGATCGGCGCGGTACTGCACAAGAGTGCGCTGCTGATGGCGCAGGGCGCCAGCGGCATGGTCTATGGCCGCAATGTTTATCAGCATGCCCATCCTGCCCGGGTCGTCGCCGCGCTGATGGCCATTATTCATCAGGGTGCCAGCGGCGCAGATGCGCTGGCCCTTTATCAGCAGACTGACGCCTGACCCGTCGCGCGTTCTGTGCGCGATCTCCTCTGCGGTTTTACGGAGCCGGATATGAAAATCCTGGGTATTGATGCCGGTAACACGATGATCAAGGCGGTGCTGTTTGATCTCAGCGGGACGATACTGGCCGTGGCTGAGCATACCGGCGAGACGCTGCAGCCGCAGGAGGGCTACGCCGAGCGATCGATAGCCGCCATCCGGCACGGTACTGAACAGGCAATCCGTCACTGTCTGCTGCAGGCGGGCACGACCGCACAGGATATCATTGCGGTAGGTGCCGCCGGACACGGCAATGGCCTCTATACGCTGGACCGGGCGCTGCAGCCGCAGCTCGGCATTCAGTCCATCGATCGGCGGGCAGGCGACATCGTCGATGCGCTGGAGCAGGCGGAAAAACAGCACGCCATCTATGCCCTCTCCCGGCAGACGCCGTGGCCAGCCTCCACGCCGGTGCTGCTGAGCTGGGTAAAACAGCATCAGCCGCTGATATGGCAGCAGATCGGTGCGGTACTGAGTGCCAAAGATGTGATTGTGCATTTCCTCAGCGATGCGCTCAGCAGCGACTATTCAGACGCAGCGGGCGCCGGGCTGATTGACTATCGCGTTCGCGATTACAGCGCTGAGCTGCTGGCGCTTTATGATATCGAAGACGCAGCAGCATGGCTGCCGCCGCTGCGGGAATCGAGCGCTGTCAGCGGTTATGTCACCGCGCTGGCAGCGGCGCGTACCGGGTTGCCGGCAGGTATACCGGTCGTGGCTGGCCTGTTTGACGTGGTGGCCAGTGCAGCCGGGTCAGGGGTGGTCAGCTGCGGTGACGCCTCAATCGTAGCCGGTACGTGGAGCATTAATCAGGTTGTTGTGGACAAACCTGACTATCTTCGCCCGGTCTCTATGAGTTCAATGATAGAACGGGATCGCTTTATGGCGATCGAAGCCAGCGCGACTTCTGCGGCCAACCTCAACTGGTTTCTGCGTGAGTTTGACGACCGGCGCGGCGGAAAAGGTGCGGCGCAGAGCAGTGAGTGTGTGGCGCAAATCCGCCAGGATCCGAACCTGCCGTTTTATCATCCCTATCTGTATTCCGGCCGCAAACCGGAACCGGCCCGGGCCGGATTTTACGGTCTGGGCGGCTGGCATACCCGCGCAGATATGCTGTTTGCCCTGTTCGAAGGCGTGACCTTTGCTCACCGGGCGCATATTGACCGGCTGCACGCTGCCGGCCTTCCCTTTACCCGCGCAACGCTCTCAGGCGGTGCCGCGCGCAGCATAGTCTGGCCGCAGATGTTTGCCGACGTACTGAACATTCCGGTGCGGGTTGCAGCGTGCACGGAAACCGGCGCGCTGGGCGCCGCGCTGTGTGCCGGCGTTGGCGTAGGCGTATGGCGGGATTTAGCGGACGCGGTGCAGCATGCGGTCCGGCTGCAGCCGGACGCGCGGCAGCCGCGTCCGGAGTGGGTCAGCTTTCATGACGCGCGCTATCGCCAGTTTAAAAAACTGGAGCTGGCGATGCGCGATATCTGGCGTGAAACGCCCTGATACTCAGCGACACTGGCTGGCGCAGTTCTGTACGCAGATTTGTGCCAGCGAGCCACATCCGCCGCCGCTGTCATTTTTACACTGCGATTGCTGTACGTAGCAGTTTTGCTGACAGGCCGACACATCACATTTTGACGCAACCGGCGTAAACATCACAGACGGCGATTTAGGCTGTGGCTGCCAGTGACTCTGCGCCATCACGTTTACGCTGCACGCCATCATTAACGCAATTATCCACTTCATCATTACCCCTCCACGCTGAAGCCTTAAGTATGCGCAAAATCTGGTCAGAATACCGCATGAAACAAAAGATTCATGATCAATTAATCGCACCACTTAAGTGCAACTGCACTGCAACAATCGTTTCATTACCCTGCGAAATCTATTAAATACCAGTTTATTCAATAGATTGCCGATCGTCGCGCATCTGGTACAGAAGTTGCAGTGCTATCTGTCTGAGCACAGGAGACTATGATGAAAATAATTATTATTGGCGCCGGTATCGGCGGGATGAGTGCCGCCATCGCCCTGGAACGGGCAGGCTTTGAAACGGAAGTCTATGAGGCCGTTGCGGAGATGAAACCGGTTGGCGCAGCCATTTCCGTCTGGCCAAACGGGGTAAAATGCCTCAATGCGCTCGGCCTGAAACAGCCGCTGCGCGCACTGAGCGGTAATATGGCCTGGATGGCTTATCACGATGCGCGCAGCGGTGCGCCGCTGACGCGTTTCAGCCTTGCCCCGCTGGTGCAGCAAACCGGTGAATATCCTGCGCCGGTTTCCCGCGCCGGGCTGCAGGCGATGCTGCTTGATAATTATGGCCGGGCGCGCGTTCGCTTTGGCAGACGGGTTACGCATGCTGAACAGACGTCACAGGGCGTTACCGCGTTTTTTGCCGACGGCAGCGAAGCCGCAGGCGACCTGCTGGTTGCGGCAGACGGCACGCACTCGGTGCTGCGCGAGGCGGTTCTGGGTGAGCGCGTGACGCGCCGCTATGCGGGCTATGTAAACTGGAACGGGCTTATTACCGCAGATGAGGCGATTGCTCCCGCCGATCAGTGGACCACCTTTGTCGGCGACGGCAAACGCGTGTCACTGATGCCTATCGCCGGAAATCGCTTCTACTTTTTCTTCGATGTGCCGTTACCTGCCGGTCTTGCTCAGGATCGCACCACGCTGCGCGCCGATCTCAGCGGCTATTTCGCTGGCTGGGCTGAACCGGTGCAGCGGCTGATTGCGCAGCTCGACCCGCTGACCACCAACCGGGTCGAAATCCACGATACCGATCCCTTTACCCGCTTTGTACGCGGACGCATGGCGCTGCTGGGTGATGCAGCCCATAGCACCACGCCCGACATTGGCCAGGGCGGCTGCGCGGCAATGGAAGATGCCGTCGTGCTGGCCCAGACGCTGGCAACACACTCACTGGGCGTGGAAGATGCGCTGCTGCGCTATGAGGCGCGCCGGCTGGATCGTACCCGCGACCTGGTGCTGAAAGCACGCAAGCGCTGCGATATAACGCACGGCAAGGAGCCCGCGCTGACGGCAGCCTGGTATGAGGCGTTAAAAACTGAAAGCGGCGAACGGGTGCTGGCTGGGATGTGCGACACGATTAGCGGTGGCCCGATGGGGTAACGGGCCACCGCCTCTGCCCTACTCTGTACTCAGCCCGCGATGACGCAGCATCGGCTCAATCTCTGGCGCTTTACCGCGCCAGCTCAGCCAGACATGCTGCAGATCGCTGCTGTTTCCGCGTGACAACACCTGCTCGCGGAAGCGCTGCCCGTTTTCCCGCGTCAGGCCGCCACGTTCAGTAAACGCCTGATAGCCATCGTCAGCCAGCATCTGCGTCCAGATATAGGCGTAGTAACCCGCCGCATACCCTCCTCCCCAGATGTGACGAAAATAGCTGGAGCGATAGCGCGGCGGCACCGCTGCGAGCGCGATATTTTCTGCCTGCAGCGCCTGACGTTCAAAATGTTCCACATCCTGCGGCTTATCGTGCGCGGAAAGTGAATGCCACTGCAGATCCAGCAGCGCCGCCGCCAGCAGTTCCGTCATGTCATAACCTTTATTAAAGGTGGCGGCCTGCACCATTTTTTCGCGCAGTTCAGCGGGCATTGGCTCCCCGGTTTCCCAGTGACGCGCATAGCTGGCAAATACCGCCTCGTGACTGGCCCAGTGTTCATTGATCTGCGACGGAAACTCCACGAAGTCGCGGGGCGTGGCCGTACCGGAGAGGCTGGCGTAGCGCTGGTTTGCAAACAGACCATGCAGCGCATGACCAAATTCGTGGAACAGCGTGATAACCTCATCCCAGCTCAGCAGCGCCGGCTGACCAGGCTGCGGTTTGGTATAGTTGCAGACGTTGTAGATCACCGGTTTCTGATCCAGCAGCGCAGACTGGTCCACAAAGTTACCCATCCAGGCCCCGCCGCTTTTGTTATCGCGGGCAAAAAAGTCGGTGTAAAACAGCGCCAGCGGCGTCTCATCGGCATCGAAAATCTCATAGACGCACACATCCGGATGATAAACCGGCAGATCGTGGCGCTGACTGAACCGTAAACCGTAAAGCTGCGTGGCGGCCCAGAATACGCCGCGCTCCAGTATGTTATCCAGCGCGAACCAGGGACGAATGGTATCTTCATCCAGGTCATACTTCGCCTGACGCACCTGCTCTGCGTAGAAATTCCAGTCCCAGGCGCGCAGGTCAAATGATTGCTGCTGCTCTGCCATCAGCTGTGAGATATCGTCGGCCTCGCGCCCGGCGCGCTGGCGGGCGGCCGGCACAATATTGCGCATAAAGCTCAGCGCAGCATCCGGCGTTTTCGCCATCTGATCCTGCAGGTTCCACGCCGCATAGCTGCTATAGCCCAGCAGCGCTGCCTGCTCCGCGCGCAGCTGCGCCATGCGTGAAACCAGCTGCCGCGTATCATTCTCATCGTTGCGTTCACAGCGGCTCAGCGCCTGCTCAAACAGCGCTTCCCGCGTGGCGCGGATGGTTAACCGGGTCAGCGCCGGCTGCTGCGTCGTGTTTTGCAGCGGGATCAGCCACTGGTTATCAAGACCGCGCGCGGCCGCCGCGGCGCGTGCCTGTTCAAGCGCTGCGTCGCTGAGTCCCGCCAGCGCCTCTGCGCTGCTGACGGTATAGGCCGCCGACTGCGTCGCTGCCAGGAGCCGGTTACCAAAGCGGGTGCTGAGACCCGCCAGCTCCTGATTAATGGCGCGCAGCCGCTGTTTGTCGTCATCGCTCAGGCCGGCACCGGCCAGCTGAAATGCCTGTCGCGTGACTTCCGTGAGCCGCACGGCCTCCGCGTCCGGGCAGGCGGTGCCTCGCTGCTGCCAGACAGCATCCAGCCGGGCAAAGAGCGCGCTGTTCAGGTAGATCTCATCGTGCAGCGCCGCCAGTGCCGGCGTAATCATCTCTTCCACCTCCTGCAGCCGCGGCGACGTATTCGCTGCCGTCATGGCTGAAAAGACCTGCCACACCCGGCTCAGTAAGAGGCCGCTGCGCTCCAGCGCTTCAAACGTATTGGCAAAGTCCGGCGGTGCCGGGTTTGCGACAATCGCGGCAACTTCGCGGCGTTTCTCTTCGATGCCCGCTTCCAGCGCGGGCAGAAAATCGTCTTCGCTTATCTGATCAAACGGTGGTGCCTGATACGGCAGCGTGCTGGCGGTAAAGAAGGGATTGGCGGATCGGTTCATTATCGCTCCTGATAATCAGCAACGCCGCAAAAGCCTGCGGCAGAGAGCCTTTATCCTGGCACGCCGGTTTGCGGGCAACAACTCTGCACGCTGTCAGTCGTCTCTTTTTGCCACACCGGCCGGCCGTTTACCCAGGTCTGCGCAATGTTGCGATCGTCGCCAAGCGTCATCAGGACAAACAGCTGCTCGAAGATATCTTTACTGTTGCCATGACGCAGCTGCTGCAGCGGTGATACTGCCGGATCCAGCACGACAAAATCGGCCTCTTTACCGGGAGTAAAGTTGCCGATTTTCTCATCGAGATCCAGCGCCTGCGCTCCGCCAAGCGTGGCGCGATACAGCGCTTCACAGGCGGTCAGCTTATAGTGCTGCAGCTGCCCCACTTTATACGCTTCGCCCAGCGTCTGCAGCAGGTTGAACGTGGTGCCTGCGCCGACGTCGGTGCCGATCCCCATGCGCACGTTCTCCTGCCAGCAGCGTTTGAGATCAAACAGGCCGCTGCCAAGAAACAGATTTGAAGTAGGACAAAACGCGATGGCTGAACCGGTGTCGTGCAGGCACTGCCACTCATGATCCTGCAGATGCAGGCAGTGGGCAAATACGCTGCGTGCACCCGTGAGCTGGTAGTGGTGATAGACATCGAGATAGCCGTTGCGCTCGGGAAAAAGCTCTCTGACCCACGCCACCTCCTGCGGATTTTCACTCAGGTGCGTATGCAGCCAGGTATCGGGAAACTCAGTTCGCAGCTGGCGCACCCGTTCCAGCAGCTGTGGCGAAGAGGTCGGCGCAAAGCGTGGCGTCAGCGCATAGCCAAGACGGCCGCGCCGGTGCCAGCGCGCTATCAGCGCCCGCGTCTGCTGATAACTCGTTTCGGGCGTTTCGGTAAGGTAGTCGGGCGCATTGCGATCCATCATCACTTTACCGGCAATGAGCCGCATGCTGAGCCGCTCTGCCGCGCTGAAGAGCGCCTCAACCGACTGCGGATGCACCGTGCCGAACACCAGCGCGGTAGTGGTACCGTTAGCCAGCAGCTGCTGCAGGAAAAAAGCGGACATTTTTGCCGCATGGGTTGCACAGTGATACTGCTGCTCGACCGGAAAGGTATAGGTATTCAGCCAGGTCAGCAGCTGTTCACCGAACGCCCCCATCATTTCCGTCTGCGGATAATGAATATGGGTATCGATAAACCCCGGCACAATCAGCTTACCGCGCAGATCCGTTACCTGCCTGTGGTCAACCTGATGCGCCGCGCTGCTCCAGCTTTGCAGGCTGACAATTTTTCCTGCACGCAGTGTCAGCACGCCATCAGTAAGATAGCGTGCGGCGTCACTCACCGCCTCCGGCTGGTCCACCGTGCGGGTAAAATCAAAAAAACTGGCGCGCAGCAGCGTCTCATTGTCAGCGTTCATAGCTCATCCTCTCAGTAAGATAAACCGATAGTGCAAAGGCTGTGCCACCTCTTAATTATTCATCCAAATCATGAGGTTAGATAAACATTAAAAGCAAACGAATGCGCAACCGATTACGCTGCTTTGCACCGTGTTCAGATGCCGGGCGCAACGACTTACTCTGTCCCGTTACGCCTCATCACGGTGCAGCCCTGCACCCGGTTAATGCACACTGGCGGCAGACTGCTTTTTTTCAGCAGGCAGGAAGTGATGGTGATATGGTTAACGCGGACTACCTGAAAACAGTTAAGGAACAGTGAGATGATTATTTTTGTTACCGGTGCTACTGCGGGTTTTGGTGAAAGTATCACCCGCCGCTTCATTGCCACAGGCCATAAAGTGATCGCCAGCGGACGGCGCGCTGAACGACTGCAGGCGCTGAAGGATGAGCTGGGTGAAAACCTCTATACCGTTCAGCTTGATGTGCGCGATCGTGCCGCGATCGATGACATTGTGGCTGCGCTTCCGGCTGAATGGCGCGCTATTGATGTACTGGTCAACAACGCGGGCCTGGCGCTGGGCACTGAGCCGGCTCACAAAGCCAGTATCGATGACTGGGATAACATGATCGATACCAATACAAAAGGCCTGGTATACATGACCCGGGCGCTGCTGCCCGCCATGGTAGAGCGCAACGTCGGACATATCGTGAACATCGGTTCAATTGCCGGCAGCTGGCCCTATGCGGGCGGCAACGTTTATGGCGCAACCAAAGCATTTGTGCGTCAGTTCAGCCTGAATCTGCGGACCGATCTGCACGGCACCGCGCTGCGTGTGACCGATATTGAGCCAGGCCTGGTTGGCGGAACGGAGTTTTCTAACGTGCGCTTCAAAGGCGATGAAGATCGCGCCGGCGCCGTGTATGAAGGCACGACAGCACTGACCGCGGAAGATGTTACCGAAGCGGTTTACTGGGTTACCACGCTGCCAGCGCATGTGAACATCAATACGCTGGAGATCATGCCGGTCAGCCAGACCACTGCCGGCCTGAAAGTGCATAAAGCGCACTGATTTTATGTGACAGTGTCACTTGTCTCTGCCGGGTGACGCTGTCAGGCTTTTCCCCAGCCTGTCACCATAATCAGCATGCCGCACAGCGCTATCAACGCGCCAGTCCAGTCCCATGCGCTCAGGCGTACCCCATCTACCACCCGCAGCCAGATCAGAGCCGTAAACACATAGACGCCTCCGTATGCCGCATATACCCGTCCGCTTGCTGCCGGATGCAGCGTGAGCAGCCAGACAAACAGCGCCAGACTGGCGGTGGCAGGCAGCAGCAGCCATGCGCTCATTCCTTTACGCAGCCAGAGCCAGGGCAGGAAACAGCCAGTGATCTCTGCAACCGCCGTAATAAAAAACAATAGTATGGTCTGGATCAGCATAACCCTGCTCTCTGTTACCTCAACAAACTGCACACCGCTGGTGAGCAGTAAAAGCGCGATGATATACTAGGGGCTGTTACAGAGACAGCCTCCTATGGCTGACCGGGTCTGACTGAAGGACAACACCATGAAAAATTATGCTTCTGTTCTGTTTACGGCGTTACTGTCGGCCAGTGTGCTGTTGACCGCTCCCCTTGCCACCGCGCGCACCGATCGCCTGATTGTGGAAGATGGCAACAGTGCGGCCAGCAACGAAGCCGCGCGCCAGAGTAAAGAGCAGTGGAACGATACCCGCAATCTGCGCAGCAAAATTAATACCCGGACAGAGAAAGAGTTTGATAAAGCAGACCGCGCGTTTGATACCCGCGACGCCTGCGACAAGAGCTATAACGTTAACGCTTACTGGGAAGAGAATACCCTGCGCTGCCTTGATCGCCGGACCGGTCGCCCGGTCGCGCCGTAACGCAGCTGTGCTGCTATAGTGTTCAGAGAGACAGTCAACAAGGAGTTAGCGATGAAAAAGGGTTCTCTGGTACTGCTGCTGGGTGCTATGACGCTGCCGCTGATGGCTCAGGCCTCCTGCGACAGCGTTCGTGCCGATATCAGCAAAAAAATTGTCAGCAACGGCGTGGCGGAGTCAGATTTTACGCTGGACATCGTGCCAAACGATCAGGCCGATCAGGCGGGTGGTCAGGTGGTCGGCCACTGTGAAAACGATACGCAAAAAATTGTTTATAAAAAGAATATGCGGGATGCAGACGGCAGCGCGCCCGACAGCGCCGGCAGCTCGCAGGATATGTCAGCGCAGTAACCGCAACCGGGGCAGCGTCTGCCCCGGTTTTTCACCTGTTATTCCGTCTCCGGCCGCTGACGCGGCATCAGCCAGGCGATCCACACCGTCAGCAGCGCAATCAGCAAGGCCACGATAAATACCCAGTGCAGCGAGGCTGCAATCTCAGTTGTCCAGAGCTGCAGTTCTGCCACCGGCAGCGCCTCACGACTCTCCGGCGACATGATTTTTTGCATGGGATCGTTCGCCTGCGGCAGCCGCTGCGCCAGGTTGATATTTAAAACCGCCCCCATCAGTGCGGTTCCCAGCGCCGAACCCAGCATCCGGCTGAACATAATGGAAGCAGTGCAGATACCGCGGATCTCATATTGCGCATGGTTTTGTACGGAGACCAGAAATGTGGTGCTGGTCATGCCCATGCCGGTGCCGATAACAAAGGCCGTGAAGCCCGCCTGCAGTACGGAGCTGTCTGCATGGAGCAACAGCAGCAACGCGCTGCCGACAATCAGTAACAGTGCGCCGAGCTGAGCGGTAAAGCGGTAAGAGGTTACGAGCATCAGGCGACCGCTCAGCGTACTGGCAATCGGCCAGCCGATTGACATCATCGCCAGCGCACTACCCGCCTGCAGCGGCGTGCCGCCGGTGATCCCCTGGATCCAGGTTGGCAGAAACGCGCTGATACCCATCATGGTTGCACCAATAATCAGGTTACCGGCATTGCCCGCCACAATCAGGCGGCTGCGCCACAGCGCGAGCGGGAAGAGCGGCGCCGCCGTCTGCTGCTCGTGCCGTTTAAGACGCCAGCCAGCCACGCCTGCCAGCAGCAGGAAGAGCAGCAGCCAGTAGCCGAGCGCTTCCGCCTGCAGCAGCGCCACCAGCAGCGCGGTGACGCTGATCATCAGCCAGCAGCTGCCGGTGATATTCAGCGCACCTGACACAGAGGCCTGGCGTGCGGGAAGGAAGCGCGCCAGCAGCAGCATTGAGATCAGGCCTACCGGTACATTGACCCAGAATATCACCGCCCAGCTGAAATGCTGCACCAGCCACGCGCCGCTAAGCGGCCCGATAATCGCCGCCACGCCCCAGACGCTGGAGAGCCAGCCCTGCACAGTGGCGCGTTCACGCGGGGAATAGATATCCGCCACAATAGTGGTGGTCAGCGGCATGATTGCGCCTGCCCCCAGCCCCTGAAACGCGCGAAACAGAATGAGCCATGTCATGGTATGGGCAAAGCCGCACAGCACTGAGCCGAACAAAAACAGCGACACTCCGACAAAAAAGAGCCGCTTACGTCCCCATATATCGGCTAAACGCCCATAAAGCGGCACGCTGACCGCCTGTGTCAGCAGATAAATAGAAAACACCCAGCCAAACTGCGCAAAGCCGCCAAGATCGGCAATTATCGTGGGCATGGCCGTGGCGACAATAGTGACCTCAATCGCGGCCATAAACATCGCCAGCATACAGGCAAACAGGATCCATGGACGATGGCTGCGCAAAACTTCAGCGTGCTCTGACATAACGCTCCTTATACCGGTTAATCTTTTGGTTCAGCCACACAATGCGCCAGCCAGCGTTTATGTGACAGGGTAACCTTTTTCGATGAATTTTTTTTATTGTCATAGCATCCCATATCCCGCGCGGGCTGCATGCCGTTTTGCCCGCACCCTGCCCGCTGTTTTTTGCGCTAAATGCTGGCTTTGCCGATCAGAGATTGCTATAGATTTTTAGCCGTACGGTTAATTACATGTGAATTTACGCAGCTTTAGCGCGGTCAATCTGCCTTTTAACCATAAAATTTTGCTATCGAACGCGGCCCCTTATCCTGCCGCTCAGCAGAGCAATCATAGCTGATTGTTGTATTTATTCAGGGAGAAAACGGTTATGCCTCACGCATCGCTGATCCGGCGCACCGGATTGGCTCTTCTCACACTTTTAGTACTCGTCGCGCTGCTGGTCTGGGGACTCGGTCCGGATACGCTGCGTGCCCGCCAGACCGATCTGATTTATCTCGGTCAGCAGCATCTCTGGCTGGTTTTCTGGTCCATGCTCTGCGCACTGCTGGTGGGGATCCCTTCCGGGATTGTGCTGAGCCGTCCTTTTGCACGACGCCGGGCTGAATATGTTATGCAGATATTCAACGTAGGCAATACCCTCCCGCCTCTGGCCGTGCTGGCGCTGGCCATGGTGGTTGTGGGCATCGGTGAACAGCCGGCGCTGATTGCCCTGTTCCTCGCCTCGCTGCTGCCCATTGTGCGCAATACCTATGCCGGCCTGTGCGCGGTCCCCCCTGCGCTGATTGAAGCGGCAAAAGGCATTGGCATGACCCGCCTGCAGCGGCTGCGCCAGGTTGAGCTGCCGGACGCGCTGCCGGTGATATTGGCCGGGGTGCGCATCGCCACAGCGATTAACGTCGGCACCGCGCCGCTGGCCTTTTTGATAGGCGCGAGCAGCTACGGCGAACTGATTTTCCCCGGAATTTATCTGAACGATTTCCCGACGCTGATTCTGGGCGCGGCCGCCACCGCGCTGATAGCCCTGATCCTGGATATGCTGCTGGCCGCGCTGGGCCGCATTCTTTCGCCACACGCTGCAACTTAACCCATGGAGCACGTTTTGATGATCCTCACCAGGCCGCTTTCCCGCTGGCTGCGCAATGCTGTGCTGGCGCTGAGCACTGCGCTGCTGCTGACTCAGTCAGCAATGGCTGCTGCGCCCGTTACGCTCTCCACCAAAAGCTTTACTGAACAACATATTTTGTCTGCCCTGACCGTTTTATGGCTGCAGAAAAACGGATTTAAGATCATCCCAAAGACCAATATTGCCACCACCATCAGCCGTAATGCCATGATCAATAAACAGATTGATATGACATGGGAATATACCGGCACCTCGCTCATTATTTTTAACCATATCAGTAAGCCCATGTCCCCTGAGCAGGCGTGGGCGACAGTGAAAAAGCTCGATGCAAAACAGGGGCTGGTCTGGCTTAAACCGGCACCCATGAACAATACCTATGCTTTCGCCATGCAGCGACGTCGCGCAGAGCAGGAGGGTATTACCACCCTGTCGCAGCTGGTCAGCAAAATGGAACAGGTGCGCAGGAACGATCCGGAGCATAACTGGCGGCTGGGGCTGGATCTGGAATTTGCGGGCCGCTCCGATGGACTGAAGCCGTTGCAAAAAGTTTATCAGCTACCGCTGGATCGTCCGCAAATTCGCCAGATGGACCCCGGACTGGTCTATAACGCAGTGCGTGACGGGTTTGTGGACGCTGGTCTGATCTACACCACCGATGGCCGGGTGAAGGGCTTTGACCTGCTGGTATTACAGGATGATAAGCACTTCTTTCCCAGTTACAACGTCACGCCCGTGGTGCGTGAAGAGGTGCTCGCTGCCCATCCGGGCCTGGAGAAAGCGCTGAATCAGCTTTCAGCCTTAATCACTGATGACGCCATCTCAGAAATGAATAAGCGAGTGGATATCGACCATCAGTCACCCGCTCAGGTTGCCCGCGATTTTCTCCAGTCCCGCAACATGCTGTAAGGAGACACCATGGATACCCTGTATTACATCACTGACAACTGGCAGATGCTGCTGGGCCTGACGTGGCAGCACACCTGGCTGGTGCTGGTGGCGGTTGGCTTTGCCATCCTCGCTGGCGTGCCGCTGGGCATTTTGATTGTACGCGTTAAATGGCTGGCGACGCCGGTGCTGGGCATTGCCACTATTGTGCTGACTATCCCTACCATCGCGCTGTTCGGGCTAATGATCCCGCTGTTTTCACTGATCGGCCAGGGCATCGGCGCCCTGCCTGCGATTACGGCTGTGTTTCTCTATTCGCTGCTGCCTATTGTGCGTAATACCCACACGGCGCTGGAAAATCTGCCCTCCGGGCTGCGCGAAGCGGGACGCGGTATCGGTATGACCTTCTGGCAGCGGCTGCGCTGGGTAGAGATCCCGATGGCGCTGCCGGTGATTTTTGGCGGTATCCGTACGGCGGTGGTCATGAACGTTGGCGTCATGGCGATCGCCGCCGTTATCGGTGCGGGTGGTCTCGGATTGCAGCTGCTGGATGGCATCGGCGGTAGCGATGTGCGCATGCTGATTGCCGGCGCGCTGATGATCTGCCTGCTGGCTATCTTTCTTGACTGGCTGCTGCACCGGCTGCAGCTGGCCCTGACCCCAAAGGGGATTCGCGAATGATTAAACTGGAAAACCTGACGAAAACTTTTACGCAGAAAAATGGCACGGCCTTTAATGCGGTAGATAACGTCAGCCTGCATGTACCGGCAGGCGAAATGTGCGTGCTGCTGGGCCCTTCCGGCTGTGGCAAAACCACCACGCTGAAGATGATCAACCGCCTGATACCGGCCAGCGGTGGCCGGATTTATATCAACGGAGAGGATACCAGCGGTCAGGACACGGTGACGCTGCGGCGTAATATTGGCTATGTGATCCAGCAGATTGGTTTGTTCCCGAACATGACGATTGAGGAGAATATTACGGTGGTGCCCCGCATGCTGGGCTGGGATAAAAAGCGCTGCCGCGAAAGAGCCACGGAACTGATGAGCATGGTGGCGCTGGACCCGACTAAGTTTTTACATCGCTACCCGCGTGAAATGTCCGGCGGTCAGCAGCAGCGCATTGGCGTTATCCGGGCACTGGCTGCCGATCCACCGGTGCTGCTGATGGATGAGCCTTTTGGCGCCGTCGACCCGATAAATCGCGAAGCGATCCAGAATGAGTTTCTTGAGATGCAGCGCCAGCTGAAAAAAACGGTCATGCTGGTCAGCCACGATATCGATGAAGCGTTAAAGCTCGGCGATCGCATTGCGGTATTTGGTCAGGGAAAAATCGTGCAGTGCGCCAGCCCGGATGAGCTGCTGGCAAAACCCGCAAACGACTTTGTCGGATCCTTTGTCGGTCAGGATCGCACCCTTAAACGCCTGCTGCTGGTACAGGCAGGCGACGTCACCGACCAGCAGCCTGCCATTACCGTACGCCGCAGCACGCCGCTTATGGAGGCATTTACCACCATGGATGACAACGATATGCGTTCAGTCACCGTGGTCGATGAGGATGACAGGCCGCTTGGTTTTGTGAAGCGTCGCGAGGCGCGCGGTGCCGCCGGCCACTGCGGGGAGAGGCTGCACCACTTTCGCGTCACCGGCAAAGCTGAAGAGAACCTGCGCGTGGTGCTGTCAAAACTGTATGAGCACAACACCGTCTGGATGCCGATTGTCGATGAGAATGGCCGCTACAGCGGCGAAATCTCACAGGATTATATCGCGGACTATCTTAGTTCAGGCCGGACCCGCCGCCGCCTTAATCCCTGACGTGGCGTGCGCCTGAACCGGCGCACGCGCCCTGTTCCGCCCTTCTGCCCGCTGCAAATTTGCCGGCAGAAGCAGACGCAGCAGGGAGAGTCTGCAGAGCTGGATACGCATGTTGTTTTATACGGCGGCGCTGTGTGCACTGGCTGAGTGCACCGACGGCCCGATTAACGCGCCGGGATTGATATAACGGGTCAGATCGCGCTGTTCAGCGCGCGGGAGATAAGGCAGCTCTCCCAGTAGCGGCGCCTTGAGCCGGTCGCTCAGCACGCTGACAATCTCAGCGTAATGGGCAAGGCCTGGATTAATACGGTTTGCGACCCAGCCTGCCAGCGTCAGCCCGTCATGCACAATCGCCTCCGCCGTCAGCAGCGCATGATTGATGCACCCCGTTTTGATCCCTACGACCAGCACGACCGGCAGCTGCTGTTGCTGTACCCAGCCGGCGAGTGGCTGCCGATCGTTCATCAGGCTGCGCCAGCCGCCTGTGCCCTCAACGATCACATATCCGGCCTGCGCCTGCAGCTCTGCCAGACGCCGGTCAAGCAACGCGTAGTCGACGGGCTGTAGGGTGCCCGCGCCCGCCTCATTTTCCGTCAGTATAACCGGATTAACAGCCGGATAGCTCAGCGTCAGCCCTGACGCCTGCTGCAGCAGTTCTGCATCGCGGTTACGCAATCCTTCCGGCGTGGCGCGCGCCTCTTTTGCCACAGGTTTAAAACCTGCGGCGCAGATGTTTGCCTGCGCCAGCGATTGCAGCAGCGCGCATGCAACGACCGTTTTTCCTGCTCCGGTATCCGTAGCCGTGACAAATAACGTGTTCACCTGTTCCACTCCTTCCAGTAAGCAGCATGGGTAGCCTGCGAAGAAGGCAGTGTAGATAATTGACGCAGCAGGCAGTTTGCGTTAGCGCAAACTTAAGGTGAGCTGCAGTTATCCCTGCAGCAGTTTGATCAGCAGATGACCGTTATAAAGAGCATCTTTGATGAGCGCTGCAGCTCCCAGCGTACCGGGATCGTCCATTAACGCAGGCACCAGCTCAAGATCGCGGCTGTAAGCGGGCAGCGCCTGCTGGCGGATAGTGCTGCTTACGGCAGGAAAAAGGACATCTGCGGCCTGATTGAGTGGTGAACCGATAAGAATTTTTTGCGGGTTGAAAATATTCACCATCATCGCCAGCATGCGTCCGACGTGATGGCCGACGCCGGCAATCGCATCATGTGCCAGCCGGTCTCCCTGCTGCGCAGCACGGCAGAGGTTTTCCAGCGTCAGCGGCTGCTGATGCAGCGGGCTGTCAGACTGCAGAGCGAGTCGCTGCCGGACCAGCTGCAGCAGGCTGGCGGTGCTGGCTACCGTCTCCAGACAGCCGTGGTTGCCGCAGTAGCACTGCTGGCCCCACGGATCGATCTGCGTATGCCCTATCTCTACCAGCGCCCGACCGCTTTTGTGCAGCAGCTGACCGCCGCTGATAACGCCTGCGCCTACGGTCTCATCAATCACAATCTGAATGACATCCTGCGCGCCGCGCGACGCGCCAAACAGCGCCTCTGCCAGCGTCCACGCTGAAATGTCATGCTGCACAAACACCGGCAGGCCGGAGCGCTGCGCCAGCGTTTCACCAAGCGGCATATCCTGTACGTCATAGCCCGGCATGCGATGGACCACGCCGGAAGCCGCATTAATCAGACCAGGGGCAGTGATAGCGATAGCCGTCAGACGCTCCAGCCGCTGCTGATGACGGATAAAGAACGCATCCACCAGCGTCTGCAGCGTCTGCAGCAGCGGCACGTCAGAGACCACGGGCAGCGGCAGACGATCCTCTTCCAGCGCACGGCTGCTTAAATCGCGCAGCGTCAGCGTCACCACGCCGGGCTGGATGCGTATCGCCAGGTAGTGCCACGCCAGCGTATCCAGTACGAGGCCGATCGCCGGGCGGCCGCGACTGCCTGGCTCCTGAAACTCCGTTTCCTGTACCAGATGCGCATCCAGCATTTCACGTACAATTTTGGTGATGCTGGCGGGAGCCAGCTGCGCCCGCTTCGAGAGTTCAATACGTGATATCGGCCCATACTGGTCAATCAGACGATAGACTACGCCTGCATTAGTCTGTTTGATGTGGTCAATATGACCCGGCTGACTCTCCCGATTCACACCCTGCTCCCGGATATTTTCGCGCTTCTAAATAAACATTCGCTATGGTGAGGTACTTTGCCGGAGAGCGTTAACTATTTGGCTGAAAATGTGACTGGTCGCACAGATTGCCATAACCAGTCTGCCGGCATTGCGTCAGATTTCAGCGTTTTCCAGCATCAGCGCCTGCATATTGCGCATCTGCGCGGAGGGTTCCCGCAGCGCCGGCCAGACCAGCCAGACTTCCGAGCGCGCATCATGCTCCTCCAGCGGGATCCAGACCAGATCGGCCAGACGGGCCCGGGCAAAAGCGGCGGGCAAGACAGAGATCCCCAGCCCGGTTGCGACCAGGCCCAGAATTGTCATCGCCTCACCGGCCTCCTGCGTAACAACCGGACTGACGTGATAGCGATGCAGCAGCGCCAGAATGTCACCATAGAGCGCCGTACCGCTTTGCGCGTCAAAGAAAATAAACGGCTCCCCGGCCAGGGCGCGAACGGAGAGACTGCGGTGTTTCGCCAGCGCATGATCGCGGTGCATCACGGCATACAATGGCTCGCGCAGCAGCAGCTGGTAATGCAGATCTGCCGGCAGCGGCGTATTACGCATCACACCGAGATCGAGCTGGCCATCAAGCAGCGGCGTCAGCTGCTGGCGGGTGTTGTACTCCTGCATATGAATATGCACTTCCGGCCAGCGCTGGCGAAAACGAAACAGCGCGTCTGAAACCAGCCCGGTAAAAGGCGCGGATGAGGTAAAACCGATGCGCAGCTCGCCCTGCTGGCCCTGATGGATGCGTGCAGCCCGGTCCGCACTCTGGTTCACCTGCAGCAGAATAGCGCGCGCATCCTGCAGGAAAGCGGCACCGGCGGGCGTCAGCTGTACGCTGCGATTGGTGCGCACCAGCAGACGGGCCTGAATGCTCTGCTCCAGCTGCTGGATCTGCTGGCTGAGCGGTGGCTGAGAAATATTGAGCCGTCGTGCCGCGCGGCCAAAATGCAGCTCTTCAGCAACAGCGATAAAATAACGCAGGTGACGCAGCTCAATATTCATATTTTTAACATATCAGTTGAGATGATTAATATATTGTACATCTCATTCACCGCTTCTTACAGTAAGGTATTCTCTCTGAACAAGGACACCCTGTGAGCCGCCTTACCTCGCTGTTCGTGCGTGACAATCCCGATTTCACTGCCGGCGCCGCCACCTCCCGCATCGGGCGTGAATCACCGCAGTTCCTGCCGGTGACGCTGGCGCTGTTTTCTGCCGGCCTGGCCACCTTTGCGCTGCTCTATTGTGTTCAGCCTATTCTGCCGGTTCTGTCTCAGCAATTCGGCATCACGCCGGCACAAAGCAGTATTTCGCTGTCGCTCTCTACCGGTTTAATGGCGCTGGGTCTGCTGTTTACCGGTCCGCTCTCAGACGCTATCGGCCGTAAGCCGGTAATGGTGACGGCGCTGATGCTGGGGGCATTATGTACGCTGTTATCGGCCATGATGCACAGCTGGCACGCCATTCTGCTGATGCGTGCGCTGATCGGCCTGTCGCTCAGCGGCGTGGCCGCCGTCGGTATGACTTACCTCAGTGAAGAGATGCACCCCCGGGTGGTGGCTTTTTCTATGGGGCTCTATATCAGCGGTAACTCTATTGGCGGCATGAGCGGGCGCCTGCTCACCGGGGTCATCACCGATTTTTATTCATGGCGTATCGCCATTGGTGTCGTGGGTTGCTGCTCGCTGGCGGCGGCACTGATGTTCTGGAAAATCCTGCCCGCTTCACGTCACTTTCGCCCCGCCTCGCTCCGTCCGCGTCATCTGATGATCAACTTCCGCCTGCACTGGCGCGACGGCGGGCTGCCGCTGCTGTTTGCAGAAGCGTTTCTGCTGATGGGCGCGTTTGTCACCCTGTTTAACTATATTGGCTACCGGCTGCTGGGAGCACCGTGGGCTCTCAGCCAGGCGGTAGTGGGATTACTGTCGCTGGTTTATCTCACCGGCTCCTGGAGTTCCCCCAAAGCAGGGGCCATGACCAGCCGCTTTGGGCGCGGGCCGGTCATGCTGAGCGCTATCGCCATTATGCTGGCCGGGCTGCTGCTGACGCTGGCATCCGCCTTATGGATAATCATTCCTGGTATGATGCTCTTTACCGCCGGTTTTTTTGCCGCACACGCCGTGGCCAGCGGCTGGGTGGGCACGCGCGCCCGGCGCGCCAGAGGCCAGGCCTCTTCGCTTTATCTGTTCAGCTACTATGCGGGATCCAGTCTGGCCGGTACGGCCGGCGGCCTGTTCTGGCATCGTTACGGCTGGCCGGGCGTCACGCTGTTTATTACGCTGCTATTACTTCTGGCGCTGCTCACCGGCTATCTGCTGTTGCGTCGCCGTCTCTGATCCGCTTTTATAGCCGGGCGAAGCGTCCCGGCTCCGTTTTTACCGCCTTTCTCCAGGTCCACCTGAAACAAAACTGCAATTCATCGTTATAATCTTTTCTATTCCAATAATAGTAAGACGTTTTTTTTTACAGCAATGAGGTGGTTAATGGCGCTTTTTTATTATGTCGATAAACATGCCGGTTATAACGACAATCATGTGGTGCACGCAAAAGGCTGCCCGTTCCTGCCAGCCGACCCTGCCCGGCGCTTTCTTGGCACCTTTTATGCCCCGAACGCCGCCATTCAGCAGGCGCGTAAATTTTACCCGGGCGCCATGGGCTGCGAGCAGTGCTGTCCGGTGGGCGTAAAAAAAAACCTGAATCACTGCAATAGCGTGGCCCTGAAACATATGGTGTGACTCTGATAATTCTGGTCTGAAGTGATGCTGCCATGAAAAGAGCGTTATGCCGTCGCTCTGGCAGCCCTGCGCCACGCTCACTTTCCCGCCTGCGGCTGATGCCGGTTATAAACAGAGGAATAAAAAAGCCTTAGCAGGTTTCCATCTGCCGGTTCATCAGCCACAATAGAGTTAATTTGTGACGCAGATCACCTTCGAGGCGTCTCTGCTCCCGTTAACCTGCTGTCTGACTAATTTGAACTTCATGCAAACTTCTACCGTTTCCCGTAAAACAGCCTGGCTACGCGTTGTCCTGCTGGCCATTGCGGCGTTTGTCTTTAACACCACTGAATTTGTCCCGGTGGGCCTGCTTTCCGATATTGCAGCAAGCTTTTCGATGAAAACGGCCGATGTGGGTATCATGCTCACCATTTATGCCTGGGTAGTGGCGCTGCTGTCGCTGCCGCTGATGCTGCTGACGCGTAACGTTGAGCGGCGTCTGCTGCTGGCGGTTCTGTTTATTCTCTTTACCGGCAGCCATGTGCTTTCTGCATTTGCATGGGACTTCCGCTCTCTGGTGGTTTCCCGTATCGGCATTGCGCTGTCGCACGCTGTGTTCTGGTCGATCACCGCCTCGCTTGCCATCCGGGTGGCCCCGGCAGGTAAGAAAACGCAGGCGCTGAGTATGCTTGCGACCGGAACCGCACTGGCAATGGTGCTGGGGGTTCCCATCGGGCGCGTGATCGGACAGTACCTCGGCTGGCGCATAACATTTGGCATGATTGGCCTCTCGGCGCTGGTACTGATGATCCTGCTGGTGCGCGTGTTACCGCGTCTGCCAAGCGAACATACCGGCTCACTCAGCAGCGTGCCAATGCTGTTCCGCCGTCCGGCGCTGGTCACGATGTATCTGCTGGTAACGCTGGTGGTCACGGCACATTACACCGCTTACAGCTATATTGAGCCCTTTATGCAGGTCGTGGCGAACGCAGATGCCAATTTTACCACCCTGCTGCTGCTGCTGTTCGGCTCTGCGGGTATTCTCGGCAGTATTCTGTTCAGTACGCTGGGTAACCGCTTCCCCTCCGCGCTGTTAATCGCTGCCATTGCGCTGATCACGCTGTGTATGGGGCTGCTGATCTTTGCTGCGGTGCGCCCGACCGCCATTATTACCCTCTGTATTATCTGGGGCATGGCGATGATGATGATCGGTCTGGCGATGCAGGTTCGCGTGCTGTCACTGGCCCCGGACGCCACTGATGTCGCGATGTCGCTCTTCTCCGGAATTTATAATATCGGTATCGGAGCCGGTGCGCTGCTCGGCAACCAGGTCAGCCAGCATCTGCAGCTTTCGGATGTGGGCAACGTCGGAGCGCTGATAGGGCTCTTCTCGCTGTTCTGGTGCGTGGCGATTTTCCGCCGCTATCCGCAGTTACGCTCAAATGGCTAGCTGACTGACCGGCAGCAGCAGGGACGCACGCTGCCGGATCCCGCTTTTATACATCACGCCTCGCATCCTGTCCGTTTTGCCCTTTATAATCGGGCTGACGCTCTTCGCAGGGACTGTTATGAACAGTAAACGATTAACGCTGGTTCTGTCGCGCGCCGTCAGCCAGGTCATGCTGGATGATATCCAGGCGATTGTGCCAGCCGTTGCGCTGAACGTTTTTATCAATACGCTGGATGACACCCGCTATGCAACGGTTGATTGCCTTCAGAACGAAGAGAACTGTGCGCTGCTGGCATCTGCGATTGTGGTCTGGCGTCAGCTCGGGCACATTCAGCACATCGATTACTATAAAGGCGATCGCCTGCGGCAGATCGCGGGTGCCACGCAGTTTGAACTGTTCAGCATAATGAAAACGCATCGCGCGCTGCTCAGGCTCGCTTAATAAGGATTGGCTATGAAGATTGGTTTACTGTTTCCCATTGCTATTATTGTTGCCGGCGTAACGTTTCTGGCCTGGTTTATCGCCAGCGGCGCAGCCATGCCGGGATCGTAAACGACACTGCGGCGCCGCGGGCAAAGCCAGGCAAAAATGTGGCAACGGCGTTAACGTATATGCTTCTGGCTGAAGAGTAAGGCTGCCCCGCTCAGCAGCGACATCGCCATCAGATAATAGCCCGGTGCCAGGCTGGTTCCCGTCCAGCTGATCAGCAAAGTACAGATCAGGGGCGCGAAGCCGCCAAAAACCGTAACGGCAATGTTATAGCTGATCGCCATACCGCTGGCGCGCGTGCCCGCAGGAAAGAGATCGGCCATCACCGAGGGCACCACAGAGAAGTAGACCGACTTCAGCAGCGCCATCCAGCAGACCAGCAGAATCAGCGTGACCGGCGTGGTATGGTTCGCTAACAGCCGGAACGCCGGCCAGATAGTGACCATTAACAGTATCAGCGATCCCCACATCAGCGGCGCCCGGCCAATGCGCTCGGCCCATAGCCCCATCAGCGGTGTCATCAGCGTCAGGATCACCCCGCCCAGCAGCGTAGCGGTGAAGGCCACGGTGCCTGACAGATGCAGATTTTTCGTCGCCCAGGTCGGCACATAGTTCAGCATGTAGTTGACCGCAGTTGAGATCACCATCAGGCCAATGGCCAGCAGCATCAGCTGCTTCTGACGCCCGAACAGGCGTTTCAGCGGCGCGGGCTCCGGCGGGCGGTCCGCAAAGCTTGCGGGTTCATGCACATGGCGTCGGATATAAAGGCCCAGCGGGCCAATCAGCAGCCCAAAGGCAAACGGAATACGCCAGCCCCACGCCTGCATTTCACTTTCGGTCAGCAGCTGCGTCAGACCCAGACCAAACGCCGAGGCCATCAGCGTACTGGCTCCCTGGGTTGCGAACTGCCAGCTGGCGATAAAGGCTTTACGCTCAGGATAGTGCTCAACCAGAAAGGCCGTTGAGCTGCCAAATTCGCCGCCAGCTGAGAATCCCTGAATCAGCCGCGCGGCCAGGATCAGCAGCGGGGCCAGCAACCCGATGTGCGCGTAGCCCGGCATAAAAGTAATGATCGCCCCGCCCAGCATCATCAGATTAATTGAGAGCAGCAGCGCCCGCTTGCGTCCGTGACGATCGGCGTAGTTACCCAGCACGATTGCCCCCAGCGGGCGGATCAGAAAGGAGACGCCAAAACTGCCAAAGGTCAGCAGCAGCGAAACCGCCGGATCGCTGACCGGAAAAAAGGTATGGGCGATATAGCTCGCAAAAAATCCATACACCGCAATATCAAACCACTCCAGTGCATTGCCGATGCAGGTGGCAAACAGCGTTTTATGCAGCGCAGGTTTGCTCTCCGCAAGCGTTACGGCCGGGTTCAGGCTGCTCATTGCGCTTCTCCTGCTCTGGCACTATGCCGGGCGATGAGTGCGTCGCCCCGCTCGCCCAGATCCCACAGCAGCGCGGTCATGATCTGCAACCCTTCACGCGCGACCGGCGTCAGCAGATGCTCATTGACGCCATGCTGTCCGCAGGCCGGATAGGAGTGCGGCACCCAGAGCGTCGGCAAACCCAGAATATCTGCAAACACATCATTGGGCAGCGATCCGCCCAGGTTCGGCAGCAATGCCGGAGGCTGTTCACACAGCGTCGCCATCGTGTCCAGAACCCACTCCACCAGCGGATCGGTCGGATCAAACCGGGTCGCAGGCGATCCGTGCAGCACCTCAACCTCAACGTCGGTAAATCCGGCGGCGGCGAGATGGGCAGTCACGTGCTCCCCCAGCCGCTGCCAGTCGGTACCCACCACGAAGCGCAGCTGGCACACCGCAGTGGCGCTGGCGGGAACGGCATTCATCGGCCGCGCCGGGTTGCCGGTGATAAAGGTCAGCACCTCCATCGTGTTCCAGCCATAGAGGCGCTCGGCAGGCGTCAGCCCCGGTTCCCCCCAGTCGCGCGCCAGCGCCGGATCGCCCGGCATGCCACCCACGCGGATGCTGCTCAGGATCGCACGCACTTCTGGCGTCAGCGAATCAGGCTTCAGCGCGGCGACCTGCAGTTCGCCTCTGGCGCCGATCAGCGAGGCAATCGCATGGGCCAGTCGGGTGCCAGGGTTACTCAGCAACCCGCCCCAGTTACCGGAGTGGCAGGCGTTTTCGCGGGCGTTAAGGGTGAGGCGAAAGTTCACCGCGCCGCGTGAACCGAGAAACAGCGTCGGACGGGGTGCGCTGACGCGCGGTCCGTCTGACGCGATAAACAGATCGGCTTTCAGCAGCGCAGCCTGTTCCCGGCACAGCTCCGCCAGCCCGGGTGAGCTGATCTCCTCACCCATTTCAAACAGCAGCTTGCAGTTAAAGCCGAGCCGCCCGCCGCGGGCCTGCCATACCTGCTCCAGCGCCGCCAGATTAATGCAGTGCTGGCCTTTATTATCGGCGCTGCCGCGCGCATACCAGCGTTCACCTTCAGCCGTCAGCTGCCACGGCTCCAGACCGGCACGCCAGTTTTCGTCGTCACCAAAGACCACATCACCATGGCCATAGCTCAGCAGCGTGGGCAGCGCTGCATCTTCCATACGTACGGCTACCAGGAACGGCGGCTTGTCCGCCAGCGGATTCGCGATAAAGTGCAGCTCAAAGCCCAGGGCGCTCAGCTGCGGGCCTATCTCCTCGCGCAAATAATGCGCCAGCTGCGGCGCACGATCCGGCCGCTGACTCTCCGTACGCAGCGCCACGCGTCTTGCCAGCAGCTGCTGAAACTCACCGCTGTCGAAATAGCGCAGCGCGGCGGATATCGCCCGATCTCGTGTCATGTTTGCATCTCTGTTTTGTATTATTGTGCTGACATCTTTACGAAATGACTGCTTTGCCACAATGATCAATTTATCGAGTATGCTTTGCTTTCAGAGCAACGCCTGCCTGCCCGTTTCTGAGGCATGCACTATCATGAGGCACGTTGATGTTAAGCACTGAACTCCGCTATTTTCTGATGGTTGCCCGGGAAGGATCGCTCAGCGCCGCCAGCGCGCAGCTCTATGTGGCGGTATCTGCCATCAGCCGGCAGATACAGCGGCTGGAAGCAGAAGTAGGCACACCACTGTTTCAGCGTCACGCGCGCGGGATGGTACTGACAGAGGCAGGCGAAATTTTTGCGCATCACGTTCGCAAAACGCAGCTCGATATGGAATATGCCCTGGCAGAAATCAACGGATTACGCGCTATACGTCGCACGCTGATCCGTGTCGCCTGTACCGATAAACTGGCGTTCAGCCTGCTGCCGGCGCTGATCGCCGCCTTTCGTGCCGAGTATCCCGCAACGCTGTTTGAGGTACAGGTGGCAGACGCCCAGGGCGTGGCAGAGCAGCTGCGTCAGGGGGCATGCGATATCGCGCTGCAGTTCAGTCTGCGTGCTGAACAGGGGGTGGAGGTTATCGGCTCCTGGCCTGCGCCGGTATTGCTGCTGATGCAGCAGCAGCACCCGCTGGCTGCAGCACCGGCTATTACGCTGGCGCAGCTCAGCCACTATCCGCTGGCGCTGCCGCAGCAAAACACCACCGTACGCCAGCTGTTTGAACTGGCGAGTCATATGAGCGGCCAGCTGATTGAACCGGTGTTAACCTGCGACAACTTCTCAGCGCTGTTTAACTTTCTGCTGCAGACGCCGCAGGCGGTGACCATCTGCAGCGCGTTTACCGTGCGCGGCCAGACCGGACGGCATCAGCTGGCCCTACGGAGTATCAATATCGAGCAGCTCAGCCAGCGTACGCTTCAGCTGCAGGCGCAGTCAGGGCGGCCCCGCAGCGCCGCCCTGTCTCTGTTTCTGACTTTTCTTCAGCAGCAGCTGAGCACAGACGATCCCGCGCTTACTGCTTGATATCGACCGGATAGAAGTTGTGCTTGCCAAACGGATCGACCTGATAGCCGCTGACCGACTTGCGCACCGGTTCAAAAATCGTTGAGTGAGCGATCATTACCGCCGGCATCTGGTCATGCATCATCTGCTGCGCTTCCTGATAGAGCGCCACGCGCCGGTCATGATTCTGCTCTGCCCGCGCGGCGGTAATGATCTTTTCAAACGGCTGATAGCACCACTTTGAGGAGTTGGAGCCGCCGTTTGCTGAAGTGCAGCTGTAAAGCGGGCCAAAGAAGTTGTCCGGATCGCCGGTGGCGGTGGTCCATCCCATCAGCGCCGCCTGATGCTCACCGCCCTTCACCCGTTTGAGATATTCGCCCCACTCATAGCTGACGACGGTGGCTTTAATGCCCACCTGCGCCCAGTCAGCCTGAATCATCTCGGCCATGCGCCGCGCGTTCGGATTATAGGGGCGCTGCACCGGCATCGCCCACAGCGCAATCTCAGTGCCGGGTTTGATGCCCGCCTCCTGCAGCAGCGCTTTAGCCCGTTGCGGATCGTATGCGTAATCTTTCAGCTGCTGATCGGCGCTCCAGACGCCCGGCGGCAGAATATTTTTCGCCACCGTGCCGGTGCCTTTGAAGATGGCGTCAATAATCGCCTGTTTATTAATGGCCATTGCCAGCGCCTGGCGCACCTTTACATTATCCAGCGGCGCTTTCGTTGTGTTAAACGAGAGAAAACCGGTGTTCAGGCCCGATTTCTGCTCCAGCGTCAGGTCGGGGTTGTTGCGCATCTTATCGAGATCGGCCGGATTCGGAAACGGCATGACCTGGCACTCATTCTTCTCCAGCTTCGCCAGACGTACCGAAGCGTCCGGCGTGATCGAGAACACCAGCCGATCCAGTTTCGCTTTGCCCTGCCAGTAAGCCGGGAACGCCTTATACAGAATGCGTGAATCTTTCTGATACTGCACCAGCTCAAACGGGCCGGTGCCGATCGGCTGCATATCCACCTTTTCCGGCGTGCCGGCTTTCAGCATCTTGTCAGCATACTCGGCTGAATGAATGGAGGCGAAATACCAGGCCAGATCGGCGAGAAAAGGCGCTTCCGGATGCGCCAGCGTGATACGCACGGTGTAATCATCTACGCGGTCAATGGCGGTGATCAGTTTTGCCAGCTCCAGGCTCTCAAAGTTGGCGTAATTGCCGCCAGAGACCGTGTGATAGGGATTTTTTGCATCCATCTGCCGCATAAAGGAAAATATTACGTCATCCGCGTTGAAGTCGCGTCCTGGCGTGAAGAGCTTGTTGCTGTGAAACTTCACGCCCTTGCGCAGATGGAAAGTATAAACCCGGCCATCGGGGCTGATCTCCCAGCGCTCTGCCAGCGCAGGCTGCAGATCGGTGGTGCCGGGCCGGAAATCCACCAGCCGGTCAAACAGCGGCACGGCGCTGGCATCCACGCTGGTGCCGGAGGTATACAGCTGCGGGTTAAAGTTTTCCGGCGATCCTTCTGAACAGTAAACCAGCGTCTTCGCTGACACACCGCCCGCTACAGCCACACCCAGCAGGCTCAGCGCCAGTTTGCTCATCATCATTTTCATGCTGTTTCTCGCTTTTTATTGACTTATGTTGGTCTGCATCGCTATTTATTTCATTGATAACATGTTTTCACCGTCAGGCGTATCACCTGCGGTCCGTTACTGATAAGGAATTGTGATGACAGACAAGCTTGCCCGGGAACTGACCCAACGGTTTTATCGTTATCTGGCGGTCTCCAGCCAGAGCGATGCGAAATCCGCTACCCTGCCCAGTACGCCTTCTCAGCATGAGATGGCTGCACTGCTGGCACAGGAGTTGCGCGATATGGGGCTGCAGCAGGTTGAGATTGACCCGCACGCCACCGTAACCGCCGTGAAGCCCGGCAACACGCCAGGCGCGCCACGCATCGGTTTTATTACCCATATCGATACCGTGGATGTGGGCCTCTCGCCCGATATTCACCCGCAGACGCTGACGTTTACCGGCGACGATCTCTGCCTTAATGCTGAGCAGCAAATCTGGCTGCGCGTGGCGGAACACCCGGAGATCCTGCCTTACCGCGGTCAGGAGATTATTTTCAGCGACGGTACCAGCGTGCTGGGCGCAGACAACAAAGCAGCGGTGAGCGTGGTGATGACGCTGATGGCGAATCTGCAGGGTGCGCACGGTGATGTGGTGGTGGCGTTTGTTCCGGACGAAGAGATTGGGCTGCGCGGTGCAAAAGCGCTGGATCTGGAACAGCGCTTTAACGTGGATTTTGCCTGGACCATCGACTGCTGTGAGCTGGGGGAAGTGGTCTATGAGTGCTTCAACGGGGCCAGCGCTGAACTGGTGTTCACCGGCGTGCCGGCGCATCCGATGTCAGGCAAAGGAGTGCTGGTTAATCCGCTGCTGATGGCGCATGACTTTATTAGCTGTTTTGACCGTCAGGCGACCCCGGAACACACTGAGGGACGTGAAGGCTATATCTGGTTTAATGAGATGCAGGCGAACGCCAGTCAGGCGGTACTGAAAGCCTCTATTCGTGATTTCGATCAGCAGGGGTTTGCCGCGAAGAAACAGCAGCTGGCGACGGTTGCTGAACAGATCACTGCCCGCTATCCCACCGGCAAAGTTTCGCTGACTATCAGCGATATTTACAGCAATATCAGCAATGCAATTGGCGAAGATCGCCGCGCGATTGATCTGCTGTTTGCCGCGCTGGCGCAGGCTGGCGTCACGCCGAAAGTGATCCCGATGCGCGGTGGCACCGATGGCTCTGCCCTGTCAGCGAAAGGGTTGCTGACGCCTAACTTCTTTACCGGCGCGCATAATTTCCACTCGCGCTTTGAGTTTCTGCCGATCCCTTCGTTTGTAAAATCGTATCAGGTCGCAGAAGCGCTCTGCGCGCTGGCTGCTAAACCGGTCTGACGGGGCGCAGGCGTTGCGCCTGCACCCTCTTCATCAGGGCTGTTTACTGGCGGTCACGTCGATGCCGGGGAAGTATTTGGCTGCCAGCCGGGTCACGGTACCGTCTGCCTGCACCGTGCTGATAGCCTCATCCAGCGCCGTTTTCAGCTGGCTGTCGCCTTTGCGCAGCCCATAACCGATGCCGGTGCCCAGGATGGCGTCATCCTCAACCGGTCCGCCGGCAAAGGCAAACCCTTTTCCCTGCGGCTTATCGAGAAAGCCGGACTGCCCGGCAGCGGACATCACCAGCGTGCCGTCCAGACGGCCGGCGACCATATCGTTATAAACCTGATTCTGATCCTGATAGGAGGTTACGGTAACCCCCTGAGGTTCCCAGTGCTTTTTCGCATAGGTTTCCTGAATAGAGCCCTGCAGCACGCCGACAGATTTGCCTTTTAGCGCCTCCGCGGTGGGCTGCAGCTTTTCGCCCGCTTTCACAATCAGCATGCTGGGGATGCGGTATATCGGTTTAGTGAAATCGATGCTTTTTGCCCGCGCTTCGGTGATATTCATGGCGGAGTTGATCGCATCAAATTTTTTCGCCTGCAGTGCCGGGATCAGCGCGTCGAAGCTGCTCTCCACCCAGCTGCAGCTGAAGTGGCCGGTTTTACAGATGGCGTTACCCAGCTCTATATCAAAGCCTTCCAGCTCACCGTGCGCATTGCGGCTCTCAAACGGCGGGTATTGTGACTCCACGCCATAGCGCAGACTGGTCTGAGCCAGCGTCTGTGCCGATGCGATCATGCCCAGTGCAATAAACAGCGCGTTCAGTTTTTTCATTATGTGTCCTCTTTTACCCTGTAACCCGGCAGAGCGCAGCCGCGCCCGCCTCAAGTGTGGCGTCATCTTTTGCAAACGAAAGCCGAATTAATTGGTTATCGGTGCCATCTGAATAAAACGCTGAGAGCGGAATGGTCGCCACGCCGTAATCAACGATGAGACGTTTTACCATTTCGCTGTCGCTCTCGTCACTGAAATCGCGAAAGCTCGCCAGCATAAAAAAGGATCCGCTGGCAGGCAGCAGCCTGAACGGTGACGCCTGCAGCAGCGTGGCCAGCCGATCGCGCTTTGCCTGATAGAGCGCAGCAAGCTGCAGATAGTGTTCCGGCTGCGAGAGGTAGCGGGCAAATCCCACCTGCATGGGTGTATCTGCCGCATACATCATGAACTGATGGATCTTGACGATTTCTGCCATGATCGCGGCCGGTGCCAGCGCGTAGCCAACCCGCCAGCCGGTGACGTGAAAGGTTTTGCCGAACGACGAGACGATAACGCTGCGCTGCGCCAGCTCCGGATGCGTCGCCATACCGCAATGTTGCCGACCGTCAAACAGAACATGCTCATACACCTCATCTGACAGCACGATGATGCCGGTGTTGCGCGTCAGCTGCGCCAGCGCGCTGAGATCGGCAGGCGTCAGCACCTGTCCTGTCGGATTATGCGGTGTGTTGATGATAATCATGCGGGTACGGGAGGAGAGACTGGCGCGCACCGCCTCCCAGTTAATGGCAAAATCGGGCTGCTGCAGCTTTATTCCCACCGGCGTGGCACCCTGCAACCGCACGACCGGCGCATAGCTGTCAAATGCCGGCTCGAAAAAAATCACCTCATCGCCTGCGTGCACCAGGGCTGAAATCGCCATATAGAGCCCCTGGCTGGCGCTGCCGGTGATCAGCACTTCACTGTCAGGGTCATAATGCTGGCCATAAAGCGTCTGCACTTTTTCCGCCAGCGCATTTTTCAGCGCCGGCAGGCCGGTCATCGGCGCGTATTGATTGTGGCCGTCGCGCATCGCCTGCGCCACCTGCTCCACCAGCAGCGGATCGCAGGGAAAATTGGGCGCCCCCTGCGACAGATTAATCGCCTGATGGCGGGCCGAGAGCTGACCAATCACGCTAAAAATCGTGGTGCCCACATCAGGCTGTTTTGAGTGGAGGGAAACTGGCGTGGTGATGCTCATGGCTGCGGCCTCGCTGACTGACAGAGTAAGATGAATAGATCAGATCGTTATTCAACGCACAGCGCCTTGAGGCGACAAGCGAATTGTCGTCATAATAGCCATGAGAAAATTGCATAGCTGAGGATGTTATGGCGTGTTCTGCACCCCCACTGAATGCGATCAACGCGTTTCTGGTTACGGCCCGCTGTCTTAATCTGACGCACGCGGCGCGCGAGCTGTGCCTGACGCAGAGTGCGGTAAGCCGTAAAATTGCTGCGCTGGAAAACTGGCTGGGCTTTGCGCTGTTTCAGCGCCATGCGCGGGGCCTGCGACTGACTGAACGCGGCGCGGCGCTGCTGCCGGAACTGCAACAGAGCTATCAGCAGCTGCTGACGGTCACGGAACGGGCGCGCCAGCCGTCGCAGACGCTGCGGCTAAAAGCGCCCAGCTGCATTATGCGCTGGCTGCTCCCCCGTCTGATTGCGTTCGAACAGCGCTATCCGGCGACGCATGTTGCGCTGACCACGACCCATGAACATGTTTCTCAGCTGGAGGAGTTTGATGCGGCGATTGTTTACGGGCCGCCGCCGCCTGATGCGCTGCGGCTGTTCGATGAGCGTCTGACGCCGGTGCTGGCTGCCGGAATGACGATCCCGCAGCAACCTGAAGAGATGAGCGCGCTGACGTTTCTGCACCCGACGCCTGACCGGCGTGACTGGCAGCACTGGCTGCAGCAGCAGCGGGTTAACCTGGTGATGCAGCGTAATCAGCATTTTGCCACCATGGATCTCGCTATCAGTGCGGCAATACAGGGGTTTGGTATTACGGTAGCGGATATCACGCTTATCGAAAGCGATCTGCTGGCGCAGCGGCTGGTGACGCCGTTCCCCGGCAGCGTGGCAACCGGGGCAGCGTATAGTTTACTGCAGCGTCAGGATGCGCGCACCCCGCCGCTGCTCACTGAACTGGTGTCGTGGCTCAGCGCGTCCTAAAACGCGACCCACTCCTCACTGACCGCGGGTTTCCCCGCCGGGGCAGCTCCAGCCAGCGTCGGACGACGCAGCGGAGCAGCGGAAACCGGCGTCGCATGATGAACCGGCGCACCCGCGGAGAGACGGAAACGCGCGACGGAGAGCTGCAGCGCTTCCGTCTGCCGTTCGAGCGCGCTCGCCGCCGCTGAGACCTGCTCAACCAGCGAGGCGTTCTGCTGCGTCACGCTGTCCATCTCCGTAACCGCGGTGCCGACCTGCGAAATCCCTTTGCTCTGCTCTTCGGAGGCCGCGGCGATCTGCTTCATAATTTCGCTGACATCCTGTACGGACGTCAGGATCTGATCCATGGTGGTGCCGGCGCTGCTCACCAGCGCAGACCCTTTGTCCACCCGCTCCACCGAGTCGGCAATCAGGCTGGCAATCTCTTTCGCTGCTCCGGCACTGCGCTGCGCCAGATTACGCACCTCGCTGGCCACCACGGCAAAACCGCGGCCCTGCTCACCGGCACGCGCCGCTTCGACGGCCGCATTAAGCGCCAGGATATTGGTCTGGAAAGCGATGCTGTTTATGACGCTGGTGATTTCAGCAATTTTTTTCGAGCTGCCGGAAATGCCCTGCATCGTGGTAACAACATCGCCCACCAGCTGCCCTCCCTGCCGGGCCGTTCCGGTTGCGGTTTCTGCCAGCGCGCTGGCCTGACGGGCATTATCAGCGTTGAATTTCACCGTAGCGGTAAGTTGCTCCATGCTGGCGGCAGTCTGTTCCAGCGCGGCCGCCTGCTCTTCAGTGCGCGAAGAGAGGTCATTGTTGCCGGCAGAGATTTCCGACGCGCCGCGATAGATATTTTCTGTACCGCTGCGGATGGCGCTGACGGCCTCACGCAGACTCTCCTGCATGGCGCGCAGCAGCGGTATCAGTTTGCCCACGCAGTTGCGGCCAAAATCCTCCATTGGCTGACTGAGATCGCCCTGCGCAATCAGCGTAAAGTGATCGCGGATGCGCTCCAGCGGTTTAACCAGCGTGCTCACCAGATACCGGTCGGTAAAGAGCAGGATCAGCAGACCTGCCACCACCGCAATAACAATAATGACTTTGGTGACGCCGGTCAGCCGGTCTACCGTAACCCGTGTTGCATCCAGTTTACTGCCGGCAGACTGATTGAAAGTTTCGGCAGTGGCACCAAATGCGCGACTCAGCGCCGGCGTCACGCCGGTCGCCTGCGCTTTATACGCCTCCGGCGTGCCCTGTTTTGCCAGCGCGACCTGCGGCGCAATCCCCTCATCCAGCAGTTTCTGCCAGCTGTTAATCACATCCTCTGCCGTTGCCGGATCCATCGGACCGGGTGCCATCGCTTTGAACTGTTCCAGCTGCGCTTTCATGCTGCTCAGCGCCTGCTCAACGGGAGCAAAAGCCTCTGCGCTGATCGCCACGTCTGCTGTACGGCTCTCCATGACGCGCGACAGACGCGTTACTACCCGAAAATATTGATCGTTGCCTTTGCTCAGCACCGTCATCTGATTCACCAGCTGGCGATCGACCTCATTGCCTTTCCCCAGCGAATTCAATGCGTAAACGCTGAATAAGCCGACGCCGCACCACAACAGGCAAAACAGCCCGAGCAGCGTCAGCAATACCGCGCGAATCGTAAAATTTTTAAAAATACCCATACCTGTTCCCCTGGATTGATACGCGTTATTGCCCGATAAAATCGGGCATATCGGGGTTATCGGCAGCAGGCAGGGAAAATGTAACCGTTTTGTAAATTAAACCAGCGTCAGCGTCCCGGGCGAAAACAGCGCACTGACAGGCCAGTTTGAAGGGAGGATCACAAGCGTACGTGGCTGCGCATCATCAGCCGGAACAGGCGCAGACGGCGGCGCATAAAGCGTGTTTTTAACACCGTGACCGCACGGCCCTGCTCGCCAAACGCGAGCGTGACATCTTCACCCTCACGCCAGACGGGCCACTCAGTTGCATTACGACCGCGCAGGCAATAGCTGAATTCAGTGGCATCTCTGGCAAACGCCAGCCAGTACGCGCTCACCTCTGCAGCCAGGGTTTTGTCAGCGGCGGTGTAAGGACGATTGTCGGTCGGGAGCAGCGTCTCCAGCGTGTTGAATACATAGGGAATTTCGTTACCATGCCAGGCACCGTGCGGATAGAGATCGCGCGCATTTTCAGAAACATAATCGAACCAGTAGCGCCAGACAGGCATGCCCTTACCGGCCTGCGACTGCGCCACCAGCAGCGGCATAACCGTAAAGGCCATATCGCGCGCCACCGCGCGTCCCAGTAGCGCATCATCATGAATGTCGTATAACCATTTCAGCAGGCGATAGGTGAAGCGGTTCTTTTTGCGCATCTGCCGCAGCACGCCGCGCGCGTCTACGCCAAAGTAGTCGAGCACGCTGGCTTCATCGCTGTTGCTGCCAATCATCAGCGGCACACGATGCTGCCGGCCGGCGATGAAGGTGTCGAGCATCGGCATTGGCAGCACGGCATCCCCGCTGATCGCAACCGGCCCGGGCGCCAGCGGCTGCGTCAGCGACCAGAATGCATCGCCAGGCAGCGCGCGCAGCTGTTCTGCCGTTGCCTCCGGTGGCAGTCCGAAATGGGCTGCCACCTCTGTTCCCTTTTGCCTCGCCTGCTGCTGCGTCAGGTCAGGCAGGCTGTAGCTGCTCTGAACGATGCCTTTGTGAAACAGCCCTTCTGCCAGCGGTGAGCAGCAGAGAGAGAGCACGCTGCGTGCACCGGATGATTCGCCAAACAGCGTGATATTGTGGCGGTTGCCGCCAAAAGCAGGAATATTGCGCTGGATCCACTGCAGCGCGGCAATCTGATCAAGCAGCGCAAAGTTGTTAACCGTTGCGCCCGCGGCATACTGCGCATCCAGCGCCGGATGTGAGAAAAAGCCAAGATGGCCCAGCCGGTAGTTAAGGGTGACCACTACTACGCCCTGCGCAGCCAGCGCGCTGCCCTGATAGGGATCCAGGCTGCCAGCGCCGAGCGTAAAACCGCCTCCGTGCAGCCAGACCATCACCGGCAGCGGTGCGCCAGGCGCCGGGTCAGGGGTCCAGATATTAAGATATAAGCAATCTTCACTGAATGTACCCGGATCGCCGCCGCCAACACCCATGCAGTATTCGCGGCTCTGCCAGCTGGCGGCGCCCCATGCGGTGGCGTCGCGCACGTTTTGCCAGGGGGTTACCGGCTGAGGCGGCCGCCACCGTAGCGCGCCTGTTGGCGGTGCTGCATAAGGTATCCCTTTGAAAACATAGATATCATTATCCATCAGGCCGCGAAGTTCGCCTTCTGCTGTCTTGATCCTCAGACGCGGTTCATTTTTCATGTCGGGTTCCCTGATAAATCATCCCTCATTATTTGCAGCGACCTGATAAATGTCTATGTTCTTAATGCATTTGCAGATTATGCCGAAACATGACCCGGATCACTGAATGAGATCATCAAATATTTTGGCTTACTCTCCGCAGGTTATCTGGTCTATTGTGACAGCTGAATCTGGCAGGTCAGATGAGTTACTTTCTGAACTGACAGGTTTGATGGAGTACCGTGCTTACATCGGGGAAAAAGCGTAACCATTTTGAAGGGTGTCGCTAAGCAGAAGCGTGTCCGCATATGCGCCTGCAATAATGATAAAAAAAATCGCCGGCTGCTGAAATCATCGCTGATTTCGCTGACCGGCTCTCTGTCAGCCCTCATTAATTCCGCAGCGTGTCAGACTGCGCTGCTGCATCTGCGCATAGAGCGCCATCTCATCCTGCACGGCCGCACCCAGCGCCGCCTCAAACTCTGCCTGACTGGCGTGACCCGCTTCGCGCGTTGTTACCGCATTGCCAAGATTAGACTGGAAGATGCCCGCCGCGCTTACCGGCAGAAAATCTTCATATACGATAGGTTCTGCCTGCAGCCGGCCAGCCTGCAGCAGGGCTGACACGCTTTCTCCGGCACGCGGGGGCTGCTGTTCACCGCGCTCTGTCAGGCGATAGCGGAACCAGGCGAGCTGCTGCTCGCGCAGCGTTTCTTCATCATCGGGGAAATCCCGAAACAGTTCACCAAGACGCTGCTGATGCTGCACATTATCGCTGCCGGAGCCAGCAGCAGCCAGCAGCCGATCATACAGTGCCCGTCCGGCCGGAGTCAGCGCCGCGCCGCGCTGCTCAATCTCGCCAAAACGCGCCGTGTGTGTGCCAGGCGTACCGTCACTGAAATGCACCGCCTCTTCCAGCGCCCTGAAGCTGGTTTGCCGCAGCAGTATCGGCACCCGGCGCAGCGGCGGGCCTTCTATCAGGATTTTTGGCTCAATGCCGCGCGCTGGCATCAGCGCCTGTACGCGATCGATATCCAGCGTACGCGGCGTCAGATGATTAATATGGCAGCCGCGGAAGCAGACAACATCGGCGATCAGCCGGTGCTGCTGGCTCAGAGCATGATAGGTTTTGCTGTCAACCGTGGTATGCGCATGCCAGCGGAACGTTTCCAGCGCCTCGCTGACGAAGGCCGCAGCATCTCCGGCATTCAGGCCACCCTGCTCCTGATGACGCTGAATGAGCCTGCGGCAGCCGGGCGTGAAGATGTCACGCGCCCCGAGTATCGCCATCGCGCGGGCGTGCAGCGCCGGATCGTCAATCAGCTCAGGGCGCAGCAGCGAGGTGAAAACACGAAACGGATTACGCCGCAGCGCCGCCTCACTGACGGGCCGGAAAGCGGTGGAGTGAACCGGTACGCCCGCCTGCGAGAGATCGTAGTAGCCTACCGGCTCCATGCCCATTACCGCAAACATCTGCCGCAGCATGGATAATTCGGCGGCCGTTCCGACCCGGATAGCGCCATGACGCTCAACGCTCAGCCGCGCCAGCTCATCCGCTGCCGCCAGCCGATCCTTCAGCGCGGGATTCGCTTCCAGCGTGCGTTCATTGACCGCGCTGACCAGCTGCGTCAGCACGCCATACTGCGGCACTTCCTGCTGATACATGGCCGACATGGCCTGTGAAAATAGCGTACGGATCGCGTCAGAGCTGAGAAAATTTTCCATAACAGGGGTCCTGAGCCGGAACATTGCTGTTACTCTAAATCAAGGCACGCAGCGCAGGTAAAATTTTCCCTGAAGTGTGATCGCCCTGTCACTCCGCGCCGGGTTTCGGGTCAGCAACGCGGTATTTGAGCACCAGCATCAGGGTTGTCAGCGCGGCCGGTATCGCCAGCAGCAGGAAAATCTGGCTGAATGCCCAGCCCAGCGCGAGCAACTCTGCGCCGGCAAACGCGCTGAGAATCGCACCAATACGGCCAACGCCATGCATCCAGCTTGAGCCGGTTGCGCGGGCATGCGTGGGATAGAAGTGTGCAGAGAGCGCGTTCATTCCGGTATTGGCGCCGTTAAAGCAGAAACCGCTACAGAACGCGATGGCGCTCATTAATCCAACCTGGGCCGGAGAGAAGCCCAGTGCAACAATCGCAATGCCACCGCAGAAGTAGATCGCCGCCAGCGCGAGACTGGCGTTCATGCGGTCCATCAGCCAGCCGGCAAACAGCGAGCCCAGCGTGCCGCCGGCCTGATACATGGCGGTGACAATTGCGGCCTCAGTCAACGACATCCCCAGCGTGTTAATCAGCGACGGCAGCCAGCTGCCAATGAGGTAGACCAGAAACAGCCCCATAAAGTAGCCGCCCCAGAGCATCAGGCTGCCAAACAGATAAGAGTCTGATACTACTGTGGCTATCGCGCCACGCCGCACAGTAATCCCCTCACTGGCGTGATAGTGGCTGCCTGGCGCCACCTCTCCGGGCAGCATGCGGTCAACGATCGCGTGTATACGTGCCGCCGGCGCGCGCTGATGAATCAGAAAGCGCACCGATTCCGGCAGGCCGCACATCAGCCAGGGCAGCACCAGCAGCGGCAGAACACCGCCCATCAGTAATACCGCGTGCCAGCTATAACGCGGCAGCAGCCAGGACGCCGCGAATCCTCCCGCCGCTGCGCCAAAGGTGAAACCGCAAAATACCACAGTAATGATAAACGATCGGCGACGTTCGGGTGCATATTCCGCCACCAGCGTCCCGACGTTAGGCATGGCGGCACCAAGTCCCAGCCCGGTGAGGAAGCGAAACAGCATCATCTGCTCTGCGTTCTGCGCCAGTGCGGTGGCCAATGTCCAGAGTCCAAAAAAGAGCACGCTTAGCAGGATCATGATGCGTCGCCCGTAGCGATCGGCCAGCGGCCCGGCCACCATCGCTCCCAGTGCCAGACCAATCAACGCGGCGCTGATCACCATGCCCAGCTGATGATTCGTTACGCCCCAGCTGGCTTTTAGCGCTGGCGCAATGAATCCCATCAGCGCAATATCCATACCGTCCAGCGCAACAATGACAAAACAGAGCGCGATAAGCCGTTTCTGCCAGCGGCTCAGCGCATGACGGTTGATTAACTGGCGGACATCTACGGCTTCGGCGCTGGTCACGGTATAACTCCTGCTGTTCAGCAAAAAGGTCATCAATTTTGGTAAAAAAAATGGCGAATATGATAGCCCATCGTTAACCCTGCTTCGCACAATTTTTTTACATCTAACAAGATCCGTCCAGAGGCAGAACAATTTAACCCTCTGATAAGAAATGCTTTTGCAGAGGGCGATCTCTATTCTGAGGGTGGCAGAGCGTAAAAACAACAGCTCAGGACAGGGCGCCGATGAAAAGACTTTTGTTAAATTCATTTTGCAATTAAGTTAACAGAACGCATTTTTGCTGGTTGCTCTCGCCAGCCCTTACGGATTACGTTGACCACATGGATAAAAATATGGTTTTCAGCCAGCGCATTCGTCTGCGCCACCTGCACGCTTTTGTGGCTGTCGCGCAACAGGGAACGCTGGGGCGCGCTGCAGAGACGCTCAGCCTGAGCCAGCCGGCACTCTCCAAAACGCTGAATGAGCTTGAGGAACTGGCAGGTACGCGCCTGCTGGATCGCGGACGTTCAGGTGCGCAGCTGACCACGGCGGGCGAACAGTTTCTGGTTTATGCAGTTAAAGTGCTGGATGCGCTGAACCATGCTGCACAGAGCTTTAATGCACCGGCACCGGGACGGCCGGTTATTATCCGGCTGGGCGCGCTCACCACGGCGGCAATGGGCATGCTACCGCAGATCCTGGACCGCTTTCATGAGCAGCAGCCAAACACCACTGTGCAGGTGGCTACGCTGCACAACAACGTGCTGCTGGCCGGGCTGCGCGCCGGTGAATTTGATGTCGGCATTGGCCGCATGGCAAGCAGTGAGATGATGGCGGGTTTAAGCTATGAGCTGCTGTTTCTGGAGTCGCTGAAGCTGGTGGTCAGGCCGGAGCACCCGCTGTTAAGTGACAACGTCACCCTATCCCGCGCCATGCAGTGGCCGGTGGTTATCTCGCCGGAAGGCACGGCACCACGGCGTATCGCTCAGCACATGCTGGATGAGCAGAGCTGCAGTTTACCTCCGGACTGCGTTGAAACCTCTTCGACCTCCCTTGCCCGCCAGCTGGCCCTGCGCTACGACTATGTCTGGTTTGTCCCTTCTGGTGCGGTAAAGGAAGATCTTGAACATCACGCCCTGCAGGCACTGCCGCTCGTCTCACCCGGCCCCGGTGAACCGGTGGGTATTATCACCCGCAGTGGCTATCCGCTCAGCCTCAGTGCCGAGGTGCTGATTGCCACTATCCGCAAATTTCACCATTAGCGGCTGCGCTTGGCGTGCCGCTCGCGGTTGTCGAGTCGCGCCTGCTCCGTTTTGCGCAAACTGACGTAAAGTGCGCCCGCACCGCCGTGCTGCGGCTGTGCGGTACAGAAGCTCTGCACGTCGTCAAACTGCTGCAGCCAGCGCGCCAGATAGCTGCGCACAATGTTGGCATGCGACTCATCATTACGTCCTTTACCATGAATAATCAGCAGATTACGTAATCCCTGTCTGTGTGCTTCCTGCATAAAACTAAACAGTGACTGGCGGCAGGTCTCCACCGGCTGACGCAGCAGGTTCAGGCTGGCCTCCAGCGGATATTTGCCCAGGCGCACTTTATCCAGTACGCCCTGCTGAATACCTTCTGCCCGGTATTCCAGCGGCGATGTGAGCGGAACGATCTCCAGAAAACCGCGCGTGAGAAAGTTATCTGCACTTTCCGGCGGCACAGCCCGTGGCGCTTTCGTTGAAGGTGCGCGCAGCCATTGCGTATTGGCACAATCTTTCAGGGGCGTGACATCACCCATGGCATCGCGGAACAGGTCTTCATCATCAAGGTTCATCATGTTTTCCCATACCCGATTAAGCATATGCGCGCGGCATACTGATAAAACTGAAGAATAGCAAAGGTTGCCGTGCAGGGTAAAAGGTCTGAACAGCAGACATCAGGTGCAATTGCGTCGCGCGGGTAAAATCAGGCAGGCGAATACCCAGTTTTTGTAAGGTTTTTGTGCCAGATCCAGCCTGCGCGCATTCACAGCAGGAAGAAAAATGGTAAAATTGATGACAGTCAATAATCATCGAGCGTACAGATATGATCCAGGATAAACGCAGCATTCGACGTATTCAGTCTGGCGGATGTGCGATCCACTGTCAGGATTGCAGCATCAGCCAGTTGTGTATTCCTTTCACACTGAATGAGCATGAGCTTGATCAGCTGGATAACATCATCGAACGTAAAAAGCCGATTCAGAAAGGCCAGATGTTATTCAAGGCGGGCGACGAGCTGAAGTCGCTGTATGCCATACGCTCCGGCACTATCAAGAGTTATACCATTACGGAACAGGGTGACGAGCAGATCACCGGCTTTCATCTGGCGGGCGATCTGGTGGGATTTGATGCCATCGTCAGCGCCCGTCATCCGGGCTTTGCGCAGGCGCTGGAAACCGCCATGGTCTGTGAAATCCCTTTTGAGACGCTGGACGATCTGTCAGGTAAAATGCCGGCCCTGCGTCAGCAAATGATGCGCCTGATGAGCGGTGAGATCAAAGGTGACCAGGATATGATCATGCTCCTCTCCAGGAAAAATGCTGAAGAGCGTCTGGCCGCCTTTATCTGGAATCTCTCGCGGCGCTTTGGACAGCGTGGCTTTTCACAGCGCGAGTTCCGGCTGACCATGACGCGTGGTGATATTGGTAACTATCTGGGACTGACGGTTGAAACCATCAGTCGTCTGCTGGGTCGTTTTCAAAAAAGCGGCATGCTGGCCGTTAAAGGCAAATATATCACTATTGAGGATCACGCCCTGCTCTCTGAGCTGGCGGGTCAGGCCGCTCAACCCGCCTGATGCATTGCCGGGTCAGTAATTGTTATTTTATTGATCCGGCTACACCTTTTCCACTTCTGCGCGCCCGGAACTTAGGCTATCTTTATTCCAAATGGCTTTGGTTTAAGGAGAGTGCGCTATGTCCCGTTACCAACATGTTCTGGTCGCGATCGATCCCCAGCAGGATGATCAGCCGGCGCTGCGGCGTGCGGTTTATCTGAATCAACGCATTGGCGGAAAAATCAAAGCTTTTCTGCCTATCTATGATTTCTCCTATGAAATGACCACCCTGCTTTCGCCCGATGAGCGCACAAATATGCGTAAAGGGGTAATCAGCCAGCGCACCGAATGGATCCGTGAGCAGGCTCAGGCCTATCTGGATGCGGGTGTGGATATTGAAATTAAAGTGGTCTGGCATAACCGCCCTTTTGAAGCAATTATTCAGGAAGTACTGGCGCACAATCACGATCTGGTGCTGAAAATGGCCCATCAGCATGACCGGCTGGAGTCGGTTATTTTTACCCCCACTGACTGGCATTTACTGCGTAAATGTCCCTGCCCGGTATGGATGGTAAAAGATCAGCCGTGGCCGGAAGGCGCTAAAGCGGTAGTCGCGGTAAACCTCGCCAGCGAAGAGCCGCATCACGATGAGCTGAATCAGAAACTGATCCGCGAAACAGTGCGTCTGGCGGAAATGGTGAATCATACCGAAGTTCATCTTGTTGGTGCCTACCCGGTTACGCCAATTAATATCGCGATTGAGCTGCCCGACTTTGATCCCAGCGTCTATAACGACGCTATCCGCGGTCAGCATCTGGTGGCGATGAAGGCGCTGCGACAGAAGTTCTCCATCGGGGAAGAGTTCACTCACGTCGCTAAGGGCCTGCCGGAAGAGGTGATCCCCGATATCGCTTCACAGCTGGATGCCGGTATTGTCGTGCTCGGTACGATTGGCCGAACCGGCCTCTCGGCGGCCTTTCTTGGCAATACGGCTGAGCAGGTTATCGACCATCTGCGCTGTGATTTGCTGGCGATCAAGCCGGATGATTTCAGATCGCCGGTCGACCGCGATGATGAGGAAGATGAAGAGGATTAACAGTAACGGGCGCTGCGGCGCCCCTGCATTATGACGACCGCCCTGCTACACCAACATTCTAAACAGACCAGCGCGTAGCCTGAGCGGGACACGCGCTAAACTGCATCACAGACGCGTCCGCGATTTTCATCAAAAATATTGCCGGTAAAAGAGACATGCATCCATACGGCATTCACGCTAAATTGGCTGAGACAGGCTGATTATTACATGCAATAATCAGCGGCTAATCTGTTATACATCAAGAGTCCAGCACGTTTTCGTACTCATTTTGCGTAAGGCGAAGGATCATTTTTATGAAGCTGAAGAACACCATTCTGGCGTCTACTCTGTTATCGCTGCTGGCAGCTAACGCGTTTGCTGCCAAAGAGCTGACGCCGGAACAAGCGGCCGGCCTGAAACCATTCGAACGTATTAATATCAACGGCCGTTTCAACGCAATCGGTGACGCCACCAGCGCAGTCTCGAAAGCGGCAGATGAGAAAGGCGCTGACTCGTTTTACGTTCAGGGCATCAATGACACCAACGGTAACGGCGGCAACTGGCGCGTCACCGCTGATTTATACAAAGCTGACGCTGTTAAAGCGTCGACTGAAACGCAGTATCGCGTGATCAATGGCGTTAAAGAGTTGCCAAAAGCGGAAGCCTACCGTCTTGAACCGTTCGACACCGTTTCAGTCAGTGGTTTCTTCTCCAGCCAGCCGGCGGTCAATGATGCTATCTCCAGAGCCGCACAGAAAAAAGGCGCTGCCTCATTCTTTATTGTGCGTCAGGTCGATGCCAATAACGGCGGTAATCAGTACGTAACGGCTTATGTCTACAAAGCCGATGCCAAAGCGCGCATTGTGCAGGATACGTCAAACTCCATTCCGGCCGATTCCGAAGCCGGAAAAGCCGCGCTGGCTGCGGGTGGCGCCGCCGCGTCGCGCGTCGCGCTGCCGGGCGTTGCCTCATCTGATACGCCGAGTACGAACGTGGGTCGCTTCTTTGAAACGCAGAGCTCAACCGGCAAGCGCTATACGGTGAAGCAGTCTGACGGCCGCAGCGTGCAGGAAGTCAATGCGATTACCGCTGCGCAGATGCAGCCGTTTGATACTATCACCTTCTCCGATCACTTCGGCACGCCTGTTGAGATTTCAGAGGCCGTAGGCAAGCGCGCTATTGCGAAAGGCGCGAAGTACTACCACATTACGCGCCAGTGGCAGAACCAGAGCGGTGGCAATCTTACCGTTACCGCCGATCTGTTTAAATAATGTCGCAGCAGGGCAGCCTGGCTGCCCTGCTGTTTGCATAGTTCCTGCGCAAATCTGCATACTCTTGCATTGCCATCCCCCGCTGCTCCTCGTAAAATCGGCCGCCTGTTTTCAGGGGATTCCGTTTTAATCGGCACATAATAGTGCACTACACTTCTACGGAACGTTCACGACCCAGCATACTCTGCTGTTCAGGAATGGCATTTTGGATAAAAAATTAGGTCTTAGCGCGCTGACGGCTCTGGTGCTCAGTTCCATGCTTGGCGCGGGCGTATTCAGCCTGCCGCAGAATATGGCGGCGGTCGCGGGTCCGGCGGCGCTGCTTATTGGCTGGCTCATCACCGGTGTGGGTATTATTTTTCTCTCGCTGGCGATGCTGCTGCTGACGCGACTCAGACCGGATCTCGACGGCGGTATCTTTACCTATGCCCGCGCCGGATTTGGTGAGCTGACGGGATTCTGTTCGGCGTGGGGCTACTGGCTCTGCGCGGTGATCGCCAACGTCTCCTATCTGGTGATTGTGTTCTCCGCCCTGAGCTTTTTCACCGACACGCCGCAGCACGTGGTGTTTGGCGACGGTAACACCTGGCAGGCGATGCTGGGCGCTTCGGTGCTGCTCTGGCTGGTGCACTGGCTGGTGCTGCGCGGCGTACAGACCGCCGCGAGCATTAATATGCTGGCGACGCTCGGCAAGCTGGTGCCACTGCTGCTGTTTGTGGTGCTGGCGCTGCTGGCCTTTAACTATGACCGGTTCAGGTTTGATTTCAGCGGTGCTGAACTGGGTCAGCCGCTGTGGCAGCAGATTAAACAGACCATGCTTATCACGCTTTGGGTATTTATCGGCGTTGAGGGTGCCGTTGTGGTATCGGCGCGCGCGCGCAATAAACAGGATGTGGGACGCGCTACGCTGCTGGCGGTGCTGGCTGCGCTACTGGTGTATCTGCTGGTCACGCTGCTCTCGCTGGGCGTGATCCCGCGCGCTGAACTGGCGCAGCTGCGCAACCCGTCGATGGCCGGTCTGATGACGCATCTGCTGGGAAACTGGGGGGATGCGGTGATAGCCGCCGGTCTGATCGTCTCGGTCTGCGGCGCCTATCTCAGCTGGACGATCATGGCGGCCGAAGTGCCGTTTATCGCCGCTCAGCAGGGGGCCTTCCCGCGCAGTCTTGCCCGGCAGAACCGCCACAATTCACCGGCAGCGTCGCTGTGGCTGACTAACGGCAGCGTACAGGTTTGTCTTATCGCCATCGCGTTTACCGGTGCCGATTACAACACCCTGCTGACTATCGCCTCAGAGATGATTCTGGTGCCTTATCTGCTGGTAGGACTCTACCTGATGAAGGTAGTGCGGGGTCAGCAGAAGCCGCTGGCGATGAGCATCGGGCTGGGTGCCACACTGTATGGCCTCTGGCTGCTGTATGCCTCAGGCCCGCTGCATCTGCTGCTCTCAGTGGTGCTTTACGCACCGGGACTGCTGCTGTTTCTCTACGCGCGCCGGGGCGGACGCGGTGATAAACCGCTGCTGCAGCTGGAACGCATTGCTATTGTGCTGTTGATGGCGGCATCGCTGCCCGCGCTGTGGCAGCTCACGCAGTAATTAATGCGCGAGTGCCGGAATGGAGACGCACAGCAGATCGTTCTGCTGTGTAAGATTTAACGGTTTGCTGTATTCATGGTGAATACCATCAAGCTGTTCAGCAGAGAGCGGATAAGGCAGCTGGATATCAAACCGGCTGATATGCTGCTGTTCCGCCAGCGTGATGAGTCGGGCAATGTTGATCTCATCGCTGACCTGCGTTGAAATGATTTGCAACGCTAATTCTTTCAGGTGATCGTCGCTGGCCTGTAAACTGTGCGCTGACTTACGGGTCACCATGCCAAAGATAGGCATGACACCGTAAATGGCGTCAACAAAGCTCCAGCGTTTTTTGCAGGAAGCGGAGAGAAAATCACTGTAATTGAAGCAGATGCGATCACTGTATCCGGCTGAAGCCAGCTCTTTATCAGACACCCTCGCACTCCTCCTGTTTTTCAATGCGGTTCCGAACCTTGCGCCTTAACGCGCCGCTAATAATGGCACATTTCACGGTGTATATACCAGTAAGACAGGGATATTTCGTGCGGTAGCGTAGTGCTCAGGACCAGGAAAAGCTATGCTGCTGCCATTCTTTTTCAGCACACTTACCTATGAACAAAATTGTCTATGTTGAAGATGAGCCGGAAGTCGGCGAGCTGATCGCTGCCTATCTGGGTCGCCATGATATTGACGTGGTTGTCGAAACGCGCGGCGATCGCGCTGAGGCAACGATTCTTGACGTCCAGCCGGATTTGGTACTGCTGGATATCATGCTGCCGGGTAAAGATGGCATGACGCTCTGTCGCGATCTGCGGGCGCACTGGAGCGGGCCCGTTGTCCTGCTGACCTCGCTCGACAGCGATATGAACCACATTCTCGCGCTTGAGATGGGCGCGAATGACTATATTCTCAAAACCACGCCCCCTGCCGTGCTGCTGGCGCGTCTGCGTCTGCATCTGCGGCAGGCGGTAGTCAACAAGCCGGAAAGCACGCCGGCACAGCAGCAGTCGCAGAAGGTACTGCGGTTTGGGTCGCTGACCATCGATGCGCTGAACCGTCAGGTGCTGCTGTTTGATGAGAATATTACGCTTTCAACCGCAGATTTCGATCTGCTGTGGCAGCTGGCCAGCCACGCCGGGGAGATCCTCGATCGCGACGCGCTGCTGATGACGCTGCGCGGCGTCAGCTATGACGGCATGGATCGCAGTATTGATGTGGCTATCTCACGGCTGCGTAAAAAGCTGCATGACAGCGCAACCGAGCCGTTTCGTATCAAAACCATTCGCAATAAAGGCTATCTGTTTGCGCCTCAGGCATGGGATACCCGCAGCTGATGAGAAAGCTCTTTATCCAGTTTTACCTGCTGCTGTTTGTCTGCTTTCTGGTGATGACCCTGCTGGTAGGCCTGGTGTATAAGTTTACCGCCGAGCGGGCTGGCCGGCAGTCGATGAACGACCTGATGGCCAGCTCGCTGTTTCTGATGCGCAGCGAGCTGCGCGAGATCCCGCCGCGCGACTGGAACAAAACGATCCGCAGTCTCGATCTCGATCTCTCCTTTGATCTGAATATCGAGCCTATGAGTAAGTATCAGCTTGATGAGCGCGATATGAAGCGGCTCCGCGCCGGAGAAATTGTCGCGCTCGACGACCAATACACCTTTCTGCAGCATATTCCCCGCAGCCATTACGTGCTCTCCGTCGGGCCGATCCCTTACCTGTTTTATCTGCATCAGATGCGGCTGCTGGATATTGCGCTGGTGGCGTTTATCGGGATGTCGCTGGCGCTGCCGGTATTTATCTGGTTACGCCCGCACTGGCAGGAGATGCAGCGGCTGGAGAAAGCCGCAGAGCGCTTTGGTCGCGGCGAGCTGGATGTGCGCACGCATTTTGAAAGCACCTCCAGCCTTCACAGTCTCGGCGTCGCGTTTAACCAGATGGCAGAGAACATTAATACGCTGGTGGCCAGTAAAAAACAGCTGATTGATGGCATTGCCCACGAGCTGCGCACGCCGCTGGTACGCCTGCGCTACCGGCTGGAGATGAGCGAAAATCTGACGGACGCGGAGTCCGCTGCGCTGAATCGCGACGTGGGTCAGCTGGAAAGCCTGATCGAAGAGCTGCTGACCTATGCCCGGCTTGACCGCCCGCGGGTCGATCTGCATCTGCAGTCGTTCGACCTGGCGCAGTGGCTGCGGCTCTATATTGCTGATGTGCAGAGTATGCAACCGCACACGCAGATCGCGCTGGATATTCCGCAGCTGCAAAATACCGGCAGCGCCGACATGCGGCTGATGGAGCGGGTGCTGGATAATCTGGTCAATAATGCGTTGCGCTACGCCAGCGAGCGGCTGCGCGTCAGCCTCTGGTTTGACGGCACGACCGGCATTCTGCAGGTAGAGGATGATGGTCCCGGCATTCCGGCCGACGAGCGCCAGCGGGTGTTTGAGCCGTTTGTCCGTCTCGATCCCAGCCGCGACCGCGCCACCGGCGGCTGTGGCCTCGGACTGGCTATCGTTCACTCCATCGCCCAGGCGCTGCAGGGGCAGGTGGTGATTGAGAGCTCGCCGCTGGGCGGCGCCAGCGTTCGCTTTTGCTGGCCGGTTGATTTACCCTTGCGGGAGACACCCCCCCGCTTACCCGCTTAAGGAGATCTGGCTGTGACATCAGCTTATCAGGAACTTACCCGCACGTTTCAGCGCCTTTCCCGTTTTGGTCATCTCGGTGCGATCGCCGGGGTTGATATGCAGACCACCATGCCGCCCGGCGGCAGTCAGGCGCGCGGCGAAGCGCTGGCTGAACTCAGCGTCTTTATGCATGAGCTGCTGACCGCGCCGGCGCTGGAAGGACTTTTCTCAGCGGCTGAGCAGGAGTCACTCAACGACGTTGAGCAGGCGAACGTGGCTGAGATGCAGCGTGCATGGCGTCAGGCCACGCTGCTTCCCGCCGCGCTGGTCGAAGCAAAATCGCTGGCAGGCTCCCGCTGCGAACATGCGTGGCGATCGCAGCGCCCCGCGAATGACTGGCAGGGCTTCAGTACTAATCTTAAAGAGGTTGTCCGGCTGAGCCGGGAAGAGGCGCAGCTGCGCGCTGCAGCGGCTGGTACGTCGCGCTATGACGCGCTGCTGGATCTGTATGAACCGGGCATGACCAGCACCCGGCTTGACGCCACGTTTGGCGCACTGAAAAGCTGGCTGCCGGATTTACTGCAGCGGGCGGTAGCGAAGCAGGCGCAGCCGCCGCTTCAGCCGCTGGGGCCGTTTGCCGTTGAGTCGCAGAAGCAGCTGGGCCTGAGCGTTATGAAGCTGCTCGGCTTCGATTTCAATCATGGCCGGCTGGATGTCAGCGCTCACCCTTTCTGCGGCGGCGTGCCTGACGACGTACGTATCACCACGCGCTACAACGAAAGCGAGTTTCTCAGCGCCATGATGGGCGTGATCCATGAAACCGGGCACGCGCGCTACGAGCAGAATCTGCCGCAGCAGTGGCGCGGTCAGCCGGTCGCCCTGGCGCGCTCCACCGCCATTCATGAGTCACAGAGTCTGTTTATGGAGATGCAGCTGGGCCGCAGCCGCGCCTTTCTGCAGCATATCCAGCCGCAGGTGATCGCCCTGATGGGAGAGCAGCCTGCGCTGGAGACGCATAACTTTATTCGCCTGGCGCAACGCGTCAAACCCGGCTTTATCCGCGTCGATGCCGATGAACTGAGCTATCCGGCGCACGTTATTCTGCGTTACGAGATTGAACGGGCACTGATTGAGGGTGAGATTGAGGTCGAGGATATTCCGGCGCTGTGGGATGAAAAAATGCAGCAGTCGCTGGGTATTGATACCCGTGGTAACTATCGCGATGGCTGTATGCAGGATATCCACTGGACAGACGGCGCGTTCGGCTACTTCCCGACTTACACGCTGGGCGCGATGTATGCGGCACAGCTTTATCAGGCAGTGAAGCGTGCAATTCCGCAGCTGGAGACGCTGATCCTGAACGGCGAACTGCAGCCGGTATTTGACTGGCTGCAACAGAATATCTGGCAGCACGGCAGTCGCTTCCCGACGGAACAGCTGCTGCGCAATGCCACCGGTGAAGCGCTGAATCCGGACTATTTCCGTCAGCACCTGGAGCAGCGTTACCTCGCCGATTAACCCGCAGGCGGCCTTACACCGGCCGCCGTTTTCCCGCACTGTACAATCCGTTACACGCCGATACCAATCCCTCACGGAAAGCGAAATCGCTTTTTCATATAGTGTTTTCACCGGCCCCGCAGTGGGCTACATATGAAAAATAGTCCGAGGATTAAGCGATGAAAAAATTATGTGCACTGGTAATCGCCGCTGCTATGGGTCTCTCTTCTGCTGCTTTTGCTGCTGAGACAACCGCTGCTCCGGCGGCAACTGCCACCACCAGCTCCACTACCGCTGCGCCAGCTAAACATAAAATGGTGCATCACAAACATAAAGCTGCTGCGCAGAAAGCCCAGGCTGCGAAAAAGCATCATAAAAAAGCAACCAAGCCTGCTGAACAGAAAGCGCAGGCCGCTAAAAAGCACCACAAGAAATCAACTCAGCCCGCTGCACAGAAAGCGCAGGCGGCCAAAAAGCACCACGTAAAATCCGCTAAACCTGCTGCACAGAAAGCGCAGGCGGCTAAAAAGCACCACATGAAGTCAGCTAAACCTGCTGCGCAGAAAGCGCAGGCGGCTAAAAAGCATCATAAAATGAAAAAATCAGCGAAATAAGTTCGCGCCAACACCACGTTGTTTAAAACACCCGGTTATGCCGGGTGTTTATTTACTGGAGTAGCGAAAAATGGTGCGTCGCTATCGCTTCGAAATTATTCTCTTTGTGATGATTCTCTGTGGCATTGTCGCAGCCAGTTTTTTTATTTAATGGCTGTAGCGCGCTGATTACTCCAATATTTCTCCCTTTTTCACCACTCACCGACTATAGTTATCGCCTAAGCGTGATAACAAAAACTCCCTTTTATTCTCCCTGTCGAGAGAACTATGCGCCTGGCCATTCTGTTATTTATTGGTATTTTCAGCTTTACCCTTACGGCACACGCTGATGATGAAGACGGGCTGAGTCCCGAAGAGATCAAGACGCTGTTTTTTGGTAAAGACCACCGCCAGGCCATCAGCGACGTGGCCGCTGCCCCGTGGGATGCCATTGGTCAGCTGGAGACAGAAAGCGGCAACCTCTGCACCGCCACGCTGATCTCTGCCCATCTGGCGCTGACCGCCGGCCACTGTCTGCTGACACCGCCAGGCCGGTTCGACAAACCGGTTGCGCTGCGCTTTATGGCGGGTGAAAAAGGCTGGCGTTACGAGATCCACGATATTGATGCCCGGGTTGAGCCATCGCTGGCGCGTCGCCTGCAGGCTGATGGTGAGGGCTGGATTGTTCCGTCTGCTGCCGCGCCTTACGATTATGGTCTGGTGATCCTGCACAACCCCCCTTCAGGGATTGTGCCGATCCCGCTGTTTGATGGCTCACGCAGCGATCTTACCGCTGCGCTCAAAGAGAGCGGCCGCAAAGTCACCCAGGCGGGTTATCCGGCCGATCATCTCGACTCGCTCTATTCCCACAGCGACTGTGCCGTCACCGGCTGGGCGCAGCGCGCGGTGCTGTCGCACCAGTGTGATACGCTGCCTGGCGACAGCGGCTCACCGCTGCTGCTGAAAAAAGATGACGGCTGGCAGCTGATCGCCGTGCAGAGTTCGGCACCGGCGCCGGCCGATCGCTATCGCGCTGATAACCGGGCTATTGCCGTGACCTCATTTAAAGATAAGCTTGAAGAGCTGGCCGAGTAAGCAGGCGCGCAGCGATGCGCCCCTGCTGACCGCCTGATTAACTAGCTTAGCTGCTCCATTGCCTGCAGCACCCGCTTATCCGAAACCGGATACGGGGTACCCAGCTGCTGGGCAAAGTAGCTGATGCGCAGCTCTTCAATCATCCAGCGGATCGCCACTACATCAGCATCATCCCGGCGCTGCGGCGGCAGCTTGCTGCGCCAGACGTTCCACGCCTGTTCCACCGCCTGTACTTTCAGCATGCGGGCGCGATCGCTGTGCGGATCGGCGGGCAGCTTCTCCAGACGGCGCTCAATTCCCTGCAGGTAGCGCAACGTATCACCCAGCCGATCGTAGCCATTGCCGGTAACAAATCCGCGATAGACCAGACCGCTCATCTGCTGTTTGATATCTGCGAGCGCCAGCGCCAGCGTCATATCCACGCGGCCTTTCAGAAACTTGTTAATATTGAACACGCAGGTCAGGATCTGCTCAACCTGCTGCGCAATCGTCACCACGGTGTCGTTCAGCTCTGCCCGCACTTTATCGCGCAGCTGCTCAAAATTCTGCTGCTGCCAGGCGGGACCCCCCGCCTCCGCCATGAGTTTATCTACCCCGCAGGCGATACAGTCGTCTATCAGCTCCAGCACTTTGCCGTAAGGATTAAAATAGAGCCCGAGCTTGGCTTTGTTAGGCAGTTTTTCATGCAGATATTTAACCGGTGACGGAATGTTCAGCAGCAGCAGGCGACGCTGGCCGCGCCACATCATCTTCTGCTGCTCCTCTTCACTGTCAAACAGGCGGATCGCCACGCTCTCTTTTTCATCCACCAGCGCCGGCCAGGCTTTAACCTGATAACTGCCGCGCTTCTGCTCATAACTCTGCGGCAGATCGCCAAAACTCCAGATGTGCAGGCCGCTCTGCTCCAGACCATCATCAGCAACCTTCGACAGCGTCTCCTGCACTTTGCCTTTGAGCGCCTGTTTCAGCTGATGCAGATCTTTCCCTTCCTGCAGCTTGCGGTTGTGCTCATCCACAATGCGGAACGTCATTTTAAGGTGATCGGGCACCTGATCCCACTGCCAGGCATCGCGCTCTATCGTCACGCCTGACATGCGCCGGAACTCACGCTCCAGCGCGTCCAGCAGCGGCTGCGCCAGCGGCTGGACGCGACCGAGAAATGCTTCAGCGTAATTGGGCGCCGGTACAAAATTACGGCGCAGCGGTTTAGGCAGCGATTTAATCAGCGCGATGATCAGTTCACGCCGCACGCCGGGGATCTGCCACTCAAACCCCGCTTCCTCCACCTGATTCAGCAGTGGCAGCGGGATATGCACAGTCACGCCATCCGCATCGGTACCGGGCTCAAACTGATAGGTGAGCCGCAGCTTCAGGTTGCCCTGCTGCCAGACATTGGGGTAGTCGAGCTGGCTGACTTTATCTGCCCCCTCTTTGATCAGCATCTGCTTGTCAAAGTTAAGCAGGTCCGGATTCTCTTTACTGGCCTGCTTCCACCAGCTGTCAAAGTGACGGGCTGAGACCACCTCTTTGCCCAGACGGCGATCGTAAAACGCAAACAGCGTTTCGTCATCAACCAGAATGTCACGGCGCCGTGATTTATGCTCCAGGTCTTCCACTTCACTGCGCAGCTTCAGGTTGGTGCGGAAAAAGGCGTGGCGCGTCTGCCAGTCGCCCTCAACCAGCGCATGGCGAATAAACAGCTCGCGGCTCAGCTGCGGATCGATACGGCTGTAATTCACTTTACGCGCCTGAACAATCGGCAGCCCGTAGAGCGTCACCTTTTCCGTAGCCATCACCGCGCCCTGCGCTTTCTCCCAGTGCGGTTCGCTGTAGCTCCGCTTAATAAGATGCTGAGCGAGCGGCTCAATCCACTCCGGATCGATGCGTGCCGCCACCCGGCCCCACAGGCGGCTGGTTTCCACCAGTTCCGCTACCACGGTCCATTTCGGCGGCTTTTTAAACAGGCCGGAGCCAGGGAAAATGGCAAAGCGGGCGTTGCGCGCGCCGGTAAACTCCTGCTTCTCTGCATCTTTCTGTCCGATATGCGACAGCAGACCGGTGAGCAGCGCACAGTGCACTTCACGATAAGGTGCCGGCTCGCTGTTAACGGGCATACCCTGTTCACGCACGACCTGACGCAGCTGCGTGTAGATATCCTGCCATTCGCGCACGCGCAGATAGTTGAGATAGTCGCTCTTACACTGACGACGGAACTGGTTGCCCGACAGCGCTTTCTGCTGCTCCTGGATGTAATTCCAGAGGTTTACAAAGGCGAGGAAGTCAGACTCTTTATCTGCAAAGCGGCGATGCTTCTCATCGGACGCCTGCTGTTTCTCAACCGGACGCTCACGCGGATCCTGAATGGAGAGCGCCGCTGCGATAATCATCACCTCGCGCACGCAGCCAAATCGCTGCGCCTCCAGCACCATCCGTGCCAGACGCGGATCTACCGGCAGCTGCGCCAGCGTGCGTCCGGAAGGCGTCAGCCTGTAGTGCTCATTTTCATCGAGGGTGATAGCGCCCAGCTCTTCCAGCAGTCGCACGCCGTCCTGAATGTTCCGTTTGTCAGGCGCTTCCACAAACGGGAACGCCGCAATATCGCCCAGTCCCAGGGCGGTCATCTGCAGGATCACCGACGCGAGATTGGTGCGCAGGATCTCCGGATCGGTAAAGGCGGGCCGGCTGAGGAAATCATCCTCGGAATAGAGCCGGATACAGATCCCTTCCGACACGCGGCCGCAGCGCCCTTTACGCTGGTTTGCCGAAGCCTGCGAAACCGGCTCAATCGGCAGGCGCTGTACCTTGGTGCGATAGCTGTAGCGGCTGATTCGCGCGGTACCGGGATCGATGACATATTTAATGCCGGGCACGGTGAGCGAGGTCTCTGCTACGTTGGTCGCCAGGACAATGCGCCGTCCGCTGTGGGACTGAAACACGCGATTCTGTTCCGCATTGGAGAGACGTGCATAGAGCGGCAGGATCTCAGTATGCGGTAAATCGCGTTTCATCAGCGCATCGGCCGTGTCGCGGATCTCACGCTCACCGCTCATGAAGATCAATATATCGCCGCGGCTCTCCTGCCCCAGCTCATCCACGGCGTCAAAAATAGCCTGCAGCTGATCGCGATCGCTCTCATCTGCCTCTTCCGCGATGGGCCGATAGCGCACCTCCACCGGGTAAGTTCGCCCTGAGACTTCGATGACCGGCGCGTTGTTAAAGTGACGCGAAAAGCGCTGCGGATCGATGGTGGCAGACGTGATGATCACTTTTAGATCGGGGCGACGCGGCAGCAGCTCGCGCAGATAGCCCAGCAGAAAATCGATGTTGAGGCTGCGCTCATGCGCCTCATCAATAATGATGGTGTCGTACTGCAGCAGCAGCCGATCCTGCTGGATCTCCGCCAGCAGAATACCGTCGGTCATCAGTTTGACCTGCGTGCTGTCGCTGACCTGATCGGTAAAACGGACTTTATAGCCGATGGTGCTTCCCGGCGAGGTCTCCAGCTCTTCCGCGATGCGGTTCGCCACGGTGCGCGCCGCCAGACGACGCGGCTGCGTATGCCCGATAAGGCCTTTCACGCCGCGTCCCAGCGCCAGGCAGATTTTCGGCAGCTGGGTGGTTTTGCCCGATCCGGTTTCACCGGCAACAATCACGACCTGGTGATCGCGGATAGCGTCTGAAATCGCCTGCTGCTTCTGGCTGACCGGCAGATTCTCAGGAAAGGTAATGCGCGGTGTGCCGGCCACGCGCCGGGCGATGCGCTGTTCAGCCGCGCTGAATTCGTCCACCAGCTCAGCGGCAATGGCCTGCTGTGCGGCGCTGTTTTTCACCTTTGCCGCCCCCTGCAGACGTCGCTGCAGGCGCTGGCGATCGCGCAGCGTCAGCGCATCAAGCCGGGCCCAGAGTGGAGCTAAAGGTGATTCAATGGAAGATGACATAAAGATGGATTACCTGTTAGTGCAGCACGGCGCAAACACGCGCGGCGCCGGGAGGCTTTCCCGGCAGATTCAATCAATTACCGGACGCCATAATAGCATATTCTCAGCCTGCTGGCTGAGCCGCCCCGGCAGGCTTATTCAATTAATTCGAACATCGGCCTCGAATTATTACGCTTTTACGCTGCCGGTGAACGCCGTAGAGTATGACGCATTGAGCGGGAAGCCCGCCGCATAACCCACAGGAACCTATTATGAGCCACGTATTAATTCTGAAATCCAGCATTCTTGCCGGTTATTCACAGTCAGGCCAGCTGGCTGATTTTTACGCTGAAGAAGCGCGCGCTAACGGCGACAACGTCACCGTACGCGATCTGGCTGCCGACCCGGTACCGGTACTGGATGGTGAACTGGTGGGTGCCCTGCGTCCTTCAGATGCGCCGCTTTCTCCCCGTCAGCAGGAGGCGCTGGCGCTCTCTGATGTGCTGATTGCTGAGCTGCAGGCACATGACACCATCGTTATTGCGGCACCGATGTACAATTTCAATATCCCGACGCAGCTGAAAAATTACTTTGACCTGATTGCCCGTGCGGGCGTGACCTTCCGCTACACCGAAGCGGGTCCGGAAGGCCTGGTTAAAGGCAAACGCGCGGTGATCCTGAGCAGCCGTGGCGGTATCCACAAAGATACCCCAACCGATCTGCTGACCCCGTACGTGAAGCTGTTCCTCGGCTTTATTGGCATCACTGACGTTGAGTTTGTTTTCGCGGAAGGTATTGCCTACGGTCCTGAAGTGGCAACCAAAGCCACCGCTGATGCTAAAGAGGCGATTAAACAGCGCGTCTCTGCCTGATTAATAAAATAATAATTTTCTGCTTTGTTTTTCACCGGGCCTGAGTGCCCGGTTTTTTATTTTAACGTCAATATATCTATGCTTCCTGGCGGCTTCCCGCTTTTTTAATTTACACTGCAGCCTCGCTCTCTCCCTCAGCTTTACGGTTTTGATCCTGTTATTGACAACTCGTCTGAATTCATCAACACACCCGCTCGTCATGCGCAATTTCAATAAAATCGAAATACAAAAGTTTTTCCGTGAGGAACGTGGCAGGATTAATCCGGCGTTAACTCCAGCGGTGTAAGCCAGAGTTAGTTACAAACCTTACCTTGAAAAATAAAAACACCACTCCACCAGGAGATTAATATGACTTTACTGTTATGCTATATACATGTAAGCAATTTCCCATCTAAAGGATTTGATATTGTAACCTCTGCTCATAGCGTGAAAGATAAAGCTATGAAATATGAAACCCTCATCAAAGAAATAAGTAATTTCGGGCCGGAATTGAAAAAAGATGCCCGAATTATGCGTGAAATATCTGCAGTTAAAGATGAGAAAAAAGTTTCTCAGCAGCTGTCAGTAAATAATGAACTCAAGGGTACAGGTAATTACTCTCCGGCCGCTGCTGCTTCCCGCCATGAACCTGTTCCGTTAAGCCCAATAGCTGTAGCTATGCCAAAGGCTGCGGCTCGGCAATCTGTAGCCTCGTCAAAGGCTGATGCACTGGATAAGCCTGTAACTCATCCAGCTTCATCAGTTTTGACCTCTTCGCCAGCGCGTTCTCAGGCAGAGGTAAAGCCTGAGCCTGCAGCTATTCATAATAAAAAAAGCTCCGCACCTGAGAATCAGCCTTCGCTGCTGAGCCGGATAAAGAGTCAATCTGCGAAAAGCTGGATATCATTAAAAAATTATATTTCATCACTTAAAAATGCATACCGGCAGCAACAGAGCGAAAAATCAGCCAAATTTGAAAATACCGCCAGAACCAAATCAGAAGGCTGCGGAACAATGATTGAACTAACTAATGCATATGATAACAGCCCTTTCACTGCTCTCTTTTTATATAACGCAGCAAAACAGGAGCTAATATTTAATGCTATAAATGACATCATTACTCAGGCAGGAAAAGAGAACAAAGAAATTGATCTGCGTAAGCTATGCGATCAGGCTAATCGCTATGCGGTTAATTCAGGCGCTAAGGCCAAATTTTTCACGCTATCAAAAAATAACACCATTGAGCACAATATCAAATATGGCGTGCCAACTATGCAGCAGCGCGTCAGTCGGGTGGAAGAAGACATTGGAAGTAAAAACGAAACCTCTGCAACCTTACGTCGCAATTCGCAGAGCTTAAGTGGGCGCCAGCGTGCTAACTCAGTACAGTCAATAACCCGGAGGATGGTTGATGACGCCTATTCAAAACTGTTTAATGATATACAAAATGACAAAGATAAGATTTTTGGTACACGCCATAGCTTCGATCAAAACGAAATGTGTGCCGCGCTGCTTGAAGGACAGCCAGAGCTGGCAGGTTTACGCCGCAGTGCGACATAGCGCTTACAGCAGCACGCCTTTCTGAATCCCTGCGCGGTGACGGGAGAGCCGTTACGCTCCCCGTCACCGGTTATTTCTGCAGCCACTGGCCGTTGATGCCGCGCACAAATTCCCCTGCGCTGGCGCGGCTCACCAGCTTCTCACCGGCGATCCGCGCGACGTCACTGGTGGTCAGCTGATTTTGCCCGGCAATGTGCTGATACGCTTTCCGGCGTCCCTCATTGATACGACTGACCAGCGCCAGCGTCACCTCATCCTGCTGCCGTGCAGCAACGTAGCCACTCAGCGTTTCTCCGACCCGCCCCTGCTGCCGCGCCTCATCCAGCGTCAGCGCGTGAGCGGGTCCGGCGAGCAGCGTCAGCAGCAGCGCAACAGCGCGGATTTTTAGGTTGCGGACCATCAGAACAGCCCGCTCTGGTTCTGCAGCAGCGCCTCGACATCTTTATCCACCTTGATGTGGATCTCATGTTCAATTTTCACGTTCATATTAATCGTAATCGGCGCATCAGGGGCGGCCACTTCAATACGCGGTACGCATCCTGCCAGCACAACGCTGCCTGCCAGCAGCGCACCTCTTAACCTCATCATCAGGGATCCTTCTTTGATGGCAGGGTGGCATTCTGCTCCACCCAGGATTGTAAGTTATCGCCAAAGCGCAGGCTGCGCCATAGCTGGAACAGATTCTCCTGATGACGATAGTTAAGATTGATTGTCTGGCGCCGGTTACTGAACTGGCTGACGCCGGTGACCTGTGACTGCATCACCAGATTACCGGTATTATCCAGATCGAGTGTGGCCCAGGAGCGCGAAATCTCCAGATAGCGCAGCCAGCTAAGCGCCGCGCCGGCGGCGACATTGTCTTTTACAATCGCGTCTGCCGTATCTTTATCCAGCCGAAACGTAAGCGGCCCGCTGTTAGCAATCCAGCCATTCCTGATTAGCCACTGCGGATTAGTGAGCCATAGCGGCAGCTCACCGTTGACCTTACCCGACATGGCAAACTGTTTGGGCTTCAGTGCTGTCACCAGCCGGCTGAGATCGATCTGGCGCAGCGCGATTATGGCGGCCTCCCGCTGCGGCATACGTAGCACCGGCATACTGACGTGCCCGCCGAGTAAATCGAGCGTCACGTTACTCAGGGTGAGCGGCGTTTTCTCCTGCCACGGATAGTAGCCCTGCAGATCGGCCGTGATATTTTGCAGCGCAAACTGGTTGTTAACCTCACGGATACGCAGTGAAACCGGTCCGCGTCGTCCCAGCTGCCACTGCTGAGCACGATAACGAAACGGCAGCGCAAAATCGATGCCGTTGATGTCACTGTCCGGCAGCTGCAGGCTGCCCTGCTGAACAGCAAAAAAGCCGCCCGCCTGAAACGTCTGTCCCGCCCCGGCTGAAAACGCCATCTGCGCCCGCAGCTCACCGCGCTTAATACGCATCTTCAGATCGCTGCTGAGCAGCGGCTGAAACACACGCAGCGATTGGGCCGGCCACCAGGCTTCTCCGCGTAACCGCTCCCCATCCCAGCGCCCGTGTACGCGCAGCGGACCGATATCTTCAGCGCGCAGTTCACCGCGCCATAAAAACTGCCCCGGATCGCGGCCTTTCACATCAAACGTCAGCCCTGCCGGTGGCAGCCAGCCGCCGTAGCTGAAGTGAGTTTGACCCGCATCAAGGCGAAAACTGCCCGTCAATCCGGGCTGCGTGTTATCCCGCTGCCAGCGCAGCGGCGCAGTGAGCTGCAGACGCGGCTGGTCAACCTGTACCGCTTCCCAGGCCAGCTGATCCAGACCGGTATTCAGCGTATCCAGCGTAATGCGTTTATCCAGCCAGCTGCCGGTTCCTTTCACATCCCAGTTGGCATTAAGCGGCTGCAGTTTACCGTCGCCCCAGTAGCGCCAGCGCCAGCTGCCGCGATCTGGCCAGAAGGCTGCCGCCTGGCCATCCAGGTGCAGCGTAAAGTGACCGTAGCGATAATTATGGGCTGTCAGGATCGCCTGCAGCCGGCCATCGATCCCCTGTGACGAGAGCGAGACGCCCGCCAGCGGCCAGCGCGCCTCATCAACCTCAAGTATATCCAGCAGCTGGCCGCGCAGACGCAGCAGTGCGCCGGGCCGGAACGTCACGCGGGGCGTGCTGAGTGCGCCACGCAGTTCGCCAGGCAGGCTGCCATAGAGCTGCAGATCAGCAAACTTGCTCTCACCGGTAATACGCAGCGGCAGCGCATTATCCGTTAAGTGAAGCGGACCCGGCCCCACGCTCAGCACCACGTTGCCTTTACCGCCGCGTCCCTGCGTCAGCAGATTCAGTCGTCCTTCCACGCGCAGGTTATCCATTCCCTGTTGCCAGCCCTTCAGCGCCAGCGACACACCGCCTGACAGCGTCTGGCTGGCAAGAGGCCAGCGCCAGCGTCCGGCAGTGATACGAAACGTATCGCGATCGCTCTGCCAGGGAAGCTGCAGCAGCGGCATTTCATCGCCCTGCTCCTTAACAATCAGCGTGCCCTGCTGCTGCTGCCATTGCAGATTCAGCGTCAGAGGTTCAGGCCACTGCGCCACGCGCAGCTCACTCTGCAGAGCGCCGGTTTCTGGTAAGCCATCAGCAAACGTGGGCAGCATGAGGCTGCCATGCAGCGTCAGTGGTTGTGATAGCAATGTATGTTGTAACTTTAATGAGTCTACCGTTAGCGTCTGGCCCTGTAATTGTGCGGTCAGGCTGAGGTTATCGCCCCGATAGCGCAGCCGCTGCTGTTCAGGTGAGAGCGTAAGATCAAGTTCACCCGCGTAGTGTTGCCACGGCAGCACGGCCAGTCTGCCGATATGCACATCAGCACCCGGTAAACGCTGCTGCCATTCCGCCAGCGAGCGCGGAACGGCTGAAGCCGGCTGCGGCGGCAGCGCCTGCCAGCAGGTGCTGCTGAGCGTGACGCGCTGCGCACTCAGCTGCCAGCGCTGCTGTGAGCGTCCCAGCGCCACCTGCTCAATCTCAGCCAGTGGACAATCGCCCGTGAGATAACGCAGCTGCGGCAACGTCACTGCGCCCTGATGCCAGCCAGGTCTGCCGGTAATTTCGATGCGCGTTCCATCCGGCAGCCAGATGCCGGCCAGCCGCGGCAGCCACTGCGTCAGCGTCAGCAGCAGGCCCAGCAGTAGCAGAATCAGCGCCAGCAAGGCGGCAAGTAGTCGGCGGAGGCCACGCGTCATGGCGGGTAACTATCCTGTTGTTGGCATATTCCTGCAGAAATGATGGCACGTAATCATCCGCAAATGAAGGTGTTAGCCTGGCCTGCTGCGTGAAGAAAAGCAAAGTCGCGCAGAAACCGTTATCCTTTGATGATACCGACATGGCATTTTTCAGGAGCGAAACAATGAAAGTTGCGGTTTACAGCACCAAACACTATGACCAGAAATACTTTGAGCAGGTCAATGCCCGTTATGGATTTGAGCTGGTGTTCTTTGACTTTTTACTCAGCGAAGATACGGCAAAAAATGCTGCCGGATGTGACGCGGTCTGTATTTTTGTGAATGACGATGGCAGCAGAGCGGTGCTGGAAGAGCTGGCGGCGTCCGGCGTGAAGTACATTGCGCTGCGCTGTGCCGGATTCAACAATGTTGATCTTCAGGCTGCTGAAGAGCTGGGGCTGCAGGTGGTGCGCGTCCCCGCCTACTCCCCGGAAGCGGTGGCGGAACATACGATTGGCATGATGATGAGCCTGAACCGCCGTATTCACCGCGCTTATCAGCGTACCCGCGACGCAAATTTTTCGCTTGATGGCCTGACCGGTTTCAACATGCATAATAAAACCGCAGGCGTAGTCGGTACCGGGAAAATTGGTGTGGCCACGCTGCGCATCCTCAAAGGGTTTGGCATGAAATTGCTGGCCTATGATCCCTACCCGAGCGACGCTGCGCTTGAACTGGGTGCAGAATACGTTGATTTGCACACGCTGTTTTCCCGCTCGGATGTTATTACGCTGCACTGCCCGATGACGGCGGAAAATCATCACATGCTTAACGCGCAGGCGTTCAGCGAAATGAAGGATGGCGTGATGATCATTAACACCAGCCGCGGTGGCCTGATCGATTCTCAGGCGGCCATTGAAGCACTGAAACAGCAGAAAATAGGATCGCTGGGCATGGACGTGTATGAAAATGAACGCGACCTGTTTTTTGAAGACAAATCAAATGACGTTATTCAGGACGACATTTTTCGCCGCCTCTCGGCCTGCCACAATGTGCTGTTTACCGGACATCAGGCATTTCTGACCGCAGAGGCCCTGACCGCCATTTCAGAAACCACGCTGGGTAATCTGCAGCAGCTCGATAAAGGCGAAGCGTGCCCGAACCGGGTTAAGCCCTGAAACGTGGCGCCCGCATCAGCGGGCGCATGCCCCACCCATCAGCGCCTGTTCATCGCAGCGGCGACCGTTTGCCAGCTGACACATGCCGACGCGTGAACCATCCAGCTGCCGGGAAAATGCCAGTGTGCCTCCGGCACCGCTGCAGCTGCTTTCTGCCATCGCGGACATGACCACATGCGGCTGAACGTGGGCTGCAGTCGCCTGTTGCGGCGGTTCGTTATCACTGGGACTGCTGCAGGCAGACAGCAATAGTGCTGCACCAGCCAGTAGTAAAGAGGCAGCTTTCATTAGTCGGGCTCCGGAAACAGGGGATGAAAAGTGTTCACAGCATATGACAGCCTCTGCTGTGAATCGAGAGCGGACATAGCTTTTTACAAAATTTCAGACCTTTCATTGCAAGCAGAATTATCCTGAAGAGACGATTTTTTCCGGTTATCTTCTAAAATAATGCGTTATTTCAATTGCTCAGAGGACATTATGTTAACCGATATGCTGTTACGCATCGCGCTGGCCGGCATCCTTGGCGGGCTTATCGGGCTTGAGCGTCAGATGCGGGCAAAAGAGGCCGGTCTGCGTACCCATATTCTGGTGGGGATCGGCAGCGCCCTGTTTATGCTGGTCTCGAAATATGGCTTTGCCGATATGCTTAACAGCGACCATGTTGGTCTTGATCCCAGCCGCATCGCGGCGCAGGTGGTCAGCGGCATGGGCTTTCTCGGGGCCGGGACCATCATTATTCAGAAGCAGATTGTGAAAGGCCTTACGACCGCAGCAGGTTTGTGGGTCACTGCCGCTATCGGTCTGGTTATCGGCAGCGGCATGTATGAGATTGGCATTTATGGCACGCTGCTGGCGCTGGTGGTGCTGGAGGTTTTTCGTCGTCTCAGTCACTGGCTGATTGGCCGTCATCACACGCTGATTGTGCATCTGAAGGCCAAAAGCGTCCCGCTGGTTTTGCTGGTGCTGCAACGCGAAGGGATCCGCTACGGGCATATTGCGGTGGTTAATCGTGATGAAGAGAGCGGCCTGTGTGAACTCAGCGTGGAAGTCACGCTCTCCCGCCGGTCACCGCGCCACAGCCTGTATGAGAAAGTCATGGATATTAAAGGCGTCCAGTCACTGGAGATGGTGTAGAGGCGCCGATTCAGGACGATAAATTAGCCACGGATGCGGCAACCGAAGAAAAGCGATCACGCGAGGCTGGTATTCGCGCGCGCAATCCGTACCATACGCACCCATAACTACAGGTTTATGACCGCCGATGCGGATTTCAGTCGCCTGTTCTGTTCGCCGGCACTCTCAAGCGTGAAAATAATGTCAGAAAATCAAGACGTAACCAAAAAAGAGCAATACAACTTAAATAAACTGCAGAAGCGCCTGCGCCGCAATGTCGGCGAAGCGATCGCTGACTTCAACATGATTGAGGAAGGCGACCGCATCATGGTATGTCTTTCAGGCGGTAAAGACAGCTATACCATGCTGGAGATCCTGCGCAATCTGCAGCAGAGTGCGCCAGTGAATTTTTCGCTGGTGGCGGTCAATCTCGATCAGAAGCAGCCCGGCTTTCCGGCGCATATTCTGCCCGCTTACCTTGAGACGCTGGGCGTTGAGTATAAAATTGTCACCGAAGATACTTACTCCATTGTTAAAGAGAAGATCCCGGAAGGCAAAACCACCTGCTCACTCTGCTCGCGCCTGCGCCGTGGTATTCTCTATCGTACCGCCAGCGAACTGGGCTGTACTAAAATAGCGCTCGGGCATCATCGCGACGATATTCTGCAGACGCTGTTTCTCAATATGTTCTACGGCGGCAAAATGAAAGGCATGCCGCCCAAGCTGATGAGCGATGATGGCAAACATATTGTGATTCGCCCTCTCGCCTACTGTCGCGAAAAAGACATTATTCGCTTTGCTGAAGCGCGCCAGTACCCGATCATCCCCTGCAACCTGTGCGGCTCTCAGCCCAACCTGCAGCGTCAGGTGGTGGCTGATATGCTGCGCGACTGGGACAAACGGTTTCCGGGTCGTATTGAAACCATGTTCAGCGCGATGCAGAACATTGTGCCGTCGCATATGGCAGATATCAGCCTGTTCGATTTCAAAGGCATCCGCCATGGTGATGAGGTGGTTGATGGTGGCGATATCGGCTTTGATCGCGAGACGCTGCCGGTGCAGCCGGCAGGCTGGCAGCCGGAAGAGGATGCAGCAGCCCCTGCGGAACTGCGACTGGATGTATTAGAGATTAAGTAGTTCTGCTAAAAAATAAAAAGGCGCATCCCCGGGGGGACGCGCCTTTTTTTATTGATGCGGCGGCGGATCGCTGATGGGGGGAACGTCAGGATCGTGCGGCGGCTCCGGCTCCGGAATGGGCTGCGGTTGCGGAACAGGCTCCGGAATGGGCACCGGGTCGGTTGGGATCGGTTCACTGGCGTGGATAGCTTGCATCGCTTTCTCCTGTAGCGGAACGTACTGTAAGCGTAGGAAAGCTTTGCTGAACAAGCCAGTATAAAAAAAACCGGCCCGAAGGCCGGTGTCAGAGGAATTAACTGCGCTATGCAGTTATTCACAAACAGGAAGTAAGACAATATGGAGTACAACGCCCATCGCCTGACGTTGCATTCACCTGCGAAAGAGAGTGTGCCGCGATTTTCTGTGAGGTGAATTGATGTCGATCAGCTTTTTCCCGCTTTTGCTACAGCCAGTTGCGTTTTTTCAGCCATACCGCCACGCCACCCACCATCAGCAGCAGGATCAGACAAAACAGCAGAAAACCGTGCTGCCAGTTGCCGCCCGGAATACCCCCCAGGTTGACGCCAAACAGCCCGGTAAGAAAGGTCGCTGGCAGAAAAATCATCGCCATCAGCGACATGGTATAAGTCCGGCGGTTCATTGACTCCGCCAGCAGCGAAGCCACCTCATCTGCCAGAATGCCGGTGCGCGCGACGCCTGCGTTAAGATCGTCCAGCCCGCGCCCCAGACGGTCCGCCACATCCTGCATGCGACGCCGGTCGTCATCGCTCATCCACGGAAGTTTCTCACTTGCCAGTCGCGCATAGACGTCGCGCTGCGGTGCCATATAGCGTCGCATGACGATCAGCTGCTTGCGCAGCAGCGCCAGTTCGCCCCGGGCCGGTACCTGCTGATCCATCAACGCATCTTCCAGCTCAATGATTTTGTCATGCATATCTTCAATAAATTCGCTGGCGTGATCGGTCAGCGCGTCGCAGACATCCACCAGCCAGCTGCCGCCATCTACCGGACCATTGCCATGCTGCAGCTCATTGAGCACCTCATCTATCGCGTTGACTTTACGACGGCGCGTAGAGACGATCAGTTTGTCATTAATGAATACGCGCATCGCCACCAGCTGATCGGGACGCGAATCGGCGTTGTGGTTAACGCTGCGCAGCACAATCATAAACCCGTCGCCAAGCCGTGTAACGCGTGGCCGCATGCTGTCACCTGCCAGCGCATCGCGCACAGCGTCCGGGATCAGCGGCGTGTTCTGCAGCCACTCTGCGCTCTGACGCTGCGCGTAATTAAGATGCAGCCAGCAGTGGCGCTCGCAATGAATAATGTCGTTATCTTCAATAGCGATAACGCCACCTTTGCCATCAAACTGACAGGCAATAATGGCATCTGATACCTGTAATGCTTTCCCTTCGATGACGTTCACGTCCCCACTCCACGTCCTGAATCAGTACGCTACAGTCTAGCGCGACGCCTTTCAGTTGCAATCGCGCCGGTGTATGCAAACGTGACGCAAACTACTCAGTGTTTTTCAATCCACAGTTCGCGGCTGTAAGCCACATCTTCCGGATTTGTAATGGGATATCCTTTCACCCAGGGTTTGATCAGGCGGCCGTTTGTATATTGATAGAGCGGGGCAATGGGTGCCTGGTCGGCAATGATCTGCTCCGCTTTATTGTAATCCGCGTTGCGCGCCTGCACGCTGGTATCGGTACGCGCTTTCGCCAGCACCGCGTCATACTCCGCATTGTTGAAACGCGCAATATTCCCGCTGTGGCTGGCCGTCAGCAGACTGAGGAAAGTAGAAGGTTCGTTGTAATCCCCGATCCATGAGGCGCGGATCACATCAAAATTCCCGCTATTGCGGCTGTCGATGTAAGTTTTCCACTCCTGGTTCTGCAGCGTGACGTCTGCCCCCAGATTCTTTTTCCACATAGAGGCGACAGCGACAGCGATTTTCTGGTGGCTCTCTGAGGTGTTGTAGAGCAGCGTCAGATGCAGCGGCTTAGCCGGACCGAAACCCGCTGACGCGAGCAGCGCTTTTGCCTGCGCATTCAGCTCCTGCTGGCTATGCTGCTGCAGATAGCTCTGCTGCGGCGTAAACCCGGCCGTCACATCGGGCGTAAAATGCCATGCCGGCTTTTCGCCGGTGCCCAGCACCTTCTCTGCGATAATGCGGCGATCGATACTCCACGATAGCGCTTTACGCACGCGCACATCGGCCGTGGGGCCTTTCTGCGTATTGAAGGCGTAGTAATAGGTCCCCAGCTGGTCAGGCGTATAAACCTCGCCCGGCAGGCTCTTTTTCAGCAGCGAATACATGTTTTTCGGGAACGATTCGGTGATATCGATATCCCCGGCACGGTAGCGCTTGGTGGCGCTGGACTCTTCGTTGATGGGCAGAAACGTCACCTGCGTCAGAACCGAATGTTTGTCATCCCAGTAGTGTTTATTGCGCACCAGCACGATTTTTTCGTTTACGACCCGCGACTGTAACTGATAGGCACCGTTTCCCACCAGCTTGCCCGGGGCGGTCCAGGTTTCACCTTCGGCCTTGATAACGTTTTGCGGCACAGGAAACAGCGCGGCGTTGGCCATCATAGCTGGCAGCCACGGTACCGGCCGTGACAGCGTCACTTTAAGATGCGTGGCATCGGTGGCCGTTACGCCCAGCTTATCCGGACTCATGCTGCCTTTGGTAATCGCTTCTGCATTCTCAATACCACTCAGCGCAGCAAACCAGGCAAAGGGTGAGCTGTTTTTCGGATCAACCAGGCGCTGCCAGCTGTAGACAAAATCCTGGGCGGTAACCGGACTGCCATCTGACCAGCGTGCGTCTTTACGCAAGGTAAATAGCCAGATTTTATTGTCGGTACTGCTCCAGCTCTCTGCCACGCCGGGCACAATCTGGCCTTTGGCATCCTGACTGGTGAGGCCCTCAAACAGATCGCGCATGACCTGAATCTCCGGCAGCCCTACGGCTTTCATCGGATCAAGCGAGGCGGGTTCATCTTTAATGTGACGAACAATCGTCTGCTGGCTGGCGAGCTGCGCGCCCGCCGGTACATCGGCAGCGACAGCCGGAAAAAATGTGCTGCTGACGACCAGCGCCAGCGCTGAAAGGCAAAACAGAGACTTCATCATCACTCCTTAACAGAAAAAGGGCGACCTGAAGTGCGTAATGTCGCCAGCAACTCCGGCAACTGTAACGCAAATTACTGATGGGTATGTAGCTATTTCCCGGTTTGCTGTTTACCGTTAGTGTAGTGCCCGATACACCCGCGCCCCGCTCGTTTGCAGAGCCGCTCACAGGAGAGCCTGATATGTCATTTCATCACCCGCGTCCGCAGCGCGGTCAGCTTGATGCGGTCTGGCAGCAGTATGGCCGCTCGGTGCTCGGCGCCCCGCTGCTCTGGTTTCCGGCGCAGGCCGCTGACCAGGAGAGCGGACTGATCATTGCCGGTACTCACGGCGATGAGAACGCCGCGATCGCCACGCTTTCCGCCGCGCTGCGGACGCTGCCCGCCTCTCTGTGCCGCCATCATGTGATTCTGGCCGTGAATCCGGATGGCTGTCAGCTCGGGCTGCGCGCCAATGCGCGCGGCGTCGATCTCAACCGTAACTTTCCCGCCGCTAACTGGCAGCGGGGCGAGACACACTACCGCTGGAACAGTGCGGCTGACGCACGCGATGTGGTGCTCTCTACCGGTGAGAAGCCCGCTTCCGAACCCGAAACCAGCGCACTGTGTCAGTTGATCCATCAACTGCAGCCGCGCTGGGTGGTGTCATGGCATGAACCGCTGGCGTGTATTGACGATCCCCACCACAGCGCGCTGGCGCGCTGGCTGGGTGAGCAAACCGCTTTGCCGGTGGTGAGCAGCGTGGGGTATGCCACGCCGGGTTCATTTGGCAGCTGGTGCGCCGATCTCGGGCTACTCTGCATCACGGCTGAAATGCCGCCTGTTTCGGTGGATGAGGCCACCGAACGCTATCTTGAGGCGATGATCAATCTGCTGCGCTGGCAGGCGCCGGATTAAGGCTGCCGTAGCTGAATGAGAGTGCGGGATCGACATCCGCTGCCAGCCAGGTCGGGCCATCCAGATCGGCAAAGGCAGCCTGCGAAACCAGCGGCAGCGCGGCCCGGATAGCGCGTGAGGTGCAAAGCATACAGCCCAGCATCAGCGTAAAACCCTGTTCACGTGCTGCGGCTGCCAGCGCCAGCGCCTCGGTCAGCCCGCCGGTTTTATCCAGCTTGATATTGATCATTTCATAACGCCCGGCCAGTCCGGCCAGGCTGTCGCGCGTATGACAACTCTCATCTGCGCAAATTGGCAGCGGATGGACAAAGTTTGCCAGCGCAGCATCCTGCCCGGCTGGCAGTGGCTGCTCCAGCATTGCAATATTGAGATCCGCCAGCAGCTGACAGCGTGCCGCCAGCCCTTCGGCTTCCCAGGACTCATTGGCGTCGATAATCAGGGTCGCGTCGGGAACCGCGCTGCGGATCGCCACCAGCCGCTCACTGATCAGATGGTTATCCATTTTCACTTTAAGCAGTTTTGCACCGTGCTGCCACAGCGCCAGCGCGCTGCTGGCCATCGCCTCTGGCGTATCGATACCGATAGTGCGCGCCGTGGCAACCTGTCCGGCCAGCGGTTGATCGCACAGCGCGGCCAGCGTCTGATGCTGCTGCTGACGTTCGAGATCCCACAGCGCGCAATCAATAGCATTCCGCGCTGCGCCAGCCGGCATCGACTGCTGCAGCGCGCTTCGGGTCATGCCCTGCTGCAGCGCGGGCAGCTGAGCGGCAATCTGCGCCAGCACGGAGGCCTCGCTCTCACCATAACGGGCATAGGGGGTCGCCTCTCCGGTGCCTTTGATACCGTTTTCTTCAATTTCCACCACCACAACCTGCGCTTCAGTACGGCTGCCGCGTGAGATAACGAACGGCGAATGCAGTGGCCAGGCTTCAGGATAACTCTTCACTGTTCTCATTATTACACCTTAAAATTGTGCGCCTGATGTGAAGCTGAGCGATTATTGCAAGAAAGGTAATCGTAAACCCCTAAAAATTATGGCATAAACTTTAGCGGTTTTCGTGAAGTCGCGCGCTGCGCTGACTTTTCATTCAAAAAGGAGATTGTATGTCACAGAACGTTCACTTTCAGGGTAATCCTGTCCCGGTCGCCGGTCATTTTCCACAGGCAGGTGAACAGGCGCAGCCTTTTACCCTGGTCACTAAAGATCTGGCGGATGTTTCGCTGGCGGACTATGCCGGAAAGCGTAAGGTGCTGAACATCTTCCCGAGTATTGATACCGGCGTCTGTGCCGCCTCGGTTCGCAAGTTCAACGAGCGCTCCGGTGATACCAGCAACACCGTTGTGCTCTGCATCTCAGCTGACCTGCCGTTTGCTCAGTCTCGCTTCTGCGGCGCAGAGAACGTATCCAATGTGGTAACGCTTTCTGCCATGCGCGGTTCAGAGTTCAAAGAAAATTATGGCGTTGCGATCTCTGATGGTCCGTTAAAAGGCCTGACCGCCCGTGCAGTAGTGGTGCTGGATGAGAATGATAACGTGCTTTACAGCCAGCTGGTCAATGAGATCACTGAAGAGCCGGATTACGATGCAGCGCTGGCCGCGCTGAAGTAATCAGTCTGTAAAAAAACCGTCCTGTCAGGGACGGTTTTTTCGGTTCAGGACCCGCTATGCCAGCTACTCACTCTCTCCACGCTTCTGCCCTAACCCATATTCGCGCAGTTTGTTGGCGATTGCCGTGTGTGACACGCCCAGACGTCTGGCCAGCTTACGCGTGCTGGGATAAGAGAGATAGAGCCGGGTCAGTACCGAGCGCTCAAAGCGGCTGGTAATATCATCCAGCGATCCCTCCAGTGCTTCCTCACCCAGCGACACATCCAGCGCCTGCTCCGGCAGCACGATATCCTGTGGACGCAGCTCGTAACCTTCCAGCTGAGTCATAGCCCGATACAGCGTGTTTTTCAGCTGCCGGACATTGCCCGGCCAGCTATAGCGCGTCAGGTACGGAAGTAACTGCGGAGAAAGACGCGGGCGCGGCACTCCCTGCTCATCGGCAAAACGCGCCACAAACATTTCTGTCAGCGGCAGGATATCAAGCGGGCGTTCACGCAGCGGCGGCAGATTCAGCGTCAGCACATTGAGCCGGTAAAACAGGTCTTCGCGGAACTCCCCGCGCTGTACCATCTCAATCAGGTTCTTCTGCGTGGCGCAGATCACCCGCACATCAACATGCACTTCATGATCTTCACCTACGCGGCGAAAGGTACCGTCATTGAGAAAACGCAGCAGCTTGGTCTGCATACGCGGCGACATCTCACCGATTTCGTCCAGCAGCACCGAGCCGCCGCTGGCCTGCTCAAAAAAGCCCTTTTTCCCTTCCAGCGCATTGGGATAGGCGCCGGCGGCGTGGCCGAACAGCTCGCTCTCCGCCACGTCGTCCGGAATCGAGCCGCAATTCAGCGCAAGAAACGGTTTTTTACCGCGCGCGCTGCGCAGGTGGCAGGCGCGCGCCAGCATATCCTTGCCGGTGCCGGTATCGCCCACAATGAGCAGCGGCGCATCATGCATTGCCAGCTTGCGCGCCTGTTCAACCACCTGGCGCATTTTGGGCGTCACCGCCACGATGTGATCAAACTCAGACTCATCGGTAACGCTGAGGTTCTGCAGCTGACGTCCCATGCGCGCCGTTGACTTCAGCGTGATCATTGCGCCCACCGGATTATCGCCCTGCTCATCACTGTCTGCGAGGTAAATAGGCCGCGCCTCCATCAGAAAATCACGCCCCTGAATGACGACATGCTGGGTCTGTGCCTCCACCCGTTCGCTCTCCAGCCAGCGCTGAAAGTTAACGCCGCCAATCAGTGACGCCACGCTGTGATTGCGGATTTTCTGTTCATCCAGCGCAAACAGATGCTGTGCCGCCGGGTTAGCCAGCTCAATCTTACCTTTAAGATCGATAGAGAATACCGGCTCAGGCATGGCCACCAGCAGCGCGCTGAGTGCACGATGCTCACGTTCAGAGGGCAAATATGCCACGGTGCGGACATCGGTGACGCCAGGCGTGCGCCGGATTTCTGCCATCAGGCTGCTGAAAGCGTCAAACTCCAGTGCAGAAAAGCTGAGGTAGATACGGCCCTGGGGGGCAATTTCGATGCCGCGTAAATCAATATTGCGGGCGACCAGCAGGTCGAGCAATTCACGCGCCAGACCGATTCGGTCATGACAAAAAACTTCCAAACGCATGGCAGTCAGCCTTAGTCAGGTTTTGATTTCAGAGATAATACGCTAACTTGCAGCCCCTCAGAAGACCCGTGTCATGAAAAGTTGACAGCCAGACACAGTTTTGCGATTGCACAGCGCAAAAAAAAGCCACTTATGCCGCCATAAAAGGAAAAAGGCAACGTAAACGTTGCCTTTTAGCGTCACAGCAGAATGAAAGTGGCCAGGCCGGTGATTATTTGGCACTCTGCTCTGATGCGGCAGCACCTTTTGCCAGCGAGGTTTTAAGCTGGCTGACGAGGTCGCGGCGGAAGTCGCCAAGGCGTGGTTTATCCTCTTCAAGCCATGGCAGCGGACGACACAGCTCCATCGCTTTAATGCCCAGCCGCGCGGTCAGCAAGCCGGCACCAATGCCCTGTGCGGCGCGGGCTGAAAGGCGCGCCGCGATATCCTGCGACATCCAGTCCATCCCCACTTCACGCACCAGTTCAGATGCGCCGGCAAAAGCCATATTCAGCAAAACCAGACGAAACAGGCGAATACGGCTGAAATAGCCAAGTTCAATGCCATAGATTGCAGCGATGCGGTTTACCAGCCGCAGGTTGCGCCAGGCGATAAATGCCATATCCACCAGCGCCAGCGGACTGACAGCGATCATCAGGGTCGATTCAGCCGCATGGCGGCTGATCTCACTGCGCGCCTGGCGATCGAGCACCGGCTGCACCAGCTGTGCGTAAAGCGTGACAATTTCGCGATCGTTATGCGTCTCATGCAGCGCGGCATACCAGCGCTGTAGCGCCGGATGCGCCTGATCGAGCCGCGCCTGCTGCGCCAGCGTTTCGCAAAAAGCGCGTGCCTTACCTATGCCATGACTCTGCAGCAAATCGCGCGCCACGTCGCGCTCTTCTGCCCGCTGACGCAGTCGCCACAGGCGCCGCCACTCCGCGATCAGGGCGCCGGCACCGGCTGTGACTATCAGCCCGCCTGCCGCGCCGCTACCCAGCGCAAACCAGTCGCGCGCCAGCCAGGCATCGTGCAGGAACTGTACGCCCTGAGCCAGCACGCTCACGGTGAAAACCGCCACGCCCGCACCAGCCAGTTTGCGCCACAGGCTGCGCTTCGGCCGCAGCGCTGCTTCCACCATCTTTTCACCTGCGCCTTCAGGCAGCGGCTCTGTCCCGGCCGCCGCGACAAAATCGGCTGTTTTCACATCAAACGTTTGCGCAGCACGCAGCGGTGGCTGTGTGTCGCTGCTGAGCGGCCGGGCAAAATCGATGCGCGCTTTTAACGGCGTTTCATCACTCATCGCAATTTATCTCCCAGTAAAAATTCCAGCGCGGCATCCATGCGAATATGCGGCAGAGGCCGATCAACATCCAGCGATTGCGGCCTGAATTGCTCAAACTGAAACCCCTGCTGTTGCCAGAAGCTGTTACCCGGCAAGCGGGGTGGCACTTCGCCCGGATAAACGGTAAGGGCCTCACCATCTGCCAGACGTTCACCGCGCAGTGCCGGCAGTTTCTCACCCCGGTGATCCACCAGACCGCTTTCAGTGGCCTGTATGGCCGCCAGTCCGAGGCAATCCATGCTGATCCCTTCAAACGCGGCGTTCTGCCACGCATCCTGCACCAGCTGCTGCAGCAGCGACACCATATTGGCGTGCTGATCGGCGGTGATGTGATCGGCTTTCGTTGCCGCAAACAGCAATTTGTCTATCACCGGCGAAAAGAGGCGCCGGAACAGGGTTCGCTGGCCGTAATGAAAACTCTGCATGAGCTGGGTCAGCGCCAGGCGCATGTCATTAAACGCCTGTGGTCCGCTGTTCAGCGGCTGAAGGCAATCAACCAGCACGATCTGCCGGTCAAACCGCAGGAAGTAATTTTTATAGAAACCCTTCACCACGTGCGAACAGTAGTAGTTGAAACGCTGCTGCAGCACGGCAAAATTGCTGCCGGCCGGCGCCTGGGCCAGTTTACTTAGCGCCTGCTCATCAGCATCGGGCCACGGAAAAAACTGCAGCGCCGGCGCGCCCGCCATCTCACCCGGCAGCACAAAGCGTCCCGGCTGAATAAAATGCAGCCCCTGATTTTTGCAGCGGTGCAGATAGTCTGTCCAGGCGGCGGCAATCTCTGCCAGCTGGTTTTCATTAGCGGGTGCCAGCGGATCGAGATTGTGGCAGAGCTCACGCCAGCGGGCTGACCATTTCTCTCTGTCGCCCTGCAGCAGTCCACGCATCTGCCGCGACCAGCTGACATAATCCTGTGCCAGCATGGGCAGATCGAGCAGCCATTCGCCGGGATAGTCAACTATTTCGAGATAGAGCGTGGCGGTATCTTTGAAGTGGCGCAGCAGTGAATTGTCAGGCCGGTAGCGCAGCGCAAGGCACATTTCGCTGACGCCGCGCGTCGGGGTGGGCCACGCAGGCGGTGCGCCGTAGAGCTGCGCAAGACCTTCATCGTAGGTAAAGCGCGGCGTGCCAAGCTCGCGCTGCGGCACGCGCTTTACGCCAAGCAGGCGCTCTTCACGTACCACTGAGAACAGCGGCAGGCGCGCGCCGTGATGGACGTTCAGCAGCTGGTTTACCAGCGAGGTGATAAACGCTGTTTTGCCGCTACGGCTCAGACCCGTAATCGCCAGGCGCAGATGACGATCCACGCCGCGGTTCATCAACGCAACAAGTTCATTTTGCAGTTTTTTCATCGTTTTCCCTGATGAAACGTGCTGACAGACGGCGAAACGCCCTGCTCAGCAACGGTTCCAGGGCGGCCGCCAGCAACAGGCGCAGCGGACGGCGCGCCACCGATTTAACAGCCCAGCCGGCGAGCCCGCCGGGACCATAGGTTACTGCACTGATAATGATGAATTTTCCGGCCGACTTCAACGCAGGCGTTGCGCGACGGCGCAGAGCAGTCATTCGCTGAGTGTGCATAAAGCCCCTTATGAGTTGAGAGGCGGACCCGCCAGGGTCCGGGGATCAGAGCTGACGAAAGCGGCTGCGTACGCTGAAGGTTTCAGAAGTCACATAACGCTCTACATCGCGTACGCTACGCTCATCCTGGCTCAGCGCCAGCGCCAGTTCATCCAGCTGTTCACGGGCCGTGGGCTGTTTCTGATCTGGCAGCGTGGCCGGTTTCTCATCCAGCACATAGCCGAGAATAAAATAGGCGGTCACGGTGATCATAAACAGACCAAAGAACAGCGACAGCACAACAATGACGCGCAGCAGACGTACCGGTATATCAAGATATTCCGCTACGCCGGCGCAGACGCCGCGTACTTTGCCCTGCTGCGGAATGCGCCAGAGTTTGCGATCGCCTGTCATGGCTGCCTCCAGTTTGGATGCTCCGCATCAAGAATCGCTTCCAGCGCCTGAACGCGCTCACGCATACGTTGCGCCTCCTGCGTCAGCTGCTGCAGCCGCTGCATATCGTTATTCGACAATTCACCTGCACTGCGCCGGTTACTGTAATGCAGCCATAACCAGATGGGCGCGACAAACAGCACGAAAATTGTCAGGGGTATGGCAAGAAAAAGTGCGCTCATTGACTCTCCTTAATCATCTACACCGTTTCAGCTGGGCCCGAAACCGGGCCCGGACGCGATCACTCGCTGCGGTTCATTCTGGCTTTCAGCGCGGCCAGCTGCTGACTGATTTCATCGTCTGCTTTCAGCTCGGCAAACTGCTGATCCAGCGTTTTTGATTTACCAAAGCGCTGACTTTCCGCTTCAGCTTCCATATGATCGATACGGCGTTCAAAGGATTCAAAGCGCGCCATCGCATCATCGATTTTGCCGCTGTCAAGCTGACGGCGTACATCGCGTGATGAGGAAGCTGCCTGATGGCGCAGCGTCAGCGCCTGCTGGCGGGCGCGGGTTTCGCCGAGTTTATTTTCCAGCTCGCCGATCTCCCCTTTCATACGCTCCAGCGTCTCATCCACCTGCGTGGACTCCTGCTGTAGCAGACTAATCAGATCGGTGAGTTTCTGTTTTTCGATCAGCGCAGAGCGTGCCAGATCTTCTTTCTCTTTGCTGATAGCCAGCTCCGCTTTCTCCTGCCACTCAGACTGCTGAACTTCAGCCTGCTCAATGCGACGCAGCAGCTGTTTTTTCTCAGCCAGCGCGCGTGCTGAAGTGGAGCGTACTTCTACCAGCGTGTCTTCCATCTCCTGAATCATCAGGCGTACCAGTTTCTGCGGATCTTCTGCGCGCTCAAGCAGCGAATTAATATTAGCGTTTACGATGTCAGCGAAACGAGAAAAAATACCCATAATGATGTTCCTTAATATTGTCGTGTATAGGGTCGGACGCTTTTACTGCTTACAAGATGCGTGCCAACTTTTAACTGGTTGATTTTATTAATAGGCGCAGGTTTACTTTCTGGCGGCAGGAAGCCAGGATAAGTAAATTACACAACTATTGGTGAAATTCATCATGGCTAACGGCAACGATAACCTGCTGGGCGAATCGAATAATTTTCTTGAAATGCTGGAGCAGGTTTCTCAGCTGGCGCCGCTGGAAAAACCGGTGCTGGTGGTGGGTGAGCGCGGTACCGGTAAGGAGCTGATCGCCAGCCGCCTGCACTATTTGTCTGAACGCTGGCAGGGTCCTTTTATCTCGCTTAACTGCGCAGCGCTTAATGAGAGCCTGCTCGACTCTGAGCTGTTCGGTCATGAGGCGGGCGCCTTTACCGGTGCGCAGAAGCGTCATCTTGGTCGTTTTGAGCGCGCCGACGGCGGCACGCTATTCCTTGATGAGCTGGCGACAGCGCCGATGCTGGTTCAGGAGAAACTGCTGCGCGTGATTGAATATGGTCAGCTGGAGCGTGTTGGCGGTAATCACGCTCTGCAGGTGAATGTACGCCTGGTCTGCGCCACTAATGAAGATTTACCCGCGCTCGCCGCTGCCGGAAAATTCCGGGCTGACCTGCTGGATCGCCTCGCCTTTGATGTGGTGCAGCTGCCGCCGCTGCGCCAGCGACGCAGCGATATTCTGCTCATGGCGGAGCATTTTGCTATCCAGATGTGTCGCGAGCTGCGTCTGCCGCTGTTTCCCGGCTTCAGCGAACGCGCGCAACGAGAACTGCTGGAGTACAGTTGGCCCGGTAATGTGCGCGAGTTAAAGAATGTTGTGGAACGCTCTGTATACCGGCATCGCAGCACTGAGGAGCTGCTGGACAACATCATCATTAATCCGTTTGCTTTAAAGAGTGACGTACCGGCAGAGCCACCGCGCCCTGCCGGATCGGCCGCACTGCCTGCCCTGCCGCTTGATTTGCGCCAGTGGCAGCATCAGCAGGAGCGCGCGCTGGTGGAAATGAGCCTGCAGAATGCAAAGTTTAACCAGCGACGCGCGGCCGATCTGCTGGGTGTGACCTATCATCAGCTGCGCGCAATGATGAAAAAGCACGGTATTCAGGTCCGTGACGAGAGTTGATAGCGACGAGAGTGGATAGCGAAGCGGAGAGCGGGAGCATACATCAGTATGTGACCGGTTCTGCTGAGCGCAGCCAGTGCTGCTGCCGCAGACCAAACAGC
>NZ_DGLH01000009.1:113985-344362 GCF_002387285.1 Pantoea sp. UBA4549 | reverse complement strand
CGGTTCTGCTGAGCGCAGCCAACGCTGCTGCCGCATCAGTCAGGAAGAAAAAAAAAAGCCCGCACGAGGCGGGCAACATAATACTGGAAGCAATGTGAGCAATGTCGTGCCCTTCTCCGGCAGAGCCACCGGTGAAGCGCAGGTGAATAATAATCATTCCTATTATCATCTGTAAAGCTTTATTGAGAACTTTTCTCATTCCCACACTCTTATTGCGCCTGTTTTTTATGCAATGTGCAGGTAATTGCTGCAGGCGCATGGGGAGTTTGGGAAGTCACGCTGGTTTGCGATACACTCTGCTTATTGCCTCAGAATCGTTGAGTTCTATGCTAAAAATTCTCTTCTCGCTGCTGCTGAGTTTCAGCGCTTTGAGCGCGTCTGCTGCGCCTGCGGAATCGATCCGTCAGACCGGCTTTGTCTATTGTGTCAACGGCAGCGTCAACACGTTTAACCCGCAGATGGTCAGCAGCGGACTGGTGGTTGATACTCTGGCCGCACAGCTCTATGACAGACTGCTGGATGTTGATCCTTACACCTATCGCCTGATACCCGATCTGGCGCAGAGCTGGGAAGTGCGTGATAACGGCGCGACCTATCGTTTTCATCTGCGCCGGAATGTCTCTTTCCAGCATACCGCCAGCTTTACGCCCCGACGTACGCTGAACGCCGATGATGTGGTGTTCAGCTTCGCGCGGATGTTTGACCGGCACCACCCGTGGCATAACGTCAATGGCGGCAGCTATCCCTACTTTGACAGTCTGCAGTTTGCCGACTCGGTGCAGAGCGTTAAAAAGCTGGATCGCTATACCGTGGAGATCCGTCTGAACGCGCCTGATGCCTCTTTTTTATGGCATATCGCCACCCATTATGCGCCGGTGCTGTCGCAGGAGTATGCTGCGCAGCTGGATGCCCGTGGGCAGCAGGAGAAGCTGGATCGCGAGCCGGTGGGTACCGGTCCGTATCAGCTGAGTGAATACCGTACCGGGCAGTATCTGCGCCTGGCGCGCAATCCCTGGTACTGGAAAGGCGTACCGCGTCTGCAGCAGGTGGTGATTGACCTCGGCGTCGGTGGCACCGGACGTCTTTCAAAACTGCTGACCGGCGAGTGCGATGTGCTGGCCTATCCGGCGGCGAGCCAGCTGTCGATTCTGCGTGACGACCCGCGTTTGCGCATGACGCTGCGCCCCGGCATGAATATCGCTTATCTGGCGTTTAACACCCGTAAAGCGCCGCTGGATCGCCCCGAAGTGCGGCACGCGCTGGCGCTGGCAATCAATAATGAACGCCTGATGGAGTCTATTTATTACGGCACAGCGGAAACCGCTGCCTCTATCCTGCCGCGCGCGTCCTGGGCCTACGACAGCGACGCCCGCGTAACGGAATATAATCCGGACAAATCGCGTGCTGCGCTGAAAGCACTCGGCATCGAAGATCTGACGCTGCGTCTGGTGGTGCCAACGGCCTCGATGTCCTGGAACCCCAGCCCGCTTAAAACCGCTGAACTGCTGCAGGCAGATCTGGCGCAGGTTGGCGTTAACGTCATTATTACCCCGGTAGAGGGCCGTTTTCAGGAAGCGCAGCTGATGGCGATGAACCACGATTTAACCCTGAGCGGCTGGGCTACTGACAGCAACGATCCCGACAGCTTCTTTCGTCCGCTGCTCAGCTGTGCGGCGATCCGCTCGCAGACCAACTATGCTCACTGGTGTTCTCCGGCGTTCGATGAGTCACTGCAGCGCGCCCTGCTCTCACAGCAGCTCTCCGCGCGAATTGAAAACTATGACCGTGCGCAGCAGCTGCTCGCTCAGGAGCTGCCGGTACTGCCGCTCGCGTCTTCACTGCGCGTGCAGGCGTACCGGCACGATGTTCAGGGGCTGGTGCTGAGTCCGTTTGGCAATGCTTCCTTCGCCGGCGTACATCGCGATGAGCAGAGCGGAGAGTAACCGATGATTATCTATTTGCTGCGCCGCATACTGCTGCTGGTGATCACCCTGTTTCTGCTGTCGCTGGTCAGCTTCAGCCTGAGCTACTTTACGCCAAACGCGCCGCTGGAAGGTGCCTCGCTACTGGATGCCTGGTGGTTCTGGACGCAGGGCTTACTGCAGTTTGATTTTGGTGTTTCCAGCATTAATGGCCTGCCGGTAAATCTGCAGCTGCGCGAAGTGTTTCCCGCCACGCTGGAACTGTGCGTGCTCGCATTTATGCTGGCGTTGCTGGCCGGGATCCCGCTCGGTATCTGCGCCGGCGTCATGCGAAAAAAATGGCCGGATAAAGTGATTAGCGCGCTGGCACTGCTGGGATTTTCGATGCCGGTATTCTGGCTGGCGCTGCTGTTTACCCTGTTCTTTTCACTGACGCTGGGCTGGCTGCCGGTATCGGGCCGATTCGACCTGCTTTATCCGGTGCAGAATGTCACCGGGTTTGCGCTTATCGACGCCTGGCTGAGTCCCTCCCGCTGGCGCCATGAGATGCTGCTGAGCGCGCTGTCACATATGGTGCTGCCGGTGATCGTGCTCGCGGTAGCGCCCACCACAGAAGTGATCCGGCTGCTGCGCATCAGCACCAGTGAAGTTATGGATAAAAACTATGTCAAAGCGGCGGCTACCCGTGGCCTGTCACGCTTTACTGTTATCCGCCGTCACGTGTTACACAATGCCCTGCCGCCGGTTATCCCGCGTCTGGGACTGCAGTTCTCTACTATGCTGACGCTGGCGATGATCACGGAAGTTGTTTTCAACTGGCCGGGCCTGGGGCGCTGGCTCATTAATGCTGTCCGCCAGCAGGATTATGCGGCCATTTCCGCCGGTGTGATGGTTGCTGGCGGGCTGGTCATTATTGTCAGCGTCCTCTCTGATATTCTTGGCGCCGCCCTGAATCCGCTGAAGCACAAGGAGTGGTATGCCCTCAGATAACGTTTATGCCGAGAAGCGGCTGCCGAGCACGCTGCGCCTGAGCTGGCACCACTTCTATCGCGACACGGGCGCCATGATCGGCCTGTATGGCTTTGGTACACTGCTGCTGCTCTGCCTGTTCGGCCGGGTGATCGCGCCTTACGGCATCGATCAGCAGTTTCTGGGCTATCAGCTGCTGCCGCCTTCATGGTCACGCTACGGCGACGTCTCTTTTTTCCTCGGCACTGACGACCTGGGCCGCGATGTGCTGAGCCGCCTGCTGAGTGGCGTGGCCCCGACGGTGGGGTCGGCACTGATTGTCACGTTGCTGGCCGCGCTGGCGGCACTGCTCCTGGGCATTCTGGCGGGCATGACGCGCGGCGTACGTTCTGCCGTCATGAATCACATTCTGGATACGCTGTTGTCGATTCCGTCACTGCTGCTGGCGATTATTGTGGTTGCGTTTCTTGGACCACAGCTGGCGCACGCCATGCTGGCGGTGCTGCTGGCGCTGATCCCGCGGCTGGTAAGGGAGATCTACACCGCCGTGCACGATGAGCTGGAGAAAGAGTATGTCGTGGCACTGCGGCTGGATGGCGCACGCAATCTCAGCATTCTGTGGAATGCAGTGCTGCCCAATATTCTGCCGCTGCTGATTAGCGAATTTACCCGCTCACTCTCAATGGCGATCCTTGATATTGCCGCGCTGGGCTTTCTTGATTTAGGCGCGCAGCTGCCCTCGCCGGAATGGGGCGCGATGCTGGGAGATGCGCTGGAGCTAATCTATGTTGCCCCGTGGACGGTGATGCTGCCGGGTGCGGCGCTGATGACAAGCGTCCTGATTGTTAACCTGCTGGGCGACGGTATCCGTCGCGCGGTTGAGGCGGGAGCTGAATAATGCCGCTACTTGATATCCGCAATCTGACAATTGAGTTTATGACGCCGGAAGGCCCGGTGAAGGCGGTGGACCGCATTAACCTGACGCTGAGTGAGGGAGAGATCCGCGGACTGGTGGGTGAATCGGGTTCCGGAAAGAGCCTGGTGGCGAAAGCGATCTGCGGCGTAACCAAAGATAACTGGCGCGTCACCGCCGATCGTATGGTGTTTGACGACATCGATCTGCAGCGTCTTTCGCCGCGCGAACGGCGTAAAATCATGGGGCACAATGTCTCAATGATTTTTCAGGAGCCGCAATCCTGCCTCGATCCCTCTGAGAGCGTTGGCCGCCAGCTGATGCAGGCTATCCCGCGCTGGACGCATAAAGGTCGCTGGTATCAGCGCCTGTGGTTCTGGCGCAAAGCACGCGCCATTGAATTGCTGCACCGGGTGGGCATCCGCGATCACAACGATATTCTGCGCAGCTTTCCCTACGAACTCACCGAGGGCGAGTGTCAGAAAGTGATGATAGCGATTGCGCTGGCAAATCAGCCGCGCCTGCTGATTGCCGATGAGCCGACCAACGCTATGGAACCCACTACCCAGGCGCAGATATTTCGCCTGCTCAGCCGCCTGAACCAGAATAACAACACCACGATTCTGCTGATCAGCCACGATCTGCGCACCATGAGCAAATGGGCTGACCGTATTAACGTGATGTATTGCGGACAGACGGTGGAAACCGCGCAGAGCGAGGAGCTGATGAGCACGCCGCACCACCCCTATACGCAGGCGCTGATCCGTGCAATGCCCGATTTCGGCAGCGCGCTGCCGCATAAAAGTCGTCTGAATACGCTTTCCGGCGCCATTCCTTCGCTGGAGCATCTGCCAATTGGCTGCCGGCTTGGTCCGCGCTGTCCTTATGCGCAGCGTAAATGCGTTGAAACGCCGCGCCTGACCGGCAGCAAATCGCATCTGTTTGCCTGTCACTTTCCGCTTAACCGGGAGCGTCAGTAATGGAAACGCTGCTGGAAGTACGCAACCTGAGCAAAACCTATCGTTATCGCACCGGGCTGTTTCGCCGCCAGCACGTTGAGGCGGTCAAAAATGTCAGTTTTACGCTGCGCGAGAAGCAGACGCTGGCAATCATTGGCGAAAACGGCTCCGGCAAATCAACGCTGGCCAAGATGCTGAGCGGCATGGTCGCCCCCAGCGCCGGTGAAATGCTGATTGACGATCACCCACTGAGCTACGGCGATTACGGCTATCGCAGCCAGCGCATCCGGATGATTTTTCAGGACCCGTCGACCTCGCTGAATCCGCGCCAGCGTGTCAGTCAGATCCTCGACCTGCCGCTGCGCCTGAACACAGAACTGGATGATGAGGCGCGCGAGCAGCGTATCATCAGCACGCTACGCCAGGTCGGGCTGCTGCGCGACCATGCTGGATACTATCCGCATATGCTGGCACCGGGCCAGAAGCAGCGCCTGGCGCTGGCGCGGGCACTGATCCTGCAGCCCAAAGTGATCGTGGCCGATGAAGCACTCGCCTCGCTGGATATGACCATGCGCTCTCAGCTGGTGAACCTGATGCTGGAGCTGCAGGAGAAACACGGCATCGCTTATATCTACGTGACGCAGCATCTGGGCATGATGAAACATATCAGCGATCAGGTGCTGGTGATGCATCAGGGTGAGGTCGTGGAGCGCGGCGGCACCGCAGATGTTTTAGCCTCGCCGCTGCATGAGCTGACCAAAAGACTGATTGCCAGCCACTTTGGTGAAGCGCTGACCGCTGAAGCCTGGCGGCGCGCGCTCTGAATGCCGCCCGTCTCGCGGAAAACGCGGTGCGGTTTACCGTATTTGATACAGACGTGCTAGAATCCGCACGTCGATTAACGTCGGTCGTATACTTTTTAATCATCGCGACCGCCAACAACAATGACCATAAGGATTACAGCTATGGGTTTTCTTTCCGGTAAGCGCATTCTGATTACTGGCGTTGCCAGTAAACTCTCCATCGCCTACGGTATTGCGCAGGCGATGCATAAGCAGGGCGCAGAACTGGCTTTCACCTACCAGAACGACAAACTGAAAGGTCGTGTGGAAGAGTTCGCTAAAGAATTGGGTTCAGACATTGTTCTGCCTTGCGATGTGGCAGAAGATGAGAGCATCACTGCCCTGTTCACTGAGCTGGCAAAAACCTGGCCAAAATTTGACGGTTTCGTGCACTCTATCGGCTTTGCCCCGGGCGATCAGCTGGATGGTGACTACGTAAATGCCGTAACGCGCGAAGGTTTCAAAATCGCGCACGATATCAGCGCTTACAGCTTCGTGGCGATGGCCAAAGAGTGCCGCGCGATGCTGAACCCGAATGCTGCCCTGCTGACCCTCTCTTACCTGGGCGCAGAGCGTGCTATTCCAAATTATAACGTTATGGGTCTGGCGAAAGCGTCGCTGGAAGCTAACGTACGCTACATGGCAAACGCCATGGGTCCGGAAGGCGTGCGCGTCAACGCCGTGTCTGCAGGTCCAATCCGTACTCTGGCGGCATCCGGCATCAAAGATTTCCGTAAGATGCTTTCCCACTGTGAAGCGGTTACGCCGATTCGCCGTACAGTAACTATCGAAGACGTAGGTAACTCTGCGGCCTTCCTGTGTTCTGACCTGGCGGGCGGTATCACCGGTGAAGTCGTACACGTTGATGGCGGCTTCAGCATTGCCGCTATGAACGAGCTGGAACTGAAATAAGTTCTGCAGGGGCGAGCCTGACTCGCCCCACTCTCTCTCTGCCCGCACTATATACCCATTCGATATTAATTATTCCCCTTCATTCTTTTGCCTGCGCCTGACCTTCAGCGACGATAAGCCTGCCCCCGAGCGGCGACACGCTTTTCAGACTTTCCCGTCGTACGCTCAGCCCGAATTTAGCGAAAGGATGGATTATGGAACAACGCCGTTTTACCGGCCATAACCTCTGGCTGTATGAAAGCCAGGCTCGCCCATACACCTCCACTACCGCCCCGCTGGTCCCTGAGGCCGCTCTGGTTAACGATCGTTTCATGCTCGGCTTGCAGCAGGAAGCAACGGCTTTACAGCCGCTGTTTCGCCGCTTTCAGCCGGCATTGCTGGCGGCTCGCGATGTAAGCCAGTTGTTGTTTCCCGACAGCCTGACGGCATCGCAAACGCATACGCTGACACTCTATGACCGGCTAAGCGCCGCTCTGACGGTTGCGCAGGTAGCGGGCGTTCAGCGCCTGTGCAATCACTATTCAGCACGCCTTAATCCGCTCCCCGGCCCCGACTCTTCGCGCGAGAGCAACAATCGCCTGACGCAGATGACGCAGTATGTCCGTCAGCTGGCAATGCAGCCCGCGCTGATTAACGCACACAGTATCGGCGCACTGGAGGCGGTAGGACTGACAGAGCCCGATATCATCACGCTGAACCAGATTGCAGGGTTCACAGGCTTTCAGGCGCGGATGGTGGCTGGCGTCCAGGCGCTGCTGGCACAGCCGGTGCGCTGGATCCCCGGCGTGTCAGTGCCGCCCGACGCCTGCGCCACGCTGTTTGCTGAAGACCTGCCCGGCTCACCGGCGCTGAAATCGCTGGAGCGACGCTATGCCAGCCCGCAACAGCTGAGCGCGCAGGCGGACTGCCTGAAAGATAGCGATCTTGCGCCGCTGAGCGGGCTCCTGATGTATGATGCGCCGGTTCTGAGCGGCCTGCAGCGCCTGAAACAGCAGCTGGTTTCAGTTCATCCGGAGGCGGAAGCGCTGGCGCTGGCGGTCAGCGCGCGTATTCTCGGTTGCCGCCAGCGTTTTGCCCGCTACGCCGGAGGCTGGCGTGAGGCGTTACTGGCTGACGCTGCGCATCATCGCGACGCCGTGGCTGCGCTGAGCGGACAGCTGACGCGTCAGCCCGATCGGTTCAGTGCTGCGCATCTGCAGCCGCTGATTAACAGTGGCTGGGATCAGGAGGCGTTGTTTGCGCTGTTGCAAAAGGTGGCGCTCGCCAGCTGGGAAGATCGGCTCTCTATGGCGCTGGCAGAGACGCGTCAGTCATGAAGATGGCGGCGCGCCTCGTCAAAAAAGTGCTGCGCCAGCGGTGAAGCACGTCCCGGCTCTGCGATCACCAGCGCAGCCTGCCGCCCCATGGGTGCCATATCGATCGGGCGCCGCGCCAGGTTCTGCAGCAGTTCGGGCAGCAGATGTCCGCACGGTGATACCATTACGCCGAGGCCAACCTGTGCGCTCTGCAGCAGTTGCATAATGGAGGCGCTCTCAACGATCACACGCGGCAGCACACCGGTTTCGCGCAGCTGGCCATCAAGATAACGCCGGAAATAGCGCGTGGGTTCAGCCAGACAGAGTGGCTGCGCCGCCAGGGTCTGCAGTGAAAGCCGCTGCTGCTGCTGCAGCGCCGGAAAGTGCTGTGGGTTAAAAATCGCCTCCACTCCGCCATCGTTCAGCAGCGCGGTCTGAAAATGCAGCTCGCGCAGGGACGTCAGTTCAAAAAAACCGATGCCGCCGTCAACAGTATGGCTGTTCAGCGCCTCCAGCAGCTGATCGGCGCTCATCGCTGCGACGCGATAGTCCAGCTGAGGATAGCGTGCCTCAACCGCTTTGAGCAGCGCAGGCAGCGCCACGCTGCACTGCGGCATAACGCCCAGCCGCAGCGTACCGTTTACGCCGTGCTTGAGGGATTCAACCTCCAGCTTCAGCCCCTGATAAACCGAGACAATCTCCCGCGCCCAGGTCAGCACCCGTTCACCTTCCGGGGTAAAGCCGTCAAAGTTATTACTGCGATTAATCAGCGATAACCCCAGCTCACGCTCGAGGTTTTTGAGTCGCATTGAGAGTGTGGGCTGGCTGACAAAACTCGCTTCTGCCGCCCGGCCAAAATGGCGCTCCCGCTCAAGGTTGCAGAGGTAAATGAGTTGTTTTATGTCTATTTTGATTACCTATCAATAACTTATAAATTTAAAAACCATCCGTTAAGGCTATTATGTACTACCTGTGTACTAAATAAAAATGCTCAGATACAGAGTCCGGATAAGCAGATAGCTCAGTAAGAATGTCAAAATGAAACCTTTATGAGTCTCACCTTGCGCGTCATCTTCCCCAGCCCTGAGTAGCCGTTCCACTGATATGCGATTCGGTTGCCGGGCTTTACCTTCGTAGCTGAGTCAGCCAGCAGAAAGCCGTCCGGGATAACCGTGTCGAAACTCGCCGGCAGGTCTTCAGGCAGACCGTACTGCATACACTCGTCTTTGAAGATTGAGCCGCCCGCTTGTTTAGGCGACTGCTGGTACATGGCTGACCAGAAATAGTCTCCAGGGATCGCTTTCGTTTCGAGCGCTTCTCTTTGGGGTGCAGGTCTGGTACCTAAGCCTCTTCTGACTCATTAATCACCGGAAAGGCTGGCATCTTAGCGCAAGGAGTAATCTCCACCGCGCGCCCCGACAAATCATCTGTCGCCCAGTGCGTAGCCATGATTATTGTGGCAAGCTATTTATCAGTTAACTCCTCTACCCTGACCTTATGCTCATGCTGAATGGCACCGCCGTCTTTGCCAGCCATTTCATTGGTAATCTTATTGCCATATTTACCCCAATAAAAAACCGCCCGCAGGCGGCCTGTTATTTAGTCGGCTTTTCTGGCAGATACATCCAGTGCGATACCGTGTATCTGTCCTATTGCGAATTGCCTTCTATCTTCAAAACTTCAAAATTTTTGTAGAGCGGATTATAGGTTGCAAACCCTAGACCTTTATCTGTTGACACAATTAATAACCTTTGTGCCTCTGGCTTATCAGAATCCGTGCTGATCCATTTCATGTTCAATCTCCAGAAAATGCAGAGATATTAATCGATAATCATCAGGTGCACTCACAAATGCGCCTTATGATGACTACGCCCTGAAATCAGCCAGACCCTGACCTTTTCGCCACTCTCTCATTGTCGCGACAACCTTCTCTGGAGTCAGGTCATCGTCATCATTATAGAAAATCAGGTCTGAACCTTCTGGATGTTCAGACAGAGAGCAAACATGTTCAATCAGTTCGTCCTGGTATGCTTCGCCACCCTGAGCATTGAATATCTCCTGTACCAGACTGGTGAACTCTGCTTCCGTGTAATTCTCAAATCCAGGCTTAAACTTCATCGTTGTCCCCTCCTTTGTGGTGAAGACCATCTTACTCTTTTTGCTCTGGTACGTACTCCATATTAAGCACGCCATCCGGCGCAAGGTATACCCAAACGCCATCTTCCTTCGCCACGCCAATTAAGCCGTTAACCACTTCTGGCTGTGATCGGTTCGTCAGTCTTTCATGGGCTGCAGCGGAATTGTTGATGAAGATAATGCGTTAAGCGCCTGGCGTATTCACTCCAATAAACCCTCCAAAAAATTAGAGGATTTATTTAACGGCTTAATCCTTAAATATAAACTCGACTGAGGGCATATCAGCTAACTTCTCCAGAACTACCAGCTTTTGAGTTCGTCCATTTAGATAATCTATATTAATGTCCGACAACTCATGCCATAAGGCCTTAAGATTTGTTTTTTTCAACAAACCCTCGCACATAACCCAGGCAGAAATTGCATCATGCCAACACTTCTTGAGTTCGTTAAGGCATAGCTCTGCTTCGCTTGTCTCAGCAGAGATCGCCCTACCTTTTACTCTGATGAATTGTGCCATACTTCTGTTCCAGTCATCAGGCATCATATGGACGGCATAGTCCAATGCCAGAAACGACCTTTTGAATTCACTTTTTATCTTTGTCTTTTCTTGCTTCTTCCAGGTGCTCAGAGCTGCCACAGCATAGGCCAAAGTAAGCAATGAACCAATAGCGGTTACTATAGTTGCTATCGCGCCCCACATTACCCACCACGCAGAGTCACGCGTGGCAATTAGAGTTTCAAAAGATATGAAATCAGCGTCCATTTTGTCTCCTTAATTTTACAAAGGGATTTTCATCATGCATTAAACGTGGTCACCTTAACCATTCATTAGTCGGCCCACCGGAAGTGATGAGCTGAGTGATAGCTACATTGATAAATAGCGCCCAATAAAAAACCGCCCGGAGGCGGCTAATGGATTAGGCTTTGAGTCCTGGCTTGCCGTTAGCATTGCGCCAGGACTTCACAGCGAACACAATTCTCTCAGGTGTTGCATTTTCATCGTCGCAATAGTAAATCAGATCACAACCTTCAGGGTGCTCACTTACCGCAATGAAATTTTCCAAAAGTTTATCCTGATAAGCCTCACCGCCTTCCGCGTTACAGATTTCACTTACAAGCTGAGTGAACTCGGCTTCCGTGTAATCTTGAAATCTTGACTTCACTTTCATTACTGACCTCCTCCTTTGTGGTGAAGGACATCTTACTATTTTTGCTACGGTACATACCTCATCCTGAGCACGTCATCAGGTGCCAGGTTCTCGGGCGATTCCAATGAAACCGTTAACGACCTCAGGCTGCAATTGGGTAGATCGCATCAGTAGTTTCGCTTCCTTTACCACCTTCCACGTACAAATACCATTTTCCAGCGACCGGAACGATTTTAGTAAATCGACTTTTCTCTGACATTTACTTTATCTCCTCAGATTGTGAAATAATTAAATTACAATTCCTGAATTATTACTGATAGTTATAACCCACTAGCGTCATTTTTTCGCACTGACTTCTAATGTATTGCTGCAGGCCACCTATTGGCTTTACGGCAACTTCGATTTGTTCTCTGAGGGTGAAATAATCTCGTTGAGCGGCGTCAGTAAGTCGGGAGCTGACTGCATCATTCAGGCCGACGCCGCCGGAGATGGATTGCTTCGCGCAGATGGTGTTGAGCTGTAACCAGCACTTGGCAGCAACAACATCACGCTGGCGCGCCTGCATATCGGTGATGGTATCGTTCGCCAGCTTGAGGTTACCTGCTGCTTTGCCCCGCTGCACCTTATAGTCGATAGTGTTGCCACGGTTATTAAGCGCGAACGCTTTGATGTGCCTAATAGCATTAGAACCAGCAGGATGAGCGCAGTGAGCACTTTAGCCTTTAAGGTCATCTGCACTCTTCGCCAGGCAAAGTGGGCGCTCCATGTCGCGACGGTTCATCAGACCTTTCCACTTCATGCCACCGACATATACCCAGTGACGCAACTCTTCGCAGGCACCAGTTTAGTCGCCATTGTTGAGCATCTTAAGCAAAGTGGATTTTGAGAACGCAGATACGCCGACGTCGTAGGTGAAACTGTAAAGAGCAGCTCGGGGGTATTCGCTTAGCGGAACCTTAACCATAGAGTCAACAGCTTGCTTTACGGGCTTCAGGTCATTCCACAGCAGCTGATCGCATTTGCGGTCGGTGTTACTTCCTGGACTTAATGATGTCGCTGCCGGTATGACTGTCGCAGATTCTTCAGACTCCAGCCACATCTTTGTAAGACTCATAAGCGCGACCTTCAACGCCGTCTTTACCGCCGAAAAATACGCTGGCAATAAACATTGCCCCGCCACCCGCAGCAGCTATCAGCTTTTTGTGCAGGCTCTATGACATAGTCAGATCAGTCATCTCCAGCGTTTACGGCCAAGCCATATTTCTCAAGAGCTTTTACCTGGGCGTTGACGACCTTGCTTTTGAAGTACCAATTGATGAGTCCTGTAATGACGATACCGAAGATACTTGCCAGCACGCCGATGGCTAACCACTCATCAGGGATTAGTTTGGTGAGCACGCCGTTCAGGATGGAGCGCCTGGACATACCGGAGGGCAACACCGGTAACAAGTTTGCTCGTAGTTTCAATGCTCATAGACACCTCCCAGTGCGGACAGGTGCTGTTTGTAGTCAGGAGAAAAGACGCCCGACGCCACTATGGATAGAATTAAGGTTACTTTGGCTGGCGGAGGCGAAAACGAAAAAGGCACTGCGGATGCAGTATCCATAAATATTTTTGATTAAACTGCCTGTACTTTGTGCCGATAACTTCGCCATGTAAACCCTGTGAGGATTGATTGTGGCTACTAAAAATGAAGGAATATGCGGACATTGCCGTAAGAAGGTTTCGCCGATCATAATCGAAGAAAACATTCTGCGCCGCGATAAATGTAAGTGCCCTGAATGCGAGAAGGATTTGTATACCTGCCGCTCACCAGGTTGTGATGATTATGCTAAGGGAAGCAAAGGCTACGACGAAGAGTTGTGCCCTTCATGCACAAAATCCTTAGCTGAAAATGCTGGAACAGCTGCAAAAGCTATTGCCGGGATAGCCCTGACGATAGGCACAGCAGTTGCCACAAAACGCTTCACCGGCGAAAAAGAGTAGAGCAATAAAACACAAAAGCCCTCACATATTGTGAGTCCGGAGGGCTTTTTTATTATCACAGAGTAATAAAAATTGTATTTTGCAGCGCATCGAACAACAGCACGCAATTTCAACTATTGGAGACCTCACCCCTAGTTTCGGTAAAAATAAATAGCTTGCGGAAAAGCAATAGGCTATTTTCAATGTGTTTTTTTTGAATTGAGTTTTGCAAATCACAAGGAATTGAAAACAGTGAATACTAGTGCATTCTTAATTGAGCTAAGCAACTTACAACGAAATATTCATAACATTCTTTCTCAGTCAAAAGCATCAAGCCAACTCATGGATGAGCCCTTAGAGAGCCTGGCGGATGCTTTGAAGAAATTTAGAGAAATGGATGATAAAGATCCTGAAAAAAAGAAAGTTGAGGCAAAACTATGCGAAATTGATCAGGAAATTGAAGCTCACGAAGAGAGAGAAATCTTGCTTAAAAGGTTGCCTGACCTAGTTCACCTTCCAAAACCACGAAAAAGGTTATAATAAAATCGGCCCACTGAAGTGGGCTTTCATATTTATTTAGTTATCTTATCAAAAATTGTATTTTCCCGTAATCCCTCAATATCCAGCTTGCCGCTCAACTGATCATAAAATGGTTGGCACTCTTCTTCCAGGTATCAAGGCTTATTATATCGGTCAGTGCACAAACGGCATTGTGAGCTTCAGTTGATGGGATGCGCTCATATCCATGCCCGCAGTAGCGTTTGCAATCCCCCATCATTGGTACGCCCTACCTTTCGGTTTTAGTATTCATCACTGCGCGGCCATAGCCGTTGCAGTCAAGATATGCTGTTAATACGACACTCTTCCCCCTGTAAGACTTACAGAGCACGCGCACGGTCTCTTTGACGTTTCTGGTCTCACCGCCGGACCGAGGCGATTTCATTGAAAACACATCGGCCTCAATAAACCCTTTTGCACCGTAGCAATCGCCGGACTTTACGCTGGTGGCGCTGCAGCAGTAATTCATGCAGGCATATGTTGCGAGTGTTTAGATACCCTGACCCATTACCGTATAAGCTTTTCAACAGTCATAGCCGTGACATTTTTTTCATAACGCGCAGCAAGTTACATATGAGGATTGATCCCCTCTTCCAGTGCACGTCTGATTTTGATTAATTCATCACGTGCATCTTCAAGGCTGAGTGCCTGATAGCCTCCTGCGTCAACTCGCCACTGATTATCAGCAAAAGCAATCGTTATTGGATGTTATCGAATCAATGATTACACGGGTAAATTAATTGCTTTATATTTATTTTAATTAATTATCAATAATTTATACAATTCTTAATCATTCGCTATAACCTTTATACCCGTCCCGAAGTGCTCATCTGTTTGAGTTAAGGATCGCAATATTTGAAGAGGTTTCCGGCGGCGACATAAAAGCGCGGCTGATGCAGAGCTTTAATTATTGAAAAGTCAGGCTGGACCGCCGTCGGGGATTTTAACCCCGCTCTCTGCCCTAAGTAGCCAGCGCTCTGTCCAATGAGCTAACGGCGGATAACTGCGTTATCAGACACTTTCTGATGTGCTCAGAACAGAGCCTGTTGCATGCTGACGCTGCCCGTCAATGCATTTTAATGCATTACCTGATTATAACATATTCGCAACCCGCTGATGCAGAGAGGCAGTGGCATACCGCAGTAAAAGCGCGGGCCGGCAGACTGTCTGCTTTTCCCGCCTGGTATGACTAAATCAGCTCGCGCTATGAGCGATATAGCCACCAGCTAATGCATAAGCAAAGATGATAAATAAACATTTACTTATAGGATTATTCTGATACATTGTGTGTGCAAAGATTGCACACAGCAAAAGGACAATAAAAATGAAAAAAGTCGCCACGCTTCTGGTTTTAACGGCAGCATTTGTATTTTCAACGGCAGCGGTTGCCTGTCCTAAAGGGACTCACCCTCACGGCGGTACAGGCTCACACCATGCTGGCGGTACGTGTTACTGATTCATTCCGGATACCTGTAAATGCGTTTTACGGCATAAACAGCCGGCGTTGTTTTCAGTCAGCCCACCGGGAGGTGGGTTTTTTATGCGCTTTGCGCTGAGTGACCGGTTAGCGGTGCGCACAAAAAAGCTGCCCGCAGGCAGCTTCAGAATGGTGCCCTATCCGGCGCTTATCTCCGGCACTCGCAATGGCTTAGCTCTTGAAAGGGCAGCGCCACTATCGCAAATATCAGCCCGGCGCGTTTAACAATGATTGCGGTATTCACTATTAGCAGGCTTACAAGTCAGCTTACGCCCAGCGCCTGCTTGACCTCATTAGCAATCTTTTCAACCTGCGGGCCATAGATCACCTGAACGTCATGTTCAGTGACGCGGTTAACACCGTTAGCCCCGGTGGAAAGCAGCGTCTGATCAACTACCTCATTCATTGCTTTGACGCGAACCCGCAGGCGGGTAAAGCAGCAATCGACCTCCTCTATATTCGCTTCGCCGCCCAGCCCGCTGATAATGACTCTGGTACGCTCGTCTGCCGTTACCTGCAGCGGTTTCTGATCTTCTTCACTCTCACGTCCCGGCGTCTCTACCCGCATACGCGTGATGACCAGGCGGAACAGGTAGTAGTAAAGCGGTGCGTAGCAGGCACCCAGTACCAGTGTCCACCACCAGTGAGTTTTACTGCCGCCCAGAATGCCAAATACCACCAGATCGATCGCACCGCCCTGCACGTTGCCAATCATCAGGTGCAGCATCGACATCAGCATAAAAGAGAGACCGGTCAGCAGCGCATGCAGAATATAAAGTACCGGTGAGACAAAAATAAAACAGAACTCCAGCGGCTCAGTAATACCGGTGGTAAATGAGGTCAGCGCCCCTGCCAGCACCAGCGCTTTTACCCGCTGCTTATGTTCAGGCCGGGCGGTGTGATAGATCGCCAGCGCGGCGGCCGGCAATCCAAACATCATGACCGGAATTTTTCCCTGCGCCAGAAATTGCGTGGCACTGCGTACGGTCTCATCCGGAATGGCGCCCGGATGCGTCAGCGAGCTGTTAAAGATATTAAGCGCTCCGACAACGCTCTGCCCGTCAACGGTAGCCATCCCGCCGATAGGAGTGAAGCGCACCGTCTCGTTCAGAATATGGTGCAGGCCGGTCGGAATGAGCAGGCGCTCACAGGCCCCCAGCAGAAAGGCGCCATACTGCCCGCTCTTACCAATCATCTCTCCGACCCAGGCAATAGCGGCCCCGATAGTCGGCCAGATGAGCGCCAGCAGCACGCCCGCCAGCGGCAGCACGACAACGGTGACGATCGGCACGAAGCGGCGTCCGCCAAAAAAGCTGATCGCAACCGGAAGCTGCTGGGTGTAAAAGCGGTTGTGCAGTACCACCGTAAGCAGCCCGGCAATCACGCCCCCCAGCACGCTCATGTTGTACGTAAAAATGCCCAGCATCTGGATATATTCAGCTGACAGCATCATCGCGCTGGTTTGATCCATTCCCGCCTGCTGCAGCGCCTGTGGCGTGGTGGTGGTGGCGGTTAATCCTTTGGCTGCCAGCGTGGCGCTGATGCCGGTGTTCATCATCAGATAACCAATGACGGCGGCAAAAGCCGCAGTGGGTTTCTCCGCTTTCGCCAGCCCAATTGCGCTGGCCACGGCAAAGAACAGCGGCAGATTGGCAAACAGCGCGCCGGCAACCTTGCGGATAAAGCCGATGACAAGCTGTGGCAGCTGCATCTGTGCAAAGGCTTCACCGGTGATCGCCGGGTTCTGGAGCGCGGCGGCCAGGCCAAGAAAGATGCCAGCGGCGGCGATCACGGAGATGGGCATCATCAGCGCTTTACCAAACGCGTGGATCTGGCTGGTGAGTTGTTTCATGACGCACTCCTTCACAGGGTGAAAGAGCAATTATTAGCCACTATTACGCCGCTTACGCAGCAGCGTGTCTCTCAGGGCGATGTTAATTTGAAGCAGATCACAGTTTATCGCTGATGCGATAAACGCCGCCTATCGCTCAATTAAGTCAATCAATTAGACAACTTCTGTCCTCAGTCGCACACTTCTTTTCAACAGAAGACATATTCTGATAACAACTCATAAACAATAAGCCTGCGACTACCATGAAATTTAAACGTAAAATTCAGCCTTACCGCGCTGCTGCCGGCGGCTGGGGTTCACTGGAAGCCACCACCCGCTTCGTATTTGACAGCAAAGCCGCCCTGAAAAACATGCGTAATCTGATGCGCATGAACAAAGCGCGCGGCTTCGACTGCCCCGGCTGCGCCTGGGGTGATGATAACAAAAGCACCTTTAGCTTCTGTGAAAACGGCGCCAAAGCGGTTACCTGGGAAGCGACACGTCGCGTGGTTGAGCCTGAATTTTTTGCTCAGCACAGCGTCAGCACGCTTTATCAGCAGAGCGACTATTTTCTTGAGTATCAGGGGCGTCTGACGCACCCGATGCGCTATAACAGCGCTACCGACCACTACGAACCCATCAGCTGGGATGCGGCGTTTGCGCTGATTGCGCAGCACCTGAATGCGATGGACCACCCCGATCAGCTGGAACTCTATACGTCAGGGCGCGCCAGTAACGAAGCCTCCTGGCTCTATCAGCTGTTTGGCCGCGTGATGGGCACCAATAACTTCCCTGACTGCTCCAACATGTGCCATGAAGCCAGCGGCAGCGGTCTGAAACGCAGTATCGGTGTCGGAAAAGGGACCATTCGTCTTGACGACTTCGATCACGCAAACGCTATCTTTGTGCTGGGACAGAACCCGGGCACCAACCACCCGCGTATGCTGCATAGCCTGCGTCATGCAGCCGATCATGGCGCAAAAATTGTCACCTTTAACACCCTGCGCGAACGTGGGCTGGAGCGCTTTGCCGATCCGCAGAAGCCGCTGGAAGTTGTGACATCCAAAGCGGGCACCATCAGCTCGGCCTACTACCAGCCTAACCTCGGAGGCGATATGGCCGCCCTGCGCGGCATGGTAAAAGCGCTGCTGGAAGTGGAGCGCGCGCGTCTTGCTGCCGGTGAGCCGGGTATCTTCGACCAGACGTTTATCGCGGCAAATACTCAGGGCGTTGAGGCCTATCTGGACGCGGTTGATAACACCCCGTGGCAGCAGATTGTGCAGCAGTCAGGCCTGAGCGAAGCGCAAATTCGCGAAGCCGCAGCGATTTATCAGAGTGCGGAACGGGTCATTATCACCTGGGCGATGGGGATCACACAGCACAAGCACTCCGTCGACACCGTGCGTGAAATTGTCAACCTGCAGCTTTTATTTGGTCAGCTGGGCAAAAAAGGTGCCGGTCTCTGCCCGGTGCGCGGCCACAGCAACGTGCAGGGCAACCGCACGATGGGGATCGATGAGAAACCCGCTAAGCCTTTCCTGGATGCGCTGGGTGCCCATTTTGGTTTCGAACCCCCGCGCAATGCCGGTCACAATACCGTTGAAGCGCTGGGCGCTATGCTGCGCGATGAAGTCAAAGTGCTGATTGCCCTTGGCGGCAATCTGGCCGCGGCCGCGCCTGACTCTCCGGTAACGGAAGCCGCGCTGCAGCACTGTGGTCTGACGGTGCATATCAGTACCAAGCTCAACCGCAGTCATCTGGTACCGGGTCATGAAGGGCTGATTCTGCCTACGCTGGGTCGCACTGAACGCGATCGTCAGGCTGGCGGCAACCAGTTTATTACCGTTGAGGACTCCTTCAGCATGGTTCACGCCTCAGAAGGTGTGGGCATCCCGCTGGCAGAGACGCAGCGTTCGGAAACTGCCATTGTAGCGGGTATCGCACACGCTACGCTGGGCAGTGAGCATATCGACTGGCTCGGCATGGCAGCGGACTACAATATTATCCGCGATCATATCGCTGCCACGATTCCGGGCTTTGCCGATTTCAATACGAAGTGCGACCAGCCTGGCGGTTTTTATCTTGGCAATGCAGCGGCAGAACTGCGCTTCAGTACACCATCTAAGCGTGCTGAATTCAGCGCGTCCGCCCTGCCCGACTCGCTGTTTCCTCAGCTGGGCAGCGACGTTACTGTGCCGTTTACGCTGCAGACGCTGCGTTCGCACGATCAGTACAACACCACGATTTACGGCCTCGACGATCGCTATCGTGGTGTCTATGGTCAGCGCGAAGTGGTGTTTATTCATCCGGACGATATGGCGGCACTGGGCTTTACCGAAGGCCAGCAGGTGGATATCGAAACACTCTGGAATGATGGCCTGACCCGCCGCGTCAGCGGCTTTAAACTGGTGCCTTACAATATTCCGCGCGGTAATCTCGCGGCCTACTATCCGGAAACCAATCCGCTGGTACCGCTCTCAAGCTACGGCGATATCAGCGGGACACCGACCTCTAAATCGGTGCCGGTAAAGCTCACGCTCAGCGCCGCCCTGCCGACGCAGCGCATCGCCTGATGGCGATTTACTCTCTGAAACAAAAGCCGCGCTCTGCGGCTTTTTAACCCGTTTTGACCTTGCCGCGCGCGCCCGATTCGCGTAAAACTGTCCACCGCTCTTAGGCCACGAAACTGACTAAATTATGTTCCAGGATAACCCGCTGCTCGCGCAGCTGAAAGAGAAGCTTCACGCGCAGACTCCGCGCGCCGAAGGCGTTGTGAAAGGCACAGAAAAAGGCTTTGGCTTCCTTGAAGTTGATGCTCAGAAAAGCTACTTCATTCCGCCACCGCAAATGAAGAAAGTGATGCACGGCGATCGTATCACAGCGGTGATCCACACGGATAAAGATCGTGAAAGTGCTGAGCCGGATGCCCTGATTGAGCCGTTTCTGACGCGCTTCGTCGGGCGGGTGCAGAAAAAAGACGATCGTCTTTCAATCGTACCGGACCATCCGCTGCTGAAAGATGCGATTCAGTGTCGCGCCGTGCGCGGTCTGACGCACGATTTCCAGAACGGCGACTGGGCTGTGGCTGAGATGCGTCGCCACCCGCTAAAAGGCGATCGCGGCTTTTATGCTGAGCTGACTGAATTTATCGTTACCGCGGACGATCCTCTGGCACCGTGGTGGGTTACGCTGTCGCGTCATAATCTGGAGCGCGAGGCACCAGAGAGTGAATGCGGCGGGATGCTGGATGAGCAGCTGACGCGTGAAGACCTGACCGCGCTGAACTTTGTCACGATCGACAGCGCCAGCACCCAGGATATGGACGATGCGCTCTATGCTGAAGCGCAGGCGGATGGCAGCCTGCTGCTGACCATCGCTATCGCCGATCCCACGGCTTACGTAGCAGAAGGCAGCGAGCTTGATAAACTGGCTGCACAGCGCGCGTTTACCAACTATCTCCCCGGCTTTAACATTCCGATGCTGCCGCGCGAGCTCTCCGACAATGTCTGCTCGCTGCGTCCGCATGAAAAACGCCCGGTGCTCGCCTGCCGGGTCACCGTCCAGCCGGATGGTGCGCTCGCCGATGACGTGCAGTTCTTTGCTGCCTGGATTGAATCGAAAGCCAAACTGGTTTACGACAACGTCTCAGACTGGCTGGAAAACAGCGGCAGCTGGCAGCCGGAAAATGACGCGATTGCTGAGCAGATCCGTCTGCTGCATCGTCTCTGCCTGGCGCGCAGCGAATGGCGTCAGACGCATGCACTGGTATTCAAAGATCGCCCTGATTTCCGCTTCCTGCTGGGAGAGAAAGGTGAAGTACTGGATATTATCGCTGAACATCGTCGTATCGCTAACCGCATGGTTGAAGAAGCGATGATTCTGGCTAACATCTGCGCGGCGACTGTGCTGCAGAAGAAACTGGGCTTTGGCATCTATAACCTGCATACCGGTTTTGACCTGGCCAACGCTGAACAGGTTGCAGGCGTGCTGGCTGGCCACGGTATTACCGTTGATCCGCAGGTCATCACTACGCTGGAAGGGTTCCGCCAGATGCGTCGCGAACTGGACGCGCAGCCGACTCAGTATCTCGACAGCCGTATTCGCCGTTTCCAGAGCTTTGCTGAAATTGGTACCGAACCTGGCCCGCACTTTGGCCTGGGTCTGGATGCCTACGCGACGTGGACCTCACCGATCCGTAAGTTTGGCGATATGATCAATCATCGCCTGCTGAAAGCCATCGTGCGCGGCGAGAGTATTGCCCGTCCGCAAAGTGACGTCACGGTTACCATGGGTGAGCGTCGTCGCCTTAACCGGATGGCTGAGCGCGACGTGGGCGACTGGCTCTATGCGCGTTTCCTGACGCCGTTCGCCGGCAGCGAGCGCAAATTCAGCGCCGAGATCATTGATGTCTCGCGCGGCGGTATGCGCGTACGCCTGCAGGAAAATGGTGCGGTGGCCTTTATTCCGGCACCGTTCATTCATGCGGTACGCGATGAGCTGGTCTGCTCGCAGGAGAGCGGCACGGTGCAGATCAAAGGTGAAGTGGTTTATCGCGTTACGGACATCATTGACGTCACCATCGCTGAAGTGCGCATGGAGACCCGCAGCGTGGTTGCCCGCCCGGCAGTCTGACTGTAATAATAACGCGGGATAACGGCTGTTATCCCGCGTCGCCTTTTCCTCTCTGCTTCTTCTCTGCTTAAATTTGTATCGCGCTTCACACTTCTGCTTTTACCACCTTTCGTTAACATTTTTTTACCTTACTTTTAACTCGTTGTATTTCGCTTGCCTGTTTTTCCGGCCTCTACAAGGAGTTAACTCATGAACAACGTCAAAACCGGCCTCGTCTGGTTAGCCGTGGCGTTAATAGGTGCTGGCGCATTTGCCATGCTCGCGCTCAGCCGCGGCGAACATGTGAATGCGGTCTGGCTGGTTATCGCCTCGGTAGCCTGTTACAGCATCGCCTACCGTTTCTATAGCCTGTTTATCGCCCGCCGCATCTTTGAACTTGACGATCGCCGCCGCACGCCGGCAGAGCGACTCAGCGATGGCCTGGATTATGTTCCGACCAATAAATGGGTGCTGTTTGGTCATCACTTTGCAGCCATTGCCGGAGCCGGACCGCTGGTCGGACCGATTCTGGCCGCACAGATGGGATTTCTGCCGGGCACGATCTGGATTCTGGTAGGCGTTATGTTCGCCGGCGCGGTACAGGATTTCCTGATTCTGTTTATCTCTACCCGCCGTGACGGACGCTCGCTGGGAGAAATGGCGCGCCAGGAGCTGGGGTCTTTTGCCGGCGTGGTGACGATGCTCGGTGCGCTGGGCGTGATGATCATCATTCTCTCCGCGCTGGCGCTGGTGGTGGTCAAAGCACTCGCTAACAGCCCGTGGGGGCTTTTCACTATTGCAGCGACGATTCCTATTGCGCTGTTTATGGGCGTATATATGCGCTTTCTGCGCCCGGGAAAAATTGCTGAGGTTTCCCTCATCGGTTTTGTCCTGATGATGGCAGCGATTATCTATGGGGGAGACGTCGCCGCCGATCCTTACTGGGGTCCCTTCTTCACCCTGAAAGGCACAGAGCTGACCTGGGTGCTGGTGATCTACGGTTTTGTCGCCTCTTCGCTGCCGGTCTGGCTGCTGCTGGCCCCGCGCGACTACCTCTCTACCTTCCTGAAAATTGGCGTCATTGTCGGGCTGGCGATTGGCATTCTGTTTGCCATGCCGGAGCTGAAGATGCCGGCAGTAACAAAATTTATTGATGGCACTGGTCCGGTCTTCTCCGGCGCACTCTTTCCGTTCCTGTTTATCACCATTGCCTGCGGGGCTATTTCCGGGTTTCATGCGCTGGTTTCCAGCGGCACCACGCCAAAACTGGTAGAGCGCGAAAGCCATATCCGGTTTATCGGTTACGGCGCCATGCTGATGGAATCGTTCGTGGCAATCATGGCGCTGATCTGCGCTTCGGTGCTGGACCCGGGCGTCTACTTCGCGATGAACTCACCGGCCGCGCTGATTGGAACCACCGTAGAGAACGCCTCTCAGGTCATTAACGGCTGGGGCTTTGTTGTCACGCCGGAGATGCTGAGCAGCATTGCGCGTGACGTGGGCGAAAGCACGGTGCTCTCACGCGCCGGAGGTGCCCCCACTTTCGCCGTGGGCATGGCACACATCATCACCGAGGTATTCAACAGTCGCGCGATGATGGCGTTCTGGTATCACTTTGCCATTCTGTTTGAGGCCCTGTTCATCCTGACCGCCGTGGATGCCGGTACCCGCGCCTGTCGCTTTATGGTACAGGACTTAGTGGGTACCGTGGTTCCGGCAATGGGCAGCAACCGCTCCTGGCTGGGCAATATGGCTGGTACCACCGTCGCCGTCGCGGGCTGGGGCTTTTTTGTCTATCAGGGCGTGGTGGATCCGCTGGGCGGAATTAATACGCTGTGGCCACTGTTTGGCATTGGTAACCAGATGCTCGCCTCTATGGCGCTGATCCTCGGCACTGTCGTGCTGTTCAAAATGAAAAAACAGCGTTACGCCTGGGTCACTATTCTGCCCACCGCGTGGTTGTTTATTACCTCAATGACCGCAGGCTGGCAGAAGATTTTCCATGAAAAACCGGCCATTGGCTTTCTGGCACAGGCGCGCAAATTTCAGCAGGGTATCGATAACGGCATGGTGATTGCCCCGGCTAAAAGCGTAGCGGATATGCAGACCATTGTGTTCAGTAATCAGATCAATGCGGCGCTGTGCGGATTCTTTATGCTGGTCGCAGTGGTCATGCTGATTGCCGCCTTTTTTGTCATTCGTCGTGCGCTCCGCAGTACCACGCCTACCGTGCGCGAATCCGAGGTTTCACTGCGTAAGGAGGTACGTCATGTCTGAGGCCATTTATCGCTGGACGCCTCCCGGCGCAGGCTGGCAGATTCAGCGCTGCTTACCGATAGCGTGCGCTACTGATGCGCCGCCGCTCTCCCGCTGGCAGCAGATCTGGCGAGGGTTGCAGCAAAGCTTTCGTTTAATGGTTGGCGTACACGACTATCAAACTTATCTGAAGCATATGCGCTGCCACCATCCTGAAATGCCGCCCATGGATGAACGTACCTTTCACCGGCACTGTCTTGATGCACGCTTTCCGAGCCAGGCCGGAAACCCTGGCAGATGTCCCTGCTGATCGCCATAAGCCCCGTTTTCGGGGCTTTTTCGTGCCATTCTTTAATAAAAACAAAAATATATTCGGTTTGCATCTTGTGCTTATGCAGGAGGTTGAATACTGTTGCTAAAATAATGAGATAGAGTCTTAGAGACATGGCCGGAGGACGTTTACATGACCGATGAACAGGGGCAAACTTTGCTGTATGCCTTGTTTGGCACCACCAGCCCCCATTGGCGGTTAACCTCTGACAGTGACGCACTGCATTTTGCCGAAGATGAGAATGCCAATACCAATCTGGCCGTTTCGCTTACCCCGGCACAGGCCAGTCTGTTACGGGCGATGACGGTGATTACCTCCAGCATCAATCTTACTCTGCCGCTGCACGGAACCCCGGTGCCAATGCACTTTGTCGGTCGTAAGGTGAACCAGTCTACCTGGGCTGGCACCGCATCTGCATGGGGTGATACGTCATCAGTGGCACGCGATCTGACTCAGGGACTCTCTTTCGCCGAACAGGTGGTATCCGAAGCCAACTCGGTTATTGTTATCCTCGATCAGCGCGGTAACATTCAGCGCTTTAATCGGTTGAGTGAAGAGTATACCGGTCTGAAAGAGCAGGAAGTTATCGGCCGCAATGTATTTCAGCTCTTTATGACCCGGCAGGAAGCGCAGGCTTCGCGCCGTAATATCACCGGTTTTTTCCGCGACGGAAATTCGTATGAAGTCGAGCGCTGGGTTAAGACCAAAAAGGGTCAGCGACTGTTTCTCTTCCGTAATAAGTTCGTTCACAGTGGCAGTGGGAAAAATGAAATTTTCCTCATCTGTTCCGGGACAGACATTACCGAAGAGCGACGGGCGCAGGAGCGGCTCCGGGTGCTGGCAAATACCGATACGGTCACCGGTTTGCCTAATCGTAACGCTATTCATCAGCAAATTAGCCTGGCACTGGAGCTGGCGAACGGTTCCCAGACCGGTGTGGTCTACCTCGATCTCGACAATTTCAAGAAGGTAAATGACGCGTACGGTCATATGTTCGGCGATCAGCTGCTGCAGGCGGTATCGCTGGCTATTCTCAGCTGCCTGGGTAAAGACCAGACGCTGGCGCGTCTTGGCGGCGATGAATTTGTGGTACTGGCTGAACATACCAGTCAGGCGGCGCTGGAGGCGATGTCGTCGCGCATCCTTGAGCGGCTGCGGCAGCCCTTCCGCATCGGGCTGATTGAAGTTTACAGCGGCTGCTCAATCGGGATTTCGCTGGCCCCCCTGCATGGCGAGGATCGCGAAAGCCTGATCCGCAATGCTGACACGGCAATGTATCACGCCAAAGAAAACGGACGCGGTAAGTTCTGCATCTTTACCAGTGAAATGAACAAGCGGGTCTTTGAATACCTCTGGCTCGATACTAACCTGCGTAAAGCGCTGGAGCAGGATCACCTGGTGGTCTATTACCAGCCTAAGGTTGATCGCGACGGCGAGGTGCGCAGCGCTGAAGCTCTGGTACGCTGGAACTCTCCGGAACGCGGTATGGTCTCGCCTGGCGACTTTATCCCCTATGCTGAAGAGTCCGGCCTGATTGTTCCACTGGGCCGCTGGGTCATGCTTAATGTGCTGCAACAGATTATAAAATGGCGCAGTGAAGGTATTTTTCTGCGCGTTGCCGTCAATGTTTCCGCGAAGCAGCTTATCGATCAGAGCATTTACAGCGATCTGAAAAATGCACTGAGCGAAGCCGGGCTGACGGAATCCCCGATTGATATTGAATTAACCGAAAGCTGCCTGATTGAGAATGAAGCCGGGGCGCTTAAGCTCATGAAACAGTTTCAGGAGCTTGGGGCGCAGGTACATCTCGATGATTTCGGCACCGGCTACTCCTCTCTTTCCCAGCTGGCACGGGTACCCATTGATGCCATTAAGCTGGATCAGAGTTTTGTCCGGGATATCAATAAACAACCGGTTTCGCAATCTTTAGTGCGCGCGATTGTGGCGGTTGCCAAAGCCCTTGAGCTGCAGGTGATTGCAGAGGGTATTGAAACCAAAGCGGAAGAAAAATTTGTTCTCACTAACGGTGTGGATGGGCGCCAGGGCTATTATTACGCCAAACCAATGCCCGCAGAACAGCTCGGGCATTGGCTGAAGCATCCTGCCCGTGTTTAACGCTGCGCGGACGTGTTATCCGGCTTTACGTAATGAAGCACTGTGGCGGTTTTGTAACTGCACCAGGCGCTCCATGTAGGCGATATCCTTGGGTTCAAGCGTAAAGGCATAATCTACCCAGTCCTCCGTAATATCCATCAATTCAGCACGTGACAGCTGCAGCACGCGCTGACGCGCTTTCAGCATGGCACGCACACCATTTAACTTAGGCCGTAAGGTGTCGATAAAGGTGCGCGTGGCGCGATACGCTTCACCCGGCTGGAATACCTTATCGACCAGGCCGCGTGTTTCATACCACTCCGCACTGTGCGACTCTCCTTCACAAATCAGCTCTTCTGCCAGCTTCATGCCGGAGCGACGCGCGACCAGCGAATAGCCCCCCATTCCCGGGAACAGATTGAACGCAATTTCCGGAAAACCCATCCGCGCGCTGTTCTGTGCCAGAATAAAATGGTGCGCCAGCGCAGCCTCAAAGCCTCCGCCAAGGGCACTGCCTTCGATCATCGCCAGCGTTACCGCGCCGGTATCAAACCCGCGCGCCGCCGAGTGAATGCAGTCAACGCAGGCCCGGGCATAAGCCCGCAGCGCCTCACGACGGTTGTTGCGAATGCACTCAACAAAAAAGCGCAGATCGCCACCGGCGTTAAACATCTGTGGAACTAAAGAGCCGGTTACCCAGAAATCGATCGGCAGTCCGGAACGCTGAGCCGTATAGCTCAGGTTCATGATCTCCTCGATTAATTCATGGTTGAAGCTTGGGCGTGGCTGAGCCCGCAACATCATCCACATGGTGCGACGCCCTTCTTCGTAGTAGGCAACAAGTTGGGTAGTCTGTCCCGCTTCGGTAAACAGGCGGCAGGTTGGTTGGTTAATAACGGTCATAGTCTCATCCTCTAATATTTATGTGATGCGTTTAACGCCACATCAGCGTAATGCAGAGTGAGGCCAGACCAAATGAGAGATTGATTTATAAAGCAAAATCCAGAAGTATCCCTGAACAGGGGGGTGAATAATCATTAGCGCCATTTCAGGGTATAGTCGAGCGGGAGCCAGACTACATGAGATCGCCTAACGCGTTGTGAATAAAGATGATTTAGCGCGGGGTGTGCGAATAAAACCGATATTTCTGACCAGGAATTTACTGACGCAGTAATAAAAAAAGCGCCCGCAGGCGCCTGGCTTACTGAGAACAGCCTTATTGTCCATACCACGCATTTTTGCCGTGCTTGCGCAGATAGTGCAGATCCAGCAGATTTTGTGAGATGGGGGGTAATTCAGCGCGCAGCTGTTCGGTATGCAGCGCCATATAGGCGACTTCTTCCAGGACCACCGCACTGTGTACTGCCGCCGCTGCATCGCTGCCCCATGCAAAAGGGCCGTGAGAGTTAACCAGCGCCGCAGGAACAGCAGCCGGCTGAATATTTCGATGGGCAAAGGTTTCGATAATGACCTGTCCGGTATTCCACTCATACTCCTGATCGATCTCCATGCGCAGCATGGCGCGGGTGCAGGGGATCGTGCCGTAGAAATCATCAGCATGTGTCGTGCCCCAGGCGGGTATATCGCGTCCTGCCTGCGCCCAGATTGTGGCATGCCGGGAGTGCGTATGAACAATGCCGCCAATATCTGGCCAGGCCTGATAGAGCGCACGATGCGTTGCCGTGTCAGATGACGGGCGCAGTGCACCTTCAATCACCGCACCGCTCTGCAGATCAACGACCACCATGTCATCCCGCTGCATCTTTTCATATCTCACTCCGGAAGGCTTGATCACCAAAACCCCCTGCTCTCTGTCAATGGCGCTGACGTTGCCCCAGGTAAACGTCACCAGGTTATAGCGGGGTAAATCGAGATTCGCTTCCAGGACCTGCTGCTTTAGCGCTTCCAGCATCATTGTTCTCCACCAGTCTGTGATAGAGAGATTGTGCTCAGAGAAGAGACCGGATGTTATGGAAAGAATGGCTGAATGCTTTGTGGAAAGTCGCTGTATCCTGATAAGTGCGGCGCAGATCCGGCGGTTTCTGTCTGACGATACTCTGCAACGATGAAAAGTAAACAGGGCCACCCGGTTTCAGGGTTTTTACTGTGCGCAGGCAGCATAAACCGCGCGGCTTTGTCCAACTTTTCCATCCGGGAATGACGAACTTTGCCGTCTGGCATCTATACTTATTGCTGTTGCCTCTGAGCCAATCATCAAGGAGATAGTTATGACTACAACAGTGAAACGTGTATCCGTTGCCGTGCTGGCAGCAACATTAGTTGTTGCGCTGAGCGGCTGTTCAAACTGGTCTAAGCGCGATCGTAATACGGCAATAGGTGCCGGTGCCGGTGCCATTGGTGGTTCAGTACTGACCAACGGCAGTGGTCTGGGCACCGTTGGTGGCGCGGCGGTGGGCGGCATCATCGGCCATCAAATCGACCGTTAATTTTTGCAGGCTACACAGCAGACATAATTTTGTACGGGCCACCCAGCGTGGCCCGCTTTCATTAACCGCCCGCCAGTTTAACTTTCATCCCTTTAGCTTCGAGCAGGGTTTTGAGCAGGTCGCGTTTATCACCCTGAATCTCAATCACGCCCTCTTTGACCGAACCACCGCAGCCGCACTTTTTCTTGAGCTCAGCGGCCAGGGTAGCCAGCGCGTTATCGTCCAGATCGATACCGGTGATGAGACAAACGCCCTTGCCTTTACGTCCGCTGGTCTGACGCTGAATGCGTACAATACCGTCGCCGCGCGGTCGCTGTGGCTTCTCTTCTGCCGGCACAATACGCCCGCTGTCAGTGGAGTAAACCAGTGGATTGTCCTGGGCCATTACGCCTCCTCTAACGATGTAATGATCTGCTGCAGCGTGGCAGCCGGATCGGCTGACTGCGTAACCGGACGACCAATAACCATATAGTCAACCCCGGCCTGCTTAGCCTGCAGGGGCGTCATAATACGGCGCTGATCGCCAGCTTCGCTGCCTGCCGGACGAATACCGGGTGTGACCAGGGCAAATTCACTGCCAAACGCCTGTTTAAAGGCTACCGCTTCATGAGCTGAGCAGACAACGCCGTCCAGCCCACACTGACGGGTAAGCCGCGCCAGCCGTTCTGCCTGTTGTGCCGGCGTCAACGTAATGCCCAGCCCGCGTAAATCCTCTTCATCCATGCTGGTCAGTACGGTTACAGCAATGAGCAGCGGTGCATCTTTTCCAAAAGGTACCAGCGCCTCGCGGGCGGCCTGCATCATACGTGCTCCCCCGCTCGCGTGCACATTGACCATCCAGACGCCCAGTTCTGCGGCGGCAGCTACGGCATGCGCGGTGGTATTGGGGATATCATGAAATTTCAGATCAAGAAATATATCAAATCCGCGTGCCTGTAATGTCCGGACCACTGACGGACCAAACAGCGTGAACATCTCCTTGCCTACTTTAAGGCGACACTGAGCAGGGTCAATACGATCGACAAAGCGCAGTGCGTCATCCAGATTACTGTAGTCGAGCGCCACCAGAATGGGTGAAGGGGTTACAGACATAACGTTTCCTCATAAACAGGCACAGGGCAACAAACGGCCTGCATTCTACCTGCCATGCTGCGGCAGAACAATCTTATGGGCCGCCAATGCACCCTGTTAAGCTTTCCGCGGCTCTCCGACTGACCAGAAGAGAATTGCATAAAAATTATGTTGTAACTAGTTGGCTTGTTTTTTTTAAAAATTACGGTTACTGCCCGTCAAGTCCCCTGATCGGTTTTATTGAAGACCACGCCCGGCAGGATGGACAGTGCCAGTAGAGCGCGTAGGCGGTAAAGCCGCATTTATGGCAGCGATAGCGTGGTTTGGTACGGATCTGCTCACCGACCATATCGCGCAGAACCATCAGACTCTCTTTTGCCCGACCATCTTCCGCTTCATGCAGGTGAAAGTCCATCAGCCGGTGGAAAACACGCATAGTAGGATGACGCTGCAGCTGGCGATTAATATAGAGCTGCGCCGCTTCCGGACCCTGCTGCTGTTCAAGAATATCTGACAGATAGAGCTCGGCGGCGGCACCGGTATTCTCCTCGGTGCAGCGCTGCAGATAACCGGCCCAGACTTCTGGCTGTGCCAGCCGCTGATAACAGGTTTCCAGCATAGGCAGCGTTTCACTGACCAGCTCTTTATCCTGATCCAGCACCCGCTGCAGGCGCTGTGCTGCTTTCGCATACTCCCCCTGCTCCATCAGAATGCGCCCCATCATAATGGAAACGCGCGCGCTCTGATTATCGGCCGCTTCGCCTTTTTTCAGCAGCGACATGGCGCGATCGAGATCGTCACTGCTCATTGCCTGCAGCGCCAGCTCACAATAGAAGTGCGCAATTTCGCCCTTCTGCTTCTCTTTTCCCAGTTTTACCAGCTTCTCCGCAACATCAATCGCTTTCTGCCAGTCGCTGGTCGCCTGATGGATCAGTAAAAGCTGCTGGAGGGCGGCAATGCGAAAATCGGTTTCATCCGTTAGCTGACTGAACATATCCTCTGCGCGATCGTAGAGGCCTGCGGCCATATAGTCGCGGCCAAGCTGCTGAATCGCAAGAAGTCGCTGGTCGTAGGTTAATGAAGCGCTTTCCATCAGCGACTGATGGATACGTATAGCGCGGTCAACCTCACCACGTGAACGAAACAGATTGCCAAGCGTCAGATGCGCCTCAACCGTTCCGCTGTCTTCTTTCAGCATATCGAGAAACAGATCGACGGCTTTGTCCTGCTGGTTTGAAAGCAGGAAATTCACCCCGGCCACATATTCTCGTGACAGGCGGTTCGCTTCCTGTTGCTTATTCTGGTACGCGCTGCGTCGTCCCATATACCAGCCGTAAGCCGCTGCGACCGGGAGAAGCAGAAACAACAATTCATGCATTGAACATTAATCCCGACGACCTGTGGTCGATACGGTAGTGGCTGCTGAAGCATGTTCGTTTTGCGCCTGCATACGCTTCAGTTTACGCTGAGCATGTGCCAGTGAAACGCGGATACGTAACCAGAATAGCCCGCAGATTGCCCAGCCCAGTAAAAAACCGGCGCCAAACAGCACTGCAAGCAGCGTGGAAACACGAAATTCACCCTGCGCCAGCAGATAGTTGAAGGTCACCACCTGATCATTGTGAGCACCCAGCGTCACTGAAATGATGAAAATGACCAGTACCACCAGAAAAATCAGCAAATATTTCACAATGCGTCCTGTCGTAGAGTTTCCAATAGAGTATGCCAAAAAAGCGCGTACCGTGCTGCTTTCACGTTATCAGTTAGCTGGCTTTGCGCAAGCGTAATCAGCTATATGGGGGCAGTTCAGCTGATTACAATCCATCGTCCCGCGCTTTGACTTCGCGCTGCTCGTCAGGCGGAAGCGTAAGCGGACCGCAAAAGCGCTGTGCCAGCCAGGTGGCGACGGTCACCAGCAGCCAGGAGATAAGCGTTGCGACAATCAAATCACGCGGCCAGTGCATACCCAGCAACAGCCGGCTGCCCATAACCATAACGGCCCAGCTAAACAGCACAACCAGCGTAACCACCCGGCGCCGCGGCCAGAGCAGTCCCATTGCCAGCAGTGCCCAGCTGGCAGCAAACATAGTATGACCGGAAGGAAAAGCAAATCCCGTCTCAAATGCCCAGTGCTGCTTTAACCAGCGGGGAATTTGCGTATCACTGGCCAGCAGCGTATTAACCATCTCACCCCGCTGTTTTCTTTTCAGCTGATAAAATGCGTCGTTGCTGATGCCATGCTGCTGCTCGAGCCAGACAACATAGGGTCGCGGCTCCTGCACCTGCTCTTTGATCCATGACTTCGTGTACTGCCCGGCCAGGATGGCGCCATTCATGATAATCAGCAGCAGAATAGCAGGCTTAAGGCGGAAGCGCAGACACCACAGCATCCAGGCACTCAGCACGCTACTGGTGATGATCCCCCATGGGCTGGTGACCGTTTCCGTCATCCAGAACAAAAAACGCAGTACGCCCCCGCTTTCGCCCGGCTGCCATTGCCAGCCCGAAAGCCAGACGCAGAGTGGCATCGCGATTAATAAGAAGGCACCCAGCGTCGTGCGCTGCACTATTTTCAACATACTTTGGCTTTTCCTGCGGGTTATGACGCGTTTGCTGAATAACTTTAGCTGAAAAAAGAATAACATACCTAAAGCAGCTTGGATAATCGTGCTTTATCACTACAATCTTTCTGACTGATTAGCGGGCCTGCTTGTGGATATGGCACAATAGACACAATTTTCGGGTCAGTCGGCCCGTGCGTTATCAAGATGATAGCGCATCCTCTGAAGGTTCTGGAGAATCACATGCAGCTTAAACGGGTAGCAGAAGCTAAACTGCCCACGCCATGGGGAGATTTCCTGATGGTAGGTTTTGAAGAACTGGCAACCGGCCACGATCATGTGGCGCTGGTTTACGGTGATATCAGCGATCACACGCCGGTGCTGGCGCGTGTTCACTCTGAGTGTCTGACCGGCGATGCGCTGTTCAGTCTGCGCTGCGACTGCGGCTTTCAGCTGGAAGCGGCCTTAACAGCGATTGCTGAAGAGGGTCGCGGTGTACTGCTCTATCATCGTCAGGAAGGCCGTAATATCGGTTTGCTGAATAAGATCCGCGCCTATGCGCTGCAGGATAAAGGCTATGACACCGTAGAAGCGAACCATCAGCTGGGTTTTGCCGCCGATGAGCGTGATTTCACCCTGTGTGCTGATATGTTTAAATTGCTGGGGATTGATGAAGTGCGCCTGCTAACCAATAATCCGCGCAAAGTTGAGATCCTCAGCGAAGCAGGGATCAATATTGTCGAGCGCGTGCCGCTGATTGTCGGGCGTAATCCAAAAAATGCCCATTATCTCGATACTAAAGCGGAAAAAATGGGGCATCTGCTGCCGAAATCCTGAAAGAGAAAAGCCGGGCAAGCCCGGCTTTTTTTTAGTTCAGCATATTACGGATAACATAGTGCAGTATGCCGTCATTACGGTAGTAGGTCAGTTCGGTGGCGGTATCAATACGACAGCGTGCGGCAACCTGTTCCTGACGACCGTCTGCGCGTGTCAGGGTCACATTGACCGTACAGCCAGGCGTCAGCTGCGACAGATCGGCAATATCTATCCGCTCCTCACCGGTTAACTGCAGCGTTTTACGGGTGACGTCAGTCGGAAACTCCAGCGGCAGGATCCCCATACCAATCAGGTTGGAACGATGGATACGCTCAAAGGATTCAGCGATCACTACGCGCACGCCCTGCAGACGTGGTCCCTTAGCGGCCCAGTCGCGGCTGGAGCCTGAACCATACTCTTTCCCGGCCACCACGGCGAGCGGCACGCCCTCCTCTTTATATTTCATTGCGGCATCATAGATAGCCAGCGTTTCATTACCCGGATAGTGCCGGGTGTAGCCGCCTTCCGTACCGGGCACCATTTCATTGCGGATACGAATATTGGCAAAGGTGCCGCGCATCATCACTTCATGGTTACCGCGGCGCGAACCGTAGGAGTTGAAGTCATTACGCTCTATGCCTTTCGCCAGCAGATAGCGCCCCGCCGGGCTCTCGGCTTTGATACTTCCCGCAGGCGAAATATGGTCAGTGGTGACTGAGTCGCCCAGCATGGCCAGAATACGGGCACCGCGGATGTCCTCAACCGGTTTTGGCGTTTTCTCCATATCATCAAAGAAAGGAGAAAGGCGGATGTAGGTCGACCCTTCATCCCAGTCATAGGTTGCCGCTTCGCTGACGGAGATTTGCTGCCAGTCTGGCGTCCCGTCAAAGACTTCCGCATACTCTTTGCGGAACATACTGCTATTAACCAGCTGCACCGAGGCGGCGATCTCCTCCGGCGATGGCCAGATATCTTTGAGATACACATCTTTCCCGGTCTGATCCTGACCAATAGGGTCGCTCTGCAGGTTGATGTTCATATTGCCGGCCAGCGCATAGGCTACCACCAGCGGTGGCGAAGCCAGCCAGTTGGTTTTGATCAGCGGATGAATACGCCCTTCAAAATTACGGTTGCCGGACAGCACGGCGCCAACAGTAAGATCGCCCTCTTTAATGACGCTTTCAATCTCATCCGGCAACGGCCCCGAGTTGCCGATACAGGTAGTGCAGCCATACCCTACCAGGTTGAAGCCGAGTTTATCCAGATAAGGCGTCAGGCGTGCCGTTGCCAGATAATCAGACACCACTTTTGATCCTGGTGCCAGCGAGGCTTTTACCCACGGCTGGCGCTTCAGTCCGCGCTCAACCGCTTTTTTTGCCAGCAGGCCGGCAGCCATCAGCACGCTGGGGTTTGACGTATTGGTACAGGAGGTAATTGCGGCAATCACAACCGCACCATCATCAAGCTGATGTGACTGGCGGGTTTCACTGTCGCAGTAGCTGACCGCTTTATGCGGTTTTTGCGCGTGGTTAATTTCCAGTTCATTACTGGCGGCAAACGCGGCGGGCACATCGCCCAGCGCCACCCGATCCTGCGGACGCTTGGGTCCTGCAATACTGGATTCGACGTCAGCCATATCCAGCGACAGCGTGCTGGTAAAGACGGGCTCATCGCCAGCATTACGCCATAGCCCCTGCTGTTTCGCATACGCTTCTGTCAGTTCAACCTGCTGCTCATCACGCCCGGTCAGCGTCATATAACTCAGGGTGACTTCATCAATCGGGAAGAAACCGCAGGTAGCACCATACTCAGGGGCCATATTGGCAATCGTTGCACGATCGGCCAGCGGCAGATCTGCCAGCCCGTCTCCATAGAATTCGACAAATTTGCCAACAACACCATGCTTACGCAGCATCTGGGTCACTGTCAGCACCAAATCAGTTGCAGTAATGCCCGGACGCAGTTTGCCGGTCAGCTTAAAGCCGACCACATCAGGAATCAGCATTGAGACTGGCTGGCCGAGCATGGCCGCTTCCGCCTCAATACCGCCGACGCCCCAGCCCAGTACGCCCAGCGCATTGATCATTGTGGTATGCGAGTCGGTACCAACCAGCGTATCGGGCCAGGCAACATGTTTGCCCTCCAGCTCTTCATGCCAGACGGCTTTGCCAAGGTACTCCAGGTTAACCTGATGACAGATGCCGGTACCGGGTGGCACAACGCGAAACCGGTTAAACGCTTTTTGGCCCCAGCGCAGGAAAACATAGCGTTCATGGTTGCGTTCCATCTCCAGCCTGACGTTTTCACCAAAGGCGTCATCGTTGCCGAAGCGATCAACAGTCACGGAGTGGTCAATAACCAGATCAACCGGGGACAAGGGATTAACTTTTGCCACATCTCCGCCCAGGCGTTCTACTGCTTCGCGCATCGCTGCCAGGTCAACCACGGCAGGTACGCCGGTAAAGTCCTGCATCAGCACACGTGCCGGACGATAGGCAATCTCCCGATCAGCATGCGCGTTGTGCTGCCAGTCTGCCAGCGCCTGAATATCGTCAAGGGTAACGGAATCACCATCCTGCCAGCGCAGCAGATTTTCCAGCAGCACCTTCATCGATTTTGGTAAGCGATCAATGTTGCCGGTATGCTGTGCGGCTTTGGCAAGACTGTAATAATGATAGGTGTGTGTTCCGACCGCCAGCGTATCCTGACTTTGCTCGCGTAATGTTAACGACATGTCTCCTCCTTTAATTCCTTTAGGCTAAACCTCAGAGAGTGCAAGGTTTAGCTTAAAGATAGACTACATTTTCCTTAACGTTTTGATAACAACACAATAGGGCACAGGGTGCCACAAACAAAAATGCCCCGACCTGAGTCGGGGCATTTCTATGAATTCGGTAATAAAGAGCGTCGGTTACATAAGAGCCCAGGCTGCCGCTGCCCAAAAGGCAAATGAGAAAGCATAAACGCTAAGCCATGAAAAAGTGGTTGTATTCATTCGTCACTCCTTCCCGGTTCTCGGGCTAAATTTTCTTTAGTCTTCAGTTATCTACTGTCGACGCTTTTTTTGCAGTGTAAAGTCAGGGGCTTTTTGCTGGCCCGCCGGAATAACCGGAAAAATCAAAGCAATATCAGATGCTAAACGTTCGTACAACAACACTTATTTGAGTTTTGGATCCATAAAGGATTCGATAAAGCTGCGCTGCTTGTCACTCAGATCCCAGGAAGCAGGAATCGCTACAGACTGCTCAGCAGCAGGAGCTTCTTTTGCTTTGCACGCAGGTGTATTTGGCTGCCGTGCAGTTACCGGATATTTACGACTGAGTGAGTTTGCCCACATGGCTTAGCCCCATAAACGCCAAATCGTTAATGCCACCACTACCCAGAACAGTGCTGAAGCAGCGAAGACAGCCAACCAGGCCTTGCGACGGGTGTTACCGGTACGCTGAACCTTGGTGCTCTTTGCCCGGAAGTCGGGTTGTACAGTTATTCTCGTAGCCATAGTTTTTGATAATCACTCTCAACAAAACGATTGATAACAACGATTAAGATTTAGGATGAATCCTAAACTTCTTAAGTCCAAAAATCCAGTTATTTTTATTGAGCACAACGATTAACGCTATTAATCAAAGCTGCGAAAACTGATTAGCCTTATTGAAACACAGACCGCATAACTAATAAAAAAAGAGCAAAACCAATTTGGGTTAAACAACAATTAGTACCAGTTTAAATTTGAGTTAAATAAAAGAACTCAGTATTAAAGCCCTTCTTCATCAGGTGTTAACTGGAGTATGGGAATAATCCTGGCAGTGTGCAAAGTAGTGAGCCAAAAAATGTGTACTGTTTCTCAATTAATTAATAACAATGAAAAAACCTGTGATGCATGTTTTATTTACAGAAAAATGTCAGCTTTTGTTGAACTACTGATGGCGCTAAGCGGGGAGGAAACCTGAAGGTGCCCACTGGACACCCCGGTAAATTCATGATTTAGCAAATTATTTGAAAGGGAGTTTGATATCGCGAAACATCGCTTCGATGTCGTCGTTGGAACGCAGAGCAACGGCGGTGTCTACCACATCACGCGTAAGATGTGGCGCAAAACGCTGAATAAAATCATACATATAGCTGCGGAGGAAGGTACTGCGGCGGAAGCCAATTTTCGTTGTACTATTGGTGAAAATCTCTGAAGCTTCTATACGAACCAGATCCGGATCGGCTACAGGGTCAACCGCCATACTGGCGATCACACCCACGCCTAAGCCAAGCCGCACATAAGTTTTAATAACGTCTGCATCGGTTGCGGTGAACACGATCCGCGGTGTAAGCCCTGCACGATTAAATGCAGTATCAAGCTCAGAACGTCCGGTAAACCCGAAGGTATAGGTCACCAGCGGAAAGTCGGCCAGTTCCTCTATCGTCACATTGTCTTTGCCTGCCAGCGGGTGATCGGGTGTGACTACAATCGCGCGATTCCAGTGGTAACAGGGCAGCATGATTAAATCGTCATAGAGATGCAGGGCTTCAGTCGCAATCGCAAAATCAGCATTGCCCTTCGACACTGCCTCAGCAATCTGTGTAGGCGAGCCCTGATGCATATGCAGCGACACGCGGGGATAGCGCTCTATAAACCCCTTGATTACGCCCGGCAACGCATAGCGTGCCTGCGTGTGCGTGGTCGCGACATAAAGAGATCCCTTATCAGGCCAGGTATGTTCACCCGCTACGGATTTAATCGCGTCGACTTTTGATAATACTTCACGTGCTATACGGATAATCTCTTCGCCAGCCGGTGTGACCTGAGTCAGATGCTTGCCGCTGCGGGCAAATATCTGCACCCCCAGCTCATCTTCAAGCATACGGACCTGCTTACTGATACCAGGCTGTGAGGTATAGAGTCCTTCAGCGGTCGATGAGACGTTGAGATTGTGATTGACCACTTCCACGATATAGCGCAACTGCTGCAGTTTCATAGTTATATCTTCCCGTTAGCGACTAACGTGCTTTACGGCAGCCGCCCTTGATGCAGATGTGAGGAACAGAGCGAATGGAGAATAGAAAAACTATAACAACTATATCAGTTTTTAAGGAAATAAAGAACGTTAGGTTATAAGGCGGGGAAAGTAAACGGGGCTGACAGATGCCAGCCCCGGAGAGTTATTTTTTCGCTTCCTGCCATTTGCCGTCAATATAGAACATCGACCAGCCAGTCGCTTTACCCTCTTTTTCAGACGAAACGTACTGCTGTTTTGTCTTACGGCTAAAACGTACCAGGGTTTTATTTCCTTCCGGATCGGCTGCTGGCGCCTCGGCCAGATATTTAAGCTTTTCCGGCAGACGGTCAGCAAAGCGCTTCAGCTCTTCCACCAGCGGTGCCCGGGTCTCACGCGATTTCGGGAAGGTGTTGGCCGCAAGGAATACGCCAGCCGCGCCGTCACGCAGCACAAAATAGGCATCTGATTTTTCACAGGGAAGCTCAGGCAGCGGCACCGGATCCTCTTTCGGCGGCGCAACTTCGCCGTTGCGCAGGATCTTACGGGTGTTTTTACACTCTTCGTTGGTGCACGCCATGTATTTACCAAAGCGTCCCATCTTCAGGTGCATCTCCGACCCGCACTTCTCGCACTCTACGATAGGGCCGTCATACCCCTTAATGCGGAACTCGCCCTGCTCAATTTCATAACCATCGCACTCTGGATTATTACCACAGACGTGAAGCTTGCGGCTGTTATCAATCAGATAGCTATCCATTGCAGTGCCGCACTTAACGCAGCGGCGGCGGGCACGTAACGCGTTGGTTTCAGCGTCGTCACCCTCCAGTACGTTCAGTACTTCATTTTCCGGGATCAGATTGATAGTTTGCTTGCAGCGCTCTTTTGGCGGCAGGGCGTATCCCGAACAGCCGAGGAATACGCCAGTGCTGGCCGTACGAATGCCCATCTTACGACCACAGGTCGGGCAGTCGATTGATGTCAGCACCATCTGATTCGGCTGCATGCCGCCCTCTTCCGGATCTTTTTCAGCCTGCTCAAGCTGCTGGCTGAAATCACTGAAGAAGGAGTCGAGTACGCCTTTCCACTGCGCCTGATTGTTAGCCACCTGATCGAGGCTATTTTCCATATGCGCGGTAAAGTCGTAATTCATCAGCTCGCGGAAATTCTCTTCCAGCCGATCGGTGACGATTTCGCCCATCTTCTCAGCGTAGAAACGGCGGTTTTCAACGCGCACATAGCCACGATCCTGAATAGTGGAAATAATAGACGCGTAGGTTGACGGACGACCAATACCGCGTTTCTCCAGCTCGCGCACCAGCGAAGCTTCGCTGAATCGCGCCGGAGGCTTGGTGAAGTGCTGGCTCGGCTGCAGTGCGGTTAAATCAATAATTTCCCCTACCGCTACGGGTGGCAGTGTTCTGTCTTCATCGTTTTTACGCAGCGCCGGCATAACGCGCGTCCAGCCATCAAAACGCAGCGTGCGGCCTTTTGCCTTGAGCCTGAATTCAGCTGCCCCTACGGTAAGCGTGGTGGAGTCATATTTAGCCGGAACCATCTGGCACGCCACAAACTGGCGCCAGATGAGCTGATAAAGCTTTTGCGCATCCGCTTCCATATCTTTCAGCTGCTCAGCGCTGACGTTGACATCTGACGGACGGATCGCTTCGTGCGCTTCCTGCGAATTATCTTTGCTGGTGTAAGTCACCGGCGCATCCGGCAGGTATTTTTTGCCGAACTCACTGGCGACATAGTCGCGCGCCATTGCCACCGCATCCTGACTCAGATTCGTGGAGTCAGTACGCATGTAGGTGATGTGACCCGCTTCATACAGCCGCTGCGCCATCATCATGGTTTTCTTCACACCAAATCCAAGGCGTGTGCTCGCAGCCTGCTGCAGCGTTGAGGTAATAAATGGTGCAGAAGGTTTACTGCTGGTCGGTTTGTCTTCGCGATCCAGCACTTCATAACGCGCTTTTTCCAGTATCGCGACCGCTGCGTGCGTCTGCTCGCGGTTAACCGGACGAAACGCTTTGTCACTCTGATGCGTCACCTGCATCGCCAGCGCATCACCTTTTGGCGTAGCAAAATCGGCGTTGATCTCCCAGTACTCTTCCGGCACAAACGCTTTAATTTCGCGCTCGCGCTCAACAACCAGGCGAACCGCTACTGACTGAACGCGTCCGGCAGAGAGACCACGGGCGATCTTTTTCCACAGCAGAGGCGACACCATATACCCCACAACGCGATCCATAAAACGACGCGCCTGCTGGGCATTGACCCGCTCAATATTCAGTTCGCCCGGCTTTTCAAACGCCTGCCGAATCGCATTTTTGGTGATTTCATTAAACACCACCCGGCTGAAACGCTTGTCGTCGCCGCCAATGACTTCACGCAGATGCCAGGCGATGGCTTCCCCTTCGCGGTCAAGGTCGGTTGCGAGATAGATATGATCGGCATCAGCAGCCAGGCTTTTGAGTTCAGAGACAACTTTCTCTTTGCCCGGCAGGATTTGATAATCAGCTTCCCAGCCGTGCCACGGATCAACACCCATTCGGTTGACCAGCGCCGCCTTTTCATCTTTTTTTACTTTTTTACCGGTTTTTGCCTTCTCACCGTCAGTACTTTTACGGGTCGTTGAACCACTGGTCGGCAAATCGCGGATATGACCGACACTGGATTTCACCACGTAGTCATTACCGAGGTATTTATTGATTGTTTTGGCCTTTGCCGGGGACTCAACGATAACGAGTGCTTTACCCATATGTACCTTTACCTGATTAAAACGTCCTGATAAACGGGAGAGGATTAATGCCCCAAAACCCAGTGGGTTTAATATTGCTGCCAGCACTCTATTTTTCAAGCTGGCGGGGACTGACCACTATTCAGTTTAAAACGGTGTGCGCAACCTCATGATTAACTACACTTTTTCCGTCTGACATCATCACACATCCTGGTGTGAACTCCCTGAAAGCTGAATCGCCCACACTCTACCTGATAAAATCTGATACGCAACTTAAATAGCACTCTGTTTAATTTTGCGCCAGTTGCAGCAGGGCGCGCGGATAAGCAGCGGCAGAATGGGAGGTAATATAGAAGGAGAAAATGCACTGTCAAAAAAAGTTGGATAAATCTCAACAAAAATGGAATTCATTTCACAACCGGCTGAGATAAATGTTGCGTCACTCTATCAGCAAGTTGCGCCGTGACTTTTATCACGCAGCGTAACCGGATACGGCGGCTTTTGTCCGGACAGATCCGGCGCGCCTGTCAGGCCCTGCAAGCGCTAAGCATAAAAAACCCGGCCGAAGCCGGGTAGCTGTTACAGCAGAGGCTTTTCGCCGCGCTGCCAGAGTTTCAGCAATAGCCGTTCCGCCGCCAGGCTGGCGCTGCCGGTAAAACGATCCATCATCTTTTTCTTGCGAGCATACTGTACGCCCAGTACGGTGAAGCGCTCCATATGCCGGATGATCAACGCGTCGCTGGTGCCGATTTCATCAATCAGGCCCAGCTCAAGCGCCTGCTGTCCATACCAGTGTTCGCCGGTCGCCACCAGGTTCATATCCAGTGACGGACGCATCTGCTGCACAAAGCCTTTAAACAGCTGATGTGTTTCATCAAGATCGTGCTGAAACTTCTCCCGTCCCTCTTCGGTGTTTTCACCAAACAGCGTCAGGGTGCGTTTGTACTGGCCTGCAGTGTGCAGTTCCACATCAATATCATTGCGCTTCAGCAGCCGGTTAAAGTTGGGGATCTGCGCCACAACGCCGATTGAACCGATAATGGAAAACGGCGCAGCGACAATGCGATCTGCCACACAGGCCATCATATATCCGCCACTGGCGGCCACCTTATCTACCGCGGCGGTCAGGCGCAGACCCGCGTCGCGCAGGCGCTGCAGCTGCGACGCTGCCAGACCGTAACCATGCACAACCCCGCCCGGGCTTTCAAGCCGCAGCAGCACTTCATCGCCCGGCTGCGCTACGGCCAGCACAGCTGACACTTCTTCACGCAGCGAGGCAACTTCACCCGCGTCCATGCTGCCTTTAAAGCCAAGCACATACAGTACCGGCTTTGCGGTTTCCGTGACGCCGTTTTTCGCGTTGCGCTTCTCTGTCTTCGCTTTCAGCTTCTCTTCTTTTTTATGCTGTTTCAGCCAGACTTTTTGTACCTGTGGCTTCATTTTAGCCAGCTGCAGATCCTCTTTCATCTGACGATACTCATCATCCAGATGCGTTACCTGCAGCTGTCCTGCATGATGACGTTTGCGCAGCGCAGCATTCAGTATGATAAACACTACGGCCGCAATGGCGATCACTACCGTGACAGCCTTGGCCAGAAATAGCCCATAGCTGGAGAAAAAATCCATTCTGCCGCCTTATTAAACAGTGAATTACAATTAACAGCTGAGTGTAACTGCTTTAAGCCGGTTCGTCGCCTGAAAAGCCCGCAGGCGGCACAGAATGCTCCTCCGGAGCATTGCACCGGCAGGCGAATTCAGGCATAAAGCCAGAAACCCTGCTACTGATAAAAGGAGATTGCTGTGCACTATCAGCCTAAAAGCGATCTACTCGAAAACCACATTATTCTGGTCACCGGCGCATCAGACGGGATTGGCCGTGAAGCGGCGCTGACTTATGCGCGCTATGGTGCCCGCGTTATTCTGCTTGGACGTAACCCCGTTACTCTGCAGCAGACAGAAGCAGCGATTAACCAGCTTAACAAGCAGCCCGCCAGCTCACTGCTGCTGGATCTCGCTACCGCCACGCCTGAATCATGCCTGCAGCTGGCCGCGCAGATTGCTGAAAACGTACCGCGCCTGGATGGCGTACTGCATAACGCCGGGATTCTGGGTGACATCGTCCCGCTGGCCGGGCTTGACCCGGCAATCTGGCGCGATGTGATGCAGATTAACCTTGATGCCACCTTTTATCTGACGCAGGCTCTCTTACCGCTGCTGCTGAAATCAGAGGCGGGATCGCTGGTATTCACCACGTCCAGCGTAGGCCGTACCGGGCGCGCCGGCTGGGGTGCCTATGCCGTCTCTAAATTTGCCACTGAAGGCATGATGCAGGTGCTCGCCGATGAGTATAAAAATCATACTTTGCGCGTAAACTGCATCAATCCTGGCGGTACGCGTACAAAAATGCGTGCCAGCGCGTTTCCGGAGGAGGATGCAAATCTGCTGAAAACCCCTGCCGATCTAATGCCGCTTTATCTCTACCTGATGGGTGATGATAGCCGGCGTAAAACAGGTATGAGCTTCGATGCCCAGCCCGGACGCAAAGCGGGCCCGGCCAGCGCATGAGCGATCGTCATCAGCAACGTCAGCAGCGTCTGAAAGAACAGGTGGATGCACGCATTGCCGCTGCGACTGAAAATCGCGGTATTGTCATGGTGTTTACCGGTAACGGTAAGGGAAAAACCACGGCGGCGTTTGGTACGGCGCTGCGCGCCTGCGGCCACGGTAAAAAAGTGGCGGTGGTACAGTTTATCAAAGGCGAGTGGCCCAACGGCGAGCGTAATTTACTGGAACAGCACGGCGTGGAATTTCAGGTCATGGCCACCGGATTTACCTGGGAGACACAGAGCCGCAGCACGGATACGATCGCCTGTCAGCAGGTCTGGCAGCAGGCACAACACATGCTGGCTGATAGCCACATCGACCTGGTGATCCTCGATGAAATAACCTATATGGTGAGCATGGATTATCTGGAGCTGGAGGCGCTGATTACCGCTCTGCAACAGCGCCCGCGGTCGCAAAGCGTGATTATTACCGGACGCGGCTGTCACCGGCGCTTGCTGGAGCTGGCAGATACCGTTACTGAGATGCGCCCGGTGAAACATGCCTTTGATGCCGGCATCCAGGCGCAACAGGGAATTGACTGGTAGCCGCTGCCAGAGCAGCGGCACACAGACATCAGGCGCCGCGTTTGCTGCTGCTGCGGCGCTGATTGGTGTTGCCGGCGCTGCTGTGACGCTTCACTGCGCGGCGGATCTGGTTCGCTTTTGTGCGACGACGATCTTTCTCAACGGCAACTTTAGTGACGGTCTCTTCCGGCATTCCCACCAGCTTACGCAGATAGTTTACCGCAGGCAGCTCCATCTCCATCCAGCCGCCGCGTGGCAGGCCTTTTGGCAGCTGAATGTCGCCATAACGTACGCGCATCAGGCGGCTAACCTGAACGCCGACCGCTTCCCACAAACGACGCACTTCGCGATTACGTCCTTCTGTAAGGGTAACGTTGTACCACTGGTTAATCCCTTCACCGCCAGCAAACTTAATGGTTTTAAAGGCCGCCGGACCATCTTCCAGCTGCACGCCTTTGCTCAGCAGACGCACTTTGTCGTCACCTACTTCGCCAAAAACGCGCACCGCATATTCACGTTCAACTTCGCGACTTGGATGCATCAGACGGTTAGCCAGTTCACCATCCGTTGTGAACAGCAGCAGACCGCAGGTGTTAACATCCAGGCGACCGACTGCCACCCAGCGCGATCCGCGCAGGCGCGGCAGACGGTCAAACACGGTCGGGCGCCCTTCCGGATCGTTACGGGTGCAGAGCTCCCCTTCCGGCTTGTAATAGGCCAGCACACGGCACACTTCCGTAGTGGACTCGGCAATAGAGACCAGGTGACCATCAATACGGATTTTCAGGCTTTTGTCATTTTCAATGCGATCGCCCAGCGTGGCCAGTTTGCCATCTACGCTGACGCGTCCGGCGGAAATCATCGTTTCGATTTCGCGGCGCGAGCCGTGACCGGCACGCGCTAATACTTTCTGTAATTTTTCGCTCATGGAGCTGCCTCGTTGTCGCCTTCCCAGGCGTCGTGGTAAGAATGGGTATGACAGCGGGATTACCACGTCCTCTGTCAGAAACTGTTAACGTTGCGCATCAATCAGACCGGATGCAAACGGCCTGCGATTTTACACCAGCTAAGGTTTTGTTAACACCTTTAACTTCGCTGCCGATAATAGCTGGCTGGCGATCGGCCGGTGTTCTCTGACTCTGCCTCTTTTGCATGCACGCCGTTACGCGTGTTTATCCCTGACAATATCCTATTTGCAACCAGGTCAATGACCTGGCTGTGACAAAACGCTCATCATATTTATGCCCGCCCCCTGATTTGAGCATTTTTTTTTAACCGCGGGATAAAACAGATCGGTTCAGACCCCAACACTCCGGTAAAATTCTGCCTTCTATTATCAGAAAGCTACAATTGCCCGCCCATTTCACTTAAAACGAGATTTCGTCTCCACCTGTCTGGGTTGCGCGCATAATTCACGCTACAGGTTGGTTTAAGGCTCTATATTCTGTTTTATTACCATTTATTAGCGCACTGAATTTGTACATAAATAAAAGCGGTGTAGAATAAATCAGCAGGTTAAATTTACGTTCACCAAAAATTATTAATTAAGCCCGAACTAATTTATAACAAAATATTAACGTAAGTCTTCATAATGGGTGTTTGAATGGACAATGCTCCATTTTATATGCCCGTATATGCTGACATCATAAAGTCATTAGCGTGTCTGCTCTCCTCACCAGGGATGTTTATGACACGCATTAAAGAAGATCGTAACAATGAAAATAACCGTACTGTGTCCGGCGCTGCTCGCGCTGGCGTTGACCGGTTGTTCCGTTGGACAGACTGAATACAGCAAAGCGGCGCTTGAGCATGTTGATATGAGCGTGACAGGAGTGCCGACAGTGCTGGGTTTAGGTGTTCTCGGTACAACCATTCCCCTTACACCTGAGTACAGCCTGACAGCGGCGCACGTTGCTAAAACTTCTGTGCAGCGCGTTAAGGCCTATCATCCTTATTGCGACGTCGCGATTATTTATCACAAAAATAATCCTGATACGCTGGCCAGGTTTCGCACCAGCGCGCCCGGAGAAGCGATTAAAATGTATGGCTATAGTTTTATTTCTGCCATGCCGGTTGAATCGAGCGGCGTTAATTTAGCACGCACGGCTATCATTAATCGATGGAATAAAAAACCCTGCATGGCAATGGCCTCGAATGCAGGAGTGACGCAGGGAATGTCAGGCGGTGCGGTATATAATAATGATGAAACTATTGCCGGCGTGATCGTGGGGTACAGCCATGAAATTGCTAACAGACGCAGTAAAAAAGTCATTCTTAAAGATGTGTCGCTCTATATACCCTATGGCGACTTTAAGCGCTGGCTGGATCGTAATCTCAGCCAGGCGCCGATCACGTAACGGCGCCTGGCACAGCCTGCCCGTTAACTAAACGGCCGCGTATCTCCGGCACCTGCGCGAACCACTACCGGCGTGTCGTCCGTCAGATCAACAACCGTAGTAGGTTGCTGTCCCAGTGTGCCGCCATCAAGGATGAGATCGACCAGTTTGCCGATGCTGTGCTGGATCTCTTCCGGATCGGATTCCGTAAAGTCATTACCGGGCAACATCAGTGAAGTAGACATCATCGGCTCATTCAGTCGCTCAAGCAGCGCCAGCGCAACCGGATTAGACGGCACGCGCAGCCCGATGGTTTTCCGTTTGTCATTCATCAGGCGCCGCGGCACTTCTTTTGTCGCTTTGAGAATAAAAGTGTAATTACCCGGCGTGTTGTTTTTCAGAATACGAAAAGCTGTGTTGTCGACCTGAGAGTAAACCGAAAGCTCTGAGAGGTCGCGACACATCAGCGTAAAGTTGTGATTGCCATCCAGTTGCCGGATCCGGCAGATACGTTCCATCGCGTTTTTCTCTTCCAGCCGGCACCCCAGCGCATAGCCGGAGTCGGTGGGATAGACAATGACGCTGCCTTTATTGAGATAATCCACCGCCTGATTGATCAGGCGCGGCTGCGGGTTATCAGGATGAATGTGAAAACGTTGACTCATAAAAACCTCTTGTCATCTGTCTCAGGCAGTTAAAGCAGGGGCCAGAGCAGGAAAGCGCTCCCACACTGGTTCAACGCCACCCGGCAGCCAGAGTTTACGCCCCAGCTCGATCCAGGGACAGGGTTGGTGAAAATCGGAACCCTGTGATGCAGCCAGTTGATTATCGCGCGCATAGCCTGCCAGCTGGGTGCGCTCGTTCGGCGGCTGCTGACACTGTGCCACCTCAATGGCGTCGCCCCCCGCTTGTGCGAAAAAGGCAATCAGCCGCTTCAGCCATTTTGCCGACAGGCCGTAGCGACCCGGATGCGCCAGCACCGCTACGCCGCCGGAATGATGAATGGCTTCAATAGCTTGTTCAATTGTACACCATTGTGGCGGCACGTAGCCGGTTTTGCCACGCGCCAGATAGTGTTTGAATACCTGCGCCATATTCTCAGCTTTACCCTGTTCAATCAGATAACGGGCGAAGTGACCGCGCGTGATGACGCCCCCCTGTGCCAGCCGCTGTGCGCCTGCCAGTGCGTCGGGGATCCGCGCCCGCTCCAGCCGTTCAGCAATCTGCAGCGCACGCGCGTAACGGCACTGATGCTGCTCTATCAGAAAGCCCTGCAGTGCCGGGTGATCGCAATCGATGTTCAGGCCCACGATATGAATCTCGTGATTTTCCCACAGGGTGGACGCTTCCAGCCCGGCCAGCACTTTTATCGGCAGTTTCTGCTCCTGTGCAAACGCCTGCGCCTCAGCAACGCCTGCGACCGTATCGTGATCGGTAATGGCCAGCACGCCAATTTGCTTCTCAGCCGCGCGCTGGACCAGGGCTGCTGGCGTCAGCAATCCATCGGAGGCGCGGGTATGACTGTGGAGATCGTAAAGAGGGAAACGGCTGATATCAGACAAGGTAACTCCGGAGTACGACTAAAAATCAGCGGGCATGATAGCGATTTTGTTGTTAACTGAGAAAGGGTATTGACATTTTTCGCCCGAACCAGTTAACTAGTACACAAGTTCACACACAACAGGTATCTGTCATGAGTCAGGCAATAGTGCGGTTAACAGACAGCTGGCGTACGTCTTCCTGTAACGGGTGGCGTTATTGTGCACAAGCCTGATCGCTGTGCAGATACCTGAGCCCGCCACCATGCGGGCTTTTTTTTGAGCGAATTTCAGAGAAATTATCATGGCAAATGCGAAACCTACATTGAAGTTGATTACCGGAAACGCACCTTATCGCGAAGATCCGGCCGCGGTGTTTCATCAACTGTGCGGCGCACGCCCGGCGACTCTGCTACTGGAGTCTGCGGACATTGACAGCAAAAAAAATCTGAAAAGCCTGCTGATTGTTGACAGCGCACTTCGCATCAGCGCCCTGGGCCATACCGTGACCCTGCAGGCGCTCTCTGAAAATGGCCGCGCCCTGCTGCCGCTGCTGGATGCCGCTCTGCCTGAGAGCGTAAACATTGAGGTTCGTCCGGATGGACGTGAGCTGCATTTTGCCACCGCGAATGATGTACAGGATGAAGACTCGCGGCTGAAAGCCTTTTCAGTGTTTGATGCGCTGCGTCTGATTCCGCAACTGGTCAACACACCTGCTGATGAACGTGAAGCGATGCTGCTGGGCGGGCTGTTTGCTTACGACCTGGTCGCCGGCTTTGAAGACCTGCCGGCGCTGCGTAATGAGCAGCGCTGCCCCGATTACTGCTTCTATCTGGCTGAAACGCTGCTGATTATTGATCATCAGCAGAGGTCAGCCCGCCTGCAGGCAAGCCTGTTTGCGCCTTCAACCAGTGAGTTTCAGCGTCTGCAGAGTCGTATTGAGCAGCTGCACGGGCAGATGACACAGCCAGCGCCCGCCCTGCCGGTGCAGCGCGTTGAACAGATGACGCTCAGTACCAGCCAGAGCGATGACGCTTACTGTGACGTGGTGGCCTCGCTGCAGCAGGCCATCCGCATTGGCGAAATTTTCCAGGTCGTGCCGTCGCGCCGCTTCTCACTGCCCTGCCCGTCACCGCTCGCGGCTTATGAGACGCTGAAGAACAGCAATCCCAGCCCCTATATGTTCTTTATGCAGGATCGGGATTTTGCCCTGTTCGGTGCCTCACCAGAAAGTTCGCTGAAGTATGACGCACAGTCGCGCCAGATTGAGATCTACCCGATTGCCGGCACCCGTCCGCGCGGCCGCCATGCCGACGGCTCGCTGGATCGCGATCTCGATAGCCGTATTGAGCTGGAGATGCGCACCGATCACAAAGAGCTGGCCGAACATCTGATGCTGGTGGATCTGGCGCGTAACGATCTCGCCCGTATCTGTAAGCCAGGTAGCCGTTATGTTGCCGACCTGACCAAAGTTGACCGCTACTCTTTTGTCATGCATCTGGTCTCCCGCGTGGTGGGCACGCTGCGTGACGATCTGGATGTCCTGCATGCCTACCGCGCCTGTATGAATATGGGCACGCTGAGCGGCGCACCCAAAGTACGCGCCATGCAGCTGATTGCTGAAAAAGAGGGCACGCGGCGCGGCAGCTACGGCGGGGCCGTGGGCTACTTCACCGCAACCGGCGATCTCGATACCTGCATCGTGATCCGTTCCGCCTGGGTTGAAGAAGGTATTGCTACCGTGCAGGCGGGTGCCGGCGTGGTGCTGGATTCCATCCCGCAGGCTGAAGCGGATGAAAGCCGCAATAAAGCACGCGCCGTCCTGCGCGCTATCGCAACTGCGCACCACTGCAAGGAGATGTTCTGATGGCTGATATCCTGCTGCTCGATAATATCGACTCGTTTACCTATAACCTGGTGGATCAGCTGCGCAGTTTTGGTCACAACGTGGTGATCTACCGCAACAACGTGCCGGCAGAAACGCTGATTGCGCGGCTGCAGCAGATGGAAAATCCGGTACTGATGCTGTCGCCAGGCCCTGGCGCCCCTGCTGATGCGGGCTGCATGCCTGCCCTGTTGCAGGCGCTGCGCGGCCAGCTGCCGATTATCGGTATCTGCCTGGGTCATCAGGCTATCGTCGAAGCGTACGGTGGCCACGTAGGCCAGGCGGGTGAGATTCTGCATGGTAAAGCGTCTGCGGTTGAGCATGACGGTTGCGCAATGTTCAGCGGCCTGAGTAATCCGCTGCCGGTGGCACGCTATCACTCGCTGGTGGGAAGTAATACACCCGCTGAGCTGACGGTTAATGCCAGCTACAACGGCATGGTCATGGCCGTGCGGCATGATGCCGATCGCGTCTGCGGCTTTCAGTTCCATCCTGAATCGATCCTCACTACCCAGGGCGCCCGGCTGCTTGAACAGACGCTGGCCTGGGCGCTGGCGCAGTAACAGGGAGATAAAGATGCAAACTATTCTGGAAAAACTGTATCAGGCGCAAACGCTGAGTCAGGCGGAGAGCCACCAGCTGTTCAGTGCCATTATCACCGGTCAGCTGGAGCCCACTCAGCTCGCCGCGGCGCTGATTGCCATGAAAGTGCGCGGCGAGCAGCCACAGGAGATAGCCGGTGCCGCGTCGGCGCTGCTGGCTGATGCTAAACCGTTTCCGCGCCCTGACTATGCGTTTGCTGATATTGTCGGCACCGGTGGCGACGGCAGTAACAGCATTAATATATCAACCGCCAGCGCGTTTGTTGCCGCGACCTGCGGTCTTAAAGTTGCCAAGCATGGGAACCGCAGCGTCTCCAGTAAATCTGGCTCCTCCGATCTGCTGGCCGCGTTTGGTATCAATCTGGATATGCCGGCGCAGCAGGCGCGTCAGGCGCTGGATGACCTTAATGTCTGCTTCCTGTTTGCACCGCAGTATCATACCGGCTTCCGTCACGCGATGCCGGTGCGTCAGCAGCTGAAATCACGCACGCTGTTCAACGTGCTCGGCCCGCTGATTAACCCGGCGCGGCCGCCGCTGGCGGTGATTGGGGTATACAGCCCGGAACTGGTGCTGCCCATCGCGCAAACGCTGAAAGTGCTCGGCTATCAGCGGGCCGCCGTGGTCCATGGCGGCGGTATGGATGAGGTCGCGCTGCACAGCGCTACACAGGTGGCAGAGCTGCGTGACGGAGAAATTACCTGCTATCAGCTGACGCCGGATGACTTTGGTTTTGGCATTCATGACAAAGAGGCGCTGGCGGGTGGCACGCCGGAAGAAAACCGTGACATTCTGACCCGTTTACTTCAGGGTAAAGGAGAGCCCGCGCATGAGCAGGCGGTCGCCGTCAACGTGGCGATGCTGCTAAAAGTGTTTGGTCATGAAGACTTGCGCGACAACGCGGAGCGGGCTATCGCCGCGATTCGCAGCGGGCAGGCTTATGAGCGCGTGGTTGCACTGGCAGCGAGAGGATGAGATGAGTATTAAAGGCACCGTATTAGAAAAAATTGTGCAGGATAAGGCGCTCTGGATAGCAGAACGCCAGCAGCAGCAGCCGCTGGAGACATTCCACCCGGCACTGCAGCCGGCAACGCGCTCTTTTTATGATGCCCTGCGTGGCACCCGCACCGTTTTTATCCTGGAGTGCAAAAAAGCGTCGCCGTCAAAAGGGGTGATCCGGGCGGATTTCGATCCTGCCGCTATCGCCGCCGTCTATCGTCACCACGCCTCTGCCATTTCAGTTCTGACGGATGAAAAATATTTTCAGGGTGACTTTGCCTTTCTGCCCATTGTCAGCGCGGCGGTTACTCAGCCAGTGCTGTGCAAAGATTTTATCATCGACCCCTATCAGATCTATCTGGCCCGTCACTACCAGGCGGACGCTATCCTGCTGATGCTCTCCGTGCTGGATGATGAGCAGTACCGGCAGCTCGCCGCGGTGGCTCACAGCCTCAGTATGGGCATTCTGACTGAAGTCAGTAATGAAGCGGAGCTGGAGCGGGCCATTGCCCTCGACGCACAGGTGGTAGGGATTAACAACCGCGACCTGCGCGATCTCTCTATCGATCTCAACCGTACCCGCGAGCTGGCACCGCGCCTCAGTCACGGTGTTACCGTCATCAGCGAATCCGGTATTCATAATTATGCACAGGTGCGTGAGCTGAGCCGCTTTGCTAACGGTTTTCTTATCGGCTCGGCGCTGATGGAAGAGGCTGACCTGCCAGCTGCGGTACGCCGCGTGCTGCTGGGTGATAATAAAGTGTGCGGCCTGACGCAGCCGGAAGCGGCCCGTGCGGCCAGTGAAGCGGGTGCGCTGTATGGCGGGTTGATTTTTGCTGAAGGCTCACCGCGCAAAATCGACAGCGCCCAGGCACACCGCGTGATGGCCGCTGCGCCGTTGCGCTATGTGGGCGTATTTCGTAATGCGCCTGCTGGTGACGTTGTCACGCTGGCGGTGGAACTGAATCTGGCAGCCGTACAGCTGCATGGCGATGAAAATCGCGACTACGTTGCCAGACTGCGTCAGGCACTGCCGCCACAGACGCAAATCTGGAAAGCGCTGAGCGTTAAAGAGCGCCTGCCCGCGCGCGACTGGCCACACGTAGATCGCTACGTATTTGACAATGGTCAGGGCGGCAGCGGGCAGCAGTTTGACTGGTCGCTGCTGCAGGGGGAGTCGCTGGACAATGTACTGCTGGCAGGCGGTCTCGCCGCCGATAACTGCGTGACGGCTGCGCAGCTTGGCTGTGCCGGTCTTGATTTCAACTCCGGCGTGGAATCCGCTCCTGGCATTAAAGATGCCGGCAAAATCGCCGCGGTATTTACCACATTACGCGCTTACTAATGTTGCCGGCCCGCCCTGGCGGGCCGTTGAGGAAAGATCAATTATGTCGACGTTATTGAATCCCTATTTTGGTGAATTTGGCGGCCAGTACGTTCCGCAAATCCTGATGCCGGCCCTGCGCCAGCTGGAAGCTGCTTTTGTTGAGGCGCAGCGCGATCCTGAATTTCAGCAGGAGTTTACCGATCTGCTGAAAAATTACGCCGGTCGTCCGACGGCGCTGACCCTGTGCCGCAATCTGACTCAGGGAACAAAGACCCGCCTCTACCTGAAGCGCGAAGATCTGCTGCATGGCGGCGCGCACAAAACTAATCAGGTACTCGGTCAGGCGCTGCTGGCAAAGCGAATGGGAAAAAATGAGATCATTGCGGAAACCGGCGCCGGCCAGCATGGTGTCGCCTCCGCGCTCGCCTGCGCACTGCTCGGCATGAAGTGCCGCATCTATATGGGCGCGAAAGACGTTGAGCGTCAGTCACCCAACGTTTTCCGTATGCGACTGATGGGCGCGGAAGTGATCCCGGTCCATAGCGGCTCAGCTACGCTGAAAGACGCCTGTAATGAGGCGCTGCGCGACTGGTCAGGCAGCTATGAAACCGCACACTATATGCTGGGAACCGCCGCCGGTCCGCACCCCTTCCCGACCATCGTGCGCGAATTCCAGCGTATGATCGGCGAAGAGACCAAAGCGCAGATCCTCGAAGCGGAAGGCCGTCTGCCCGATGCCGTGCTGGCGTGCGTAGGCGGTGGTTCCAACGCGATCGGCATGTTTGCCGATTTCATTGAAGAGAGCAGCGTGGGCCTGATTGGCATTGAGCCCGCTGGTCACGGCATCGAAAGCGGTGAGCACGGCGCGCCGCTGAAGCATGGCCGCGTGGGCATCTACTTCGGTATGAAGGCGCCGATGATGCAGACCGAAGAGGGCCAGATTGAAGAGTCTTATTCAATTTCGGCCGGCCTCGATTTTCCGTCCGTGGGTCCGCAGCATGCACATCTCAACAGCATCGGGCGCGCTGAGTATGTCTCTATTACGGATGACGAGGCGCTCGATGCATTCAAAGCGCTGTGCCGGGCAGAAGGTATTATTCCGGCACTGGAATCGTCTCACGCGCTGGCGCATGCGCTGAAAATGATGCGTGAAAATCCGGAAAAAGAGCAGCTGCTGGTCGTCAACCTTTCCGGTCGCGGTGATAAAGATATTTTCACGGTTCATGACCTGCTTAAAGCGAAGGGAGAGATATGATGGAGCGTTATAATCAGCTGTTTTCACGCCTGTCAGCGCGTCAGGAAGGCGCCTTTGTGCCTTTTGTTACGCTGGGCGATCCTACGCCTGAGCTGTCACTGCAGATTATCGATACGCTGGTTGAAGGTGGCGCTGATGCGCTTGAGCTGGGGATCCCCTTTTCCGATCCGCTGGCAGATGGCCCGACCATTCAGAGCGCCACGCTGCGGGCGTTTGCAGCCGGCACAACGGTTGCGCAGTGCTTTGAGATGCTGCAGGTGGTGCGGCAAAAATACCCCGATCTGCCCATTGGTTTGCTGATGTACGCTAACCTGGTATTCAGCCGCGGCATTGATACATTTTATGCGCAGTGTGCCGCCGCGGGCGTCGACTCGGTGCTGGTCGCTGATGTGCCGATTGAAGAGTCTGCCCCCTTCCGCCAGGCTGCACTGCGTCACAACATCGCGCCGATTTTTATCTGCCCGCCTAATGCCAGCGATGACCTGCTGCGTGAACTGGCTCAGCATGGCCGCGGTTACACGTACCTGCTGTCGCGCGCGGGGGTAACCGGTGCTGAAAATCGCGCCAGTCAGCCGCTGCATCACCTGATTGATAAACTGCGTGAGTTTCAGGCGCCGCCTGCGCTGCAGGGATTCGGCATCTCTGAGCCGGACCAGGTGCGTGAAGCCATTGCAGCAGGCGCAGCGGGGGCAATCTCCGGTTCCGCTATTGTACGTATTATTGAGAAAAATCAGCGCGATCCGGCAACGCTGCTGCGTGAGCTGAAAGCCTTTGTCAGCGGGCTGAAAGCGGCTACCCGCTAAACGTTCTGGCTCCGTCTTCCTGACGGAGCCGCATCCTTTACTCTTTTTCTTCCCCCCTCGTTCTTTTACGCAGAGCGCCGGCTTTTTTCACTTTTTCTCTGCCGGCGGGTTGCCGATTATCCAGGGCCGACCCACACTTACATGCGCCGTTGCGTTACGGTGTGAATCCATCTATGACAGGGAGATAACCAAATGAAATTGTTCAAGGTCGTTGCGGGAATTTTTATGGCTGCATTTGTGGCACTGACACTGAGCGCCTGTGCGCCAACGCCAACTAAAGAAGGCACCGGTGGCTATATCGATGACACCGTCGTTACCACTAAAGTTAAAGCACAGCTGCTGAATGATGAAGCGCTGAAATCCACTGAAATCAACGTTGAGACATTTAAAGGTAAGGTTCAGCTGAGCGGGTTTGTCAGCTCACCACAGATGGCTAACCGTGCCGTATCCGTTACGCGCGGCGTGGCAGGCGTGAAGTCTGTTGTTAACAACATGCAGATCAAGTAATACCGAAAGGGCGGCCCGCAGGTCGCCCTTTTCCTGCTTCAGAAGCGATAGCCCGCCCCAAAGAAAAAGACAAACGGATCGATACGCGTATTAATGTTCTGCTGTACGCCCTGATGTCTGAATTTCACTTCCGTATCAATGTCCATATACCACAGCGACGCATTCAGCATCCAGTCACGGTTAATCTGATAATCCAGCCCCACCTGGCCGGCAATGCCCCAGGAGTCTTTCACGCTCAGATCGCTGAGCTGAGCATCTCTGGCGGTCTGATTCAGCTTTGCATCAAAGAAAGTGGTGTAGTTGATACCGACACCGGCATAAGGGCGCACCGCGCTGTTGCTGTCGAGGAAGTAGTATTGCGCCATCAGCGTCGGCGGCAACTGACGTACCGTGGCCAGGTTACCGGTCGGACCGAGGCCCACTTTATGGCGAAACGGCGTGGCCGCCAGCAGCTCAATCCCGATATGGTCTGTCGCCATCCAGGTCAGTGTCAGCCCCAGCTGCGTATCATTATCAACGCTGAACTCACCCATGTTCAGCACATTATCAGATCCCTCAGTCGGACGGACCGTTGCCGTACCGGCGCGCATAAAAAAGTCACCCGCCTGATGAGCAAGCGCCAGCTGTGGCACAGCCATTGCCAGGAACAGCGCGCATGTTGCCAGTTTCATCATCACTCCTTTGCCTGAATTAAATTTTTTCGCGGCACAGATGTAACGGTTTTCAGCGCAGATTTCATTAACTGGCTGGCAGAATAAATGCTTAGTTAACAATGAATTGATACAGATCAAATTTGCCGGCGCGAAAAAAGATAAAAAACAGGTTGCTGAAGTTTCGCGACGTGATTACTTTGTTGATCCCGAGTGATTTTGGTTCGATGCCTCAGGAGTGGCGGGCGATCAGATGAGCGATATAACCAACCCTTGTATGACCTGTGGCGCCTGCTGCGCCTATTTCCGTGTTTCCTTTTACTGGGCTGAAGCCGATGATGCCGGCGGCGTAGTGCCAGTCGATCTCACTGAGCCACTGAGCCTGCTGATGCGCAATATGCGCGGCACAAACGATCGCACGCCGCGCTGCGTTGCGCTGCAGGGCGAGCCTGGCAGCTGCGTCTCCTGCGGTATCTATGAGCAGCGCCCCTCTCCCTGCCGTGAATTTGCGATGTCAGGAGAGGATGGTGTAGTGAATGAGGCCTGCGACCGTGCCCGCGCCCGTCATGGATTACCAGCCCTGTTTCACCCTTCTTTACCTGACATGACAGAAAGTTATGGTATTCCGGGTGCCAGCCTGCCCGCTTAGCATGTACAATCGCCGGGTTAATTAACCCGGTTTTTTTCAAGGAGTGTACATGTCTATCACGGCAAGCTCGTTATACCGTGACACAGGAAATTTTCTGCGCCATCAGCTGGTCACTATAGTGCTGATGGCGCTGCTGACCTCATTCATTACCGTGATTATCGGGCATGCATTGACGCCTGATGAGGAGCAGCTGTCGCTGCTGAGTCAGAGTGACAGCAGCGCTTCCTCCCTGTTTGAACTGGTACAGAATATGTCGCCCGATCAGCAGCGTATACTGCTGCGCGCCTCGGCAGCGGGTACGCTGGCGGCCCTGATTGGTAACACACTGCTGCTCGGCGGAATGCTCTGCCTGATCCCGCTGGTCTCCGGTGGTCAGCGCGTCAGTGCCCTGCGTGCTATCGGCACCGCTGCACCGCTGCTGCCTAAACTGCTGTTGCAGACCTTTCTGATCACGCTGCTGGTGCAGCTTGGCTTTATGGTGCTGATGGTTCCTGGCATCATGCTCGCTATTTTACTGTCGCTGGCGCCGGTGATGCTGGTCAGTGAAAAAATGGGCGTGATGGGTGCCATGCGCACCAGCATGCGTCTGGCGTGGCAAAATCTCCGCCTGATTGCACCCGCTATTCTGCTGTGGCTGCTGGCAAAAATTGTTCTGATGTTCTTTTTCTCTTCGCTGACGGTTCTGCCCGCCAATATTGCCTCCGTGGTGCTTAACGCGCTGGGTAATCTGGTCTCTGCCGTTTTGATTATTTATTTGTATCGGCTCTATATGCTGTTACGTTAAGGGTTACGGCGCTTCGCTGAGCGCCATAACTGTAGGCTACTGTCCGGACTGGAAACGCTATGAAGCAGTTACTCGACTTTCTCCCCCTGGTCGTTTTCTTTGTTTTTTACAAACTCTACGACATCTACGTTGCATCGGGCGCGCTGGTAGTGGCTACCGGCCTGGCGCTGGTAGTGAGCTGGGTGCTCTATCGCAAGCTGGAAAAGATGACCCTGTTTACCTTTGTGCTGGTGGCCGTGTTCGGTACCCTGACACTGGTGTTTCATAATGATGAGTTCATCAAGTGGAAGGTCACCGTGATCTATTCGCTGTTCGCGCTCGCGCTGCTTTACAGCCAGTGGTTTATGCAGCAGCCCCTGATCCAGACCATGCTGGGCAAAGAGCTGCAGCTGCCCGCTACGGTCTGGCGCCGGCTCAATATTGCCTGGGCGCTGTTCTTTCTGCTGTGCGGCCTTGCCAACATCTACGTTGCGTTCTGGTTACCACAGCCAGTATGGGTTAATTTTAAAGTGTTTGGCCTGACAGGACTGACGCTGCTGTTTACCCTGCTGAGCGGGCTCTATATCTGGCGGCAGATGCCTCAGCAGGAATCAAAATAGTCTTTCCATTGCCCGGTCAGCCGGGCTTTTTTTCACCTGCAGAAGAACTGAGCAATGAACGATAAACATAAGCAGCCACTCGGCGAGATGGTTTTGCGTACGCTGGCTATGCCAGCTGACACCAATGCTAATGGTGATATTTTTGGCGGCTGGTTAATGTCACAGATGGACATGGGCGGTGCGATTCTGGCAAAAGAGATCGCTGAAGGTCGCGTCGTCACGGTTCGTGTCGACGGCATGAGTTTTCTTAAGCCGGTCGCGGTAGGCGATGTGGTCAGCTGCCATGCGCACTGCCTGCGCACCGGCAACAGTTCTATGACCATCAACGTTGAGGTCTGGATCAAAAAGGTTTCATCAGAACCGATAGGCCAGACTTACTGCGCCACCGAAGCAGTGTTTGTTTACGTGGCGGTCGACAGCAGCGGCAAGTCGCGTCCGCTGCCTGCAGATCGCGCCAACCGCAGTCACTGAGCCATAAATACCAGAGCGGCTTTCCCGGCCGCTCTGGTGTCCGTACTACTCGATCTTCGCGCCGCCGTTAATACGAAAGACAATATTCATGGTAATGCCCTGACCTGGCTGGCCTGGCTGATAACGCCACTTTTTAACCTGATCTTTCACGCTGCGCTCGAACATATTGCGCGGCTGTGCCGAAAGAATGGTGACGTTGCCGACCCGGCCGTCACTGTCGACATCAAATTTTACCCGTACGTTGCCCTCAATACGCAGCGCGGCCGCCCGCGCCGGATAAGCAGGTTTGCTGATGCTGAGCGCTTTAGGTCCGGTAGCGTTAACCGGCGCCGTGGCCGTGGCCGCTTTTGGTGCAGTGGCGGGCCGGGGCTGAGTCGCTGCGCGCTCCTGCTTAAACGGATCGGCCCGGTCGGGAGCCGGCTTACGGGGTGCCGGATCCGGTTTTTTCTCTGTCTTCGGTTTTGGTTTTGGTTTCGGCCTGGGTTTTGGCTTTGGCTCCGGTTTTGCAATCGGCACCGGTTCCGCTTTTGGCGGCTCGGGCACGGCCTGCGGTTCGGGTTCTGGCTCCGGCTGGGGTGCCGGCGCTACCACAGCAGGCGCAGGTTCCGGCTGCACCTCAGGTGCGACCATGGTGATGGCGATGGGCTGAGGCGCGGCAGGCAATTCACGTGACTGATGCAACGAGGCATAGAGGATGCCGGCAATAACGGACCCGTGCAGCACCACGGAGAGGATCAGTGAAACAGGCGTACGGGCCGGAAAAGGCGTAGTCAATGTCGTCATAGCAGCTGTGGTCATTGAGTGAGAAGATGAGTTTAAATGCAAATAGCAATCAGTTTCAATAAGCAGCGTAAAAGTGCCCTGTTTCCCTGTTTTTTTTAACCCCGCTTGCGCTGGCGCCGATTGCCCTGAGGTTTCGTTTGCACTCTGCCGGGGGATGCCTTAACGTGTCTCGCAATTTCGGCCAGTCTAACGGGAGTATCCCAACGTGCTTTACCTCATCTACGCGGAAGATACCGCAGATTCACTGGAAAAACGCAATAGCGTGCGCCCTGCGCACCTTGCTCGTCTGCAGCTGCTGCAGGATGAGGGACGACTGATTGTTGCAGGGCCGCTACCGGTGGTCGACAGCAATGATCCAGGCCCCGCCGGCTTTAGCGGCTCGGCCATTGTCGCGGAGTTTGATTCGCTGGAGGCGGCGCAATCCTGGGCTCAGGACGATCCGTATATCGCCGCCGGCGTTTACGAGAAAGTCACCGTTAAGCCATTTAAGCGGGTGTTTTAATCAGTGATGTTGTCACTGCTGCTGCTGCTGGTTGCGCTGCTGCTTACCGGCCGTGCGCTCTGGATCTGGCGCCAGCAGGGCTGGCTTCAGGCGCGCCAGCAGATTGTCATGCTGATAGTACTGGCAGCAGCAGCCCAGCTCGTTAACATCACGTTAGTGCTGCGCGGCCATTAATATACGTAGCCGCGTCAGCTTTACAGATTCTGTGTAATAAACAGAATTGAACGACGCTGCTGCTGCGCGACCTGGTGACGAATAGCATGAATGCGCTTATAGCGACGCGACTGCCCCTCCAGCCAGCGTGCACGGCGGCGATGCACCTGACGCAACATTCTCCAGCGGGCCACTTCATTTCTGCTTCGTCTCATGACACTCTCTCAGTCCGGCATATTTCGGCACGCATTATAGTGATCTGCACAGAAATGCCAATTCGAAACCTTTATCGATAACCCCCGCAACAGATTAAGGTTTCGCTGCAGCGCATCAACACGTAAACTTTGCCTATAAATGCGCGAACAGGATGTCCACTCAATGACCACCTTTTATACCCTGATCAGTTGGTTACTGCTGTTTGGCTACTGGCTGCTGATTGCGGGTGTAACGCTGCGTATTCTGATGAAACGTCGCGCAGTGACCTCAGCAATGGCCTGGCTGCTTATCATCTATATCCTGCCGCTGGTCGGTATTATCGCCTATCTCTCGTTTGGCGAGCTGCATCTTGGCAAGCGCCGGGCTGAGCGCGCCCGTACCATGTGGCCCTCCACGGCTAAATGGCTCACCGACCTGAGACAGTGCCGGCATATCTTTGCCACAGAACACAGCGACGTTGCACGTTCGCTGTTTGACCTCTGCCGTCATCGTCAGGGGATCGCGGGCGTCAAAGGCAATCAGCTGCAGCTGCTGACCAGCAGCGATGAAGTGATGCAGGCGCTGATCCGTGATATTCAGCTGGCGCGGCATAATATCGAAATGGTGTTCTACATCTGGCAGCCGGGCGGCCTGGCTGACGATGTGGCGGAGTCGCTGATGGCGGCCTCTCGCCGGGGTGTACACTGCCGTCTGATGCTCGATTCAGCCGGCAGCGTTGCTTTTTTCCGCAGTCCGTGGGCAAATATGATGCGCAACGCCGGGATCGATGTCGTTGAGGCGCTGCAGGTCAGCCTGCTGCGTGTCTTTCTGCGGCGTATGGATCTGCGTCAGCATCGCAAAGTCGTGCTCATCGACAATTACATTGCTTATACCGGCAGCATGAACCTTGTCGATCCGCGATTCTTTAAACAGGATGCCGGTGTCGGGCAGTGGATCGACCTGATGGCGCGTATGGAAGGCCCGGTTGCTACCACAATGGGGATCGTTTACGCCTGCGACTGGGAAATTGAGACCGGCAAGCGTATTCTGCCACCGGCCCCGGACGGTAATATCATGCCGTTTGAGCAGGAGAGCGGCCACACTATTCAGGTTATCGCTTCCGGACCGGGTTTTCCCGAAGATATGATCCACCAGGCGCTGCTGACCGCGGTCTATTCCGCGCGTGAGCAGCTGATCATGACCACGCCCTATTTTGTTCCCAGCGACGATCTGCTGCACGCTATCTGCACGGCTGCGCTGCGTGGCGTTGAGGTCAGCATTATCGTGCCGCGTCACAACGATTCGCTGCTGGTTGGCTGGGCCAGCCGCGCGTTCTTTACGGAACTGCTTGAAGCAGGCGTCAAAATCTATCAGTTTGAAGATGGCCTGCTGCATACCAAAAGCGTGCTGGTTGATGGACAGCTCAGCCTGGTGGGCACGGTGAACCTGGATATGCGCAGCCTCTGGCTCAACTTTGAGATCACCCTGGTGGTGGATGATGACGGCTTTGGCAGCGATCTCGCTACCGTGCAGGATGACTATATTGCGCGATCGCGCCTGCTGGATAATGCGCGCTGGGCGAAACGTGCCTGGTGGCAGCGCATCGTTGAACGACTGTTTTACTTCTTTAGTCCATTACTGTAAAACGAGCGGAAAGATTACCGCCGCAGGATAAGCACATGACCATGGATTTAGACAACCGCCTGACCGATGATGAAACGCTGGAGCAGGCCTACGATATTTTTCTTGAGCTGGCAGGCGATAACCTCGATCCGGCTGATATTATTCTGTTTAACCTGCAGTTTGAAGAGCGTGGCGGCGCAGAGCTGTTTGATCCCTCTGAAGACTGGCAGGAACACGTTGATTTTGATTTAAACCCCGACTTTTTCTCTGAAGTTGTGATTGGTCTGGGTGAAGCTGACGGCGAGCCTGTCACGGATGTATTTGCACGCGTGCTGCTGTGCCGTGAGAAAGATCATAAGCTCTGCCATATTCTCTGGCGCGAATAAGTCAGACATAAAAACGCCGGGCTTTTGCCCGGCGTTTTGCTGTTTACCGCCTGCTCACGGGTGTCAAAGCGGATCCACTTTCAGGCAGGATACCGCATGGCGGAAACTGCCCTCCAGCAGCGGTCGGGTTTTGGCACATTCCGGTCCGGCAATCGGACAGCGGGTACGAAACACGCAGCCTGAAGGCGGATTGATCGGCGAAGGCAACTCCCCGTCCAGTAGCTGGATCTGCTTATTTTTCTCCAGATCCGGATCGGGAATCGGTACCGCTGACATCAGCGCCCGGGTATAGGGATGCTGCGGATTGTTGTACACCGCATCATAGGTGCCCAGCTCAACGGCGTGGCCCAGATACATCACCAGCACGCGATCGGAGATATGTTTCACCACCGCCAGATCGTGCGCAATGAAGATCAGCGACAGCCCCATCTCGCGCTGCAGTTTCTGCAGCAGATTCACCACCTGCGCCTGGATAGAGACATCCAGCGCCGAGACCGGCTCATCACAGATAATCAGCTTCGGCTCCAGGATCAGTGCGCGCGCGATGCCGATACGCTGACACTGGCCACCTGAAAACTCATGCGGATAGCGGTTGATAAGATTCGGCAGCAGGCCGACTTTCATCATCATCGCTTTGACTTTATCTTTGACTTCCTGACGCGGCATCTTTGGATAATAGGTGCGCAGCGGTTCAGCAATGATATCGCCGATAGTCATACGCGGGTTCAGTGACGCCAGCGGGTCCTGGAAAATCATCTGAATATCACTGCGCGCCTGACGCCACTCTTCCGCACTCTGCCCCAGCAGATCGCGTCCCAGCCAGGCGACGCGCCCTTCGGTGGCTTTTACCAGCCCGATAATAGCGCGCGCCAGCGTCGATTTACCGCAGCCTGACTCGCCTACTACGCCCAGCGTTTCGCCCTCATACAGCCGCAGGCTGACGCCATCTACCGCTTTCAGCGTTTTAGGCGGCTGCCAGAACCACTGTTTGCCATCTTTAATTTCAAAATGCACTTTGAGATCGGCTATCTCCAGCAGCACTTTTTTCTCTTCCGCAACGGTGCTCATACCAGCTCCTCCACCGGTTTGAAGCAGGCACGCAGGCGTCCGTCGGCAAAAGGCTCCAGCGGCGGTGGCGCGGCGCATACCTCCATTGCCCAGGCGCAGCGTGGCTGGAACGGACAGCCCTGCGGCAACCGCAGCAGGTTAGGCGGATTACCGGGAATGGTCGTCAGTGACTCGCCCTCTGCATCAAGCCGCGGTACCGCATTCAGCAGGCCGATAGAGTATGGATGTGCCGGCTGATAAAACACATCGCGGGCGCGGCCATACTCCATGGTCCGTCCGGCATACATCACCAGCACTTTGTCGCAGATCCCGGCCACCACGCCAAGATCGTGCGTGATCATAATGATAGCGGTGTTGAATTCGCGCTTCAGTTCATTAAGCAGCGTCATGATCTGCGCCTGGACCGTCACATCCAGCGCGGTGGTGGGCTCATCGGCAATCAGCAGCTTCGGACGACACATCAGCGCCATGGCGATCATCACACGCTGGCGCATACCGCCTGAAAATTCGTGCGGATACATCTTCATGCGCTTTCGTGCTTCCGGCATCTTCACCGCATCAAGCATACGTACCGACTCTTCAAACGCCTGCGCCTTGTTCATGCCCTTATGCAGCTGGAGAACTTCCATCAGCTGCTCCCCTACCCGCATATAGGGATTCAGAGAGGTCATGGGGTCCTGAAAGATCATGGCAATCTGCTCCGCGCGCAGCTTATTCAGCTTGCCCTCGGGCAGATTCAGGATCTCCTGTCCGTTAAACCGTGCCGATCCGCCAATGCGGCCATTCTTTGCCAGCAGCCCCATCAGGGCAAACGCCGTCTGCGATTTGCCGGAGCCTGACTCGCCTACAATGCCAAGGGTTTCCCCGGCACGCAGAGAGAAGTTGAGATCGTTTACGGCGGTAACGTCGCCGTCATGCGTTGTGAAGGTTACGCGCAGATCCTGCACATTCAGCAGCAGTTCCGGGCTTCCCGCCGGCACAGCACGCGCTGGCGTTGTGGTTTCAAAACTCATCGGGAAACTCCTTAGCGATCTTTCGGATCGAGGGCATCACGCAGGCCATCGCCGATAAAATTAAAACAGAACAGCGTGACGACCAGAAAGCCGGCCGGGAACATCAGCAGCCACGGAGAGACTTCCATAGAGTTTGCTCCGTCACTCAGCAGCGCGCCCCAGCTACTGAGCGGCTCCTGCGTACCCAGTCCCAGGAAACTCAGGAAGGATTCAAACAGAATCATGCTGGGTACCAGCAGTGAGGCATAGACCACCACCACGCCCAGCACGTTGGGTACAATGTGGCGCAGCACAATACTGGCCGTGGAGACGCCCCCTACCTGAGCCGCCTCGATAAACTCTTTACGTTTTAGCCCCAGCGTCTGACCCCGCACAATACGCGCCATGTCGAGCCAGGAGACCATACCGATAGCCACGAAAATCAGCAGAATATTGCGGCCGAAAAAGGTCACCAGCAGGATCACAAAAAACATAAACGGAAAGGAGTTGAGGATTTCCAGAATACGCATCATCACTGAGTCGATCCTGCCGCCGAGATAGCCCGCCAGAGAGCCATAGAGCGTGCCCACCAGCACCGCTATCAGTGCGGACGCGATACCCACCATCAGCGAAATACGACCGCCAATCGCCACCCGCACCAGCAGATCGCGTCCGGAGGAGTCGGTACCAAACCAGTGACCTGAGACACTATCCGGCGGCGACGACATCATTGCCCAGTCGGTATCATCATAGTTAAACTGCGCCAGCATCGGTGCAAACACTACAAACAGGGCAATCAGCAACAATACCAGCAGGCTGATCAGCGCCGCGCGGTTGTGAATAAAGCGTCGGCGTGCATCCTGCCACAGACTGCGCCCCTCCACCTCCAGCTTTTCACTGAAGGCATCCACCACGTCACTGTTTTTTTTGCTTAACATCATGAGCGTGCTCCACCCTTAATAGCGAATCTTTGGATCAATAACGGCGTAGAGCACATCAACGATCGCATTGAACAGAATAGTCAGCACGCCAACCAGAATCGTCAGGCTCATCACCAGTGAGTAGTCGCGGTTTAGCGCTCCGTTAACAAACAGCTGACCGATACCGGGCAGGCCGTAAATAGACTCAATTACCATTGAACCGGTGATGATGCCGACAAAGGCTGGCCCCATATAGGAGAGCACCGGCAATAGCGCAGGCTTCAGCGCATGACGCAGTACGATACGGCGCAGCGGCAACCCTTTTGCCCGCGCCGTACGGATGAAGTTTGAGTGCATGACTTCAATCATTGAACCGCGCGTGATACGGGCGATACTGGCGATATAAGCCAGCGAAAGCGCCACCATCGGCAGCAGCATGTAATTCCACTGCCCGCCGTTCCAGCCACCGCCCGGTAGCCAGCGCAGCGTAATGGCAAAGATCAGAACCAGCAGCGGCGCCACGACAAAGCTCGGGATAACAATGCCGGTCATCGCCACCCCCATGACGGCATAGTCCCACAAACTGTTCTGCTTTAGCGCCGCGATCACGCCGGCGGTTACCCCCAGAATCACTGCAAGGAAAAAGGCTGCCAGCCCCAGCTTCGCGGAGACCGGAAAGGCATGCCCTACCAGATAGTTAACTGAATAGTCTTTATATTTGAATGAGGGCCCGAAATCGCCGTGCGCCAGCTGGACCAGATAGCTGAGGTACTGTTTGCCGATGGGATCGTTGAGGTGATATTTGGCTTCAATGTTAGCCATCACCTCAGGTGACAGCGTGCGCTCACCGGTAAACGGACTACCCGGTGCTAAACGCATCATAAAGAACGAAATGGTGATCAGAATAAAGAGCGTCGGAATCGCTTCCAGAAGCCGACGCAGAATAAATTTTAACATTGCCATACCTGCCAGGCTGTTGCTTCACAAAGTCAAAAAAGCGGCGCCGCAGCACCGCCACTGTCGATAGCCTGTGTGCTATTAGTGCTTGATGATGTACAGGTTCTTATCCAGCGTTTTATCCAGCGGATCGTTACCGGTATAGCCGCCTACATAAGGCTTAACCAGACGGGCGTTAACATAGTAATAGACCGGCACAATGGCGCTGTCTTTATCCAGAATCTGCTCTGCCTGCTGGTAATCAGCCACGCGTGCTTTTTCATCGGCAGCTTTGACGGCGTCATGGATCACTTTGTCAAAATCAGCGCTCTTATAGTGCGCGGTATTACTGCTGCTGTCTGACAGCATGGTGTTCAGGAAGGAAGTCGGTTCGTTATAGTCTGCACACCAGGCCGCACGTGAAACGTCGTAGTTGCCCTGATGACGGGTATCGAGGAAGGTTTTCCACTCCTGATTCTCCAGCTTAATATTAACGCCGAGATTCTTTTTCCAGATTGAAGAAGCCGCGATAGCCAGCTTTTTATGCAGGTCTGAGGTGTTGTACAGCAGATTAAACGTCAGCGGCTTATCTGCGGTGTAGCCTGCTTCCGCCAGCAGTTTTTTAGCTTCTTCATTACGCTTGTTCTGATCCCATTTAAACCAGTCCGGCGGCAGCAGTTCCATGCCATCGGTTGCCGGCGGTGTATAGCTATAGGCGGGCAGCTGGCCCTGTGCCAGTACCTTATTCACCATGATGTCGCGATCCAGACCCAGCTTCAGCGCGGTACGTACGCGGGCATCGGTAAAAGGTGCTTTCTGGTTATTGATTTCATAGTAATAGGTGCAGAGATAGGGTTTTACCATCAGCTCTTTGCCGTTATCGCGCTGCAGCTTTTTGAACAGCTCAATCGGCATGTTGTTATAGGTGATATCGCTGCCATTTTCAGAAAAATAGCGGTTCACATCGCTGACTTCCGAGTTGATTGGCAGGAAAGTGACTTTGTTGAGTACGGTATGTTCGTTATCCCAGTATTGCGGATTACGTACCAGCGTGACGCGCTCGTTAATAACGTGCGCCTCCAGTTTAAATGCGCCGTTACCCACCCAGTTCTGCGGCTGTGTCCACTGATCGCCCGACTTCTCAATGGCAGGCTTATAGACCGGTGACATCACAGCATTAATCAGCAGTTTATAAAAATAAGGCACCGGCTGGCTCAGTGTAACTTCCAGCGTATGATCATCCAGCGCTTTTACGCCCAGTTCAGAGGTCGGTTTTTTACCGGCAATAATCTCATCAACGTTAGCTATGTGGCCATACTGCGGATAGCTGGCGTAAGGTGATGCCGTTTTCGGATCCACCAGGCGCTGCCAGCTATAGACGAAATCCTGTGCAGTGACCGGCTCACCGTTAGACCATTTAGCATTTTTACGCAGGTGGAAAGTCCAGACTTTAAAATCTTTGTTTTCCCAGCTCTCCGCCACGCCCGGAACCGGTTTGCCGCTGGCATCGCTGACGATGAGGCCTTCATAGAGATCGCGGGCAATATTGTCTTCCGGAACACCCTCAATTTTATGCGGATCGAGCGACTGCACTTCGTCACCGTTACCGCGTACCAGCTCCTGTTTAGCGGCAAGCTCAACGCCAGCCGGTACCGTTGCAGCCAGCGCGGCATTCCCTGCCAGAGAGGAAATTGCCGCCAGAACGCCGGCAGCAATCAGATTTTTTTTCGTGATGTTGTTCATTGTTATGCTCCAGTTTTATTATTGTCGTCAGTGCGCTATATCGCCTGACTTATCCCGTTAACCGGGCGATCGTCGTCTCTGTCGGACGCAGACCCCTGCACCCTTCCGGGTTACCTCGATAAGCCGCCAGCGGGCGCAGATGTCTGCTGGCGACTCACACAATATTTTTGATAGTGAATAAGTACAGCGCCCGGCTCCTGAAATTTTCTACCGGTATAACTGCGGCCCGCGGCTTCACCAGCGTGTTAATAAGCAAAAAGCGTACACATCTGCTGAAAGAGCGATAAAAATCCAGAGAGTGCCAGAAATTATCAGAAGCTATCCCATTGCGCCAAAGCCAATGCAGAAAAATGTTAACCATTTCTCTTTTATCACGTCCGGGATAACGTTGAAAGCGTTAATTTTTACCGCTAAATATTAGTTAAGAAACTGAAAAATAAGAAAATAAATGCATTTCTGGCGATTATGCACTCACTTATTAAATATCAACACGCTTCTAAGCAAATATAGGGTGTTTTTACTTCAGGGCGGGATATTCAGCGACTCTCTGCCAGATCAGGCACAGCTAATCACATTAAAAAACCATTTAGCAGCAGGTAAACCTGTGACAATTATCACAATAAAAAGCGGACATTACGCGGAAGGAGGGAGAGAAGTAGCGAAAGTGATAAAAAATACCGTAAAAGTAGAATGGCAAATAATTTCACCAAAAGAGTGCACCCGCACCACGTGATGCACCCTTTTGGTTCATAAAGATCTTTTTTGGCTAAAATCAAGTCTGAATTAATTTAGTAAACCCGGAAAAATAGCTTTAATACCGGTAACGACAAATTCAATACCCAATGCCATCAATAATAAGCCCATAATACGGGTAATAACGTTAATGCCGGTCTGACCTAATACCCGCACCATTAATGGCGCCGCTCTGAACAACAGCCAGCAGCAAAAGGCGAATACTGCAATAGCCACCGTAAAACCCAGCAAATTAAGCCAGCTATGATAGCGTGAGCTCCAGACTATCGTGGAACTGATCGCGCCCGGTCCTGCCATAAGTGGCAGCGCCAGCGGCACTACACCAATACTTTCACGAATAGCCGTTTCTGATTTTTCCTGCTTGTTTTGCTTATCTTCGCCCAGCTTGCCGCTGATCATAGACATGGCAATGGTGACAACCAGTATGCCGCCTGCAATACGGAATGAGTCGATTGAAATACCAAAAAGATGCAGGATGCCATCCCCAAGAAACAGTGACGTCCAGAGAATAATAGCGACTGCAAGGTTAGCTGTAAGGTTGGTTTTATTGCGTTCAGCCGCCGCCTGATAGCTGGTCATGCTGATGAAAACCGGAATAATGCCTACCGGATTCACCAGCGCAAACAGGCCAACAAAAAATTTTATGTAGCCGGAGAGATCGAGTAGCACGGGGGTCACAACAGGCTCCTGAAAAAGTCAAAAAAACGCGCTTAATGTAGTGCATATGTCTGCTGAAAAACAGCCGTAATGGCAGAAATATCTGCTATATGTCCGCTACAGCTATGGCATAAAAATCTGTCTGTGTCTGATTAGGCCTGCAGAACGGCAGCGTCTAAAAAACGCTACCTTTAGTGGTAAACGATCTAGCTGGCCACTATTCCCCTGCAGCATCCCTTGATCTGCATCATGATTATGCCCTTCCAGCAGCGCTACGCTGGGGGCAGTAAATTATTCACGTCAGACCTTTTTACTAAACAGCCAGGCCAGCCACAGTCAAACCTTAGCTGATTTCTTTCTCTGCGCTGGCCTGTTTACTAAAAAAGTTTAACTTCCTCAGGAGAGTATTATGGCCGTAACCAATGTTGCCGAACTCAATGCACTGGTTGAACGCGTAAAACGCGCGCAGCGTGAATTTGCCAGTTTTAATCAGGAACAGGTTGATGCAATCTTTCGCGCCGCGGCGCTGGCGGCGGCAGATGCCCGCATTCCGCTAGCCAAAATGGCGGTAGCGGAATCGGGCATGGGTATCGTTGAAGATAAAGTAATCAAAAATCATTTTGCTTCAGAATATATCTACAACGCTTACAAGGATGAGAAAACCTGTGGCGTGCTGGCAAGCGATGACACCTTTGGCACCATTACCATTGCCGAACCCATTGGCCTTATCTGCGGTATAGTCCCTACTACCAACCCAACCTCCACCGCTATTTTCAAGGCGCTTATCAGCCTGAAAACCCGTAACGGCATTATCTTTTCTCCGCATCCGCGCGCAAAAGATGCCACCAATAAAGCCGCCGATATTGTGCTGCAGGCGGCTGTCGCGGCAGGTGCCCCCCGGGATATTATCGGCTGGATCGACGCGCCTTCGGTCGAGCTTTCTAACCAGCTGATGCATCATCCGGATATTAATCTGATTCTGGCGACAGGCGGCCCGGGGATGGTTAAAGCGGCTTACAGCTCGGGTAAACCGGCTATCGGCGTTGGCGCTGGCAATACGCCGGTGGTCATTGACGAAACGGCCGATATTAAACGGGCGGTCGCCTCAATTTTGATGTCGAAAACGTTTGATAACGGCGTTATTTGTGCCTCTGAACAGTCGGTCATTATTGTTGATGCGGTCTATGACGCGGTCCGTGAACGCTTTGCCAGCCACGGCGGCTATCTGCTGCAGGGTCATGAACTGAGTGCAGTACAGAGCATCCTGCTGAAAAATGGCGCGCTGAACGCGGCAATTGTGGGACAGCCCGCCTGCAACATTGCTGCGCTTGCCGGCATCAGCGTCCCGCAGAGTACCAAAATTTTAATCGGTGAGGTTTCAGCCGTTGATGAATCGGAACCTTTTGCGCATGAAAAGCTCTCACCAACGCTGGCGATGTATCGTGCAAAAGATTTTACGGATGCGGTAGAAAAAGCTGAGAAACTGGTCGCTATGGGCGGCATTGGCCATACCTCCTGCCTCTACACCGATCAGGATAATGAGTCCGGGCGGATCCACTATTTTGGCGACAAGATGAAGACCGCCCGCATTTTGATCAACACCCCGGCCTCGCAGGGCGGCATCGGCGACCTGTATAACTTTAAACTGGCGCCTTCTCTGACGCTGGGCTGCGGCTCCTGGGGAGGCAACTCTATCTCTGAAAACGTCGGCCCCAAACATCTGATCAATAAAAAAACTGTGGCTAAGCGAGCAGAAAATATGTTGTGGCATAAGTTACCGAAGTCTATTTACTTTCGCCGCGGCTCCCTTCCGATTGCGCTGGAAGAGGTGGCGGCTGAGGGTGCTAAACGTGCGTTTATCGTTACCGATCGCTTTTTGTTTAATAACGGCTATGCCGATCAGGTTACACGGGTGCTGAAGTCACAGGGTATCGAAACTGAGATATTCTTTGAGGTGGAAGCTGACCCGACCCTGAGCATTGTCCGCAAGGGCGCCGAGCAGATGCACAGTTTCCGGCCCGACGTGATTATTGCGCTGGGCGGCGGCTCGCCGATGGATGCGGCAAAAATCATGTGGGTGATGTATGAGCATCCGGAAACACATTTTGAAGAGCTGGCGCTGCGTTTCATGGATATCCGCAAGCGTATTTATACCTTCCCGAAAATGGGCGTGAAAGCCCGCATGGTCGCCATTACCACAACGTCAGGCACGGGTTCAGAAGTTACACCTTTTGCCGTTGTCACCGATGACGCCACCGGGCAAAAATATCCGCTGGCAGATTACGCATTAACGCCGGATATGGCCATTGTGGATGCCAACCTGGTGATGGATATGCCGCGCTCGCTCTGCGCCTTTGGCGGCCTTGATGCAGTGACGCATGCGCTGGAGGCCTATGTCTCAGTGCTTGCCAATGAGTATTCCGATGGACAGGCGCTGCAGGCACTGAAACTGCTCAAAGAGAACCTGCCCGCCAGCTATCGCGATGGTGCTAAAAACCCGGTCGCACGTGAACGGGTTCATAACGCAGCCACTATCGCCGGCATCGCTTTTGCCAACGCTTTCCTTGGGGTATGCCACTCTATGGCCCATAAGCTTGGCTCAGAGTTCCATATCCCGCACGGGCTGGCAAACGCCCTGCTTATTGGTAACGTCATTCGCTATAACGCCAATGATAACCCGACGAAACAGACAGCCTTTAGTCAGTATGACAGGCCGCAGGCGCGGCGCCGCTATGGGGAGATTGCTGACCACCTCGGCCTGACTCAGCCCGGTGACCGTACGGCGCAAAAAATTGAAAAACTGCTTGCATGGCTGGATGAAATGAAAGTGCAACTCGGTATTCCTGCCTCTATTCGCGAAGCGGGTGTGCAGGAAGCAGACTTTCTGGCGAAGGTTGATAAGCTGGCTGAAGATGCTTTTGACGATCAGTGCACCGGTGCCAACCCACGCTATCCATTAATTGCTGAGCTAAAACAGATTATGCTGGATACGTTCTACGGACGTGATTATTCAGAAACGGACGTGCCTTCTGCAGAAATCTGTGAACTCCAGCCTGCCGCGCGGGAAAAAAAAGTAAAGAAAGCGTAACCTGCTGAAAATAAAAAACCCGCTGCGGCGGGTTTTTTTATGGCTGGCCAATTAAAGCGGCGGCGGATTAGCACCATATATGGCGTCGCGCGTGCCCAGATTAATCGCCTGCTTGTAATGTTTCCGGCATACAGATATATAACGCTCGTTACCACCAATTACGACCTGCTCCCCTTCGCTAAACGGTCTGCCCTCCCCGTCAAGGCGCAGCACCATACTGGCTTTACGGCCGCAGTGGCAAATTGTTTTAAGCTCCACCAGTTTATCGGCCCAGGCAAGAAGGTACTGGCTGCCGGTGAACAGCTCACCGCGGAAGTCAGTGCGCAGGCCGTAGCAGAGAACCGGAATATCAAGATTGTCTGCGACATCAGAGAGCGCATAAACCTGCTCACGCGTCAGGAACTGGCTTTCATCCACCAGCACGCAGTGTACGGGCTGGCGCGCATGTTCTTCTGCTATCGCCTCCGCCAGTTCTGTTTTGTCATTATACAGACAGGCGGGCGAAGAGAGCCCGATTCGTGAGCTGACCACGCCGGCACCAAATCTATCGTCTATCTCTGCGGTATAGACCAGGGTACGCATGCCGCGCTCCTGATAGTTATAAGAAGATTGCAGCAGTGCGGTAGATTTTCCCGCATTCATCGCCGAGTAATAGAAATAGAGTTGAGCCACTTACCAGTCTCTCCAGGGATACTAAATTCAGGGTGCAGCAGTTTAACACAAATGTATTGTCGCAGAGCACCTCACAACGTGCAGGGTTTACCGCAGCAGAAAGCCAGGCTGCTGCTGCTGAAAATCAATGCCGGCGCGCTGCGGTTAAAACACTAATAGCGGTTAAATTAATTCAGTAAAATGGAATAGCTATCACGCAGCGTGACATATCGTGGATAATTTATGCAGCTCAGCTATGAATAATTAACTCTGCTGAAATAACCAAACAATAAATAAATGTCATCACTCAGGCTTCTCTATTGCAGTTATATATTCCCGACACTATTATGGAACGGCTTAACCACTCCTTTTTTATATTCTGAGATAAGAACAATGAGCGAAGCACTTAAAATCCTTAATAATATCCGTACATTGCGTGCTCAGGCTCGCGAATGCTCTCTGGAAACACTGGAAGAGATGCTGGAAAAACTTGACGTAGTGGTTAATGAGCGTCGTGAAGAAGAGAGTCATGCTCAGGCTGAGAATGCGGAACGCAGCCGCAAACTGGAACAGTATCGTGAAATGTTGCTGGCTGACGGTATCGATCCTAATGAACTGCTGAACGCGTTATCAGAAAATAAAACGGTAACCAAAGCACGTCGTGCTGCTCGTCCCGCTAAGTACAGCTATGTGGATGAAAATGGTGAAAACCGCACATGGACCGGTCAGGGACGCACGCCTGCTGTCATTAAAAAAGCGATTGAAGAGGGTAAACAGCTGGACGATTTCCTGCTGTAAATCCGGCGTGCTTCGTTTTTACTGCCTGCACTTTTACTGCAGTATCCGTTTCGCCAGGTAAAAAAAAGGAAGCCCGCGGCTTCCTTTTTTACGGGCTTATTTCTGATAAAAATCGCGATACCAGTCGACAAACTGCTGGACGCCCTGCTCTACGCTGGTCTGAGGCCGGAAATTAATAGCGTCATAGAGAGGCTGCGTATCTGCGCTGGTGCCCAGAACATCGCCAGGCTGCATAGGCAGCATGTTTTTCTGCGCCTCAATGCCCAGCGCTTTTTCAAGCGACTCAATATAGGTCATCAGGCGCGTGGGCTGACTGTTGCCAATATTATATACCCGATAAGGCGCAGAGCTGCTGGCGGGTGAACCTTGCTCTACGCTCCATGCGCTGTCAGGCTGCGGCACAACCGCCTGCAGGCGAACAATGGCCTCTGCGATATCGTCTATATAGGTAAAGTCGCGCGTCATCTCACCGCGGTTGTAAACGTCGATCGCCTCACCTGCCAGCATGGCACGGGTGAATTTAAACAGCGCCATATCGGGCCGGCCCCATGGACCATAAACCGTAAAGAAACGCAGTCCGGTCGTCGGCAGCTGATAAAGGTGCGAGTAAGTATGCGACATCAGTTCGTTGGCTTTTTTAGTGGCCGCATAGAGAGAAACCGGATGATCAACGGTGTCATCGGTGGAGAACGGCATTTTGCGATTCAGCCCGTAAACAGAGCTTGAGGATGCATACAGAAGGTGGCCAATCTTATGATGACGGCAGCCTTCCAGAATATTCAGATGACCGATAAGGTTGGCATCTGCATAAGCGTGCGGGTTATCAATAGAGTAACGCACACCCGCCTGTGCGGCCAGATGGATAACACGCTCAAACGCGTGCTGTTCAAACAGAGAAGAAATGGCCTGGCGGTCGGCCAGGTCCATTTTAATAAAAGTAAATGCGGGATGCGGTAAAATCTGATCGAGGCGAGCCTGTTTCAGGCTGACATCATAATAGTCATTCAGGTTATCGATACCGACAACCTGGTGACCGGCAGCGAGCAAACGCTGGCTTACGTGAAAACCGATAAATCCTGCTGCGCCGGTAACCAGAAAATTCATACATCCCTCATTTATTACGCAATTTGAATAGACGCTCCGCGGCCGATTGCATAATAAACGAAACCGCGTTTGCTGATACGCTCTGGATCATACAGGTTACGGCCATCAAAAATCACGGGTTGTTTTAGCGCATTTTTAATTACGTCAAAATCAGGTGCCCGGAAATTCTGCCACTCGGTACAGATAACCAGACCATCAGCGCCCTGCAGCGCCGCTTCTTTAGTCCCGGTGAGTTTCAGATCGTCACGATGACCATAAATGCGCTGCGCTTCTTCCATCGCTTCCGGATCGTAAGCCTGAACCGACGCGCCCGCTTCCCATAACGCTTCCATCAGCACACGGCTGGAGGCTTCACGCATATCGTCGGTGTTTGGCTTAAACGCCAGACCCCACAGTGCAAACGTTTTACCACGCAGATCGTTACCAAAATGGCGCTTGATAAAGGCAGGTAGCTTGTTTTTCTGCGCGTCATTGACCTCTTCCACCGCCTGCAGCAGGCGCGGCTGGTAGCCAATAGACTCTGCTGTACGGATCAGCGCCTGCACATCTTTCGGGAAGCAGGAACCGCCGTAGCCGCAGCCAGGATAGATAAAGTGATAGCCGATACGGGAATCAGAACCGATACCCTGACGGACTTTCTCCACGTCGGCACCCAGCAGCTCAGCAAGATTAGAAATCTCGTTCATAAAGCTGATTTTGGTCGCCAGCATGCAGTTTGCCGCATATTTTGTCAGCTCTGCACTGCGGATATCCATCAGGATCATACGATCGTGGTTACGGTTGAACGGCTCATAGAGCTCGCGCAGCAGTTCCACGACATCATCATTATCAGTACCGACGACAATACGCTCTGGTCGCATGCAGTCATTAACTGCCGCACCCTCTTTGAGGAATTCCGGATTGGAAACCACATCAAAAGCAACGCTGGCACCACGCTGTTTCAGCGTATCCTGCATCACACTGCGTACGCGATCGGCCGTGCCAACCGGCACCGTTGATTTATCGATAACGACTTTGTGATCGTTCATGTGTTCTGCAATGGTACGCGCTACCGCGGTCACATATTTCAGATCGGCAGAACCATCTTCGTCAGGCGGTGTACCAACAGCAATAAATTGCATCACACCGTGATTGACGCCCTCTTTGGCGTCAGTACTGAATTTCAGGCGGCCCGATTCATAATTGGACATCACCAGCGGTGTCAGACCCGGTTCGAAAATCGGGATCACACCTTTTTTCAGGTTTTCGACTTTGTTTGCGTCGACATCAATGCAGAGAACGTCATGTCCGACTTCGGCCAACACCGCAGCCTGAACCAGACCGACATAGCCGATACCAAATACAGTGACTTTCATTAAATTATCCTGTGCTTAATGAATTACTTTTTATTGCCTACCGCGTTGTCCAGCCACTGTGCAAAATCTTTGCCCAGCACCGGGTGACGTACGCCGTACTCAACAAAAGCCTGCATGTAACCCAGCTTGTTACCACAGTCATGGCTCACGCCAGTCAGGTGATAGGCTTCTACAGTCTCTTTTTCCATCAGCATAGCGATAGAGTCGGTCAGCTGAACTTCGCCGCCTGCGCCCGGAGGGGTTTTTGCCAGCAGAGGCCAGATGTCAGCAGAGAGAACATAACGACCCACTACCGCGAGGTTAGAAGGCGCTTCATTCGCTTTTGGCTTCTCAACCACACCCACCATAGGTGCACTCTGGCCCGCGCTCAGCTCGGCACCTTTGCAGTCAACCACACCGTATGCCGTCACGTCTGCAACTGGCTCAACCATGATCTGGCTGTGACCGGTTTCTTCAAAACGCGCCAGCATCTCTGCCAGGTTGTCTTTGGTCGGGTTTGACTCATATTCGTCGATGATAACGTCTGGCAGAATGACCGCTACCGGCTCATCGCCTACCAGCGGATGTGCACACATCACCGCATGGCCCAGGCCTTTAGCGATACCCTGACGCACCTGCATAATGGTAACGTGTGGCGGGCAGATAGACTGGATTTCATCCAGCAGCTGACGCTTGACACGCTTCTCCAGCATGGCTTCCAGTTCAAAACTGGTATCAAAGTGGTTTTCGATTGAGTTTTTAGAAGAGTGCGTAACCAGCACAATTTCATTAATGCCCGCGGCAATACACTCATTTACGACATACTGGATCAACGGCTTATCGACCAGCGGTAACATCTCTTTTGGAATAGCTTTGGTCGCTGGCAGCATACGCGTACCTAAACCTGCAACCGGGATTACCGCTTTTTTTACTTTTGACTTATAGGCAGACATCAAATACCTCTCTTAATAGGCCGCTCAAGTTAATACTTGATATGTCGGTTTAAAAAACGAAATGAGTATATCAGTTAGTATCAGGCGGAATTATCCTGGATAAACTTAATCCATGGAATTTAAGACTTTTACCCAAATGTAAAGGATAGGTCTGGCGCTGTTGCTTAACTGATTTAACCCGCTGTTTAACTGCTTATTCTTCGCTCGATAACATCAGACGAAGCCTGCCTCCGGCGCCCCAGACATGGCATTGCCAGGCATCAGTATGCTGTGAAATTTGATTGAGATGGGTGCCCCCCATCGTTCCCAGCGGCACACCGCTGTTTAACTGCAGCTGGTTGTTTTCCAGATGCAGCGTTGCATTAAGACCTGCTGATACCAGAATCAATTTACGCAATTCGCGATGGTAATACCCCACTAAAAGCGGAAATTGCCCGGTCAGGTTTGCCTGACGCAGCAGCATATTCACCTGACGCAGCAGGCCGTTGAGTTCCGGCAACCGATGATGCTGTCCGGATAGCTGCTCCTGCAGCAAACCGTTGAACAGAGCCCGCAGCAGCAGAGCAGCCAGCACGCCGTTATCGCCTGCCCGGGTTACATCGAGGCAGTAAAAAGCGAGATCTTTATCAGAAAGCGCAGCGATATCGAGCACCAGTCCTGGCTGTTCCGCCATGGTCAACTGTCGGTAATTGATGCGGCAGTGCGCAATAGTTTGCTGAACCGGCGGTTGCAGCTGTTTCAGCAATTTTGCCGCGGCGATTGGATCGCGTGCCAGCGCATCCCAGTCCTGAAACAGCTGCTCATCCTCCTCCACTTTGGAGGTGAACATTGAGGGATAAAGACACTCAAAAACGGCTTCACGGAAGCGTTCGATATTTTTCAGCGGTTTTAATAACACGTCCTGCACGCCAAGCCGCAAAACATGCGCGATATCCGCCATGTTCTGGGTGGCTGATATCACCAGAACAGGCACCGTATTACCGTGACTGCGCAGATGCTCAACAAAAGGAATGCCGCCCATCCGGGGCATTTCCAGATCGCAAATCACCAGATCGGCGTGGTGCGCCGACAGAATGTCGAGGCCTTCCAGCCCATCACCTGCCTCCAGGGCTGTTGCCCCCAGGCTGATTAGTACATTTTCCAGCAATGAACGGAAAACGACCTCATCTTCGACAATGAGTATCTTTTTGCCGAGTAGTGGTTTTTCCATTCTCTCCCCCTGCGTACCAGATATTGCAATAGTGGTTCATAAAATGCAGTTGCGCCTTTAATTATTGTCATCAGCGACAACCCCCCTGAATGAACAACTGACTATCTGCTACGGACCAGCGGTAATAGTTCATCCATTTTTTTCTCTACGGCCGCCTTACCGGCAGCCATAGCCTCTTCAGCACGATGAAAATCCAGCGTTGAAATCTGCGGACAAAACGGCTGAATCAGCACATCCGGCGGATCGCCCGCCATGCGGTTACGTTTAAGCCGGTTTTCCAGCACCTGAATTGACGTCGACATGATCTCCATTGCGCCGGGCGTCTGTGCCGCACGATGGCGTGTAAACCCCATCAGACGCTGACGCAATTTTTTGCCCCACGAAAGCGCCTCTGCCACATCGTCACCGTTTTCCGGCGTCACTGACAGCAGATCCTGCTGCATCAGATGCGCATCATGCTGAAGATCGACTGCAATAACAATGTCTGCGCCGAGCGCCCGGGTCAGAGAGATGGGTACCGGATTCACCACAGCACCATCTACCAGCCAGTATCCATTGTAGCCAACGGGTGGTAATAAGCCTGGCATACTACAGGAAGCGCGCACGGCCTGATGCAGATCGCCTTCAGTCAGCCAGAGTTCACGTCCGGTGCTCAGGTTTGTGGCAACCACGCCAAAAGGTTTCAAACCGCCTTCAATCTGGTCATGTGGAATAAGCTGACGAATGTGGCTGAAAACGCGATCGCCGCGTAACAATCCTCCGCGCTGCCAGGAAAGATCCATCAGGCGGATCACGTCCCAGTAGCGAAACGCGCTGACCCACTTTTCCATTTTTGCCAGGTGACCATTGGTGTAGGCCGCCCCCACCAGCGCACCTACTGAACAGCCGGCTACTACATCAATTTCGATACCGGCATGCTCCAGTGCATTGATGACGCCAATATGCGCCCAGCCTTTTGCTGCGCCCGATCCCAGAGCCAGTCCAATTTTGACCTTTCTCATCTTACCTCTGATGCTGCTGGTACGTAGCATCATGCCACGCAGTCGGCTACCATAGCGCACGCTTATGATAACGTTAACCACTCTCAGGAGATGATGTGTCCGAAAAGTGCCCCTGCTGCAGCGGAAAGCAGTATAGCTTATGTTGTCAGCCCTTTTTAAACGGCGATGCCATTCCACTCAGTGCTGAACAGCTGATGCGCTCCCGCTATACCGCCTACGCCACAGGTAATGCAGTTTATCTGACAGATACCTGGCACGCCAGCCAGCGCAGTGCCGATCTGACGGCGCGTTTATCTGAAAGTTTTGCCGGTACCACCTGGCTCGGACTAAATGTAACCTGTTGTAATCATGGCATCCATGAGAACGAAGCCTTTGTGACCTTTTTTGCGCGCTACCGCGAAAAAGCGCACGAGTCAGCGATCAGCGAGCGTTCACGCTTTCTTCGGGAGGAGGGTCGCTGGTACTATGTCGATGGAACAGTGCCGGCAATCGGGCGTAACGATCGCTGCCCCTGCGGCTCTGGCAAAAAATACAAAAAATGTTGTGGCTGATACCCGCTCCGCCGCAATGGTAATACCCTTATCGCTTTGACAGGACCTTGATTGAGATGCAAGCGCAAACACTGCAACGAAAAGTTTTACGGACCATTTGCCCTGATGCCAAAGGTCTGATCGCCAAGATCACCAACATTTGCTACAAGCATGAACTCAACATTGTGCAAAACAATGAGTTTGTTGATCACCGTACCGGCCGCTTTTTCATGCGTACCGAGCTGGAAGGCATTTTTAACGACAATACGCTGCTGGCCGATCTGGATAGCGCCCTGCCTGCCGGATCCGTACGTGAGCTGCACACTGCCGGTCGCCGCCGCGTTGTTATTCTGGTCACAAAAGAGGCGCACTGCCTGGGTGACCTGCTGATGAAAAGCGCGTTTGGCGGTCTGGATATGGAGATTGCGGCGGTGATCGGAAATCACGATACGCTGCGCTCGCTGGTAGAACGCTTTGATATTCCTTTTGTGCTGGTCAGCCATGAAGGCAAGACGCGCGAAGAGCACGACAACCGCATGGCGGAAGAGATCGACCGCTATCAGCCTGATTACGTCGTGCTGGCAAAATATATGCGCGTGCTGACGCCCGCCTTTGTCCAGCGCTACCCTAACCAGATCATCAATATTCATCACTCGTTCCTGCCCGCTTTTATCGGCGCACGTCCGTATCATCAGGCGTATGAACGCGGCGTTAAAATTATTGGCGCAACGGCGCACTATGTGAATGACAACCTGGATGAAGGCCCGATCATCATGCAGGATGTCATCAACGTGGATCACAGCTATACCGCAGAAGAGATGATGCGCGCCGGACGCGATGTGGAAAAAAATGTGCTGAGTCGCGCGCTCTATAAAGTGCTCGGTCAGCGCGTGTTTGTTTATGGAAACCGTACGATCATTCTTTAAGCGCGACGTTTGCGTGCCAGCGCGCTGAATTGTCTAACTCTTCAGCGCTGCGCATAAAAAACGGGCAAACAGGTTTTATTTTTACATCCAGTGCTTTACAGGCGGAACGCATTTGGTATGATGCGCCCCGCCTTCAGGCACAAAGATTCAGGCAAGTGGCGGGATTCCCGAGCGGCCAAAGGGAGCAGACTGTAAATCTGCCGTCATCGACTTCGAAGGTTCGAATCCTTCTCCCGCCACCATCTGAATCACTCTGCAGTGCCTGAATCTGAGCTTTATATCCCAGGCGGGATTCCCGAGCGGCCAAAGGGAGCAGACTGTAAATCTGCCGTCATCGACTTCGAAGGTTCGAATCCTTCTCCCGCCACCATCCTCTGTTCTGTACGCTCTTCCCCTGATAGCCTTACCCTGCCCTTTTCTGTTACTCCACTGCCAGCTTTCGTTCGGGCATGACTTTTTGCCTGAAAATCGTTACCATCGCGCCGCATACAGGTTATTAAAATGGCAGCGATATGAAATTTGTTTCATTTAACATCAACGGGTTGCGTGCACGCCCTCATCAGCTGGCCGCGCTGGTGGAACAGCATCAGCCTGACGTAATCGGCCTGCAGGAAACCAAGGTTCATGATGAGATGTTCCCGCTTGAAGCGGTCAGCCAGCTCGGCTATCACGTCAACTATCATGGACAAAAAGGGCACTACGGCGTAGCGCTACTGACCAAAACCGCGCCGGTACGGGTCATGCGCGGTTTTCCGGGCGATGACGATGACGCCCAGCGGCGGCTGATTATGGCCGAGGTGCCGGGTCCGTCAGGTAACATCACGGTTATCAACGGCTATTTTCCGCAGGGCGAAAGCCGTGACCATCCGCTTAAATTCCCGGCCAAAGAGAAGTTTTACCGCGATCTGCAGAACTATCTGGTGCAGCACACCGCCGCTGACAAGCCGGTGCTGATCATGGGTGACATGAATATCAGCGCCACCGACCTGGATATCGGGATCGGTGAAGAGAGCCGCAAACGCTGGTTGCGTACCGGAAAATGCTCGTTTCTGCCGGAAGAACGTGAGTGGATGGATCGGCTGCTGCAGTGGGGACTGGTGGATACCTGGCGCGCCAGAAATCCGACGACCCACGATCGGTTTTCCTGGTTTGACTACCGCTCGCGCGGATTTGATGATAACCGCGGGCTGCGCATCGATCTGCTGCTGGCCAGCCAGCCGCTGGCTGCACGCTGCGTCGATGCCGGTATCGATTATGCCATCCGCGGCATGGAGAAGCCGTCTGACCATGCGCCCGTCTGGGCAACGTTCGAACTGTAAACGCTGAGCGTGGCGCCCGGGCGCCACGCTTACCTATTTAATGATTTTCCAGAGCAGCGGATTGGTGCCCAGTACCTTTTCATCCCGTGAGCACTGCAGCAGTACCCCTTCGGCCTTGACCACTGCGCCTTCTGAATAGCTGCGATTTTCATAAATGCAGCACTGAAGGCAGCTGTTCTGCTGACGATTCTGGCCCTGCGTCCAGACCTCTGCCGGCATATCCACCACCACATCAGTATTACCCGTACGTGCCGGCTCCGGCATCCGGTTTGCCAGCGCTGCACTGCTGCAAACCAGCAGCGCCAGCACCGTTACCGTTGTATACCTGCTCATTGCGTCTCCTTTGGTTTTCGCCGCTGTTTTTTTGCTTTACTGCGCGCCGGCGAGGCGGCGGCCAGCCCTTTAAATGCCTGCAAAGAAGGCCGTTGCCGCGCCTCTCCAATCAGCGTGGTCAGCGTGGATACCAGCGGCTGCATAAACTCATCATAGCGGCAGCTTTTTTCGCTGATACGCGTCAGGGTTGACTCCCACTGCGCCGTCATATCCGGACGCGCCGCCATCTCGGGCAGCGCGTGGATCAGGGCTCTGCCCGCCTCTGTTGAGTGGATATAGCGACCTTTTTTCACCAGGAAAGTCCGGCGAAAAAGCAGCTCGATAATGCCGGCCCGCGTGGCCTCCGTCCCTAAACCATCGGTCGCGCGCAGCACTTTCTTTAATTCTTTATCCTGCACAAAGCGCGCAATGCCCGTCATGGCGGATAAGAGCGTGGCATCAGTGAACGGCCGTGGCGGCTGGGTCTGCTTTTCCAGTAGCTCACCGCGCTCGCACAGCAGCGTATCGCCTTTACTGACTACAGGCAGCGGCGTGCCGTCATTTTCCTCATCGCGCTCCTTGTTCCCGAGCAGCGCCCGCCATCCCGCTTCCGCCAGGAAACGTGCTTTTGCCACAAATTTGCCACCCCCGATTTCCAGATCGATAACGCATTTGCGGAATTGCGCATCCGGGCAGAACTGCATCAGATACTGCCGGGCAATCAGCGCATAGATTCGGGCTTCGTTATCGCTCAGTGCCACTTTGCTGGTACGCGCGGTAGGAATGATGGCATGGTGTGCATCAACCTTTTTATCGTCCCAGCAGCGGTTTTTCTGTTCCGCATTGAAGTCAGCAGGCGGCGTCAGATCGGGCTGGTGGACAGCGATCGCTTTCAGTACGGCATGACGACCGGCATAGTGCTCATCGGGTAAATAGCGGCTATCCGAACGCGGATAGGTAATAAGCTTATGCGTCTCATAGAGGCGCTGGCAGCAGTCCAGCACGCTCTGTGCGCTGAGCCCGTAACGTTTTGCTGCCTCAATCTGGAGGCTGGAGAGCGAAAACGGCAGCGGCGCGGTTTCCGATTCACGCCTGTCGTTATAGCCGGTAACCTGTGCGGGCTGCCCCTGGATACGTGCCAGCACGTGCTCTGCCAGCGGCCGGTGCAGGACACGCCCCTCTTCATCCTGCCAGGGTTCGCAGGCGTCGCTCGGCACCCAGCTGGCAACAAAGCGCTCCTCCTTCGGCGTAACGATATGCGCTTTCACTTCAAAATAGTCTTTGGGTACAAAGTGCTCAATTTCTTCATCCCGTCTGACTACCAGCCCGAGCACCGGCGTCTGCACACGCCCTACCGATAAGACGCCATCATAGCCGGCATTGCGTCCAAGCAGGGTCCAGGCGCGCGTCATGTTGATGCCATACAGCCAGTCAGCACGTGAACGCGCCAGCGCTGAGACGCAGAGCGGGATAAATTCGCGGTTTTCCCGCAGCCGGCTGACTGCACGTTCAACGGCCGCCGGATTAAGATCGTTGATCAGGCAGCGCTGTACCCGCTGGCGCTTCCCGGCCGGCAGCTGCAGATAATCCAGCACCTCATCCACCAGCAGCTGACCTTCACGATCCGGATCGCCGGCGTGCACAATTTCGCTGGCCTGCTGCAGTAATCCTTCTATAGCCTTTAGCTGTTTTGCTACCGAGGGACGCGGCTGCAGACGCCACTTTTCAGGAATAATAGGCAGATCGGCCAGATTCCAGCGGGCATAGCGGCTGTCGTAGCTGTCAGGCTGCGCCTGCTCCAGTAAATGCCCGACGCACCATGTCACAACCTGATCGTTGCCGCAGGCGATATAGCCCTCTCCGCGGCGATGCGGCTTTGGCAGCACCTCTGCGATGGCGCGCGCCAGACTCGGTTTTTCAGCAATAAATAAACGCATGGAAGGCGCAAATCCTTTCTTTCAGCTTTAACGGAAATGATGACGCGATGGTAGCCTGGCGGCTTGCTGCAGGTAAGCTTTCTCTGCACGGATGCGGCGTTTTTGCGCATGACGCCTGCAATTCTGTCAAATTGCAGGCGGAAGAATCAAAACCAGGAGACAAATTCTGCAGTATCCGGTGCGACCACCGTGGTGCTGGCTTTAAGCTGCGGCGTGCCGAGATAGAGAAACCCCACAATCGCATCTTTTTCCTTGCAGTTAAAAGCCGCCCGCACGTGAGGGTGATCGGTCCATGGGCCACTGCGCCAGATGCCGTTATACCCTTGCGCCAGCGCGGCCATCTGCATCGCCATGACGGCACAGCCAGCAGAGACAACCTGCTCCCACTGTGGCACTTTTTCAGAGGGTTTGTAGTCGGCAATCACGGTTATCACCATCGGGGCACGAAACGGCGCTGCCGCCGCTTTCGCAATGGCTTTTTCTTCCAGCGCGCTATCACGGGCAGCCTGCTCCAGTACGCGGCTTAGCCGATCCCGCCCCTCATTCTCTGCAATGACGAAACGCCACGGGCGCAGCGTACCGTGATCGGGTGCCCGCATACCGGCATGCAGAATATTCTGCAACACCTCTCCTGCCGGAGCGGGTTCAGTCAGCCGTGAAGCTGAGCGGCGATTGGTCAATAACTCCAGTGCATCCATAAGGGTTCTCCTGTGCCTTCTGATGATGTGCTAATCCTGGCACAGCGCGATCTTTTGTAACAGTCTGGTGCGAATTCCTGCTGACTTTTCAGCCGCTGCTCTTTAGGATGATGCCGATATCGGGGTACGCGCACCTGCTGCCGGCCCTGGCTACGTGAATATGGAGAGTTTATGCGCACATTGTGGCGAATTATTGCCGGTCTGTTCCGCTGGAGCTGGCGGGTTCTGAATTTTATCCGGGAATTTATCCTTAATCTGTTTCTCATTGTGCTGATTCTGGCCGGTGTCGGCATCTGGCTGCAGCTGTCGAGCGCAGGCAACAGTGAACCGGTCCAGCAGGGCGCGTTAAAAGTCGATCTCAGCGGTATGCTAGTGGATAAACCTTCGGTGAGTAACCGTCTGAGCCGGATCAGCCGCCAGCTGCTGGGCGCAAACAGCGATCGCCTGCAGGAAAACTCCTTGTTTGATGTGGTTGACGCCATTCGCCAGGCGAAAACTGACAGCAATATTACCGGTATCGTTCTGGATCTGCGCGATTTTGCCGGTGGCGATCAGCCTTCCCTGCAGTATGTCGGCAAAGCGCTGCGGGAGTTTCGTGATAGCGGGAAACCGGTCTATGCGCTGGGTGACAGCTACAGTCAGGCGCAATATTACCTGGCCAGCTTCGCCAATAAGATCTGGCTTTCGCCGCAGGGCACGGTTGATCTGCACGGGTTTGCGACCAACGGACTCTATTACAAAACCCTGCTGGAAAAACTGAAGGTGTCATCGCACGTTTTTCGCGTAGGGACTTACAAGTCAGCCGTTGAACCTTTCCTGCGTGACAACATGTCCCCGGATGCGCGTGATGCGGATAGCCGCTGGATCACTCAGCTATGGCAAAACTATCTGAATACGGTGTCGGCCAACCGCCAGATTACGCCAGAGCAGCTCTTTCCCGGCGCGGCAGGCGTTATCAGTGGACTGGAGGCCGTCCAGGGCGACACGGCTAAATATGCGCTGAATAACAAACTGGTGGATGCACTGAGTTCACGCGCAGCCGCCGACCAGGCGCTGGCTAAAACATTTGGCTGGGACAAAGCAAATAACGACTACCGCTATGTCAGCATTTATGACTACCGTCTGAAACAGCCGGCGCAGCAGAAAGGCAACATCGCGGTGATCCTCGCCAGCGGCGCAATCATGGACGGTGAAGAGAGCGCGGGCAACGTTGGCGGTGATACCACAGCCGCACAGATCCGCGAAGCGCGCCTGGATCCTGCAGTTAAAGCTATCGTCCTGCGGGTAAACAGCCCGGGCGGCAGCGTCACCGCATCGGAAACCATTCGTGAAGAGCTCGCCGCCGCGCATGAAGCCGGTAAGCCGGTAGTGGTTTCTATGGGTGGCATGGCCGCATCAGGCGGTTACTGGATTTCAACGCCGGCAGATTACATCATCGCCGCGCCCTCTACTCTGACCGGCTCTATCGGCATCTTTGGTGTCATCAATACGGTAGAAAACAGTCTGGATGCTATTGGCGTGCACACGGACGGCGTAGCCACCTCGCCGCTTGCCGATGTGGCTGCGACCAAAACGCTGCCTGCAGAGGTACAACAGCTGATGCAGCTGACGATTGAGAATGGCTATCGCAATTTTATCGGACTGGTCGCCGCTTCCCGCCACAAGACACCTGAGCAGATTGATGCTATCGCACAGGGTCATGTCTGGACCGGCAGTGACGCCAAAAATAATGGTCTGGTTGATGCGCTGGGTGATTTTGACGACGCCGTCGCCAAAGCAGCCTCTCTGGCCAAAGTAACGCAGCCATCGCTCAACTGGTATCAGGATGAGCCAGGTATGCTCGATCTGTTGCTCAACCAGATGAACGCTTCGGCGCAGGCAGTACTGCCTGACGCGCTGAAAATCTGGCTGCCCGCGCCGGTGCAGGAGGTTGTAAGTGCCATGCAGGCGCAGCCCGGCCTGCTCGGTAAGCTCAACGATCCGCAAAATCGTTACGCCTTTTGTCTGAATTGCGGCAGCGTTCGCTAATTTTACAGCCCGGCCGCTGGTCGGGCTGCTTTTCCCTGCCAATCCCCTTATACTGCGCGTTTTACGGCAAGTCTGAGTACACTCATGCAAAAGAAAAATATCTATGTAGCCTACACGGGCGGTACTATCGGGATGCAGCGCTCCGCGCAGGGCTATGTACCGGTATCAGGCCATCTTCAGCAGCAGCTGGCCAACATGCCTGAGTTCCACCGGCCGGAGATGCCGGATTTTACAATTCACGAATATGCGCCACTTATCGACTCTTCCGATATGACGCCGCAGGACTGGCAGGCGATTGCAGATGATATCCGCCAGAATTATGACGCTTATGACGGTTTTGTTATTCTGCATGGAACCGATACCATGGCTTTCACCGCATCAGCCCTCTCTTTTATGCTGGAAAATCTGGCGAAACCGGTCATCGTTACCGGCTCGCAGATCCCGCTGGCGGAACTGCGCTCTGATGGTCAGCAAAATTTGCTGAATTCCCTTTATGTCGCGGCTAACTATCCGATTAATGAAGTGGCACTGTTTTTCAATAACACGCTGTTCCGCGGCAACCGTACCACAAAAGCGCACGCCGACGGTTTTAACGCTTTCGCCTCACCTAATCTCCCGCCGCTGCTGGAAGCGGGTATTCATATCCGTCGTCTGAATACGCCTCCCGCGCCACAGCAGACAGGCCAGCTGGTGGTTCATCCCATCACACCGCAGCCTATTGGTGTGGTAACCATTTATCCGGGTATTTCTGCAGATGTAGTACGCAACTTCCTGCGCCAGCCGGTTAAAGCGCTGATTTTGCGCTCTTACGGAGTGGGCAATGCGCCGCAAAACGCTGAGTTCCTGCATGAGCTTCAGCAGGCGAGCCAGCGCGGTATCATTGTGGTTAATCTGACGCAGTGCATGTCCGGCAAAGTGAATATGGGCGGCTATGCCACCGGTAATGCGCTGGAGCATGCCGGCGTGATCAGCGGTTTTGATCTTACCGTTGAGGCCACGTTAACAAAACTGCACTATTTATTAAGTCAGGATCTTAGCCCTGAGGAAATTCGTGCCAGAATGCAGCAGAACTTACGTGGCGAACTGACTGAGGATTGAACGGAGCAAAATGATATGAAGCGGGCATTGATAATTATCGATATCCAGAATGACTTTTGCCCCGGCGGGCCGATGGCCGTGCGCGAAGGTGATGAGACCGTAGCGGTGGCAAACCGCTATGCACGTGAGTTTCGCCAGCGCGGCGAATGTGTCGTGGCCCTGCAGGACTGGCATCCGGCCAATCACGGCAGCTTTGCCTCAGTATCCGGCGAGCCTGTCTATACGCTGGGTGAGCTCAACGGGCTGGCGCAGATCTGGTGGCCGGACCACGGTATTGAAAACAGTCCGGGTGCCGATTTCCATCCCGATCTTGATCGCTCACTGATTGACGCCGTATTTCATAAAGGCGGCGATGTCGACGTGGACAGCTACAGCGCCTTTTTTGATAACGGACACCGGCGCAAAACTGAGCTGGATAACTGGCTGCGCGAACGCGACATCACGCATCTGGTTATGCTGGGAATTGCAACCGACTACTGCGTGAAATATAGCGTGCTGGATGCGCTGGAGCTCGGTTATCACGTTCAGGTCGTTAAAGAGGGCTGCCGTGGCGTGAATCTCAGTCCGGAAGACAGTGAGATAGCGCTAACGCAAATGCAGGCGCAGGGTGCGGAAATAATCTGAAGAACAGGCTGGAATACCAGCCTGTTTTCTTAGTGCAGATTGATGCGCGTGACATCCGGCTCAATGCCGAACTCTTCTTTCAATTGCTTTTTAGACTTCGTCACGATATCGCCACCTTTGGCAATGCTCATATGCTGCGGCGACTCGTTATGACGCGCCTGCCACAGCATGACCAGCTGTAAACAGTGCTCGCGTTGCTCCTGCGTTAACGCAACGCCATCAGGCCATTTACCCGTCTCAACTGCGGTTGCCAGTCGTTCATAAATCTCAGGCGTCATCGCATCCAGCATCGCATTCAGTTCCTGATTCATCCTATCCCTCCTGCTGTTTGCCCTGCTCGTCAGTAAAGCTCAGCGAAGCGGAATTAACGCAGTAACGCTCACCGCTGGGCTGCGGCCCATCCGGAAACACATGACCCAGATGCGCGTCACAGCTGCCGCAGCGGATCTCAACCCGATGCATGCCGTGCGAGTCATCTTCCAGGTAACGTATCGCCTCATCGTTGACCGGCTGGTAGAAACTTGGCCAGCCACAGCCCGAATCATATTTGCTCTCTGACAGAAACAGCGGCGCCTGACAGACCAGACAGTGATAAATGCCATCCTGTTTGTTGTGTAACAGCGCGCCGGTAAAGGGTGGCTCCGTACCCCGATGCTGCGTGACGTAACGCTGCATTTCCGACAGCTGGCCGATTTTTGCTTCAGATGCGGTATCTTTTGCCATTTTTGCTTCCAGAGTATCTTTCTGTAGAAATCAGCTACTATTCTAACAAACGGACAACATTGCCCGCCGTTTTTTTTGTGCGAACTTTTCTGCTCTGGCTGCTGCAGCGTGGTTTTGTGATGACGATCACTCTTTGTGACAAACTTCCCTTTTCACACGCTAATCAGCGTAAGATAGACGCGCTGTAAAACAGGTGCGCAAGCGGTTGCATTACAGATTATTCCTGGCATTGGAATTGACCTGTCGCAACAATTGACACGATTCCGCTTGACGCCTGGTAAGGTTTTTGTAATTTTACAGTCAACCTTTTATTCACTAACAAATAGCTGGTGGAATATATGACTATCAAAGTAGGTATCAACGGTTTTGGCCGTATCGGTCGCATCGTTTTCCGTGCTGCTCAGCAGCGTTCAGACATCGAAATCGTTGCGATCAACGACCTGCTCGACGCCGATTACATGGCTTACATGCTGAAATACGATTCTACGCATGGTCGTTTCGACGGCACCGTAGAAGTACAGGATGGCGCGCTGATTGTTAACGGTAAGAAAATCCGTGTTACCGCTGAGAAAGACCCGGCTAACCTGAAGTGGGACGAAGCAGGCGTTGACGTTGTTGCTGAAGCAACCGGGATCTTCCTGACTGACGAAACCGCGCGTAAACATATCTCTGCTGGCGCGAAGAAAGTGGTTCTGACCGGCCCATCTAAAGATGACACCCCGATGTTCGTACGCGGTGCAAACTTTGATAAGTATGCGGGTCAGGATATCGTGTCTAACGCATCCTGCACCACCAACTGCCTGGCACCACTGGCAAAAGTCATCAACGACAAATTCGGTATCGTTGAAGGCCTGATGACCACCGTGCACGCTACCACTGCTACCCAGAAAACTGTGGATGGCCCGTCACACAAAGACTGGCGCGGCGGCCGCGGTGCAGCACAGAACATCATCCCATCTTCTACCGGCGCAGCAAAAGCAGTGGGCAAAGTACTGCCAGAGCTGAACGGCAAACTGACCGGTATGGCTTTCCGTGTACCTACGCCTAACGTCTCTGTGGTTGACCTGACCGTTCGTCTGGAAAAAGCAGCAACTTACAAAGAAATCTGTGAAGCTATCAAAGCAGCTTCAGAAGGCGAAATGAAAGATGTGCTGGGCTATGTTGAAGATGACGTGGTTTCTACAGACTTCAACGGCGAAGTGCTGACCTCAGTGTTTGATGCCAAAGCTGGTATTGCGCTGAATGACAACTTTGTAAAACTGGTTTCCTGGTACGATAACGAAACCGGTTATTCCAACAAGGTTCTCGACCTGATTGCGCTGGTTGCTGCTAAATAAGTAACCAGGCTATACAGATAAGGGTGACTTCGGTCGCCCTTTTTTTTCGACCAGACAAACAGAGGCTGAACGATGCCAAATACGCTTTTTACATTGCCTGTGACTGAGCAAATAACCCCTTATTTGTCTTTGCGTCAGCAGGACGATCTGCCGGTAGTGGTTATCAGTCATCCAAAAGTTCGTGCGGCTATCGCGCTTCAGGGCGCACATCTGCTCGCCTGGCAGCCCAGCGGTCAGCAACCTGTTATCTGGCTGAGTGATAAAAGTGCATTCAGGACAGGTAAAGCGATTCGCGGCGGCGTGCCGATTTGCTGGCCGTGGTTTGGTCCTGCCGGCGAACCGGCGCATGGGTTTGCCCGCACCCAGCCATGGACGCTGACGGCACACGATGAAAATGAAGACGCCGTTATGCTGACATTTACGCTGGAAAGTAACAGCCAGACGAAAAAGCTCTGGCCTCATGATTTTACGCTGCTGGCACGTTTCCGGCTGGCAGAGCAGTGCGAGATCGAACTCGAAGCCTGGGGCGATTTTGAGGCGACAGCTGCACTGCATGCTTATTTCAGCGTGACCGACATTGCCGGCACAGCCGTAAGCGGTCTGGGACATACCTTTATTGATAAAGTGGCAGATAACTCACCGGGCGAAAACAGCGATGGCGTGCAGCGCTATCCGGGGCGAATCGATCGCATTTATACCGCGCCTGACGAATGCAGCGTAATCAAAGATAGCGGCGGCAGCCGGCAGATTGAGGTTTATCACCATTATCAAAGTGACGTTGTCACCTGGAATCCGGGTCCGGAACTCTCCTGCAGCATGGCGGACATGCCAAATGACGGTTATAAAACCATGGTCTGTGTGGAAACGGCGCGCATAAATAAGCCACTGAAAAGCGCGGGCGAAACCCCTGCCCGCCTGGGGACAACCCTGCGCGTGCGCGGCGTTAAACCCGCTTAAACCACATCCAGCGGTACGCGCTGCTGCGGAGCAGGAAAGAGCTGATCGAGTAACGCGAGATCGTCGGCACTGAGCGTAACGTTCAGCGCCGCAGCGTTTTCCTGGACGTGTGCAACGCTTCCCGCTTTAGGGATCGCCATGACGCCGTCATGCCGGATCGCCCAGCTGAGCAGCAGCTGGGCCACGCTAATCTGCTTATGCCGGGCGAGTTCCAGCAGCTGGGCGTTATCAAACAGCGCCTGCCGCAGCCGCCCCGCCTGGGCCAGCGGACAATAGGCCATCACCGGCATCGCGCGCTGCTGGCAGAGCGGCAGCAGCTCATGCTCAATCCCGCGGGATGCGAGATGATACAGCACCTGGTTAGTCGCGCAGGAGAAGCCGCCCTGCTCTTCCCACAGCTCTTCCATATCGTCGCTGTCAAAATTTGAGACGCCCCAGCTGCGTATTTTTCCCTGCGCCACCAGCTTCTCCATACCGCGAATAGTCTCTTCCAGCGGAATATTACCGCGCCAGTGCAGCAGGTAAAGATCGAGATAATCGGTGTTAAGTCGCTGCAGGCTGCGTTCACACGCCCCGGTGATATCAGCTTCACCGGCGTTCCACGGATAGGCTTTTGACACCAGCCAGGCGCTGTCACGCCGCCCCTGCAGCGCCTCACCCACCACTCTCTCAGCTTCCCCGTCGGCGTACATTTCTGCCGTATCTATCACCTGCAAACCGGCCGCAAGCCCCGCCTGCAGCGCCGCGATCTCCTGACCACGCAGCGAGGGGTTTTCCCCCATATACCAGGTGCCCTGCCCGATAGCGGGCAGTGAAGCATCGTTGATCCAGACGTTTTTCATCATCCCTCCTGCGCTGTAGAGCTATAAAAAAACAACGCCTGATATCAGGCGTTGCGAAAGTGCATCAGAAACTGTAACTGAGGCCGGTCCAGAGCGTGACCTGGCCATTTTTATCCACCATCGGGCTATCTTTGATTTCATCATCAAAACGCGTGTAGCGCCCGGAAAAGCTGGCGTTCCAGTTCTGACTAAGCTGGTAGCTGGCATTCAGCTCCACATAAGGCGACCAGCTGTCATCCGGCCGGTATTGTGCAATACCGCTGCGGGCACTCTCATGCGAAGAAACGCCATAGTAGTAACGGTTTTGATTTGCACTGTTCCACAGGGCGCCAATACCGGGTGTCAGGCTGAATGCGCCGAATTCAAAGCGGTACAGATAGGTGAGATCCCAGATGATGCCATTACTGTTATTCAGCACATCACCCAGTAACGCCGTGCGGAGGATCCCCCACTGCGCGACATGGCGGTAGGTGCCGCCCGCCATCAGGGTCATACGACGCTTGTCCAGGGATTTCATGTCGCCAAGATCGTTATCATCCGGGTCATACTGCTGCGGCGAACCGAGCAGCGTCAGTGACAGCTGATTCTGCGGATCTTTCCACAGGTAATAGCCGCCCTGCAGACTGCGAAACCAGAAGTTTTCACCCTCATAGTTAATCACCGGTACGGGCAGATAACGATCCTGTCCGCCACGATAAGGTGATTGAGCATAGATAACAGAGGCGCCCAGCGACAGCGGATCAGCGTGGGCTGCAAATGCGCTCACCAGCGCAGGAGAAAGCAGCATAAATGCAGAAAGTTTAAATGTGTTCACTATGTAGTTTGCCTGTTAAGTCACTCATTGCTTTTGCAGTCTAGCGAATATTTTGCAACGGGGACAATCTGCTGTTAACCGGGTTAATCAGGAAGTGAAAGCGACACAGCGGTACAGTAGCGGGCCAGGCAGGCTGGTGCGGGTAAACAACGCAGCCTCATTGTCGCCGCTGCCCGGTCAGAATTTAGTGGATGACTGGCAGAAATAATCCGTTCAAACATGCAGTTGCAAGCCATCAGGCAGAGAGCGGCTATCCCGCATTCCGGCACGCGTGCGTCACCCTCAGGCTTACTGTTTTGTCACGCCGGCTTAATGTATGCCACCGCTTAACCTGACGCCGTATCCGCCTGGCTGACTAATTCTGCCACTCTTCACATCTTGCAGAAATTTACGCACCGTATGCCGGACAGAGATGTTGGCATCTTTACAGGTCGTGTCCCGTCCTCACAGGCAAATATTTTGCAAAACAAGTTTGAGTTAAAACAATCTGCGGAAATTTGCGCGTTTTTTGAGCGCTAATCGTTTAATCCTGCGCCACTTACTACTTGATCTTTATCCGATACACGCTCATAACAATAGAGAAGCAGAGAGATTTATATCCTTAAAAATGAGAGGTTGGCACCACTGTTTGTAAGGTTACGCTTATTGTTCCCAACAATTCTAACAGGACGGGCATCGCTATGAATATATTCGATCACTATCGTCAGCGTTATGAAGCTGCCAAGGACGAAGAGTTCACACTGCAGGAATTTCTTACTATCTGTAAGCAGGATCGCAGTGCATACGCCAATGCGGCAGAACGACTGTTAACGGCTATTGGTGAGCCCGTTATGGTTGATACCGCTCAGGAGCCACGCCTTTCCCGTATTTTCTCGAATCGTGTCATTGGCCGTTATCCGGCGTTTGAAGAGTTTTACGGTATGGAGGAAGCGATTGAACAGATCGTCTCCTACCTGAAACACGCGGCGCAGGGCCTGGAAGAGAAAAAGCAGATCCTCTATTTACTTGGCCCGGTAGGTGGCGGTAAATCTTCTCTTGCCGAACGTTTAAAAGCGCTGATGCAGCGCGTGCCTATCTATGTACTGAGCGCCGATGGTGAACGCAGTCCGGTTAACGATCATCCGCTCTGTCTCTTTAACCCGCAGGAAGATGCCAATATTCTGGAGAAAGAGTATGGCGTACCGCGGCGCTACCTCGGCACCATTATGTCGCCGTGGGCAGCAAAACGTCTGCATGAATTTGGCGGCGATATTACCCGGTTTAAAGTGGTAAAAGTGTGGCCATCTATTCTGGAGCAGCTGGCTATCGCTAAAACTGAACCTGGTGATGAAAATAACCAGGATATCTCTGCGCTGGTCGGTAAAGTCGATATTCGCAAGCTGGAAAATCATGCGCAAAACGATCCTGACGCCTATGGGTATTCTGGCGCACTCTGCCGTGCAAACCAGGGCATCATGGAATTTGTGGAGATGTTCAAAGCGCCGATCAAGGTGCTGCATCCACTGCTGACCGCTACGCAGGAAGGCAATTACAACGGCACCGAAGGCATTTCTGCGCTGCCCTTCAACGGCATTATTCTGGCGCACTCCAACGAATCGGAGTGGGTTACCTTCCGTAACAACAAGAATAATGAAGCCTTCCTCGACCGTGTTTATATCGTCAAGGTGCCTTACTGCCTGCGCGTATCAGAAGAGATTAAAATTTACGAGAAACTGCTTAACCACAGCGATCTCACCACCGCGCCCTGCGCCCCTGGCACACTTGAAACGCTGGCACGCTTCACGATCCTGTCGCGAATGAAAGAGCCGGAAAACTCCAGCATCTACTCTAAGATGCGGGTTTATGATGGTGAAAGCCTGAAAGATACCGATCCCAAGGCGAAATCCTGGCAGGAGTATCACGATTACGCAGGCGTTGACGAAGGGATGAATGGCCTTTCAACCCGTTTTGCCTTCAAGATTCTGTCGCGCGTGTTCAACTTCGATCACACTGAAGTTGCTGCTAACCCGGTTCATCTCTTTTACGTACTGGAGCAGCAGATTGAACGCGAGCAGTTTCCGCAGGATCAGGCTGAAAAGTATCTGGAGCATCTGAAAGGATATCTAATCCCGAAATATGCTGAGTTCATCGGCAAAGAGATTCAGACGGCCTATCTGGAGTCCTATTCTGAATATGGCCAGAATATCTTTGACCGCTATGTCACTTATGCTGACTTCTGGATTCAGGATCAGGAGTATCGCGATCCGGATACCGGGCAACTGTTTGACCGTGAGTCGCTTAATGCGGAGCTGGAAAAAATCGAAAAGCCGGCCGGTATCAGTAATCCAAAAGATTTCCGTAATGAGATCGTTAACTTTGTGCTTCGCGCCCGGGCGCAAAATAGTGGTCGCAATCCAAACTGGACCAGCTATGAGAAACTGCGCACGGTCATTGAGAAAAAAATGTTCTCCAATACTGAGGAGCTGCTGCCGGTTATCTCGTTTAACACCAAAACGTCTACCGATGAGCAGAAAAAACATGATGATTTTGTCGACCGTATGATGGAGAAAGGCTATACCCGCAAGCAGGTACGTCTGCTCTGCGAATGGTATCTCCGCGTGCGTAAATCGTCATAATCGATCCGTAAGCGCGGCGCCTGGCTCGCCGTTAATCAGGCCGGAGAACCCTTTCCGGCCTGGCTTACACTGCAGTTGAGGGGAAACCATGGCCTATTTTATCGATCGGCGTCTGAACGGTAAAAACAAGAGTGCGGTCAACCGGCAGCGCTTTCTGCGCCGTTATAAGTCGCAAATCAAGCAGTCGATTTCCGAGGCCATCAACAAGCGTTCGGTTACCGACACAGAGAGTGGTGAGTCGGTGTCGATTCCCATTGATGACATCAATGAACCTGTTTTTCATCAGGGCCGCGGCGGCAGCCGCCACCGTGTTCATCCCGGCAACGATCACTTTGTACAGAATGACCGTGTAGAGCGGCCTCAGGGCGGTGCAGGCGGCAGCGGCAGCGGTCAGGGCAACGCCAGTCAGGATGGTGAAGGTCAGGATGAATTTGTCTTTCAGATATCGAAAGATGAATATCTCGATTTGCTGTTTGAAGACCTGGCGCTGCCGAATCTGCGCAAAAATCAGCACCGTCAGCTCAATGAGTTTAAAACGCATCGCGCCGGCTTTACCTCAAACGGCGTCCCGGCCAACATCAGCGTGGTCCGTTCACTGCAAAACTCGCTTGCCCGGCGTACGGCCATGACAGCAGGCAAGCGCCGCATGCTGCATGAGCTGGAAGCGGCTCTGCATGAGGTTGAAACCAGTGAACCTGCACAGCTGCTTGAAGAAGAGAGGCTGCGGCAGGAGATTGCTGACCTGCGGGCGCGTATTGAACGGGTGCCGTTTATCGACACCTTTGATCTGCGCTATAAAAACTTTGAAAAGCGTCCTGAACCCTCGAGTCAGGCAGTGATGTTCTGCCTTATGGATGTGTCCGGCTCTATGGATCAGGCCACGAAAGATATGGCTAAACGGTTTTATATTCTGCTTTATCTGTTTCTGAGCCGCACATATAAAAACGTTGAAGTGGTCTATATCCGTCATCACACGCAGGCTAAAGAGGTAGATGAACAGGAGTTTTTCTACTCGCAGGAAACCGGCGGCACCATTGTTTCCAGTGCGCTGAAACTGATGGATGAGGTGGTTAAAGAGCGCTACGACCCGTCACAGTGGAACATTTACGCAGCGCAGGCGTCGGACGGGGATAACTGGGCAGATGATTCGCCACTGTGCCATGAGATTCTGGCGAAACATATTCTGCCGGTTGTACGCTATTACAGCTATATCGAGATCACCCGGCGCGCGCATCAGACGCTGTGGCGGGAATATGAACATCTGCAGGCCATGTTTGACAATTTTGCGATTCAGCATATTCGTGAGCCTGAAGATATTTATCCGGTATTCCGGGAGCTTTTCCACAAACAGGCTGCTGAGGCCTGAATCACAAGCCGGTCACTGACCGGCTTTTTTATGTCTGATTACGACTTCTTTAACCGCTAAACGCCCCGCTGGTTGCAGGATTTTCCAGTTTAATGTCATCATAGCTCGTATAAACAAAAAACAGGAAATTAAGCGCTGACAAGCCGTTGATAAGGCATTATCTTTTGCACTTATTGGTACGAATTGTTCGTGCCTGTCGGTTTTGGCCCGGTTGCAGGAGAATACTATTGAATACCAGCATGATTTACAGTCTTTTTATCATTGGTTCCGTGCTGGTTGCTGCAAGCATTTTACTGAGCTCGTTTTCCTCACGTCTTGGCATTCCCATTCTGGTGATCTTCCTTGCGCTCGGTATGCTGACCGGCGTGGATGGCATTGGCGGCATCGCTTTTGATAACTATCCGGTGGCCTACCTGGTCTCCAACCTTGCCCTGGCGGTGATTCTGCTGGATGGCGGTATGCGCACTAAAGCCAGCTCGCTGAAAGTTGCGCTCGGCCCGGCGCTGTCGCTGGCAACGATAGGCGTCATGATCACCGCCGGCCTGACCGGTTTAATCGCAGCCTGGCTTTTTAAGCTCGATATGATGCAGGGATTTTTGATTGGCGCCATCATCGGCTCAACGGACGCCGCAGCGGTTTTTTCCCTGCTGGGCGATAAAGGCCTTAATGAACGCGTCAGTTCTACGCTGGAGATTGAATCAGGCAGCAACGACCCGATGGCAGTGTTTCTGACCATCACGCTGATTGATATGATCCAGCAGGGTCAGAGCGGCCTTAGCTGGATGTTTGTGGTACATCTGGTGCAGCAGTTTGGTCTGGGCATTGTCTTTGGCCTCGGCGGTGGCTGGGCGCTGCAGCAGCTGGTTAACCGCATCAGTCTGGCGCAGGGGCTTTATCCGCTGCTGGCGCTTAGCGGTGGCATTATTGTGTTCGCTCTGACCACGGTAATGGAGGGCAGCGGGATCCTCGCGGTCTACTTGTGTGGCTTTTTACTGGGCAACAGCCCTATTCGCAACCGCCACGGTATTCTGCAAACGTTTGATGGCATGGCATGGCTTAGTCAAATCGGCATGTTTATTGTGCTGGGGCTGCTGGTGACGCCCTCCGATTTGTGGCATATCGCTCTGCCGGCCATGATCCTCTCGCTCTGGCTGATTCTGGTCGCCCGCCCGCTTTCGGTGCTGGTCGGGCTGCTGCCTTTTAAAGGGTTTACCGGACGTGAGCGTATTTTTATCAGCTGGGTTGGCCTGCGCGGCGCCGTGCCAATTATTCTTGCCGTGTTTCCGATGATGGCAGGGCTGGAGAACGCCAGACTCTATTTTAATATCGCTTTCTTTGTGGTGCTGGTCTCACTGATGCTGCAGGGAACATCGCTGGGCTACGCAGCAAAACGTGCCAGAGTGGTCGTGCCGCCGCTGGCTTCTCCTGTCAGCCGTATCGGACTTGATATCCATCCGGAAAACCCGTGGGAGCAGTTTATTTACCAGCTGAATGCTGATAAATGGTGTGTAGGTGCCGCGCTGCGCGATCTCAAAATGCCGCGAGAAACGCGCATTGCAGCGCTTTTCCGCGACAACACATTGATGCATCCCAGCGGCGCTACCCGGTTGAAAGAGGGCGATGTGCTGTGCGTGATAGGCCGGGAGCGTGATTTACCGGCGCTGGGCAAAATGTTCAGCCAGACGCCGCCTGTCGCACTTGACCAGCGCTTTTTTGGCGATTTTATTCTCGACGCCGATGCGCGCCTGCGGGATGTGGCGCAGATTTATGGTCTGGAACTGGATAATGAAACAAACGATCAGCAGTCGCTGGGCCAGCTGGTCATGAGCCTGCTCGGCAGCACGCCGGTGGTCGGCGATCAGGTGGAGTGGAAGCAGCTGACGTGGACCGTGGCGGAAAAAGAGGATAACAAAATCATGAAAATCGGCGTACGGGTCAGCGAAGAGCGAGAATAATCCGAGGTTTTAGGGCACCTGAAGCGGTCAGCAGCGACTATGATTTTAGTTATCAGTCAGCAAACGGGAGCAAAAAATGGGAACGGTAGTTAAAATTGGTCGCTATGAAATTGTTGATGCGGAGATGGGAGGCGATAAACCGGATACCGTTTCAATCCCCTGCCAGACCAACCCGGGCCTGAGCTATCAGCTTGATGGCTGGGATCAGGAGACCAGCGTGCCGGCGTGGATCGATGGCGAGCCGGTGGATTTAAAAATTGGTCACTATGACAAAGAACAGGATCGCTGGGTACTTACCCGCCCTGCCTGATATCACCGCACCGTCATACCCCTGCGTATGGCGGTGATTCCTAAAAGTTGCCGAAAAAAAACGCTGTTTTTGCCCGTTTTTTCATCACCAACTGAGTGTTTTCAATAACATAACTGATAGTCCCTCCGCTCAATAATTCCCTTTTAAGAGTAATTCCATATTAACTCTGTCAGATTCCTCTTGCATACTCGTAAACGTTGCTGCTGTTTTCGTGACCTATATCACGTCTTATCCGGCCCTTGCCGTGCAGCGCTTAAGAGATCACCAATGATTATTGTGTTGATAGCAAAGGTTATTTTGCAAGTCAGCCGGTAGTCCTGAGCGCGTACTTGATTCTGGTCAGGCCATCTTTTACTTAAGAAAAGAGAGCGGGTGTTATGGCAAGTACAATTGTAATGAATGACGCAAGCCGTTCGTGGAGCGGCCTGCGAAAAAACCTCATTGCTAAAGTCGCATTAAGTCTGTCCGATCTTATCGCACTTAATCTGGCGCTGTTTTTATCGGCGGCCACCGTCCAGGGCATCTGGGGAGAGCTGGACAGCTTTATTCCGCCGCAGCAGATTGAGTACCGGTTTATTGCGCAGCTTGGCCTCTCGGTACTCTGCACCGCCTGGTTCTGGGTCCGGATGCGACACTACACCTACCGCAAACCTTTCTGGTTTGAGCTTAAAGAGATTATCAGGACGCTGTTTGTATTTTCACTGCTGGATTTAGCGCTGATTGCCTTTTCCAAATGGGATTTCTCACGCATGGTCTGGGTATTCAGCTGGAGCTGGGCACTGCTGCTGCTGCCGCTGATGCGTGCCCTGGTAAAACGGGCAATCAGCCGTGCAGGACAGTGGCAGAAAGAGACCATTATTATTGGCTCAGGCAAAAATGCGCTGGAAGCCTATGCCGCGCTGCAGAGCGAAGAGATTCTGGGCTATAACGTGCAGGCGTTTATCTCACTGGATGATGAAAACAATCCGGCCAAACTCAATGGCGTGCCGGTTATCACCCGTAAAGACATTAACTGGCAGACCATGGATCGCGATAACACGCAGTTTATCGTGGCGACCGAATATGAACAGCAGGCGGTACGCGATCACTGGCTGAAGTTTCTCTCCAAAATGAAATGCCGCTCTATCTCAGTGATCCCGACGCTGCGGGGCGTACCGCTTTACGGTACCGATATGTCTTTTATCTTCAGCCATGAAGTGATGATTCTGCGCGTCAGCAATAATCTGGCCAAGCGCTCATCGCGTTTCCTGAAACGCACCTTTGATATTGTGGTGGCCTCACTGCTGCTGCTGTTTCTTTCTCCGGTATTTGGTCTGCTCTGCTGGATGGTAAAACGCGATGGCGGCAATGCTATTTATGGTCACGAGCGCGTCGGCCAGGATGGAGCAAAGTTCAAATGCCTGAAGTTTCGCTCCATGGTAACAAATTCACAGGACGTCCTGCAGGCGCTGCTGGCAACCAGCGAGGAGGCGCGGGCAGAATGGGATCGTGACTTCAAGCTGAAAAACGATCCGCGTGTTACCCGCATCGGCGGCTTTCTGCGCAAAACCAGCCTTGATGAGCTTCCGCAGCTCTGGAACGTGATCCGCGGAGAGATGAGCCTGGTCGGACCGCGTCCGGTTATCGAAGCTGAACTGGAACGCTATGCCGGTGACGTTGACTACTACCTGATGGCCAAGCCTGGTATGACCGGTTTGTGGCAGGTAAGCGGCCGTAATGATATCGATTATGACACCCGCGTCTATTTTGATTCCTGGTATGTAAAAAACTGGGCGCTGTGGACTGATATTGCCATTCTGTTTAAAACCGCAGGCGTAGTACTGCGTCGCGACGGCGCCTACTGACCGCTGTCTGTGCGATGCCTGCCGTCCGGCGGCAGGCATCGCCTTTTCACTTTAGCGCTTTCTTTTTACCCGCAGAGTCATTACCCTTCTCGCCTGTTTAACAGGACGTTTCTGGTTCCTCATGCAAAAATTTACGCTTCTTCTGCTGAGCCTGGTGCTGCTGGCTCCGCTGGGTATTGATCTCTACCTGCCTGTTCTGCCGCAGATTGCCGAAGGCCTTAACGCCCCGGTCAGCCTGATCCAGCTTACCATCCCGCTGTTCCTGCTGATTATGGGCATGGGTCAGCTGGTGACCGGCCCGCTGGTGGACAATTTTGGCCGCAAGCCCGTGGCGCTGATCGGCCTGTTGCTCTATATCGCAGGCAGCGCCGTGGCCGCTACCGCCACGCTCTGGCCGGTGTTTTTCCTCGCACGTGTTATTCAGGGCTGCGGCGTCTGCTGCAGCGCGGTAGTGGCATTCAGCGGCGTACGCGATCGCCTGAGCGGCGATGAGGCGGCACGTGCTTACGGTTTCCTTAATGGTGCGCTGAACATTGTACCGGCGCTGGCGCCGCTGCTGGGCGGCCTTCTGGCAGAAGCCTATGGCTGGCGTGCGCCCTTCTGGTTCCTGTGCAGCTATGCGCTGGCGATCGGCCTGCTGGTGATAGTGGCCTTACCGGAAACCCGGCCGGCAGATACGCTGCGTGTGAAAGGGCTTCCGCTGGCACAATATGGCGCAATTCTGCGCCAGCCACGCTTTCTTGCGTTTGCGTTTGCCAATGCAGGCGCTCTGGGTATGGTGCTGACCTACGTCTCTCTGGCACCGCATGTGCTGATGACCGAAGGTGGCCTGACGCCGCTGCAGTTTTCGTTTGCTTTTGGTGCCAACGGCTTCTGGATCATGGTGGTCAGCGCCTTCGTGAATAAAACAATCCGCAAAGCGGGCCGGCCATTTTGTCTGGCTATGGGTTTTATCACGATGCTGCTGGGAGCAATACTGCTGCTGGCGGGCGTTCACCTTCTGCCTGCTGAATGGCAGTATCACTGGGCGCTCTATATGATCCCGGTGGCGGTGTCAGTTGCAGGCCTCGCCTTTACCGTTGGCCCGGCTACCAGCTATGCGCTGGAACCCTATCAGCAGCAGGCGGGCGTAGCCTCGGCGCTACAGGGGTTTATTCAGATGGCGGGAGGCGCTGGCGGCAGCATGGCAATCGTGGCTCTGCCGATTGCAGAAAAATCGTCACTGGCCCTGATGATGCTGACGGGGGCAGCGCTGGCACTCACTGCCTGGCGCTGCAGCCGTAAGATACGCGGCAGCGTAACCGCGCTTAAATAACCTCAACCGGCACGCGCGGGGCGAGCGCGCACATCAGCTCATACCCTACCGTGCCGGCCGCTGCTGCGACCTCATCAATCTTCACGTCATTACCCCACAGCTCAACGGCGGTACCAATACCCGCCTGCGGACAGGGTTCAAGATCGATCATCATCATATCCATCGACACCGTTCCCAGCGTGCGGGTGCGCACGCCGCCCACGGATATGGGCGTGCCGGTAGGAGCATGGCGCGGATAACCATCAGCATAACCACAGGCAACAACGCCAATCCGCTGAGGTCCGCTGGCCCGGTAGCGATAGCCATAGCCGACGCCATCGCCCGCTGTCAGCTGCTGCACACCAATAATTTCACTGCTCAGCGTCATAACCGGCTGCAGCCCGGTACCGGCGATATCCTGCCAGCGACCGCTGGGCGAAGCGCCATACAGAATGATCCCCGGACGCACCCAGTCATGATGTGTGAGCGGATGCCACAGCGTGGCGGCGGAGTTGGCGAGCGAACGCGGACAGCTCAGGCCTTCAGCCGCCTGTTCAATGCGCTGCAGTGGCTCTGCTATTCCCTCCGGATTATCGGCATCAGCGAAATGTGCCATCAGCGTGATTTCACCTACCCCCGGCAGCGCGCGCAGTTTTTGCCAGACGTTATGCACCTGTTCAGGGCGAAAACCGAGCCGGTTCATACCGCTGTTCATTTTCAGATACACATCCACGGGGGCGGAGAGCTGTGCGGTCGCCAGAGCGTTAATTTGCCAGTTACTGTGCACGCTGGTGGTCAGCCGGTAGCGATCGATAAGCTTCAGATCGTCGGCGTGAAAAAACCCCTCCAGCAGCAGAATAGGTTTTTTCCATCCCTGCTCGCGCAGCAGAATAGCCTCTTCAATGTTGAGTAACGCAAAACCGTCGGTGCTCTCCAGCGACTGCCAGACGCGGGCAATCCCGTGCCCGTAAGCGTTGGCTTTGACCACTGACCATACGTGTGACTGCGGCGCTGCCTGACGCACCACAGACAGGTTATGACGCAGCGCCTGTCGGTTAACCGACGCGCGCACAGGACGTGACATAGTGTTAACTCTCCGTGAGTGTTAGCGTGCGATATCCGCGCGGCGTAAAGGCGATGCGTGCGAGGCAAAACCCGGCAGATAGCGCAATACAGAGAGATCGTCTGCGGCAATCGCGGGTTTCTGACCCGATACAATATCAGCCAGTAGCTGACCGGAACCACAGGCCATGGTCCATCCCAGCGTACCGTGTCCGGTATTGAGATAGAGATTGGTCAGCGGGGTACGACCCACAATCGGCGTACCGTCTGGCGTCATCGGACGCAGCCCCGTCCAGAAAGAGGCTTGTTCGATAAATCCGCCTTCAGGATAGAGATCGCGCACGACCATCTCCAGCGTTTCCCGTCGTGCCGGCAACAGTTTGGTGTTAAAACCGACAATCTCTGCCATGCCGCCCACCCGGATACGGTTATCAAAGCGGGTCACCGCCACTTTATACGTTTCATCCAGTATGGTGGAGCGCGGCGCGGCGTCAGCCTCTTTTACCGGAATAGTCAGCGAATACCCTTTGAGCGGGTAGACCGGGATCGCGAGGATATCTTTCAGCAGCGAGGTCGAATAGGAGCCAAATGCCACTACGTAAGCATCTGCTTTGATCACTTCATCACCGCACTTCACACCATAGATGCGGTTACCTTCCCGCAGCAGCTGATCGACCGGCGTATTAAAGCGAAACGTGACGCCTGCCGCCATCGCCATTTCTGCCAGGCGTTGAGTAAAGAGCTGGCAATCGCCGGTTTCATCATTGGGCAACCGCAGGCCACCGGTCAGCTTGTGCGCGGTGGCGGCCAGCGCCGGCTCGGCACGCTGCAGCTCATGAGCCTGCAGCAGCTCATAAGGCACGCCTGCCTCTTTCAGCACGGCAATATCTTTGCTGGCGCTGTCGAACTGCTGCTGCGTACGAAACAGCTGCAGGGTTCCGCCCTGCCGCTCTTCATAGGCAATGCCGGTTTCAGCGCGCAGCGTTTTCAGGCAGTCGCGGCTGTATTCAGCAATACGCACCATACGGGCTTTGTTTTCCTGATAGTGGCGCATATCGCAATTGCGCAGCATCTGCCACATCCACTCAAGCTGGAACCGGCTGCCGTCCGGCCGCATCGCCAGCGGCGCATGGCGCTGAAACATCCATTTAATCGCCTTTAACGGCACGCCCGGCGCGGCCCAGGGCGCCGCATAGCCAGGAGAGATCTGACCGGCGTTGCCGGCACTGGTTTCCAGCGCGGCGGCAGGCTGACGATCGATGACGGTGACCTCATGTCCGGCCTGCGCCAGATACCAGGCGCTTGCCACTCCCACCACCCCACTTCCCAGAATCACGACACGCATAGGCCCCTCGAGACAAAAGCATAATTAACTGGTATGAGCATCTGAGTCAGAATAATCAGGCTGCTCTGTTTATCTTAGATTTTACCCGGCTATTTCACATCTTTTTTAACATTCTGCACACTTAAATCCTTTCCGATGGCAAAGATCAGAGTTTTACCGCTTCTGATGCGCTAACCGGAGCGCTTTGTTAGAAAAAAATCAGGGCTTTTTCCCTTTTTCAGCAGAATCACCCACTGCTGTCCGCGGGCTATTTTTTTAGTTTATTATTCTGCCATTTCATTTGGAGCCGGATTAATATCTTAGGCCGCGATGGGATTACGCTATCCGGATGATTTTCTGCCAAAAAAATCGTTTGAGTTACGTTATCGGATGCGAGACAGTGAACTATCCTTGATCTGTTCGCTCAGTTTTTGGGCGCTCTTTCTCAGGACGAAGCCTTCACCCGTGTGGCAGGGTCTTCCTGCCGCCTGCAAAACAGAGGTGCGCTATGACGACAATGTTTGACGAGCCAACCCGTAGCAGTAAACGACTCAGTGACGGGCCCGACTGGACATTTGAGCTGCTTGATGTCTACCTGGCTGAAATTGACCGCGTAGCGAAAAGCTACGGTCTTGATACCTATCCGCATCAGATTGAAGTCATCACATCCGAGCAGATGATGGATGCCTACTCCAGCGTAGGAATGCCCATTAATTATGCTCACTGGTCTTTCGGTAAAAAGTTTATCGAAACCGAGCAGCGCTATAAGCATGGGCAGCAGGGGCTCGCTTATGAGATCGTCATCAATTCTAACCCCTGTATCGCCTATCTGATGGAAGAGAATACAATGACCATGCAGGCGCTGGTCATGGCTCATGCCTGCTACGGACACAACTCTTTCTTCAAAAATAACTATCTGTTCCGCAGCTGGACCGATGCGAGTTCGATCGTCGATTACCTGCTGTTTGCCCGTAACTATATTGCCGACTGCGAGGAGCGCTTTGGCGTCGAAGAGGTTGAGCGTCTGGTGGACTCCTGCCACGCCTTAATGAACTATGGCGTTGACCGCTATAAGCGCCCGCAAAAAATTTCACTGCAGGAAGAGAAAGCGCGGCAAAAGAGTCGCGAAGAGTATCTGCAGAGCCAGGTAAATACGCTATGGCGTACGCTGCCGCGTAAAGAGAAAGAGGCGTCACACGTTGAAGCGGCGCGCTATCCCTCTGAGCCGCAGGAAAATCTGCTCTACTTCATGGAAAAAAATGCCCCCTTGCTGGAGCCCTGGCAGCGTGAAGTGCTGCGCATCGTGCGTAAAGTAAGCCAGTATTTCTATCCGCAGAAACAGACGCAGGTAATGAACGAAGGCTGGGCAACCTTCTGGCACTATACGATCCTCAATCATCTCTACGATGAGGGCAAAGTATCAGAACGTTTTATGATGGAGTTTTTGCACAGCCACACCAACGTTATCTATCAGCCACCTTATAACAGCCAGTGGTATAACGGCATCAACCCTTATGCCCTGGGCTTTGCTATGTTCCAGGACATCAAACGCATCTGCCAGTCGCCAACAGAAGAAGACCGCCACTGGTTCCCCGATATCGCTGGCTCGGACTGGCTTAAAACGCTGCATTTTGCGATGCGCGAGTTTAAAGATGAGAGTTTTATCAGCCAGTTCCTGTCGCCAAAAGTGATGCGCGATTTCCGCCTGTTCACTGTTATGGATGACGATCGTAATAACTACCTGGAAATTGCGGCGATTCATGATGAGGCGGGCTATCGCGCGATTCGCCAGCAGCTGTCTGCCCAGTATAACCTCAGCAATCTGGAGCCCAACATTCAGGTCTACAACGTAGATTTGCGCGGTGACCGGTCGCTAACGCTGCGCTATGTTCCTCAGCAGCGTGCGCCGCTGGATAAAAGCCGGCGCGATGTGCTGAAACATGTTCACCGGCTTTGGGGATTTGATATTCATCTTGAACAGCAGAATGAAGATGGCAGCATAGAGTTGCTCGACCGCTGTCCGCCGCGGGCGCCCGGACTCTGAGCATGAAAAAACCGGACTGAATAGTCCGGTTTTTTTTAGCGCTTGCTGCCGAGATCGTCTGGCAGGTTTTTCTGCATACTGTGCCAGATCTCTCCGCTGCGGCGGCCATATACCCGCACGCACTCAACGACCTGTTCCTGCGTCGGCTGCTGCGTACACATATCTGCCAGCTGCTGATAAAAACGGTGCGCCAGTTCACGCGCTTCAGGGTTAGAGAAATAGTGGCGTCCGACCCGCGTATAAAGCCCCTTCAGTCCGTTGAGGATCAGACCATAAATCGGGTTACCGGAAGCAAACGCCAGACCGCGGAATACCCGATAATCGAGTTCAGCATAGGCATCCGCCTGATCCTGCTCATGCAGCGCACTCTCCAGCACTTCGCGGGCTTTTTCCGGATGATGACGCAGCGCACGGCTGATAAAAATAGACGCGATATTGCTGCGTACCGACAGCAGATTATCAATCAGCTGCGGCACGCTGTCGTGATCGAGCCGGGCCAGCGTCTCAAGGATATTAAGCCCGGACGTTTCCCAGAAATCATTTACGCGCGTTGGCTTGCCATGCTGAATGGTCAGCCAGCCATCACGAGCAAGACGCTGCAGCACTTCGCGCAGGGTGGTACGGGTAACGCCAATTAGCTCAGACAATTCACGTTCAGCAGGCAGGATCGACCCGGGGGGGAAACGGCTGTTCCAGATACTCTCAATTATGTACTCTTCTGCGAATCCTGCAGGGCTCTGCGCCTTGATAACCATAGCGTTACGTTCTCATTGCGTTCTTTATCGTCATTACACTCATCATACCAGAGGGGCTATAGCGGAAATAGTCTGCAGGTGGATTAAAAGCATGGCCTGGCGCAAATTTCAGCATGCGGCTGAATGCTTTCACCTGCCCTGTGCCGCACAAACGGCTGACGGGGGAAACAATCTGCTGCGTAAACGATCTGCGTCATTTTTATCGCTGAATTCCGGATTGCAGGCTGGCAGCGTCGGGCTTTTGGTTTACACTGCCAGGCACTGATAGCTAAGGAAAATCCACTATGTTGCGATATCTGAATCTCTGCTCGCGCGGGCGTGGCGCCTGGCTGCTGCTGGCATTCACCGCGCTGGCACTGGAGCTGGTGGCGCTGTTCTTCCAGCATGGGATGGGGCTTAAGCCCTGCGTGATGTGTATCTATGAGCGATGCGCCCTGTTTGGCGTAATGGCAGCAGGGGTAGTGGGTGCGATTGCGCCGCAAACTCCGCTGCGCTGGGCCAGTCTTGCCATCTGGATTTACAGTGCCGCTGAGGGCCTGCGCTTATCCTGGGAGCACACCATGCTGCAGCTGCACCCCAACCCGTTTGTCACCTGCGACTTTGCCGCACGCTTTCCGGCATGGCTGCCACTGGACAAATGGCTGCCTGCAGTGTTTGTTGCCAGTGGCGACTGCGCTGAGCGCGGCTGGACATTTCTTGGCTGGAGCATGCCGCAGTGGATGATCGCCATTTTTGCCGCCTACCTGCTGGTGGCCATGGTCGTGCTCGTGGCTCAGCTCTTCAGGCCGCGTCCGCGCAACCTGTTTGGTCGCTGACGGACGGAGAATCAGCCATTGCGATCGGGACGGTCGATAATGTGATCTTCCCAGTCGCGTACTTCACTCTCCCGTACAGCGATGTAGCGCACAGAGATCCGCTGGGCATGCATCGCTTTTTTTGATCCTGCCAGCAGCGGATGCCAGGCAGGCAGCGCTTTGCCTTCACCAAGCAGCCGGTAGGCGCAGGTGCGCGGCAGCCAGTTAAACGTTGTAAGGTTTTCACGCGTGAGCTTGATACAATCTTCTTCATATTCAAACCGGCGTTCATAATTACGGCACTGGCAGGTTTTAATATTCAGCTGGTTGCAGGCGACATTAGTAAAATAGATTTCATCAGTATCTGCGTCCTGCAGCTTATTCAGACAGCACTGTCCGCAGCCGTCACACAGCGATTCCCACTCAGCGTCGTCCATTTGTTCCAGACGTTTGGTCTGCCAGAAAGGTTGGTCACTCATCATTACGGTCCGGGTTGTTCAGCAAAACCGCACCTTATAAAGGTTAAGATGCGGTGATGCAAGTATTACAGCACGCGCGTGCTGATACCGTGACCCGCCAGCGATATCTCAAGTTTGTCACCTGAACGCAGCGGACCCACGCCCTCTGGCGTGCCGGTCAGAATCACATCGCCTGCGCGCAGCGTAAAAAACTGGCTCATATAGGCGATAAGCGGCTTGATTTTATGGATCATGTCAGACGTGGAGCCGTGCTGACGCACCTCCCCGTTCACTACCAGCTTCAGTTCACTGTTTTGCGGATCGCCCGTGTAGTCATTGACCGGAATAAAACCGGAAAGCGGGCAGGCATTATCAAACCCTTTCGCGCGCTCCCACGGCTGGCCCGCTTTTTTAAAGCTTGCCTGCAGGTCGCGCAGCGTAAGGTCCAGCGCTACCCCATAACCCGCAATCGCTTTCGCTACATGCTCTTCGCTTGCCTGCTTTAGCGTCGCGCCAATCAGGACGGCGAGTTCTACCTCATGATGCACATCACCCAGCGCGGCGGGAATAGAGAGCGGCTGCCGCAAATCGCATAAGGCTGTCTCAGGTTTAATGAACAGGACCGGCTCGTCCGGGGTTGCGCTGCCCATCTCTTTAATATGTTTTGCATAATTACTGCCTACGCACACCACTTTGCTGACCGGAAAATCCAGCAGAGCACCCTGCCAGTTACGATGCTGATACATATTTTTCACCTGCCTGAGTTATGTTTGCACTCTGCCAGCATGGCAGAGGCTCTGTGAGTAGCGGCCGGAACGGGGCGCCAGTGATAATAATATTAACGGTTATCGCGACAGGTGTAACAGAAATTGTCAAAAGAGATTTATCTTTCTTACGATGGCGGGCAAACAAATATTAATTGCCCATGACAAAACCGGACATGGGCAATTAATTAATCACTGAACACTGAATATATTTACAGGCTATATTTTTTACAGATGAATCTGAATTAAACTTCTTTACCCTGCTCAAGATGGACGTTGAGCAAACTTTCTACAGGTGGGGGGATCTGCAAATAATAACCCTGCTCACGCAGTCCCTGCTTTACCTTTTCAATGTCTGCGTTGGCCAGCCTCTCACGCTTGTCCAGCGACAGCACCATCGCCAACTGTGGCTTGCCAAACCCTTTAAGCAGCGCTTCCGGCACGCGGGAAAAATCGTCCTTTTTTTCTACATAAAGATAAGTCTGGTCTCGTTGCGGGCTTCTATAGATCACACAAAACATATTTTTTACTCGAATTAACTGTTAGCGTCACTTGCCTGAATATTACAGTAACTATAACATGCTTGCAGAACTTCGAATATTGACCCGGGGATGTTAATGGCGATTTTATCGACGTTCATTTTCAGGTCAAAAAAACAGGACTGAGCCAGGACAGATGCCGCAATCGCCAATCGAATTCAAGGGAAGCAGTTTTACCCTGTCAGTTGTTCATCTGCACCATTCACAACCCGATGTGATTCGTCAGGCGCTGCAGGAGAAAATCGATCAGGCGCCGGCGTTTTTACAGAACGCACCGGTTGTCCTGAACATCTCAGCGCTCTCCGGGGATATTAACTGGAAGCAGATGCAGCAGGCGATCAGCGCGACCGGACTGCGTATTGTTGGCGTTAGCGGTTGCAAAGATGACGCCCAGAAAAAAATGGTGGCCCGCGCGGGTTTACCGGTGCTGTCTGAAGGTAAAGAGAATCGCAAAACGGCTGAAGCACCGCCTGCAGAAGAAGTTGCTGCACCTGCGGTTGTTACCGAGAGCATTAACAAAACGCGCGTGGTGAATACACCAGTGCGTTCCGGTCAGCAGATTTATGCCCGTAACGCCGATCTGATTGTCACCAGCAGCGTCAGCGCCGGGGCAGAACTGGTGGCCGATGGCAATATTCACATATACGGCATGATGCGCGGTCGGGCGCTGGCAGGTGCCAGCGGCGATCGCGACTGCCAGATTTTTTGTACTCACCTTGCTGCTGAGCTGGTCTCAATTGCCGGTGAGTACTGGATCATGGATCAGATTCCGGCGGAATTTTTTGGTAAAGCGGCGCGCCTCTGTCTGAAAGAGGGCGCGCTTACCATCCAGACACTTAATTAGGCCCCTTTTCTTTCGTTAAGGAAATCAACATTTATGGCACGCATTATTGTAGTAACATCGGGCAAAGGGGGCGTTGGCAAGACCACGTCAAGCGCGGCCATCGCGACAGGGTTAGCGCAAAAGGGCAAAAAAACCGTTGTTATCGACTTTGATATCGGTCTGCGTAATCTTGATTTGATTATGGGCTGTGAACGTCGCGTCGTGTACGACTTTGTTAACGTTATTCAGGGCGATGCGACCCTGAATCAGGCGCTGATCCGCGATAAACGCACCGAGCAGCTCTATATTCTGCCGGCCTCGCAGACGCGTGATAAAGATGCTCTGACGCGCGAAGGCGTCGAGAAAGTGCTGAACGATTTAGCCGCTATGGAGTTCGATTTTATCGTCTGTGACTCCCCGGCCGGCATCGAAACCGGCGCGCTGATGGCGCTCTATTTCGCGGATGAAGCGATCATCACAACCAACCCGGAAGTCTCATCCGTACGTGACTCTGACCGCATTCTGGGCATTATCTCCTCTAAGTCCCGCCGGGCTGAAAACAGCCAGGATCCGGTCAAAGAGCATCTGCTGCTGACCCGCTACAATCCGGGCCGTGTCACCCGTGGCGATATGCTGAGCATGGAAGATGTGCTGGAAATCCTGCGTATTCCGCTGGTGGGTGTTATCCCGGAAGATCAGTCTGTGCTGCGCGCCTCAAACCAGGGCGAACCGGTGATCCTCGACACCAATTCTGACGCCGGTAAAGCTTATGCTGATACCGTAGAACGCCTGCTTGGCGAAGAACGCCCCTTCCGCTTTATTGAAGAAGAGAAGAAGGGTTTCCTGAAACGCCTGTTCGGGGGATAACCAATGGCCTTACTCGATTTCTTTTTATCCCGTAAAAAGAGCACAGCCAATATAGCCAAGGAGCGGCTGCAGATTATCGTCGCTGAACGCAGGAGGGGCGACAGTGAGCCCCACTATTTGCCTCAGCTTAAACGCGATATCCTGGAAGTGATCTGCAAGTATGTCAAAATCGATCCCGATATGGTGACCGTACAGCTCGATCAGAAAGGCGACGATATTTCGATTCTGGAGCTGAACGTGACGCTGCCGGAAACGGAAGACGCCCCGAAATGAGTGGAGCAGATCGCAGCGTTTCCCCTGCGTAGTAACGCAGGGGAAAGTCGCGGTTTTACAGCGCCTGCAGAATCTGATCGATCCCCGGCTTCAGCAGCTCACCACGCCAGCCATTCAGCAGTTCGGGTGTGCGGTTTGCTGATTTCAGCCCCCAGTATATGCTGAGAACCTGATTGATCTGGCGGCGTGATGCCAGCAGTTCCTGACTGTACCCTGTCTCTTCGCTTACCTGCTGTACCAGCGCTTTAATCGCTTTAAAGACCTGCTTATAGTGCGGGTGCTCAATGAGATTGGGCAGCGGCGCCGGCAGCGTTGCCTCATCCTGTACCAGCGCATCCGCCACCAGCTCAATCATCGCTTTACCGTGAAAGCGGATTTCATGGCCGTTGAGTCCAAGATGATCCAGTTCACCGAGGCTGCCAGGCAGATAGCGAGCCACTTTCCACAGATTCTCTTCACGCACTACAAAGTTAACCGCCATATCTTTCTGACGCGCCACTTTCAGACGCCATGCTGCCAGGCGCTGCAGTGCCGCCAGCTGGCGCGGGCGCAGCTGCCAGGCGTTGGTGATATCGCGCCACGCTTCCTCAGGCTGCACGATGTCCAGCCGACGCTGACACAGCATGTCGCACTCGCTCAGTGCTGCATGCATATTGCCGGCGGCGTCAGTCTGCGTCATCAGCTGACGAGCAATCGGCAGCAGGTACGCAACATCCGCTGCGGCATACTGACACTGGCGCTCGGTCAGCGGGCGCGCGAGCCAGTCGGTGCGGGCCTCACTTTTATCCAGTTCGATCTGGTTAAAGTGATTCACCATGGCCGCAAAGCCCCAGGAGAGCGGCTGACCGGAAAAAGCGGCCAGGATCTGGGTATCGATCATCGGCTGCGGCAGGCAACCAAAGCGATGCAGAAAGACTTCCAGATCTTCGCCACCGGCGTGCAGAAATTTCGTCACCTGCACGTCCTGCAGCAAAGCGATAAACGGCGCCCAGTCACCAATCGGCAGTGGATCGATCAGCACCAGTTGTTCACCATCAAACAGCTGAATCAGCCCAAGCTGAGGATAGTAAGTCCGGGTGCGTACAAATTCAGTATCCAGAGCAACAGCATCATGCTGGCGAGCCAGGCGGCACACTTCAGCCAGCTGGTGGTCTTGGTCGATCAGGGTGTAATTCACGTATTTATTCCCGCTGCGCAAACCCCGCGCAGCGCTCCATGTTAAAAGCAATAAAAACGCCGGTCGTTGCCGGCGTTAACCTGTGGAAGCGCGGCAACCTTATTGCCCTTCCCGCTTCGCCTCATCGCGCAGTTCACGCCGTAAAATTTTGCCCACGTTTGTCTTTGGCAGCTCTTCACGAAATTCAATGATTTTCGGCACTTTGTAGCCGGTCAGCTGACGCCGGCAGTGATCCAGCACCTCTTCTTTGGTAAGTGCAGGATCTTTTTTAACAATACAGACCTTCACCGCTTCACCGGAGAGTTCGCTTGGTACGCCAATCGCAGCGGCTTCACGGATTTTTGGATGCTGCATCAGCACATCTTCGATTTCGTTAGGATAGACATTGAAGCCGGAAACCAGAATCATATCTTTTTTACGATCGACAATCCGGATGAACCCCTCGCTGTCCACGGTAACAATATCGCCAGTATGCAGCCAGCCATTTTTCAGCACTTCCAGCGTGGCGTCAGGACGCTGCCAGTAGCCCGCCATCACCTGCGGGCCGCGAATGCAAAGCTCGCCCGGCTCGCCCGGCGTCACTTCGTTATCCTGATCGTCAATAATCCGTACATCGGTAGAGGGCACCGGCAGGCCAATACTGCCGGTATGACAGGTAATGTCATAAGGGTTAACCGACACCAGCGGGGAGCATTCGGTAAGGCCGTAGCCTTCAAGCAGATAATGCCCGGTGAGCTTTTCCCAGCGCTCGGCGACGGCTTTCTGAACTGACATACCTCCGCCAGCTGAGAGCCGCAGCGTGGAGAAGTCGAGTTTGTTAAAGTTTTCGTCATTGAGCAGCGCGTTGAACAGCGTATTCACGCCGGTGATGGCGGTAAACGGGAATTTAGCCAGCTCTTTAACGAACCCTGGAATGTCGCGCGGATTAGTAATCAGCAGATTAGTGCCACCGAGATCAAGGAACAGCAGGCAGTTAACCGTCAGCGCAAAAATATGGTAAAGCGGCAGCGCCGTCACCACATGCTCCTGCCCGGCACGCAGCAGTTTGCCATAGGTGGCTTTTGTCTGCTCCAGATTGGCCTGCATGTTGCCATGGGTCAGCATTGCACCTTTAGCAACGCCGGTGGTGCCGCCGGTGTACTGCAGAAAGGCCAGATCATTATTACTTAACGCCGGGCGCTGATAAGCCATACGTGCGCCCTGCTGCAGCGCATGCCGCAGCGGCACCGCGCCAGGCAAATGGTATTTCGGCACCAGCTTTTTGATATATTTGACGACGAAGTTCACCAGCGTTGCTTTGACCGGTGCCAGGTGATCGCCCATACGCGTCAGCATGACATGCTTAACTGCCGTATCTGCCACGACCTTTTCCAGCGTGTGGGCAAAATTGGAGACGATAACAATCGCGCTGGCACCGCTGTCGTTGAGTTGATGCTTCAGCTCGCGCGGGGTATAGAGCGGGTTCACATTCACCACCACCATACCGGCACGCAGCACACCAAACAGCGCCACCGGATATTGCAGCAGATTAGGCATCATCAGCGCTACGCGATCGCCCTGCTGCAGTCCCAGCCCCTGTTGCAGCCAGGCGGCGAAGTCCCGGCTCTGCGCGTCAAGCTGGCGATAGGTCAGCGGCTGACCCATATTGATGAATGCAACGTTGTCAGCATAATGCAATACCGCATGTTCAAAGAGATCGACCAGAGAGGGATAGCGGTCGGCATTTATTTCTGCTGGCACATCTGGCGGATAGCGTTTCAGCCAAACTTTCGTCAAAGAGTCACCCCGATATTCTTGTTGCGTAGCCATCGCCGCCTCTGCAATCAGTGTTGTTAACAATACTTTAACTGATTGTACCAGTTTGCCGGTCGCGGCATTTTCAGGTTGCGAAGCCCATCACTAAATTTCGCGCGCCGGTTACGCGCCCAATAAAAAAGCCCGGCTGCGTGCACCGCAACCGGGCCGGAAAAGTATGCAGCGGCTATTCAGTCAGGATAGTCTGTACCTGAGCCGGCCCCCCCAGGTTCATCCCCCAGTAAGGGTTTGGCCCCCAGTAACCGGGATGATGCCGCGACGGACCATACCCGATCCAGGGATCGATCGGCTGAGGTGGCGTCATAACCTGCTGAGTAAGGTGCCAGCGCTGATAGCCACGCACATCAATTACAACAAAGTTATAACTGGCCTTGCCAATCTCACCTTTCTCGGTGCCCTTTATCGTACCCAGCACCGTAATATATTGGTTACTCAAATCGACCGGATCAACAAATCCGTTGATATCGGCGTATATCCGTCCGATTGAGGCAGCACCCAGCCGGGGCCGGGCGCTGTCATCCAGCGGCTGCGTGGCTATTTCCAGTCGCGTCAGTCCGTTAAGATTAGTAACGCGTACTACTTTACCGCCAAAACGCGACTCCTGGCCGACATAAAGCTGGGGGGCATTCATCACGCGCAGTAAATCCTGCTGCGGAAGCGCCGAGCTGCCTTTAATAGAATCGGGTACGCTGACGCAGCCGCTTAGCAGCAACACACACGCCAGTACGCTACCAGCGATTCCAGCACGATAACCTGGCATAAGCACATCTCCTGTAATTTTTAATTTAGACTGGAGGTGCAAAAATAAGTTGCGTAGCGGCTCAGCGTCCGGGCAACTTTTTCCACGCCACTTCGTTACGCAGGTAAACCGGCTCTGCATGCTCAACCGCTACGCTCTCCCCACGCTGCCACGCCTGCAGTGCCAGCGGCAGCATATCTTCAGCCGCAGGCAGCGTAACGGACGTTGCCAGCAGGGTTGCGCCCGGCGTGGTCATCAGCTCAGGCCAGGCCTGCCAGCCGGTGCCTGCGGTCGCCCACTCACCGCTCAGCGCGGCGATACGGGCGGCGGCAGCCTCTGGCTTCAGCACTGCTTCACTTTCAGCACCGTGCCAGTGGCCCGCTTCATCACGCTGATATTCAGCCCAGTAGACTTCGCCCATGCGTGCATCAATCGCCACCAGTACACGCGTGGCTCCGGTCAGCCGCCAGGCACCCTGCGCCATTGTTGCCAGCGAAGAGACGCCAATCATGGGTAAATCTGCCCCCAGTGCCAGTCCCTGCGCAATGCCAATACCAATGCGAACACCGGTAAAACTGCCCGGTCCGCGCCCAAACGCCAGCGCGTCCAGCGCGGTCAGTTCCAGCTGCTGCGCCTGCAGCAGCGACTGCACCAGCGGCAAAATACGTTGCGTGTGATCGCGCGGGGCAATTTCAAAACGGGCATCGATCTGCTGCTGATTCAGCAGCGCGGCAGAACAGGCTTCTGTCGCCGTGTCCAGTGCTAAAATTCGGGCGGACATAACAACCTCAGAGAATCAAAATGGCGCGCATCTTATCACAAAGCGGCATAAATTAGTGTTCCTCTGCCTGCCGGACAAAGTCGATCGCGCGCGCCAGATCGCGGGTACGCGGCGTGGGTGGCAGACTGTTGAGAAAGAGTTCGCCGTAGGGACGTGAAACCAGACGCTGATCGCAAATCACCAGTACGCCGCGATCGGCGGTGTCGCGGATCAAACGCCCGACCCCCTGCTTAAGGGTGATCACCGCATCCGGCAGCTGCACATCACTGAACGGATCGCCACCGCGCAGCCGGCAATCCTCCATGCGCGCTTTCAGCAGCGGATCGTCTGGCGAGGTAAACGGCAGTTTATCAATAATCACCAGCGACAGAGCATCGCCGCGGACGTCGACACCTTCCCAGAAGCTGCTGGTCGCGACCAGCAGCGCGTTGCCCGCCTCCAGAAACTGCTTCAGCAGCTGCCCTTTACTGGTCTCGCCCTGCAGCAGCACCGGCAGAGTCATTGACGCACGAAACTCGGCCGCCAGTTCACGCATCATTTTGTGTGAAGTGCAGAGAAAAAAGCAGCGCCCTTTATTAGCATCAATCAGCGGCTTCATCATCCGCGCCAGCTGCCGGGCTCCGCCGGGCGCATTTGGCTCCGGCATATTGCGCGGCACACACAGGAGCGCCTGCCGGGCGTAATCAAACGGACTGTCGAGGATCAGCGTCTGCGCCTGCTCAACACCAAGACGACTGGCGAAGTGCCCGACCTGTTCATTCACCGCCAGCGTGGCAGAAGTAAACACCCACGCCGCTTTACGTGTATCCATCACCTCACGAAAGCGTTCCGCGACTGAAAGCGGCGTCAGCGCCAGCGTAAAGTGCCGGCTGGTACATTCATACCAGTAGCTGAAACCGGGTTCGCTGATGGCGCGCAGTCGTTTCAGGCGGGTGCGATAGAGCGCCGCACGCTCAAAAGCTGCGTCCAGCAGCGCCGATCGCCCCAGAGAGAGTTTAATGACGTCGTAACAGAGTTCAAGCGCATCATCCAGCAGGGTGAACATGCGCATAACGTTATTGTCACTGAGCAGATCGCGCAGATTACCGCGAAAGCCGGGTTCGCCAAGCGTCAAACGAAAATCCTGCGCGCACTGCGCCAGCCGATCGGCAGATTTTTGCAGCTGCTGCACATCGCGCACCTCGGTGCGATAGGCAAGAATGATATCTTTGGCGAGATCCTGCAGCTGGCGGCTGGAGAGCTGCTGACCAAAATACTGGCTGGCGATATCAGGCAGCTGATGCGCCTCGTCGAAGATCATCACGTCCGCTTCCGGGATCAGCTCGCCGAAACCCCCCTCTTTCACCACCAGATCGGCCAGAAACAGGTGATGATTGACCACCACAACGTCAGCATCCATCGCTTTTTTGCGTGCTTTCACGACAAAACACTCTTTATAGAGCGGACAGTCACTGCCAAGACAGTTGTCATTGGTGCTGGTCACATAGGGCCAGATGGGACTGTCTTCGGCAACGCCAGCGCAGTTGCTGATATCGCCATCTTTTGTCTCTGATGACCAGCTGCGCACGTGGATAAGATCGCCCAGCGCCTGAACGGTAAGGTCGCCGCCGCTCTGATTTTGCTGCTCCATACGTTCGAGACAGAGGTAGTTAGACCGGCCTTTTAGCAGCGCGGTTTTTCCGCTGAACTTCAGCGCCCGGGCAATGGTGGGCAAATCACGATTATAGAGCTGATCCTGCAGCGCTTTTGATCCGGTAGAAACAATAACCTTCTTCTTTGCGCGTAATGCAGGCGCCAGATAGGCATACGTTTTACCGGTTCCGGTGCCCGCCTCCACCACCAGCTCTCCGCTATGCGTGACGGCGGCTGTAACCGCCTTCGCCATTTCATGCTGCGCTGCGCGCGGTTTAAAACCGGGAATTGCCTGCGCTAGCGCGCCATCGGCTGCAAAATCGTCTGCCACACATCCTCACCTGTTACCTGAAAACTACTGTAATTATGTCAGGATTCGGCAGACGCGACCACAACAGATGACATCCCGGCCCGGTTATGGCAGGCTGGCGCAGCAAAAAAACAGAGGAGAAAAGCATGTCTATTACGCGTATCGATCCCGAACATCGTATGTCTGAAGCCGTGATACATGACAATACGATTTACTATACCAGCGTACCGGAAAACCTGGATGCCGATGCAGAGGCGCAGACGGCCAACGCGCTGGCGGTGATTGACCGTATTCTGGCGCGCGCCGGCTCAGATAAAAGCAACATTCTTGACGCCACCATTTTTCTGGTTGATAAAGCGGATTTTGCTGCAATGAATCGTGCCTGGGATGCGTGGGTGTCGCCTGGCAATGCGCCAGTACGCTGCACCGTACAGGCCGGGCTGATGAACCCGCAATATAAAGTCGAAATAAAGATTATTGCCGCACGTTAAGCGGCACGGGCACTATTCGTTCTCATCTTCATCGTCGAAGCGTGCCCGAATTGCCTCACCCGTAAAGGTTTCGCGAATTTCCTGTGCCACCTGCGCAATCGCCTGTCCGCTGGACATACCCCCCGCCATCAGTTCCTGAATTCGCTCAACCGCCTGCTGCTGTTGCTCATGAGATAGTGCCGGAAGCCCTGTAAACATACGTTACTCCAGATTAAATCGGACGGGCATTATCCCACGTGGAACAAACAGGTGCCAGTGGCAAAAAAATATGTCAGGCTACGCCTCTGCCTGTTGAATGCTGCTGAACTCATGATCGCAAAAACCCTCACGCTTACCTATACCCCCGATGCCCTGCTGAGCCGCTTTGCCACGCTCGCGCATCGCCCGTGGGCCATGCTGCTGACCTCAGGTCAGGCCGATCACGCGGATAACCGTTTTGATATCCTGACTGCCGATCCGCGCGTCACGCTGACCACGCGCGGCAGGTATACTGAAATTGATGATGGCACCGGCATGCGGCGCTCTGAAGAGGACCCGCTGCAGCTGCTGCAGCGACAGATTGACCGGCTGGACCTGCAGCCCGCTTTCCACCCCGATCTGCCTTTTCAGGGCGGTGCGCTTGGCCTGTTTGGTTACGATCTCGGACGCCGGTTTGAACGGCTGCCGGATGTAGCGCAGCAGGATCTGCAGACACCTGACATGGCGGTGGGCCTGTATGACTGGGCGCTGATTGCCGATCACCACCTGCAGCGGCTCACGCTGGTTTCTCTCAGCGATGCTGACGCGCGCTGGCGCTGGCTGCAGGCGCAGGCGCTTCCGCCGCCGCGGGCGTTTCGCTTAACCAGCGCGTGGCGATCTAACCTCACGCGTGAGGCCTACGCAGCCCGCTTTAATGCCGTACAGGCGTATATTCAGGCGGGCGACTGCTATCAGGTCAACCTTGCCCAGCGTTTCGAAGCACACTATAGCGGAGATGAGTGGCAGGCGTTTCTGCGCCTTACGCGCGCCAATCGCGCGCCCTTTAGCGCGTTTCTGCGTCTGCCGGACAGCGCGCTGCTCAGCCTGTCGCCGGAACGCTTTCTCTCGCTGCAGCAAAACGTCATTGAAACGCGCCCGATCAAAGGCACGCTGCCGCGCCTGGCAGAGCAGGAGGCCGATCGTCTGCAGGCAGAGAAACTGGCGCACTCGGCTAAAGATCGCGCTGAGAACCTGATGATTGTTGATCTGATGCGTAATGATATTGGACGGGTCGCTGAACCTGGCAGCGTTAGCGTCCCGGAACTGTTTGTGGTTGAACCGTTTCCGGCAGTGCATCATCTGGTGAGCACCGTGCGGGCCCGCCTGCCTGATGCTTTACGCGCTACCGACCTGCTGCGCGCCTGCTTCCCGGGAGGCTCAATCACCGGGGCGCCCAAAATCCGCGCGATGGAGATTATCGAAGAGCTGGAGCCGCATCGCCGGAACGCCTGGTGCGGCAGCATCGGCTATATCAGTCTGTGTGGCCGGATGGACAGCAGTATTACCATCCGTACACTGATCGCGGAAGACAATACCCTCTACTGCGCGGCAGGCGGCGGACTGGTGGCCGACAGCGAGCTGCAATCTGAGTATGAAGAGACCTTCCATAAGGTTAACCGCATTCTGCCCAGCCTTAGCGACGAGAAGTAAAATGACGGCCGAACTCAGCCAGTTTTTGACGCGTTTTATGCTGCAGCCCCCGCGCCCCGCGCGCCTGCCGGCCCCTGCCGGACGTCATGCGGCAGTGCTGGTGCCGATTATCAATAGCGCCGAGCCGGCACTGCTGCTGACGCGACGCTCGGCGCTGCTGCGCAAACATGCCGGCCAGGTTGCATTTCCGGGCGGCATGCAGGATGCCAGCGATACCTCACTGATCTGTACCGCCCTGCGTGAAGCGCAGGAAGAAGTGGGCATCGATCCTCATCAGGTGAGGATCGCCGGTGTACTGCCGGCAGTCACCAGCAGTACCGGCTTTGCCGTAACGCCGGTAGTCGGTATCCTGCCAGCCATGCCGCTCCGGCTAAACCCGGATGAAGTAGAAAGCGCATTTACTATGCCACTGCGGGAAGCACTGCATCTGGCACGCTATCATCCTCTGACTTTGTATCGCGGCCAGCAGCAGCACCGGATCTGGCTCTCCTGGTATAACGATTATTTTATCTGGGGCATGACGGCCGGCATTATCCGCGCACTCGGTCAGCAGATTGCGCTGCCCTGAATCCTGTCTGCAAACTCCTGGCTGAAAAATCGATCCACTTCACAAAGGTATGGCCAGATAACTATTTCTGCGGTTTATAATTAGATTATTTCATGCGAAAAGCTGTTCTTTCGCCCGCCGTGGCGATTACTATTAGCCGCAATTACGGCTCAGGCCGCAGAAACCCGTATTTGTGAGGAGCGTCACCGTTGATTAGTGTTTTTGACATGTTCAAAGTGGGCATCGGCCCATCCAGTTCACATACCGTAGGCCCGATGAAAGCGGGCAAACAGTTTGTTGATCTGCTGGCTGAGCAGGGCAAACTGCAGGATGTCACACGCGTAGCGGTGGATGTGTATGGCTCTCTCTCGCTGACGGGTAAAGGGCATCATACGGATATCGCTATCATTATGGGCCTGGCGGGTTATGAACCTGCTACCGTGGATATTGATGCGATCCCGGCGTTTATCAAAGACACAGAAACGCGTGAGCGCCTGCTGCTGGCTAAAGGCGCACATGAGGTGGATTTCCCGCGTGAAGGCGGAATGGTATTCCGCAGTGAAAACCTTTCGCTACATGAAAACGGCATGACGCTGTATGCATTTGCCGGGGATCTGCTGATCCTGACGAAAACCTACTACTCCATTGGCGGCGGGTTTATCGTTGATGAGGCGCATTTTGGTCAGCCGGTACTGGATGAAGTCTCTGTGCCTTATGCATTTCACTCCGCAAAAGAGTTGCTCAGCCACTGCAGTGAGACGGGGATGTCGCTGTCAGGACTGGTGATGCAAAATGAGCTGGCGCTGCATAGCCGTGAAGAGATTACTCACTATTTTACCGACGTCTGGCAGACCATGCAGGCGTGCATTGACCGTGGCCTGAACACCGAAGGCGTACTGCCGGGGCCGCTGCGCGTGCCGCGCCGTGCCGCCTCTTTACGCCGCCTGCTGGTCTCTTCGACCAAGCACTCTAACGATCCGATGAACGTGATTGACTGGGTCAACATGTTTGCCCTGGCGGTAAACGAAGAGAATGCCGCAGGCGGACGCGTGGTCACGGCGCCTACTAACGGTGCCTGCGGCATCGTGCCGGCGGTGCTTGCCTATTACGATCACTTTATCGAAAGCGTCACGCCCGATATCTTCATTCGTTATTTTCTCGCGTCAGGCGCTATCGGCATTCTCTATAAAATGAACGCCTCAATCTCTGGTGCCGAGGTAGGCTGTCAGGGCGAAGTTGGCGTCGCCTGCTCTATGGCGGCAGCGGGTCTGGCGGAACTGCTGGGTGCCAGCCCGGAACAGGTGTGCGTGGCGGCAGAAATTGGCATGGAGCATAACCTGGGTCTGACCTGCGATCCGGTTGCCGGCCAGGTACAGGTGCCGTGTATCGAGCGCAATGCTATTGCGTCGGTCAAAGCCATCAACGCGGCGCGCATGGCGCTGCGCCGCACCAGCGCCCCGCGCGTCTCGCTGGATAAAGTGATTGAGACCATGTACGAAACCGGGAAAGACATGAACGCTAAATATCGCGAAACCTCGCGGGGCGGTCTGGCCATCAAAGTACAATGTGACTGATGTTTATCCGGAGTGCGCTGATTACATTTAGCGCACTCATACTAATTTCTGCTTTTTTACCTACCTCGGCGTTGCCAAACCAGATATTGTAATTTTCCTGCGCGGATCCGGCAGGCCGCGTTTTTTTATTGCCCTCTTTTTTACCGGGCAGCGCTAAACCTGGCCGTCCCTGTGCCGATAACCTTCACGTTAATTTGCTCCTGATCTGTGTCTTAACAAGGTGGTTACTGATGCTCATTCCCCAGCAATTTGTGGGTCAATTTCGCCGTAAGCGGCTGCTTATTGCGTTAGTGATCGCGACGCTGGTTTTGATCCTGACTCTGGCTTTTCGTTATATCGAAGAGAAGTCACGTATTGAGCAACAGTCGCTTAACTTTGCCAGCCGCGCCATTGAGCGGTTTGATCGTATGTTCTCACCGCTGGATGTTTCTGCCAATAATACGCTGGGGCTGGTGGGCCTGCCCTGTTCGCTGGTGCGTTATCCGCTGATCGAAAAGATCGCTGCACTGCAGACGGTGCGCACGGTGCTGCTGGTGCAAAACGACACTATCTACTGCTCCAGTATCTATGGTGCACGCGATATCTCTTTTAGTCAGACCTACCCGGAGCTGGCGCTCAATAATCAGCGTATGCTGCTGACTACAGATGATTACCTGCTTAAAGGCTCGCCGGTGCTGCTGCTGTGGACGCCAAAGTCGCTGGATAATCGCGATGGCTTACTGCAGGTGGTGAATGTTGAACTGATGAGCAATTATCTGCTTGAGCCTCAGCTGCCGTGGGTAGAGCGGGCTATTTTCAACGTTGGCGGTCAGAGCCTTGAGTATGGTAATCCGATGATTGAACATACGGTGCCCTCAGAAGATGAAGTCGCTTACGATCAGGCATCATTACGCTACCCGTTCACCATTACACTTTATGGTCCCTCACCTGCGCGTCTGGCGTTAAATACGCTGCCTTCCCAGCTGCCGCTGGCAATGATGCTGAGCCTGCTGATTGGCTATATTGTCTGGCTGGCCACGGCCAATCGTATGAGCCTCAGCTGGCAGATCAGCTACGGGATCACCGCCAGTGAATTTATGGTTTACTGTCAGCCGCTGATCAATGCCCGCAGCGAACAGTGTGAAGGTATTGAGCTTTTGCTGCGCTGGCATAATCCGCGTCAGGGATGGATTGCGCCGGATGTCTTTATCCCACTGGCGGAACGGCAAAACCTGATCGCTCCCCTGACCCGCTTTGTGATTGCCCGGGCCGTAGAGGCGCTGCCACAGCTGCCGCAAAGCAGCGCGTTCCATATTGCGATTAACGTCGCCGCCAGCCATTTTCACGATCGCGCCATTGTGGAAGATCTGCAGCAGATATGGTGGCCCGCTAATCCGCATCCGCAGCTGGTGGTTGAGCTGACAGAGCGTGACGCCTTGCCGGTTATCGATCAGTCGGTCGTGGCGCAGTTGCACAACATTGGGGTGCGTCTGGCGATAGACGATTTCGGCACCGGACACAGTTCGCTGGCCTACCTGAAGGATCTGCAGCCCGATGTATTGAAAATTGATAAGATTTTTACGGCGGCTATTGGCACTGATGCCATTAACGCCACGGTAACCGATATGGTGATTTCACTGGCGCAGCGCCTGAAGATTGCGCTGGTGGCCGAAGGCGTAGAGACCGCTGAACAGGCCTCCTATCTGCGTGAGCGCGGGGTAGATCATCTGCAGGGTTATTTTTATGCGCGCCCCATGCCAATTGAAGATTTTCCGGCATGGCTGGCCCGGCATCAGGAAACAGAAGCATAAAAAAGGGCCGTCGCGATGACGGCCCTGTCAGCATAGTCACGCGTAATTACGCGTTTTCTTCATCTTCATCGTGAGGCGCATCTCTGGTCACCCGTACCAGGTCGATACGGTAATCCGTCGCTTCAACAATTTCAAAGTGCAGCGGCGGCAGATCAATCACTTCACCGGGCTGCGGCAGCTGACCTTTCTGCTCAATCAGCAGACCCGCCAGCGAAGCGTGATCGTCTTCCTGTTTGACCAGTTCATGATAGTCGAGCAGCTGCTGCAGCGAGTGCAGGTCGGTGCCGCCCTTGACCAGCCAGCCATCACCATCGGCGATCACATCCGGCGTCTCATCTTCATCCGGAAATTCACCGGCAATCGCTTCAAGTACGTCCAGCGGCGTAATCAGCCCCTGTACCATACCAAATTCATTGGTCACAATGACAAAACTGCCTTTCGCCCGGCGCAGCACGCCCAGCAGATTAATGGGATCCAGCGTCTCAGGTACAATAATTGCCGGTGAGCCAGATGCGAACGTGGTTACATCCATACCGTGTTCCAGCGCCACCAGCAGCTCCTTCGCACGCACCACGCCGATAATCTCATCCAGCTCACCGCGGCACACCGGAAACAGGCTGTGTGGCGTATCCAGCAGCTGCATGCGGATCTCATCCAGCGGGCGCGTCACATCAACCCACGAAATATCGCCACGCGGCGTCATGATGCTGCGAATTGAGCGCTGCGACAGCGTCAGTACGCCGTTGATCATAAAACGCTCTTCATCTTTAAACGCTTCCTGCGGCATGGCGTTATTCAGCGTATGATCATCCTGTGAAGGCTGCTGCTGACGATTGCGACCGCCCATCAGACGTAAAATAGCCTCTGCCGTCCGCTCACGCATCGGGCGACGCGCCTGATGGCGCATAAAGTTGCGACGGGCGATCTGGTTAAACAGCTCAATCAAAATTGAGAAACCAATCGCCGCATAGAGATAACCTTTCGGGATATGGAAACCGAACCCTTCCGCTACCAGCGACAAGCCGATCATCAGCAGGAAGCTCAGACAGAGCACTACGACCGTCGGATGCGCGTTGACAAAATTAGTCAGCGGTTTTGACGCCAGCAGCATCATACCCATTGCGATCACTACCGCCGTCATCATCACCGGCAGGTGATTAACCATACCGACTGCAGTTATAACGGCATCCAGCGAGAAGACGGCATCCAGCACCACAATCTGTGCAACTACCGCCCAGAAGCTGGCATAGTTGCGATTACCCTGCTGCTCCATCCCTTTATTTTCCAGGCGCTCATGCAGCTCCATCGTGGCCTTGAAAAGCAGGAACAGGCCACCAAACAGCAGGATCAGATCGCGGCCGGAAAAGCTGAAATCCATCACGCTGAACAGCGGACGGGTCAGCGTGACCATCCACGAAATTAGTGAAAGCAGGCCGAGGCGCATTACCAGTGCCAGCGACAGACCAATCAGTCGCGCTTTATCGCGTTGCTTTGGCGGGAGTTTGTCAGCAAGAATGGCGATAAAGACCAGGTTATCAATACCCAGCACAATTTCCAGCACGATCAGCGTTAACAGCCCCGCCCAGATCGAGGGATCCAAGAGAAACTCCATCAGTGACTCCTTGCTAATAAAGTAGACGCGCGAAAATCAGTCTGCACCGGTAAGTGAGACAGCTGAATAGTCGGGGGCGAAATAACGCTGAACGGCATGGCGATCTGGGCCGGCTGGCACAGTAAGGATAAGAAGCGACGTCGGTGACGGTCCATAAAGGTGAGCTTGAGCCCGGTACTCCTGAATAATAAACAGAAAGTTAATGTATCAGTTACCTCAACAAGATCAAAAAATTTTCTTACATTTACAAATAACTGCGCTGGCGCATAAAAATGGCATAAAAAAGTCCGCCAGGCCGCTGTTACCTCAGATAACCGACAGGCGTCACACTCTTTCTTCTTTCGCTAACTAAAATAAACGGCGACATTAACGCAAATTGATAAATGCTCAGACCTTTATCGTAGCGGCTCATGCTTACCCTGCCTGACGAGTCCGGCCGCATCTTTATCCCTGTTAACGCCCTTTACTGACAGGGTTTCGTTGTAAACGGAGGTAGCAGGTGACCATCGCAATAGTCATTGGTACACACGGCTGGGCAGCAGAGCCGCTCCTGAAAACAGCAGAGATGCTGCTGGGCGAACAGCACAATGTGGCCTGTATCGATTTTGCACCCGGTGAAAATGCCGAAACGCTGATGGATAAGTATCGCGGCCGGCTGGCAGAACTTGATACCGCACAGGGCGTACTGTTTCTGGTTGATACATGGGGAGGCAGCCCGTTTAATGCCGCCAGCCGCCTCGTCACGGATCGCCCGGATCAGGAGGTTATTGCCGGCGTCAATATTCCGATGCTGGTCGAAACGCTGATGGCCCGCGATGACGACCCTGAACTGGCGGCGCTGGTGCAGGTCGCGACCGAGGCCGGCCGGCAAGGCGTCAAAGCACTAAAGGCAACCTCTGTCTCCTCTGTTGCAGCACCGGTTAAGCCTGCTGCGCCGCCGCTGGCGCCTGGGCAGCATATGAAAATCGGGCTGGCACGCATAGACGATCGTCTGATTCATGGTCAGGTAGCGACCCGCTGGACCAAAGAGACCGGCGTCAGCCGCATCATCGTGATCAGTGATGAAGTGGCAAACGATCATGTGCGCAAAACCCTGCTAACTCAGGTAGCGCCGCCAGGCGTTACCGCGCACGTGGTCGATATTGCAAAAATGATCCGCGTCTGGAACAACCCTAAATATGCTGGCGAACGCGTTATGTTGCTGTTTACCAATCCCACCGACGTTGAGCGCGTTGTGGCGCAGGGCGTGAATATCACCAGTGTGAATATCGGCGGCATGGCATTTCGCCAGGGTAAAACGCAGGTTACTAATGCGGTTTCAGTGGATGAGAAGGATATTGCGGCCTTTCGTCAGCTCAACGCCCGCGGTATTGAGCTTGAGGTGCGCAAAGTGTCTACCGATCAAAAACTCACTATGATGGACCTGATTGCGAAGGTCACTGCCTGATTTGCTGCCGCCCGGTAACCATAGCGGGCATCCTGAGTGTGCTGAGGAGATGCAAAATGGAAATAACCACGCTACAGATTGTACTGATATTTATCGTGGCCTGTATTGCCGGTATGGGATCTATCCTGGATGAATTTCAGTTTCACCGTCCGCTGGTCGCCTGCACCCTGATTGGCGCCGTGCTGGGTGACATGAAAACCGGCATTATTATCGGCGGTACGCTGGAGATGATCGCGCTGGGCTGGATGAATATCGGAGCGGCGGTAGCTCCCGATGCGGCCCTCGCCTCCATCATATCCACCATTCTGGTCATTGCCGGCGGGCAAAGCGTCGGTGCCGGTATTGCGCTGGCGATACCGCTGGCGGCGGCGGGTCAGGTGCTGACCATCATTGTGCGAACGCTGACCGTGGCATTTCAGCATGCGGCAGATAAAGCGGCCGAAAAAGGCAACCTCACCGCCATCTCCTGGATCCATGTCTCCGCCCTGCTGCTGCAGGCGATGCGCATTGCTATACCTGCACTGATAGTCGCTATCTCTGTCGGCACCAGCGCCGTGCACACGCTGCTGAGTTCCATTCCGGACGTAGTCACAAACGGCCTGAATATTGCCGGCGGCATGATTGTGGTTGTGGGATACGCGATGGTCATCAATATGATGCGCGCCGGCTATCTGATGCCGTTCTTCTATCTTGGGTTTGTCACCGCCGCGTTTACTGATTTCAATCTGGTCGCACTGGGCGTTATCGGCGTGGTGATGGCCATTCTGTATATCCAGCTCGCCCCGAAATATAACCGGGTCACAGGCGCAGCGCCGGCAGGCGCGACGCAAAACGACCTTGATAACGAACTTGACTAGGAACAGGTGCCACTATGGTTGACAGCACGCGAATAGCGAAAAAGCTCACTTCCGGTGATGTGCGCGCCGTGTTCATACGTTCTAATCTGCTTCAGGGATCATGGAACTTTGAACGCATGCAGGCGCTCGGTTTCTGCTTTTCTATGGTACCGGTGATCCGTCGCCTCTATCCGGAAAACGACGACGCACGTAAACAGGCGATCAGGCGTCATCTGGAGTTTTTCAATACGCATCCCTATGTAGCCGCGCCGGTACTGGGCGTCACTATGGCAATGGAGGAGCAGCGGGCAAACGGTGCCGCAATTGACGATGGCGCCATTAACGGATTAAAGGTGGGCCTGATGGGCCCGCTGGCAGGCGTGGGCGACCCCATCTTCTGGGGCACCGTACGGCCGGTATTTGCCGCGCTTGGTGCGGGTATTGCCATGAGCGGCAGCCTGCTGGGTCCGCTGCTGTTTTTTGTGCTGTTTAACGTTGCCCGCCTGCTGACCCGCTATTATGGCGTTGCCTATGGCTATCGCAAAGGCGTTGATATTGTCAGCGATATGGGCGGCGGTTTTCTGCAGAAGCTTACCGAAGGCGCATCGATACTCGGCCTGTTTGTGATGGGCGCTCTGGTCAATAAGTGGACGCACGTTAATGTGCCGCTGGTGGTCTCCCGCATCACCGATCAGACCGGTAAAACCACGGTCACCACCGTTCAGTCTATTCTCGATCAGCTTATGCCAGGCCTGATCCCGCTGCTGCTGACATTCGGCTGTATGTGGCTGCTGCGCCGCAAAGTCAATGCGCTCTGGATCATCATCGGCTTCTTTGTTATCGGCATAATTGGTTACTGGATTGGCCTGCTGGGACTGTAGGCCGCTTTCAGGCCAGACGCATGACACAGGCAGTGTGAAGAGGAACTATGATGGCGCTGACCGATCTGCTGCTGATACTCTGCATTGCCGCTCTGCTGTTGTTTGCCATTTACCATGAAGCGGTGTTGCCGCGCCGTAAAGGCGTTACCCTGTTGCGGGTCGCACTGCGACGACGTCACCTGCCCGATAGCGCCATTTTTATCGGACTGCTGCTGATTCTGCTGTGGAAAAATGTCAGCAATGCGGGGTCGCCGCTGACGACAACGCTGATTATGGTGCTTTGTGCACTGACATTCTGGTTATGCTGGCTGCGCCGTCCGGTGCTGCTGCTGAAGCAGGAAGGGCTGTTTGATAACGGAATCTGGATCCGCTATGCACGCATTGCCGCGATTAATCTTTCGCAGGAGGGGGTTCTGCTGCTACAGCTGGAGCGACGGCGGCTGATGATTGCGGTCAATACGCTGGATGATCTGGAGCGTATCTGGCGTACGCTCCTCACTGCCCGCTAATCGCGCTGCCACAGCGAAAGCGTAAAGTCAGCGTCGCAGAGGAACGATTCTGCCTCTGCCAGCGTTTGCCATACCGTTTCCGTCGCACGCCAGGCAAAGGGAGTCATCTGCAGCAGGCTCACTGCTTCAGCACCGCTTAGCGTCAGGCCATAGCTGAGAGACTGCGACTCACACAGCGTAAAGCCGGTATAGGTTTTCTCTTCTGCAGCATGCAGCTGCACCTGCGAATAGATTAGCGCCTTAAACTGCTGCAGATGGTGCGGACCTGGCGTAACGGTCAGCAGATAACCGCCTGGTTTTACCACGCGGCTAAGCTCCTCTTCATTACAGGGCGCATAGATGCGCACCACCGCATCGAGTACGGCACTGGCAAACGGCAGCCGCTGGCTGGAGGCCACGCAAAACCGTACCTGCGCATAGCGCTTTGCCGCCATGCGGATTGCCGGTTTGGCGACATCCAGCCCAAAGAGCTGAGCGTCTGGCAGCGCGCTGGCCATGGCGCTGGTGTAATACCCTTCACCGCAGCCAATATCCAGAATCTGAGCCGCAGGCAATGTCAGCCGTTGTGCCAGTATTGCTGCCACGCGATCGCGTAGCGGCTGGTAGTGGCCTGCATCCAGGAAAGCGCGGCGCGCCTGCAGCATCTCCAGGCTGTCACCCGGCTCTCGCGACCCTTTGTGCTGCACCGGCAGCAGATTGACATACCCTTCTCTGGCCTGATCAAACTGATGACCAGCGTCACAGCGAAACGCGCCCGCCTGCTGGGTTAATGGCTGGCGACACAGGGGACAGATCAGGGACATAACAAACTCCGGTTCAACAATAAGCGGCGCAGTTTACCCTGAAGCAGAAGTAACAAAAAGCATAAAGAAAAGCCCCGCTCGGAGAGCAGGGCTTACGATTCGTTTCAGCAGGTACAGTGACCCGGGCTGAGCAGAAAATCAGATAGCGGTAACGTTAACCGCTGCAGGACCTTTCTGGCCATCCTGAATTTCAAACTCAACCTGCTGGCCTTCAGCCAGAGTTTTGAAACCATTACCCTGGATAGCAGAGAAGTGTACGAACACATCTTTGCTGCCGTCAGCAGGAGTAATAAAACCAAAACCTTTAGACTCGTTAAACCACTTAACCTGACCTTTAATCTTTGCCATTTTGCAAATTCCTTTAAATGTTTATTTTGCCCGAAGGCAGTATTGCAGAGAAAACAGAGACGTTACTGAATGAGGCACTAATTTAAGGTTCGGCAAGGAAGCGGTATTCAACGTCAACGTCTTTACTCAAAACTTCTTTACTGAAGATGCCATGCATAAACAGAACTGTACCTCGTTTGACCCGCTGATGGTTATCACATATCCGCTAAATAATGGCAAGGCATTTTTAAACAGTGGTCGACTTGCCGCACATTATTATCGGGGAGACCCATTCTGCAGCCCTGAAATAGAGGTCACAAACGGGCAATGCTGCACAAAACCCTTGATGATTAGCGCTTTTCTGCAACAACGTCAAGCGCAGCGGCAGCACGGAGATTTGTGTTAAGCGCCAGACACGACGTTAAACATGTTGCATTATTATGGCAGAGAGAAAGTATTTATCTCTGCCTTGTAAAATAACAGCGCCTGCTTCTCTCAATACACAGTGTGTACAATTAAGCCTGCGGAGTACAGGTTATAAAACGCTTTTGCACCAAAACCGGGAAAGTTATTATCGGTCCGCTCCGGATATAAGCATTAACCTGCTGAACTTATCTGTTATTTTTATAAGGCTACGGATCTGCACAGGTTAAAAAAACTGTACAGGATATGCATTGCCGCTCAGAAAAATCTTATACAACATCTGACAGTGTCCGGCTTTCCCCCACCCGCCACGGGCTGAAACGCCTGGCCAGAGGCGTTTCAGCGGCGGCCAGCGCACGCATCAGTTCAGCAGGAGGCGCATCCAGCGCTTCATCAGCCAGTTCATAAACGCCCCAGTGTATAGGTATGGTTAATGGATGCCCGGCATGTTGCCATAAGGTTACCGCTTGCTGAGGGTTCATATGCTGGCTGCGCATGAACCATTCTGGTGCATACGCGCCAACCGGCAAGGCAGCAAGGTTAAATGGCCCAAGCCGCTGCGTAATCTGCAGCAGGTTATCACTGTAACCGCTGTCGCCGGAAAACCAGAAGTTGAGGGTGCCGCAGCGAATTACCCAGCCGCACCAAAGTGAGCGATTGCGATCCCACAGCGTGCGCATACTCCAGTGGCGCGCCGGTACGGCAGTGATGCTCAGCTCCTGATTATTCGCAGACTCCCACCAGTCCATCTCGGTTACGTTGCGGGCGCCCCGCTTCCGGCACCATGCGCCCAGACCAAGCGGAACCCTTATCTGCACCTCAGGAAAGCAGCGCAACAGGCGCTTTATCGTGACCCGATCAAGATGATCATAGTGGTTATGCGAAATCAGCACATAGTCGAGCCGCGGCAGCTGTGTCACATCAAGCGGCGAAGGTATCTGACGTTCAGGACCGGCAAAGGGCAACGGCGAAGCGCGCGGCGATAATGCCGGATCGATCAGGATATAGCGCTGCTTCAGGCGCAGCAGCAGCGCAGCGTGGCCCAGCCACCAGATGCGATCGTCACTACCGCTCAGATCGGCGGGCTGATACCAGCGCGCGCTGAAATCCGCATAGCCGTTTGCAGGCGGCGGCGGGAGATGCTGCGCTTTACGTTCACGACGCCAGCGCTGTAAATCACCGGGCTGACGCAGCTCACCTTCGGGATTGCAAAATCCGTCAGGCGTATGATGTGCTTTTGAAGCGTCGTACCAGGGATTTCTGCGGCTCATGCTCTCTCCGTGTTTACAATCAGCGTTCCGGGATCAGCCGGATAAAATCGCGTGAGGCAGTGCCCTCGTCATCCTGTACAGCAGACGACGTTTCTCCCTGCGCCTTCGCAATACGTTGCAGCAGCGCGGTCTGTTTTTTCTGCTCTTCAACCAGTGTCTCCAGCAGCTGCAGATGCTCGCTGGCACGCACGCTGGCGCGATTAACAAAAAACCAGATGATAAAGGCCACAAGAATAATGAGTGCCACGATACCATAGTGCAGTAGCGGGCTGGAGTTTGCGGCTAATTCGTTCATAACGGCCTCAGGTGACGATCGGTAAAGTTTTAACGGCGCTAATTCTACCTGTTGCGTCAGGAAAAGATATCTTCTGCGGCAAAAGCAGATTTTGCCTGCCACAGCGCTTTCAGCTATCTCCGATCGTATTGGCGGGCAAAGCACGGCATGGTACGCCTGTCGCGCTTATAGCCAAACGGAAGCGGCGCATTTTCAATTTCGGGAGTTAATAATGAAATACTTTATTCGTCTGGTCATGCTGTTCGCACTGCTGTGGCTGGCCCTGCTCTTCACTGGCTATGGTGTACTGACCGGCAGCGCTGAAAAAGCAGCGGGTCTTGGCCTGGAATGTAACTATCTGACCGCACGCGGTGTCATGACCGCCCGGTATCTGCATACTGATAGCGGCATTGTCGGTGTAACGGCCTGCCCGCTGCTGAAAAAAAGCGGTGAGGTCATTGATAACCAGTAATCCTGTCGGGCTCAGCGTGAGCCCGTTTTCATTTCTCTCACGCCGGCATCAGCGAATGCGTGTTTTTCACACCTGTGCCGATGCTTTCTGTCGCTGAATTGATTAGCATGATGATATTCACTTCCTTTACTTATCACTATTATGCCTTCAATTGCCCCTCAGGATGGACTTCCGCTGCCGCAGCGCTATGGCGCCATCATAACCATTGCGCTGGGTATTATGATGGCGGTGCTGGATGGTGCTATCGCTAACGTAGCGCTGCCAACAATTGCCCGCGATCTCAGCGCCAGCCCGGCTGAGTCAATCTGGATAGTCAACGCGTACCAGATCGCTATTGTGACCTCCCTGCTGTCGCTCTCCTTTCTGGGGGATATGCTGGGATACCGCCGTATCTATCAGGCCGGGCTTATCCTGTTTATCGCAACGTCGCTGTTCTGTGCCCTCTCCTCCACACTGACCACGCTGACTGTGGCGCGTGTGCTGCAGGGATTTGGCGGCGCCGCGCTGATGAGCGTTAACACCGCGCTGATCCGCATTATTTATCCGCAGCGCTTTCTCGGACGCGGTATGGCGATCAATTCCCTCATTGTTGCTGTTTCCAGCGCCGCCGGTCCCACAGTTGCCGCAGCTATTCTTGCCGTAGCCAGCTGGCAGTGGCTGTTTTTAATCAATATCCCGTTTGGGCTTGCGGCGCTCTGGCTGGCGCTGCGGTTCCTGCCCGATAATCCGCAAAAAGCGCGCCAGCAGAAATTTGATATTCCGAGCGCGGTAATGAACGCGCTGTTTTTCGGACTGCTTATCACCGCATTGAGCGGCTTTTCGCAGGGGCAGCCCGCCAGTCTGATCGTGGCCGAGCTGGCGGCGCTGCTCATTATCGGGATTGTCTTTGTGCGTCGTCAGCTGACCATGACGGTGCCATTGTTACCGGTTGATCTGCTGCGTCTGCCCCTGTTCTCGCTCTCCATTGGCACCTCTGTCTGCTCTTTCTGTGCGCAGATGCTGGCCATGGTTTCGCTGCCGTTTTATCTGCAGAATGTGCTTGGCCGGGATGAAGTGGCAACCGGTCTGCTGCTGACGCCGTGGCCGCTGGCAACAATGGTGATGGCGCCGGCTGCCGGACGTTTGATTGAGAAATATCACGCAGGCTTGCTGGGCGGGCTGGGACTGGCGCTGTTTGCCGCCGGGCTGTTTCTGCTGGCCATGCTTCCGGCGCAGCCTGCTGATGCGGATATTATCTGGCGTATGATGCTGTGCGGTGCCGGTTTTGGCCTGTTTCAGTCGCCTAATAATCACACTATTATCTCTTCCGCCCCGCGCAGCCGCAGCGGCGGTGCCAGCGGGATGCTGGGCACCGCGCGTCTGACAGGACAAAGCGCCGGTGCCGCACTGGTGGCTTTGATGTTCAACCTGTTCAGCGATAACGGCACGCACGCCTCTTTGATCCTTGCCGGAGGCTTTGCTTCCGTTGCCGCTGCGATAAGTCTGGTGCGGCTGACCCAGTCGCGTGCGCCAGCGGCCTGAGGCTCTTCGTGTGCCAATAAAAAAGGCATCACCGCAGTGATGCCTTTTTTCCGTCAGTCCGGGTTATTTCAGATACTGCCCGCTGCGCAGCGCTTCGATACGCTTATCAAGCGGCGGGTGAGACATAAACAGCTCACTGAACGACTTGTTTTTACCGTTGATGCAGAACGCCATCATACTGCCTGGCTCCTGCGGCTCGTAGCTGGTTTTCAGACGCTGCAGCGCGGCGATCATTTTCTCGCGGCCAACCAGTTTTGCCGATCCTGCATCAGCATGAAACTCACGGTGGCGTGAGAACCACATCGTAATAATGCTGGCGAGAATGCCAAAGAGCAGTTCCAGCACCGTTGCAACCGCAAAGTAGACCAGCGGATTACCGTTGCTGCTCTCTTCGCCATCGCGGTTACCGGACAGAAAGCCCGACGCAACCTGCGCAATAATGCGCGAGATAAAGATAACAAAGGTGTTCACAATGCCCTGAATCAGGGTCATGGTGACCATATCTCCGTTAGCGATATGCGCGATCTCGTGCGCCAGTACGGCTTCGGCTTCATCGCGGCTCATGTTCTGCAGCAGGCCGGTTGACACCGCGACCAGCGAGGCGTCGCGGCGGGCGCCGGTCGCAAAGGCATTAATATCGGGCGCGTGATAAATGGCCACCTGCGGCATCGCAATGCCAGCCTGCTGCGCCTGGCGACCCACGGTCTCCATCAGCCAGCGCTCGGTCTCATTGCGGGGCTGCGTAATTACCTCCCCGCCCACGGAGCGCAGCGCCATCCATTTGGACATCAGCAGTGAAACAAACGCACCGCCAAAGCCAAACAGACCCGCCATAATCATCAGGCCCTGAACACTGCTTGACTGGATTCCTGTCAGACTCAGAATGAGTCCGAATACCAACATCACCGCCAGGTTGGTGATCAGGAAAAGAGCAATACGCATCATAAATGTTATTCTTCCTCAGTTGTGCACGCGCTTGTACGCGGATATATATCCTATGTTCATTACGCGGCTTTTCAAGCGACCTTAATCTTTAAGTGCCTAAAAAAACAAAACTTTACATTCCACTCTGACGGTCATTTACAGACTGCTCAGACCACTTATTTAGCGAGTATAGTGCAAAAAAAAACACCGCCGTAGCGGTGTTTTGTGACCAGCTTCAGGATTACTTTGCCGGAGTGGCAGCAGGCTGAGAAGCCGCCAGCTGCGCCAGATCGTTGGCAATTTTTACGGTCTCGTCCAGATAAGGATCGGGCTCTTTATAATCCTTCGGCAGCGCTTCGAGATTTTTCAGCGGTTTTTTACCTTCCATCTGATAGCGCGCGTTAATCCGCTCCAGGCGCAGCGCATCCTCTTCATGGCTCTCTTTTTCACGCTGAGCCAGGTTGAGCGACACGATGTTACGCTTGTCTTTCATCGCATTGAAACGCGCAATATCTTTCATGATGTACTGGAACTCGCGATCCTGCGCAATGCGATCGGCATGGGACTGCGTCAGCTTCGGCACCAGCGCGGTGATATCACCGGTTTTGGTATACGTCGCCGCATTGATGCTGTCCCACGGCAGTGCGTTATCTTCAAATTTTTCGCCGGTCTCTGCTGCTTCAACGCCGGTCGGCATCAGCAAATCAGGAGTGACACCTTTGCGCTGCGTACTGCCACCGTTAATACGATAAAATTTCTGGATGGTATATTGTACCGACCCCAGCGCAGGCCATTCCGGACGCAGCATTTGATCGTAGATGCGGTTCAGAGAACGATACTGCTGTACGGTTCCCTTGCCAAAGGTTGGTTCGCCGACAATCAGCGCCCGGCCATAATCCTGCATTGCCGCAGCAAAAATTTCCGAGGCTGACGCACTGAACCGATCAACCAGTACCACCAGCGGACCTTTATAGTAAACAATGCCGTCGGTATCGCTGTCTTCACGCACCCGGCCATTGTTATCTCTGACCTGCACCACCGGGCCGCCCGGAATGAAGAGGCCGGAGAGTGACACGGCTTCAGTCAGTGCACCGCCGCCATTGGTCCGCAGGTCGATAACCACGCTGTCAACGTTTTGCTTTTGCAGTTTCTGCAGCTGTACTTTGACATCGTCAGTCAGACCAACATAGAAACCCGGAATATCCAGCACGCCGACTTTTTCTTTGCCAACGTTATGCACCGTGCCTTTTACCGCGCGATCTTCCAGACGGATTTTTTCACGCGTGAGCGTGACGGTCCGGGTTTTGGTGCCTTTACCGGCAGGCAGGATCTCAAGGCGCACTTTGCTGCCTTTTGGTCCCTTGATTTTTGAAACCACATCATCAAGACGCCAGCCGATGACGTCTTCAACGGGTTTACCCGGCTGACCTACCCCGACGATGCGATCGCCAACGGTAATCGATTTGCTTTTTGCCGCCGGACCGCCAGCAACCATAGAGTTGATAACCGTATAGTCATCATCCATCTGCAGCACGGCGCCAATCCCCTCAAGCGACAGGCTCATCTCAGTGTTGAACTGTTCAGTATTGCGCGGGGAGAGGTAGTTGGTGTGGGGGTCGATCTCATGAGCAAAGGCGGTCATTGCCAGCTGGAATACATCTTCGCTGTTGCTCTGAGCCAGGCGGCGGATGGCAAAGTTATAACGCTTAGTCAGCGTTTCACGGATCTCTTTGTCATCTTTGCCCGCCAGCTTCAGGCTGAGCTCATCATATTTCACTTTGGCATCCCAGAGCGCGTTCAGCTCTGCGGTGCTTTTTGGCCAGGGCGCCTTTGCGCGGTCAATATCAATGGAATCATTGCCGCTGAAATTCAGCGGACGATCCAGTACCGTTAGCGCGTATTGATAGCGCTCAAAACGGCGTTTTTGCGCCAGGTTATAAAGATCGTAAAACAGGTTCAGCTTACCGCTGCGCAGCTCATCGCCGAGCGTGGTTTTTTTATCCGCATATTGCGCAACGTCAGATGCCAGCAGCACATTATGGCTGTAATCCAGCAGATTCAGATAGCGATCAAAAATTTTTGCTGAGAAGTCCTGATTCAGATCGAACTGGCGGTAGTGAGAGCGGGTAAAGCGCGATGTAACCCGCTCGCTGACGGTGGGATGCTGGGCTTCTTCGTGTAACTGCGGGATCTGGTCTGCACGCGTAATGTTATCTGCGGCAACGGACGGGCCTGCCAGCAGCAGGCCCGCGATCATACCGATCTTAAAAAAGCTGTTCATGCCAGGGTCGGGCCTCCGTTTCAGAACTGCAAGTGTTCTGCGCGCACAATCATTGCCAGGCCGGAAGCAAGCTGTACCCGAACGCCATCTTTAGTAATTTCAAGAATGGTAGCGTCCATAGCACTTTTGCCTGCTGTGACTTTAATAGTCTGACCTGGCTGCAAAGCTGAGGTGTCGGTAACGGGTTTTGCCCGCGGCGGACGTGGCGCGGCGTTGCGTTCTGCAGCACCGGTGCGTGGCGTCTGAGGGCGTGGCTTACGCGGCGCATCGCCTTCAGCCGCTTTACGCGGTGCTGGCTTACGCGGACGACGCTCTGCACTCTCTTCTCCCGCTTCGCGCTTTTTCGCCCGCTGCTGCTCACGCTGCGCCTGAACGCGTGCCTTTGCCTCTTCCAGCTGCTTACGCGCATGCTCTACGTGCTGCTCATCCAGCACGCCACAGGCGTTGCCATCAAGATCCACACGTGTTGCACCTGCTTTGATACCGTAAAGATAACGCCAGCTGGAGGTATAAAGACGCAGAGCTGAACGCAGCTGCGTTTTGCTCGGACTATTTTCGCCCTGAACGCGCTCGACCAGATCCTGAAAGATACCGATTTTGAGCGGACGCGCTTCACCTTCGGCGCTAAAGCAGTGCGGAAAACGTTCCGCCAGAAAGGCGATGACTTCTTTACTGCTATTCAACTTAGGTTGATTTTCCATGAAATTTCCTGATTACAACGGATTTGCCGACCAGAGAGGGCATGAACAGGCGACATTATAATGACAACATCGCCAAATGCCATGCAATCCAGACGATTAGCTATGCGACAGCGCAATAAATTTTTCGATGTTGCTGTTCGCCAGCACCTCACACAGCCCGTCGGCAAGGGCTACCAGCCCTGCTTCATCCTCACTATCAAAGCGGGAATGAAGTGTACTGTCGATATCAAGAACGCCTGCCAGAAGACCCTTCACTTTCAGAGGAATCACGATTTCTGCGTTGCTGGCGGCATCACAGGCGATATGGCCAGGGAACGCGTGCACATCATCCACGCGCTGGACACGCCCTTCTGCCATTGCCGTGCCGCACACCCCTTTACCCACCGGAATGCGCACGCAGGCAATTTTGCCCTGGAACGGACCCAGTACCAGCGTATTCTCTTCCGTCAGCAGGTAAAAGCCTGCCCAGTTAACCCCTTCCAGACGCTCAAACAGCAGCGCACTGCAGTTAGCCAGCGCGGCCAGGAAAGAAGTTTCGCCCGCCAGCAGCGCCCGGGCATCACGATTTAGATCCTCGTAAAAGGCTTTTTTGTTCATTGATCAACCATAATTCATCACTGAGAGGTGTCAGTTTTCCCTCAGTCGTTAAAATAAGCACTAATAATCCAGCCCAACAAGGTGAATCATTGAATAAGTTGCTATACCCTTAGCACGCTATGATTGAGACTGATCTCGTACCACAAGATAGTGCAGGCTGCATGTTCTGTTCAGACTGCCGGCAACCGTAACGAATGATGGGCCACTCGCGTCACTTATGAAAATTCACGCTATCAGCCAGAGCTTGCCCCACGCACGTTATCAGCGTTGCCCCCAATGCGATACCCTTTTTTCCTTACCGGATGTGAAATCGCATCAAACTGCCTATTGCCCGCGCTGTCATGCCAAAATCCAGAACGGCCGCGACTGGTCAATGCGGCGTCTGACCGCAATGGCAGTCACAATGCTGGTGCTGATGCCTTTTGCTTTCAGCCTGCCGCTGGTTGAAATTCGTCTGCTTGGCATGCGCATTAACGCCAGTCTGCTGGAAGGCGTATTGCAGATGGCGCAACAGGGCAACGTGCTTACGGCCGCTATGGTCGCTTTTTGCACCATTGGTGCTCCGGTTACGCTGGTTGCCGGCATCAGCTACCTGTGGATCGGCAACCGGCTGGGCATGAATCTGCGCCCGGTGCTGCTGATGCTTGAGCGGCTAAAGGAGTGGGTGATGCTGGATATTTATCTGGTCGGCATTGGCGTAGCCTCGATCAAAGTTCAGGATTACGCCTCGCTGGCGCTGGGCTATGGACTGGCCGCTTACGTGGCCTTAACCGTACTGAGCCTGCTCACCATTATTCATCTTAACGTGGAAGAACTCTGGGAGCATTACTATCCGCAGGACACGCCCACTGCACCGCCGGAGCGCTGGCAGGTCTGTCTGAACTGTCACCACACCGGGATGCCCGATGCGCGCGGCCGCTGTACGCGTTGTCATACGCCGCTTGATTTTCGCCGCCGCCACAGCCTGCAAAAGTCCTGGGCGGCATTAATCGCATCAATTGTCATGCTGATCCCCGCCAATCTGCTGCCAATTTCCGTGGTATTTGTAAACGGCTCGCGGCGCGAAGACACTATTTTTTCCGGTATTCTTGGGCTCGGCTCGGGCAATATCCCCATCGCGGCGGTGGTGTTTATCGCCAGTATTCTGGTGCCTTTCACAAAAGTACTGGTAATGCTGACGCTGCTGCTCAGCATTCACTTCAAATGTGAGCAGGGGCTGAAAACCCGCATCCGGCTGCTGCGCGTGGTGACCTGGGTAGGACGCTGGTCGATGCTGGATCTGTTTGTTATTGCTTTAACGATGTCGCTGGTCAATCGCGATCAGCTACTGGCTTTTACCATGGGACCTGCCGCGTTTTACTTCGGCGCAGCGGTAATCCTGACTATTATGGCTGTTGAGTGGCTGGATAGCCGCCTGATCTGGGATGCACATGCAACAGGAAACGCCGACTACACCGACTAGCGCAACCGTACGTAATAAACGTAAGTTGTCGCCATTCTGGCTTTTGCCCATTATCGCCCTGCTGATTGCCAGCTGGCTTTTGTGGACCAACTATCAGGAGCGCGGGACAACGATTACCATCAACTTCCAGACGGCAGACGGCATTGTGCCGGGCCGCACGCCGATTCGCTATCAGGGTGTGGAAGTCGGTACCGTGCAGGGCATTGAGCTGAGCGATGATTACCGCAGCATTCGCATCAAAGCGAGTATCAAAAGCGATATGCGTGATGCACTGCGTGAAAATACGCAATTCTGGCTGGTGACGCCAAAAGCTTCTCTCGCTGGCGTCTCCGGACTGGATGCGCTCGTGGGCGGTAACTACATCGGTATGATGCCTGGCGATGGCAAAGAGCGCGACCATTTCACCGCGCTTGATACGCAGCCCAAATACCGGGTCAATACCGGCGAGCTGCTCATCCATCTGCATGCGCCTGACCTGGGTTCGCTTAATACCGGCTCGCTGGTCTACTACCGCAAGATTCCGGTGGGACACGTCTATGATTACAGCCTTAATGGCAATACCGATGGCGTCACGATTGATGTGCTGATTGAGCGGCGTTTTATCAACCTGATCAAAAAGCAGAGCCGCTTCTGGAACGTTTCCGGTATTGATGCCGATGTCAGCCTGAGCGGTGCAAAAGTGAAGCTTGAGAGCCTGGCCGCGCTGGTGAACGGCGCTATCGCCTTTGATTCCCCGGAAAAAGGCGACCCGGCTGAGAGCGAGCAGAACTATCAGCTCTATCCGGATCTTGCACACAGCCAGCGCGGCGTGCTGATTAATCTTGAACTGCCTGATGGTAACAACCTTAAAGCCAACAGTACGCCTTTGATTTATCAGGGGCTGGAAGTAGGCACACTGACCAAACTTACGCTGTTGCCTGGTGGTAAAGTTTCGGGGGAACTGACCATTGATCCGTCAGTTACCGGCCTGATGCGCAGCGGTACACGTATTGAGATGCGCGCACCGAAACTCAGCCTCACTGACACCAGCCTGAGCAGCCTGCTCACCGGTAACACGCTGGAGCTGGTGCCCGGCGACGGCGAGCCGCAGGACCATTTCAGCGTGCTGCCCGCCAGTGAAACGCTGCTGCAGAAACCGGATGTCCTGACCGTACAGCTCAGCGCGCCGGAAACCTACGGTATTGATGCCGGCCAGCCGGTCGTGATCTATGGCATGAAGATTGGTCAGGTGATCTCACGCAAACTGGATGAAAACGGCATCAATTTTGTCGTCGCGATTAACCCTGAATATCGCCAGCTGGTGCACGCTGACAGTAAGTTTATTGTCAACAGCCGCCTGAACGTGAAATTTGGCCTCGACGGCATGCAGGTGCTGGGTGCCAGCGCACGTGAATGGGTGGATGGCGGTATTCGACTCGATCCCGGCGCTAAAGGTAAAGCCTCCAGCCGCTATCCGCTCTATGCAGACGCCGAGCGGGCGGCGGAAGGGATCACCGGCGACCAGCCGCCAGCCACCCTTACGCTGACGGCAACCAGCCTGCCAGATGTCCAGGCGGGTTCGGTGGTGCTCTACCGCAAGTTTGAAGTCGGTGAAGTGGTCGATGTGGTGCCGCGTGCAGACGCGTTTGATATCTCAGTGCATATTCAGCCGCAGTATCGCAAGCTGCTGACCAGCGAAAGCGTATTCTGGGCTGAAGGCGGTGCCAAAGTGCAGCTTAACGGTAGCGGTCTGACCGTACAGGCGTCGCCAATTAACCGGGCGCTGAAAGGAGCAATCAGTTTTGACAATCTGACCGGTGCGCAGGCGAAAAAAGGCGTTAAGCGCGTGCTGTACGCGTCAGAAACCGCAGCGCGCGCCGTGGGCAGCCAGATTACCCTGCACACTTATGACGGCAGCAAGCTGGCGGCAGGCATGCCGGTTCGCTATCTCGGTATCAATGTCGGTCAGGTAGAATCGCTGGCGCTGAGTCAGGATAACAATCAGGTGGTCGCCAAAGCTGTGCTCTATCCGGAATATGTGCAGGACTTTGCCCGCACGGGCAGCCGTTTCTCAGTGGTATCGCCGGAAATTTCTGCAGCAGGCGTCAACCATCTGGAGACAATTCTGCAGCCTTATGTGAACGTTGATCCCGGCAAAGGTGCGATGGCGCGCAGCTTTGAACTGCAGGAAAGCACGATCACTGACTCGCGTTACCTGAACGGCCTGAACATTTATGTCGATGCCGCCGAGGCAGGCTCGCTCTCGCTGGGCACGCCGGTGCTGTTCCGTGGCGTTGAGGTCGGTACGGTCACCGGCACCTCGCTGGGTAATATGGCCGATCGGGTGCAGATTGCGCTGCGCATCAGTAAAAAGTATCAGCACCTGGTGCGGAATAATTCGGTGTTCTGGCTGGCATCCGGCTATAACCTCGATTTTGGCCTGATTGGCGGCGTGGTGAAAACCGGCACCTTCCAGCAGTTTATTCGCGGTGGCATTCAGTTCGCTACTCCGCCTACCGTACCGCTGGCACCGCAGGCAGGCGCCAACAAGCACTTCCTGCTGCAGGATGAGGCGCCGAAAGCGTGGCGTGAATGGGGTACGGCAATCCCGGCCCCCCGTTAACCAACCGGGCAGCCAGCAGGCTGCCCGTTCTCTTTGCGCGTGTTACACTGCGCGCATCATTTTTTAGCGCGGTAAATTGTTGTGTCCAGTCGTTTTCCTGAAGAGTTCATCACCCTTATGCGTGCCAGTCTCACCGACGAAGCTGAACTGCAACGCTTTCTCGCCATCAGCCAGCAGCCGCTGCGCAAAAGCCTGCGTGTTAACACGCTGAAAATCAGCGTGGCTGATTTTCTTGCCCGCACGGCACATTACGGCTGGCGTCTGACGCCGGTACCCTGGTGCGCAGAAGGATTCTGGATCGAGCGCGATGATGAGAGCCTGCCGCTTGGCAGCGTAGCGGAACATCTCAGCGGTCTGTTCTACATTCAGGAAGCGAGTTCTATGCTGCCGGTTACGGCGCTGTTTGCTGCCGCGCCGGAAGCACAGCAGGTCATGGATATGGCGGCCGCACCAGGGTCCAAAACCACGCAACTGGCGGCGCTGATGCATAATCGCGGCGCGATCCTTGCCAATGAATACTCCGCCAGCCGGGTCAAAGTGCTGCATGCCAATATCAGCCGCTGCGGCGTCAGCAACGTGGCGCTGACGCATTTCGATGGCCGGGTGTTTGGCGCAGCGCTGCCGGAACAGTTTGACGCCATCCTGCTCGATGCACCCTGCTCTGGTGAAGGCGTCGTGCGTAAAGATGCAGATGCACTGCGCAACTGGACGCTGGCCAGCACAGAGGCGATTGCGGCTACCCAGCGCGATCTCATCGACAGCGCTTTTCACGCGCTCAGGCCCGGCGGCGTGCTGATCTACTCAACCTGTACCCTCAACACAATTGAGAATCAGCAGGTAATAGCCTGGTTACTGGCACGCTATCCTGACGCCACAGAGATCCTGCCGCTGCAGGATTTGTTTGCCGGCGCAGAGGCGGCCCTGACGCCGGAAGGCTATCTGCACGTCTTTCCGCACTGCTTTGACAGCGAAGGATTCTTTGTTGCGCGTCTGCGTAAAACCGCCAGCGTGCCGGCCCTGCCGGCGCCAGGCTATAAACTCGGCAAGCTGCCGTTTACGCCCGCCAGCCGTAAATTCAGCGCAGAGGTGATGCAGGCGGCCGCTAAGGTGGGCCTGCAGTGGGATGAGAACCTGACACTCTGGCAGCGGGACAAAGAGCTGTGGCTGTTTCCGGCCAGCGCAGAGCAGTGGCTGAATAAGGTGCGTTTTTCACGCATCGGCCTGAAACTGGCTGAAACCTTTCCCAAAGGCTACCGCTGGCAGCACGAAGCGGTCATGGCGCTGGTGCAGCCTGACGAAGCGCTGACGTTTGCGCTGAATGAAACAGAGGCGGAGAGCTGGTATCGCGGGCAGGATATTCATCCGGAGACGCTACCTGCCCGGGATGAGGTGATCGTCACCTGGCAGCAGCAGCCCCTTGGGCTGGCTAAAAAAGTGGGCAACCGCATTAAAAACAGCTATCCGCGCGAGCTGGTACGTGACGGCCGGCTATTTCGTTAGCAGGCTGCGGCTCATATTCTGATGGTTTAACGCCAGTTTACCCTAACCGGCATAGTGTAATGCCGGTATGGCGTTGCCCGTGGAGAGCACAGCATGAAAGGCCGTAAGCAGTTTATCATGGTGTTGATTGTGCTGGTGGCCGGCAGCCTGTTGCTGCTGGAGTCGCTGGCCCGGCTGGTGCATCTGCTGATAGTGGGTTAACGGGTGATCAGAAATATGGCCAGCATAAAAAATGCCCAGAGACCGGTAAAGGTCATCATACCCAGCCGGCGGGTTTTCGCCTGTCCGACAATGGCGCCAATAAACAGGCTGAGAATCGTTAGCGTCCCTGTCATCACCCAGAGTAAATAGTGTGTATCTGCCATTACTAATTTGTCCTGAAATATAAAAAGCCAGATGCATTTTATATCATTTCAGGCTGTATGGCGCGGCTTTACTCTTTACGGATAAGCAGTCCAGCCTGTTGACCCTATTCATAAAAAACCCCGTGCAGCGCCAGGCCAGACGGGGTCAACTGAGTGGTAAATGTATCCCGATTAAATTCTGCGCGTATCACCCGCAGGAATGGCGTCATCATTGGGCACTGCGCCATCATCCATGGGCAAATCCTCATCTGCACCGGGTGCCTGTCCATCATCGGGGATAGGCTGAAGATCATCTGGACGTTCTGACATATTTACCTCCTGACCCTGGGTTGGGTATTTTCAGTATAGGCTTACCTGTCTGACATACTGCGGCGGCCTGAGGGATATGTGCGCCAGCCGCAGAAAAAAAGATAAATGTCACACCCTGCTTATTTGGCGTCTACGCGTTATTTCCCTTTATCTTCCCAGGGATCTTTCTTTTCATCTTCACTACTATCACGCGTACGGGGAATTTCGCCATGCTCGTCTGGTGCGTCCTGAACCGGATGATCGTCCTCTTCATACGCGTTTCCGGCAGAGGGTGCCGCTTCAGGCAATCCTTTGGCTACATCACCCTCATGTTTGCGCTCTTCATTACTGTTATGTTTGAACATGCTTGCCTCCTGTCATTAAGAACCTAAGTATAGGCAACAGAAGCGATGACGCCATGCACGGCAACGCCTGAGACAAGAAATCCGGGCCTGATCGGTTTTACCGGGCAGTGAAATTAAGCCAGGCGCTAACGACAGATTGCATTTTATCAGCCAGAGTTAATGTGCAACGCCAGGTTGCCTGTTAATCAGGGAGTGTATGAATGAAGCTGTTTTTTAGTGGCATGATTATCTCTGCCAGCCTGCTGATGCTGGTAGGTTGTCAGCAACCGGAACGTCCGATTGGTCCTGATGGCCGCCCCGCTCCGCCGATGGAGCGTCCGGTGCCCGGGGGACCGATGAGTAAGGGCCCGGCAGGACAGCCTGAGGCCTGAACGCCTGCCCGGCACTGGATTATTTTGTAGTCTTGATTGGGCTTACCGCAGTACACCAGCATAAAAAAGGCCACCCGAAGGTGGCCTTTTGCATGACAGAGATCCGTTATCTGTGAAGCACTTCGTTATTCATTTTAAGCTTAGCTAACGTGTTCATCGCCGCCGGGTTAAGGGCAATCATCGCTGTTTTACAGAATATGCACTTAGCACCCGCCGGATTCTTCTCAGAAACGTCAAAGGCGGATTTACGATACTGCGAGCCCAGGCAGTGAGGGCAACGCATAGAGATTGAAACTGAAATAATTTTTATATCCTTTAGTTTAAAACGGCCTTTCGCGGCCTGTCTGTTTGTTATTGAGGATGCAGCGTTGTTTTTTACAAAACTCACCCTTTGCCATAACAATATAGTACAAAAAAAGAGTTTTGCTGCATTTTTAAGAGCAAACAGACCTAAAAACGGGTAGCGGGAGCAATGCTATTCAGCACACACGCTAAACAAAACTCACTTTATTCTCTGAACTTAATCAGTTAGCGGCTTGCTAAGATAACCGGCGCAATGCTGAATTCAGACAAAACGCACAGTCATTACGCTGCTTTAAAATAATCACCCACAATGATTAAATTTGACGAACTGTGATATCCGTCCTTGACTTCATCTGTACATATCCAGGAGGGCGAACCATGACTGAGCTACTGCACATTATTTCTGTTGGCACACTCGTTGCGGGTATTTATCTGCTGGAGTGAGAGTCTTGCCGGCTGCTGACTGCACTTTTCAGTCAGCAGCTAGTAAAGGAAAGGCCCTGCCAAAGCAGAGCCCTGAATTGGTGCGCCTGTTGATCGTCAGTGATTAACAAACAGTCCGTCGTTAGATGCGGCGCATTGAGATAGTACGCTTTAAGCATAGCCTGTTTACCTCAGTTCGCAAGTTTCCAGGCTTTTTCATTTTGCGTCAGACAGGCTTTATATAATCCATAAACCGCTTCTGGTTCAGCACTAACCATTCAGGCATATAAGCTGAAGTTACTGGCCTGACAACCATTTTTCGTGAGCGATTCCAGATATCAACGTTTTGCTCAACACAGCGTCGTATATGGTCCGGGTTATTGAACTCCGGAACATTATGCTCGGTATGCGAAATAGTAGACATCTTTTCACTGATGCGTTCATCAGTCATGACCCAGGAAAAGTGCCAGCCTGCATCACTCACTGTACGTGTAAAAATTTTAAGCAGCTGCCAGCGCCACCAGCTATCACGAACAGGTGTTCCTTTACGCTTTACATTACGCAGCATGTCTGGCTGGCTACGAAAAAAACCTTTCAGGTTTTTCAGCGTTGTCATTTTGGGAAGTGTACAGAGGCGCGGAGAGCCATCCTCATTCAGTACCTGCACATTAAATTTATAGTTGTAAAAATTTTGATGAAGCACAGTACAAAGATGCCGATGGCTGAAGCACTGCAATGCAGAAGGACGTGGTATTTCATCGACATCTGACACCATAATTATGTCCTGATTGTCGGCTTCAGTTAATCCTTTCATAATGGCGTTACGTGCAGTAGTTTCGTTCTCCCACGGATCGGAAGTGCCAGCTTCTACGAATGAGCCATTCGAATGGAAACTTTGATGATGGATTTTTGGAACCGCATCATTGACAACATAAATTATTTTATCTTTGAATCGGCTAAATTTTTCTATATTAAAATGAAGCTTTTCTCTCCGAACACCCGTAAAGGTATACAACGACTCTACTATCACAAATTTATCAACATAGTCATAAAGAGTGTTAAGTCTTAACTCCAGCAGCATATCTTCGTCATAGTATAAAAAGCAGTCATATATCATAAATGTAAACCTGGGTTTATTTTTTTAACACGTTTAGTAAAAGCAGGGAAATCAGAATAGCCTAAAGCTAATTTGGGGCAAAAGAAAATCTACCCTGTCTATCGGAGATACAGAGCATACAGAAGTACTTTTGCCTTTGATAGTTTACTTTACCGCCTGAACCGCTGCTGCACACCGGATGGGAACGCACGCACTGTGCGCTTATTACACCAGCAGAGACAAAGCAGGCAGGCACCCCGTGGATGGGGGGGCGGGGCTAACGATAATGTTATTTAGTTCCGCTGCCTGTTATAAGACCTTTTCACGTGTATTAGCTCAGCAAGCGTTATCACCGGGCGCAGAAGCAACTGAAGGCTGCCGGCCACAAAAAGCCAGGTGCCATCTGTCATAAGTGAATCGTAAAAGAAAAAGATGCTGCCAATCAGAAACCATACTGCAATTAAGGCATCATTTATGGTGCCAAGGGCGCGGTATCTGCGCTCTATGACAATCTGCTCAGCGCCAAGATGTATTACTGCCTTATTTTTTTGGTTTGAGTTATCCATACTCACGCTGGATTGCCCTCCATGATTCTATTTTCACGTTAGTTATAAGGTGCTGGCTTTGATTTTATACCCTGTGGGCACTCAATACAGCGCAAATCGTCAGGGATAAGCATAGTGCAGAATAATGAGTTACAGCGATGAGAAGCACACAAGCTGATGATAGCGGCCGCGTTATGCTCGCTGCTCATGCATGTTTTCAGAGAGGCTGTCGCGGAAGAAGTGAAGATGTGCTGAAGCGGAACCGGCTGAATCAACGCGTATGCCTGTCCCTGCGGTTAAGGATAACGCCTGAAAGCTTCCCTGCTCTGAAAGCTATCGCACTTCACATAGGGGCGTGGCTGGCGAACGCTGACCGGCCGGAGAAGGGAGGATATTTCCAGAATGACTTTCAGCGAAGTCAGGTAAATCACCTTTTCGTCATTCAGAGTAAAACAGGACATATACTGGCCCTGCCCTTATTGCTGCCACCGGAAGCAGCCAGTGTCAGCCTGGCTGATATCACTGAAAAAGACCGTGAATAACGCGTCTGACAACAGCGTTTACTCTTCAGTCCGCCGGGGTTGAAGAAAGCCGGATGCTTATTTCCGGATGCCATCCAGGCGCATAGACAGAAGCAGAACATGTTGAGGGTCAAAAATATCCGGATTCACGCGGGCAGGAATATGTGATGGTTTAAGCCGGATATAAAACTTTCGGACACACGGCGGCTGCTTTCACATAAGGCTAAAAATAACCTTTAAAAACAAACAATTAAAAAAAGACCCAATACGATTCCTGTATCGGGTCCAGGGAAATGGCTCGTAGTGAGCCGTGCGCTAAAAGTTGGCATTTTTGCAGGCGAGGTGCCTTGCCATTTAAAGGTAGTTCAACGGCGAACATTGTCCAGCAAGCTGCCTGACGTGAGCCGGAAAGCTGCCAACTCTGTGATCGCGCTGGCACTACCAGACGCACGCAACGCTTTTGAGCTGCAGCGTCAGCCCTCTTTTAATTAGCGCACAGCTGCTGCGCACGATCGATAATCGGCTGTAGTGACATTTTGCTGCCAGGGTGCGCTTTATCATCTGCCAGAATAGTACTAATCGACTGCAGCGTGCCCTGCCCGGCATCGGCGCGCGCCAGCGCTTTTTCATTCAGCGGGTACTGCAGCAGCGTGCTGGGATTGATAGCAAACAGCGCGCCATCTTTTTCACAGGTCAGCATGACTTCTTCACGCGTGAAGGGCCACTTTGCCTTACCAATTTCAAAACGACTGACCGTAATAATTTCACCCGCCAGCGCCTGGCTGCAGAGCGCCAGCAGCATGCAGGCTGGGATCACTTTTTTCAGCAAAATATTGACCTCATTTCATCTTTACTGACACGGCAGACTAACGGACTACCCGGCGGGTTTTCCGGCGCTGCCGCTGATGTGGCAGCAGGATACGCCGCCGGATTCAGCGTGTCGAGACCTGCAGTGCGATCCGGTTGCCCTTGATCCTGCTGCATGAAACTATTATTTTTGCCGCTGATTATCAGGAGAAAAGCATGCGTTATAATCTTGCACAGCTGTCGCAGGAAGAGAAAGACAAAGTCAACGTTGAGCTGGCGGCAGCAGGCGTCGCGTTTAAAGAGCGCTACAATATGCCGGTCGTGGCGGAGATGGTTGAGCGCGAGCAGCCGGAAGCGATGCGCGACTGGTTCCGCCAGCGCCTGATGCACTATCGTCAGGCTTCGCTCAGCCTTTCCCGCCTGCCCTACGAACCTAAGCAGAAATAATTTATGTTACGCGTGATAGATACAGAAACCTGCGGCCTGCAGGGCGGCGTGGTTGAAGTCGCCTCAGTGGATGTCATTGACGGGCAGATTGTTAATCCGATGAGCGATCTGGTCTGTCCGGATCGCCCTATCAGCCGGCAGGCAATGATGGTGCACCGCATTACTGAAGCCATGGTGGCAGATAAACCTCCGATAGAAGCGATCATCAGCCGCTATCACGGCAGTCTGCACTATGTGGCGCATAACGCCAGCTTTGACCGCCGCATGCTGCCCGCCATGCCCGGCGAATGGATCTGCACCATGACGCTGGCGCGCAAACTGTGGCCCGGTATTAAGTATGGTAATCAGGCGCTGCGGCACAGCCTGAAACTTGAGGTGACGCCGCCTGCTGACCTGCATGCACACCGCGCACTTTATGACTGCTATGTCACCGCCGCACTGCTGATCCGTATTATGGAGATTTCCGGCTGGAGTCCGGCAGAGATGGTCAGCCGCACCGAACCGGCTGCGGTGTCCGGCGATCTCTTCCCGTTTGGTAAATACCGCGGGCAGAGTATCAGCGCGATTGCACGCCGCGATCCGGGCTATCTGCGCTGGGTACTGGAAAATGTACGCGACCTGCGCCCGCCGCTGCGGCAGGCGCTGCGCAAATATGTCAAAGACGATCAGTAATCAATCCGATCCGGCAGGCTGCCCTGCGCCAGCGCAATCAGGAACGTAAACTCCTGCGCAACACCCTCATAGGATTTAAAGCGTCCTGATTTACCGCCGTGGCCGGAGTCCATGTCGGTACAGAGCAGTAACAGCGTGTCGCTGGTTTTATGTTCGCGCAGTTTTGCTACCCATTTGGCAGGTTCCCAGTACTGCACCTGCGAGTCGTGCAGTCCGGTAGTGACCAGCAGATGCGGATACGCCTGCGCGGTCACATTATCGTACGGACTGTAACGACTGATATAGTGATAAGCGTCGGGCTGTTCCGGGTTACCCCACTCATCATACTCACCGGTGGTTAACGGAATGGTCGGATCCAGCATGGTGGTCACCACATCCACAAACGGCACCTGCGCCACCACGCCGTGGAACAGATCCGGCGCCATATTGACAACCGCGCCCATCAGCAGCCCGCCAGCGCTACCGCCCATGGCATAGAGCCGCTGCGGATCGCCATAGCCTTTGGCCACCAGCCCCTGCGTCACATCGATAAAATCAGTGAAGCTGTTCATCTTATGCATCAGACGACCACTGTCATACCACTGCTGCCCCAGCTCGCCTCCTCCACGTACGTGCACAATGGCATAGATAAAACCGCGCTGCAGCAGGCTGACGCGACTGGCACTGAAACCCGCTTCCATCGTGCTGCCGTAGGCGCCATAGCCATAGACCAGCAGCGGATTTTTACCGCGCTGGAAATAGTTACGGTGATAAACCAGCGATACCGGCACTTCGGTGCCGTCGCGCGTTTTGATCCACTGGTGCTCACTTTTATACTCATCCGGATCAAATCCCGGTATCGGCGTCTGTTTGAGGATCCGCCGCTCTCCGGTCTCCATATTCAGCTCAAACAGCGTATCGGGAGTGGTCATCGAGGAGTAACCGTAGCGCAGCGTATCGCTCTCCGGCGTGGGATTAAACGCCAGCCAGGTCACATAGGCGGGATCGTCAAACGCGATACCATAGCTCTCGCCGCTGGCCCGGTTGATCTGCCGCAACGTGCTGACGCCGCGCTGACGCTCTTCCACCACCAGCCAGCTGCGAAACAGCTGGAAGTCTTCCAGCACCACATGTTCGCGGGCAGGGATGAGGGTTTCCCAGCGCTGCTCCGCCAGCCAGGCGCTGCGATAGAGACCGAAGTTTTTGCCGTCGCGGTTTGAGCGGATATAAAAATTGTGATTGTAGTGATCGATGCTGTACTCGTGATCGCGCCGGCGCGGGCAGAACACCTGGGGCTGCGCATCAGGATATTCTGCATCCAGCAGCAGGATCTCACTGGTGGTGGTACTGAACAGCGCAATAAGTATAAAGTGCTCTGACGTGGTTTTATGTACGCTGAGATGGAAGCTCTCATCCTTCTCTTCATACACCAGCTGGTCGTCACTCTGCGGATGGCCCAGTTCATGGCGCCATATCTGGTAAGCCAGCAGCGTTTTGGGATGTTTGCGCACATAGTAAAGCGTACGCGAGTCGTTTGCCCACGCGACGCTGGATGACGCGTTATGCAGTACTTCAGGATACCAGCTGCCGCTCTGCAGATTACGAAAGCGAATACCATACTGGCGGCGCGATAAAAAATCTTCTGCCAGCGCCATAACCTGATTATCAGGGCTGATATCCAGCGATCCCATGGTGTAAAAGTCACTGTGCGCGGCGCGCATGTTACCGTCAAGCAGCAGCTGCCAGGCTGCCTCCGCTCCGCTTTCAACCGGCTGACGATAGAAGGCTGCATATTCGTTGCCGGCTTCATAGCGGCGCTGATAGCGAAAGCCATTTTTCGTATAAGGCACGGAGTAATCCTGGCCCGGAATACGATCAACAATCTCTTTCAGCACCTTATCCTGCAGTGCATTTTGAGACGCCATCATTGCCCTGCCGTAGCGGTTCTCCTCCTGCAGATAGGACAGCACACTGGGGTCTTCACGATCGTCATCGCGCAGCCAGAAATAATCATCAGTGCGTGTTTCGCCATGCAACGTCATGACATGTGGAATTTTTTTTGCCTGCGGCTGTTTCATAACGCGGTTTCTCCCTGAGAAATCGTTTTATGCAAGCGTGGCACCAATCAGGCGGGAATGCCAGAGCTGGCGCAGACGCAGCGGCATTAAGCCTGTCAGCCAGCAGATTCTGCAGCGATATCCCGCTGCACCCCGTCACGCACATCCTGCGGAATAGCCAGCGCATCACCCAGCGCGGCGAGATAGCTGCGCTCCATAAAATGGTCAACATCAATAGCAGCGCAGCTGAGCACGTAGAGTTCCAGCGCCTCCTCTTCATTTTTTACCCCGGCCGCGAGCCACTGTGGATCGAGCGGGCGCGCGATTGCCTGCTTAATCACCCGCTCTGCCTGCGCGCCGTAGCCCGCCTGCTGAATATTTTTCTCGATCGCAGCCTGTTCAGCCTCATCGATATGGCCATCGCTTTTCGCGGCAAAGACCAGCGCAGTGATAAGTCGCTCTGCACGCTGGTCAGGCGGCGTCTGCTGCCCGTCAGTGCCGGATGCAGGCTGATACGCGGTGCGAATACGATCTTTATATTTATTCCATAACAGCGCACCGGCCGCCGCACCGCCGCCCAGCAGCAGCGCCTTGCCGCCAAATTTGGTCAGTAGCTTACGTGACGATTTGCTGCCCGCCAGCAGGCCTGCCAGCCCGCCCAGTGCGCCAGGTCCCAGGAGGTCACCCAGCCCGGACGCTTTTCTGTCGCCCTCTTTTTTTGCCAGAACCGTCTGAAGCTGCTGCAGCCACTGATTCATTGTTTAACTCCCGTTTAAGTTAGTCCGTTTTATCCTGGCGCAACCTGCGTCAGAAAATGTCAGAGCGGGCAAAGTACGGAAAATCTTTACGAACGCGAAACGTGAGGACGCAAACGTTTTCGTATATACTGCTGGCGCTTTTTTTGACTGCTAAGGTGACAGGTATGACAACTCTCGGAACGGCGCTGCGCCACGGGGCCACGCGCGTTATGCTGCTGGGTTCAGGTGAGCTGGGTAAAGAGGTGGCGCTGGAGTGCCAGCGTTTGGGTGTGGAAGTGATCGCCGTCGATCGCTATGCCGACGCGCCGGCGATGCAGGTTGCGCATCGCAGCCACGTAATCAATATGCTGGATGGCGAGGCGCTGGCTGATCTGATCGCCCGTGAACAGCCGCACTATGTAGTGCCGGAAATTGAAGCGATTGCCACCGATACGCTGGTTGAGCTTGAAGCCCGGGGGCAGAAAGTGGTGCCGACCGCACGCGCCGCACGCCTGACCATGAACCGGGAGGGGATCCGTCGCCTGGCCGCTGAAGAACTGAACCTGCCCACCTCACGCTATCAGTTTGCCGACAGCCAGGCGCACTTTTTTGCTGCAGCGGAAGCGATAGGGTTTCCCTGCATCGTTAAGCCGGTGATGAGTTCATCCGGCAAAGGTCAGAGCTTTATTCGCAGCGCGGACGCACTGCAGCAGGCGTGGGACTATGCCCAGCAGGGCGGCCGGGCCGGCGCGGGTCGGGTCATTGTTGAAGGCGTGGTCAGATTTGATTTTGAAATTACGCTGCTGACGGTCAGCGCCGTTGACGGTATCCACTTCTGCGCGCCGATTGGACACCGGCAGGAGGATGGCGATTACCGCGAATCCTGGCAGCCGCAGCAGATGAGCCCCGCTGCTCTCGCGCGGGCGCAGGAGATCGCCGCCAGCGTGGTAAACGCGCTGGGCGGATATGGCCTGTTTGGCGTTGAGCTGTTTGTGTGTGGTGATGACGTGGTGTTCAGCGAAGTGTCGCCGCGCCCGCACGATACCGGCATGGTGACGCTTATTTCTCAGGATCTCTCTGAGTTCGCTCTGCACGTGCGCGCGTTTCTCGGCCTGCCAGTCGGCAGCATCCGCCAGTATGGCCCGGCGGCATCGGCCGTGATCCTGCCCCGGCTGGAGAGTCAGGATGTGCGCTTTGCACACGTTGATGCCGCGCTGGGCGCAGGTCTGCAGCTTCGCCTGTTTGGTAAACCGGTAATCAGCGGCCAGCGCCGTTTGGGCGTCGCGCTGGCAACCGGAGAGAGCACGGAAGAGGCGGTGGCGCGCGCCGTCGCCAGTGCGGCAGCGATAACCGCCGAAGGCTGACAGCGCTGGCAGCAGGCCATATGCCTGCTGCCAGATACTGCATCCGGGGCTACCGCGCACCTGCGATTGCGTCACGCGCCAGCTGCGTAATCCGCGCCCAGTCGCCCTGCTGAAGCGCGTCATCCGGCACCAGCCACGATCCGCCAATGCAAAGCACGCTTTTCAGCGCCAGATAGTCACGATAGTTTGCCGGTGAAATGCCGCCGGTTGGACAAAACCGTACCTGCGGAAAGGGTCCGGCGAGCGCGGAAAGCGCCCTGACGCCGCCGTTAGCTTCAGCCGGAAAGAACTTGAACTCACGCAGGCCATGATCCATACCCATCATCAGCTCTGATACGGTGCTGATCCCCGGGATCAGCGGTACCGGCCCCTCTGTGGCGGCTCTGAGCAGCGATTCAGTCAGCCCCGGGCTTATCACAAACTGCGCGCCCGCGTCCGTGACCTCTTTCAGCTGCTGCGTATTGATAACCGTACCGGCGCCCACAATCGCTTCCGGTACTTCACAAATAATGGCGCGCAGCGCATCCATCGCGACCGGCGTACGCAGCGTTACTTCCAGCACCCGGATCCCGCCAGCGACCAGCGCTTTTGCCATCGGCACAGCGTGTTCAGGCTGGTTCACGACAATAACCGGCACGACCGGCCCGGTGCTCAGCACCTGCTCTGCACTTATCTTCCAGTTTTTCATGCGGTTTTCCTGTCACCGCAGCCCCGCCGGCTGCGTTAGCGTCATTAGCGCTCTACCATACAAGATAACGCTGCTCTGCGTCTATGACGCCCCCTGTGGCAATGCTTCTGTGGTACCTGCCCGTCACTGACAGGCATTACTGCATGCGGCGCAAAAAAATACCCCTGCATTGCAGGGGTATCAGCTGATCATGAAAATCGGCTTAATGCAGCGAGCGATTACTCGCTAAATTCATTCCATGAACGGCCGTCACGGGTGATCATGGCAACGGAGGCCACCGGTCCCCAGGTGCCCGCCTGATACGGTTTAGAGGCGTCGCCATCCGCGTTCCAGGCTTCGATAATGGAGTCTACCCAGGTCCAGGCGGCTTCTACCTCATCGCGGCGTACAAACAGCGCCTGAATGCCGCGCATCGATTCCAGCAGCAGGCGTTCATAGGCATCTGCCAGATGTGACTGGTTGAACGTTTCCGAATAGCTCAGATCCAGCTTGGTGGTCTGTAGCTTATGCTTGTGGTCCAGCCCTGGCACTTTGTTAAGAATTTCGATATCCACGCCTTCATCCGGCTGCAGACGAATAGTGAGTTTGTTCTGCGGCAGTTCAGAATAGGAGTCTTTAAACAGGTTCATCTCCGGATTCTTGAAATAGACGACAACCTCAGAGCATTTAGAAGGCAGGCGCTTGCCGGTGCGCAGATAAAACGGGACCCCCGCCCAGCGCCAGTTATCGATATCTACCCGGATAGCAACGAAAGTCTCGGTTGCGCTCTGCTTATTGGCGCCCTCTTCTTCCAGATAGCCCGGTACTTTTTTACCCTGCACGAAACCTGCTGTGTACTGACCGCGTACGGTTTTTTCACGCACGTTGGTTTGATCAATCCGGCGCAGTGAACGCAGCACTTTTACTTTTTCATCGCGAATGGCATCCGCAGTGAGATCGGAGGGCGGTGACATGGCAATCATGGTCAGCACCTGCAGCAGGTGATTCTGAATCATATCGCGCATCTGGCCCGCTTTATCAAAGTAACCCCAGCGGCCTTCAATGCCCACCTCTTCAGCCACGGTGATCTGCACGTGGTCGATGGTGCGGTTATCCCAGTTATTCACAAAGATTGAGTTAGCAAAGCGCAGCGCCAGCAGGTTCAGTACTGTCTCTTTACCCAGATAGTGGTCAATACGGAATACCTGGCTCTCATCAAAGAATTTACCCACGCTATCGTTGATTTCGCGTGAGGTTTCCAGCGAGGTGCCCAGCGGCTTTTCCATTACCACGCGGGCAGGTTTTGCGTTCAGCTTCGCCGCACCCAGACCTTCACAGATTGCCCCAAAGGTGCTCGGCGGCATGGCAAAGTAGTTGATGGTCACGCGCTCTTTTTGATCAAGCATTTTGCCCAGTTTGGTAAAATGCGACGTATCATTCACATCGAGGTTACAGAAATCGAGACGACCGCTGAGCTTATCCCACAGCGCTTCGTCGATTTTTTCCTTCATGAAGGTTTCCAGCGCCTCGCGCACCACTTTGGTATAGGCTGCTTTATCCCACTCTGCACGGCCTACCCCGATGATGCGGGTGGTTTCGTGGATCTGACCAGCTTTCTCCAGCTGATACAGCGAAGGCAACAGTTTACGGCGTGCAAGATCGCCTTTGGCACCGAAAATCACCAGATCGCATGCCTGGGCTGTTTGTGTTACCGCCATTTTCCTCTCCTCGTTGCAGGATCTCCCGGATGTGCATCCTCACCATCCCGGACCTTTATTGTCATGTTCTTACGGCACAATGTACTTTTTTCGCCGCGCCAGGACAAGCCAGTGTCCCGGTGTTCATGGCGATATCGCATGACTGACTGCCTTGCGCCACGTTGACAGGGTTTACATCGAAAACCACTGACTGGTGTCTGCAGAAGTATGACAAAGAATTCACCGTCGCACTTATCTGCCGCTGCGCGACTGCATTATTACAGAGCCTGGCTTTGAGTAAGCTGAAACCCTGTAAAGCAGCGATGTAAGCGCTTTCATGTCAGAATCGTGCTGTTCAGACGCCCATTTACTGTGACACACTGCTGTTTTATTACGCATGAGGAAATCGCTGAAGGGTAAAAGTTGGGGTTCAGCGCTCCGCTGTTGTCGGGTTGAACCATTCCGCACGCTGACAAAGCAGACCTATCTTAACAGGGTCAGACATTTGGTGTACCTTAGGTGTAAGCGTTTACCTGGCGTTAATACGTTAAGCCCTTTTGCGTCAACACCCTGGAAGCAGTATCACTAGCCAAACAGAGACATGCGCATTTTAAATTTAATGCCCATCAATCAGATAGAATAAAAGGATCACCGAATGACCAGCCCTACAGCTTTCATCTCAAAATCCCCGTCACGTCGTCTCAGAAGAACCAAGATTGTTACCACCCTCGGCCCGGCTACAGATCGCGACAATAACCTTGAAAAAATCATCGCGGCAGGCGCTAACGTGGTTCGCCTTAACTTCTCTCACGGCACGCCAGAAGATCACCAGCAGCGCGCCGATCGCGTACGTCAGATAGCCGCCAAGCTGGGTCGTCACGTCGCGATCCTCGGCGACCTGCAGGGACCAAAAATCCGCGTCTCTACGTTTAAAGAAGGAAAAGTGTTTCTCAGCGTTGGCGATCGCTTTCTGCTGGACGCCAACCTGAGCAAAGGTGAAGGCGATAAAGAGAAAGTCGGCATCGATTACAAAGGACTGCCGGAAGATGTTGTGCCGGGCGATATCCTGCTGCTCGACGATGGTCGCGTGCAGCTGAAGGTGCTGGACGTACAGGATGTAAAAGTCTTCACTGAGGTCACCGTCGGTGGTCCGCTCTCAAATAATAAAGGTATTAACAAGCTGGGCGGCGGCCTCTCTGCTGAAGCCCTGACCGAGAAAGATAAGCTGGATATCGTGACGGCGGCAAAAATCGGCGTTGATTATCTGGCGGTGTCATTCCCGCGCAATGGCGAAGACATGAACTACGCCCGTCGTCTGGCTCGCGATGCCGGCTGTGATGCCAAGCTGGTGGCAAAAGTAGAGCGTGCAGAAGCGGTTGCGACACAGGAAGCAATGGATGATATTATTCTCGCCTCTGACGTCGTCATGGTAGCACGCGGCGATCTGGGCGTTGAAATTGGCGATCCGGAACTGGTTGGTATTCAGAAAGCGCTGATCCGTCGCGCCCGTCAGCTGAACCGCACCATCATTACCGCGACGCAGATGATGGAATCGATGATCACCAATCCGATGCCAACCCGTGCGGAAGTCATGGATGTGGCTAACGCCGTGCTGGATGGTACTGACGCCGTCATGCTGTCAGCGGAAACCGCAGCCGGGCAATATCCGGCAGAGACCGTGTCTGCGATGGCGAAGGTCTGCCTCGGCGCTGAAAAGATCCCCAGCGTAAACGTCTCTAAACATCGTCTGGACGTACAGTTTGATAACGTCGAAGAAGCCATTGCGATGTCCGCCATGTATGCGGCAAACCATCTGCAGGGTGTTTCTGCCATTATTACCATGACAGAATCAGGCCGTACTGCGCTGATGACGTCGCGTATCACGTCAGGCCTGCCGATTTTTGCGATGTCGCGCCATGAACGCACGCTGAACCTGACCGCACTCTATCGCGGCGTGACACCCGTCTATTTTGACAGCAACAATGACGGTGTGGCTGCTGCCCATGACGCAGTAAATCTGCTGCGTGATAAAGGTTTCCTTGTCTCTGGTGACCTGGTGATTGTCACGCAGGGCGATGTAATGGGTGCTACCGGTACCACTAACACCAGCCGCGTGCTGCGCGTCGACTAACGCTGACGCGTTACGCGTAGCGGCTGTAAAAATGGACAAACGCGACTGCTCTGGCGGTCGCGTTTTATTTTGCATTTTCAGGGAGGCTTGATGGCCCGCTACCAACCTATTGCCCGGTTAACCGGACGCACGCTGCTTTTTCCACTGGCGCTGGTTCTGTTTGAATTCGCCACTTATATCGCGCATGACATGATCCAGCCCGGCATGCTGCTGGTCACGGAGGAGTTTGCCGTCGGTCCGCAGTGGGTCTCTACTTCGCTTACCGCCTATCTGATGGGCGGCGTGGTGCTGCAGTGGCTGCTGGGTCCGCTCTCCGATAAGTATGGCCGGCGCCCGGTGCTGCTCTCCGGCATCCTGTTTTTTGTGCTGGCCTGCATCCTTACCACCTGGGTCAGCACGATTGAACAGTTTGTCACGCTGCGCTTCATTCAGGGTATCAGCCTTTGCTTTATTGGCGCCGTCAGCTATGCGGCGGTCCAGGAAGCGTTTGAAGAGGCGCTCGCGGTGCGGGTGATGGCACTGATGGCCAATGTGGCGCTGCTGGCGCCGCTGGCCGGTCCACTGGCGGGAGCAGCGTGGCTGACCGCAGGCAGCTGGCGCAGTATGTTCTGGCTGTTTGCGATCTGCAGCGTGGTAGCGTTCATTTTGCTGTGGCGCATCATGCCGGAGACGGCTGGCGATCGCAGTCGTTCAGTGGCGCTGCCAGTGCTGGCACGCGGCTATGGCCGGCTGGCCCGTGATAAGCAGGTGATGTACGGCTCTTTTGCTATCGGGCTGGTGTTTATCCCCATTCTGACGTGGGTCGCGCTGTCACCGGTGATCCTGATGCACGATGAAGGCCTGTCACGCCTGCACTACGCCCTGCTCCAGCTGCCGGTATTTCTGGCCATGATTGCCGGCAATCTGACGCTGGGCAAGCTGGCGGGTCGCGTGCCGATTGAACAGCCGGTGAAATTTGCCGCCTGGCCTATTCTGATCGGACTGAGCATAGCGCTGATTGCAAACCTGATGAACAGCCACACTTACCTGCTGTTAACGGCCGGGCTCAGTCTCTACGCGTTCGGGGCTGGCATGGTTAACGCTGGTCTCTATCGCCTGACGCTTTACGCCAGCAGTGAAGGCAAAGGCAGTATTGCTGCCATGCTGGGCATGATCAGCATCCTGACGCTGGCGGCGGGCATTGAACTGGCGAAAGCGGGCTATTTTCACGGCGGTACACCGTGGTTCAGTACGCTGAACTTTATTGCAGGTTTGCTGTGGTTTGCGCTGGTTACGCTGTTTCTGCGTGAGCGCAAGCGGCTCAGCAAGGTCGAAGAGATGGCATAAATCGCGCTGCCGCTATGCACAAAGGGTAGCGGCAGCACGCAGCACTATTTACGCGGATAGAGATCTTTGCGCCGGTAAGGCTCAATATCGCCTTCTTTACGCGTTTTCAGCAGCTTCAGGATCCAGGTATATTGCTCCGGATGCGGCCGCACAAAAATCTCCACTTCTTCATTCATGCGCCGTGCCAGCGTGGTGTCATCCGCATCCATGAGATCGTCCATCGGCGGTCGTACGTAGATCTCCAGACGGTGCGTTTTACTGTTGTATACCGGAAACAGCGGCACTACCCGCGCCCGGCAGACTTTCATCAGCCGTCCCACTGCCGGCAGCGTCGCTTTGTAGGTTGCAAAGAAATCGACAAATTCGCTGTGCTCAGCACCGTGATCCTGATCCGGCAGATAGTAGCCGTAGTAGCCCTGACGTACGGAGGCAATAAAGGGTTTAATTCCGTCGTTGCGCGCATGCATACGACCACCAAACCGGCGGCGTACGGTGTTCCATAGATAATCCATCAGCGGATCGCTCTGATTGTGGAACATCGCTGCCATCATCTGCCCTTCTGAGGCCAGCAGCATGGCGGGAATATCCACGGCCCAGCCGTGCGGCACCAGGAAGATCACATTCTCTTTGTTGTTCTGCAACTCAGTAATGATTTCACGGCCGTGCCACTCGACCCGCTGGCGCACCCGCTCCGGATTACGCATACCGAGTTCTGCCATCATGGCCATCGCCTGCGGCGCAGTGGCAAACATGCGGTCAGCAATCTCTTCGCGCTGCGCTTCACTCAGTTCCGGCAAGCAGTAATAGAGATTGATCAGCGCACGACGCCGCGCACTTTTTGCCAGCTTACCGGCAAAGGTGCCTAAGCCACCCAGCACCGGGTCACGCAGGCGTGGTGGCAGCATTGCCATACCCGCCAGCGCACCAACTGCCAGCCAGCTTCCCCAGTATTTAGGTTTTAAAAAAGAACGTTGAAAAACGGGAATAAACTCGCTGTTATTTTTTTTTCGGGTTTCCATGCACTCGCCTCTGACAATGACGGCTCAATAATAGTGACGGCAGCTATTTTTGCAATCTTCACGCGCCTGAAAGCAAAAAACCGACGCATTAATCGTCGGTTTTACTTTCAGGCATCTGCCGGGTGTCTAAAGCGCCAGCTGAGGCAGCCAGGTTTTCACCTGCGCAAGATACGTGCTGCGATCTTTTCCGGTCAACCCTTCCATACGCGGCATTTTCGCCGTCAGCGGGTTAACGGCCTGATTATTAATCCACACTTCATAATGCAGGTGAGGACCGGTTGAGCGCCCGGTATTACCCGAAAGCGCGATGCGATCGCCACGTTTGACTTTCTGCCCGGGCTTCACCAGTGCGCGGCTGAGGTGCATATAGCGCGTCATATACTGCCGGCCGTGACGAATCGCCACGTAGTTGCCAGCGGCGCCGCCGTTTTTAGCCACTACCACCTCACCGTCGCCGACTGCCAGCACCGGCGTTCCCACCGGCAGTGCAAAGTCGACACCTTTATGGGGTGAGATGCGGCCGGTTACCGGATTAAGGCGGCGCGGGTTGAAGTTTGAGGAGACACGATACTGCTTAACCGTTGGAAAGCGCATAAAGCCTCGCGCCAGACCTGAACCGCTGCGATCGTAGAACTTGCCGTCTTCGGCACGGAAAGCGTAATAATCTTTACCGCCACTGCGAAGACGCACGCCCAGGAGCTGGCTCTGTGCGCTTTTGCCATCCAGCATCTCACGCGACATCAGCACGCTGAATTCATCACCCGAGCGCAGCTTGCGGAAATCCATTTGCCACTGCATCGCTTTGATGACATTGCTGGTTTCAGCGCTGCTCAGGCCGGCTCGCTGCGCACTGGCAGCAAAGCTGCCGCGCACTTCCCCCTTCAGCACGCTATTCTGCCATTCACCTTTCTGCATCTCCTGCTGCATGCTGAAGCTGCCATTTGGCTGACGCGCATAGGTGCGGGTTTCGCGACGGTTAATTTCCCAGCTAAATGCCTGCAGCTGCCCTTCTGCATCCAGCGTCCAGCTCAGCTGCTGGCCCACCTGCAGATTGCGCAGCGCTTTATCACTGGCGACCAGCGCGGTGATATCACTGAGATCGATGCCATACTGATTCAGTGCGCTGCTTAAAGTATCGCCAGATGAAATGGTATAATCATGCTGATCGGGATTATCAGGCACATCTTTGTCGATGTCGTCCGCCGGCAAATCCTCTTCAGGTTCAGCCGTGGTTTGATCAATAGGCTCGCTGGCTTCCGGCAGCAAAGTGCGCAGCGGGTTTTTATCCAGCGCAATCTCTTTGACAACCGGCGCAACGTCACGGGGATGATAAACATACGGCCGCCAGACAGCGACGGCCAGTGTGACGACGGTTAATGACCCCAGCATAACGCGGTGGGGGCGCGGCAAATTATTAAATGCGAGGGCGACAGAGCGGGCTATCTGCTGCACTTTTATCTTTTCCTCTATGCTCCATTCAGGCAGCTCGCATACTGGCTTGACAGCTGTGAGAGGAATTTCACATAACTGTCTTTGGTTAAGCTGATCCCCATGCCTAATGGATCCAGCGTGCCTTTTCGTACGCTGGTGCCACGTGACACGGCATCGATGACCGCCGGCCTGAATTGTGGCTCAGCAAAAACGCATACGGCTTTTTGCTCAACCAACTGTGTTCGTATTTGATGTAAACGCTGAGCGCCAGGCTGGATTTCAGGATTGACGGTAAAATGTCCCGCGGGGGACAACCCGTAGTGTTTCTCAAAATAGCTATACGCGTCGTGAAAAACGAAATAACCCTTGTTCCGCACCGGCGCAAGCTGCGCGCCAATGTGTTTGTCCGTCTCGGCCAGTGCTGCTTCAAACTGCTGCAGATTGGCGTCAAGTTTGGCTTTGCTTTCGGGCATAAGTTCCAATAATTTTCCGTGGATTGCAACAGCGGATTCCTGCGCAATCTTCGGTGACATCCACAGGTGCATGTTATATTCACCGTGATGATGGTGAGTATGAGAGGAGTCCTGTTCTTCAGACTTATCTGAGGCGTGGCTTTCTTCATGCTCATCCTCATCTTCTCCGCCCCGAATCAGCTGAGATTTGACCGCCGGCAATGCGGCAATTTCCAGGTTTTTACTGGCGGGCAGAGCGGCGGCCGGCTTAGTCAGGAAAGCCTCCATTTCAGGCCCAATCCAGATAACTAAGTCCGCGTTTTTAATGCGTTTTACATCAGAAGGGCGCAATGAATAATCATGTTCTGATGCACCATCCGGCAGCAATACTTCAACAGGCGTAATGCCTTCTGAAATCGCCGCTGCGATAAATCCTAACGGTTTGATTGAGGCGACGACCGCTGAGTGCGCCGGAAGCGCCAGCGAGGATAAAAGGGTGGCGGCAGAAAGGGTAAAAAACAGGCGCTGCTTATTGTGTAACATAATGCGTCATTCCATCGTGACTGTGTGATGGAATGTGATATTATAACATTCTAATTTCAATGCAACCCGTAAATAACATGTCTTCTCTTGTTACACTTGACAATATTTCAGTGACCTTTGCCCAGCGCACTGTGCTGGCGGGCATCTCGCTGACGCTTCAGCCTGGCAAAATTCTGACGCTGCTGGGTCCTAACGGTGCCGGTAAATCAACGCTGGTGCGTACGGTTTTAGGCTTGCTTACACCGGACCGGGGCAGCGTGCAGCGTGCGCCGGCACTGCGTATTGGCTATGTGCCGCAAAAGTTGCATATCGATCCCACGCTGCCGGTCACTGTGGAACGCTTTATGCGTCTTACGCGCGGCAGCAAGCGTGCCGATATTCTGCCCGCGCTTAAACGGGTGCAGGCCGGGCACTTGCTGCAGGCACCGCTGCAGAAACTTTCAGGCGGTGAAACGCAGCGCGTACTGCTGGCGCGTGCTCTGCTGAACCAGCCGCAGCTGCTGGTGCTGGATGAACCCACCCAGGGCGTTGATGTAAATGGTCAGGTGGCGCTTTACGATCTGATCGATCAGCTGCGACGCGAACTTAACTGTGGTGTCCTGATGGTGTCGCACGATTTGCATCTGGTGATGGCGAAAACTGACGAAGTGCTGTGCCTTAATCACCATATCTGCTGCTCTGGTACGCCGGAAGCGGTGTCACAGCATCCTGAGTTTATTGCCATGTTTGGTCCGCGCGGCGCACAGCAGCTGGCCATTTACCGCCATCAGCACAACCATCGTCACGATTTACAGGGACGTATCGTTTTACGCAAAGGAAACAGCCCGTCATGATTGAACTGTTACTTCCCGGCTGGCTCGGCGGCGCACTGCTGGCGCTGGCAGCCGGACCGCTCGGCTCGTTTGTGGTCTGGCGTCGCATGTCATATTTCGGCGATACCCTGGCACACGCCTCATTGCTGGGCGTGGCTTTTGGCCTGCTGCTGAATGTTAACCCCTACTACGCTGTTATCCTGGTCACGATCTGCCTGGCACTCGGCCTGGTCTGGCTCGAACGTCGTCCGCATCTGGCCATTGATACGCTATTAGGGATCATGGCGCACAGCGCGCTTTCGCTTGGGCTGGTCGTGGTCAGCCTGATGCAGGGTGTGCGCGTTGACCTGATGGCCTATCTGTTTGGCGATCTGCTGGCCATTACGCCGGACGATCTCTGGCTGATGAGCGGCGGCGTGGCTGTGGTGCTGGCAGTGATGGCCTGGCAGTGGCGCGCCCTGCTCTCTATGACTATCAGTCCGGAGCTGGCTCAGGTGGACGGCGTTAATATTCAGCGTACGCGGCTGATGCTGATGCTGGTAACCGCCCTGACGATTGGCGTCGCAATGAAGTTTGTCGGCGCGCTGATCATTACCTCGCTGCTGATCATTCCTGCTGCAACCGCGCGCCGCTTTTCCCGCTCCCCGGAGCAGATGGCAGGCTACGCGACCCTTGCCGGGCTGATTGCGGTAACCGGTGGCCTGACGTTCTCTGCCACTTATGATACCCCTGCCGGCCCTTCTGTGGTGCTCTGCGCCGCCGTGCTGTTTATACTGAGCATGATAAAAAAACCGGCTGTCTGAGTTATCCGTTCAGCCATGCAAAACGGGCACCTGAGGTGCCCGTTTTTGTCTGCCAGCGTGCTGAAAACTACTCTTCGCGCACGATATCAAAGTGCCGGTAAGCGTGCTGCGTTGCCATGCGTCCGCGCGGCGTACGCTGAATAAAGCCCTGCTGGATCAGGAAAGGCTCTATAACATCTTCAATCGTTTCGCGCTCTTCGCCTATTGCCGCCGCCAGATTATCCAGCCCCACCGGACCGCCCATAAATTTGTCGATAATCGCCAGCAGCAGCTTGCGGTCCATGTAATCAAAACCCTGCGTATCGACGTTCAGCATATCCAGCGCGCTGGCCGCCACGTCACCGCTCATGTTACCTGCGGCGCGGACATCGGCAAAATCACGCACGCGTCGCAGCAGGCGATTGGCAATACGCGGGGTTCCGCGTGCGCGACGGGCCACTTCCAGCGCGCCCTCTTCGCTCAGCGTCAGGCCGAGACAGGCCGCGCTGCGGCTGACAATATGCTGCAGATCCGGCACATTGTAGAACTCAAGCCGCTGAACAATGCCGAAACGATCGCGCAGCGGTGAGGTCAGCGACCCCGCGCGCGTTGTGGCACCAATCAGGGTAAACGGCGGCAGATCGAGCTTGATCGAGCGGGCGGCCGGCCCCTCACCGATCATAATATCCAGCTGATAATCTTCCATCGCCGGATAGAGCACCTCTTCCACTACCGGGGAGAGACGGTGGATCTCATCGATAAACAGTACGTCATGCGGTTCAAGGTTAGTGAGCATGGCCGCCAGATCGCCTGCTTTCTCCAGCACCGGTCCTGAGGTGGTGCGCAGATTCACGCCCATCTCATTCGCCACGATATTCGCCAGCGTGGTTTTCCCCAGCCCCGGCGGGCCGAAAATCAGCAGATGATCAAGTGCATCGCCGCGCAGCTTTGCCGCCTGAATGAAGATCTCCATCTGTTCGCGCACCTGCGGCTGACCGACATATTCCGCGAGCAGCTTCGGGCGAATAGCACGATCCAGGCTCTCTTCTTCATTATATGAACTGCCCGAGACCAGGCGATCGGCTTCAATCATGTATTACCTCAGATAGCTGCACGCAGCGCTTCGCGGATCAGGGTTTCGCAGTCTGCGTCAGGTTTGCCCACCTTGCTGATCATGCGGCTGGCTTCCTGCGGTTTATATCCCAGCGCCACCAGAGCAGCAACGGCTTCCGCTTCGGCGTCATTGCCCTCCGGCGCGGCAGCTGGCGTGGTCAGCGTGAAGGCAGAGTCGCCGCCGAAGAGATCGCCATGCATGCCTTTGAAGCGATCTTTCATTTCAACCACCAGACGCTCAGCGGTTTTCTTGCCGACACCCGGCAGCTTCACCAGCGAAGCGACCTCTTCACGCTCAACGGCAGTAACAAACTGCTGCGCTGACATGCCTGAAAGGATCGCCAGCGCCAGCTTGGGGCCAACGCCATTGACTTTAATCAGCTCGCGAAACAGCGCGCGCTCCTGCTTGCTGTTGAAACCAAACAGCAGCTGGGCATCTTCACGAACCACAAAATGGGTAAAAATGACCGCTTCCTGGGCGATGTCCGGCAGCTCGTAGAAGCAGGTCATAGGCATATGCACTTCATAGCCAACGCCGTGTGCTTCAAGCAGCACCAGCGGCGGCTGTTTTTCCAGAATGTTGCCTCGTAAACGACCAATCACCTGAGCAATTCCTTAATCTGTGAGTAAGCGGTTCAGGGTATTCCCTGAGGCCAGCGCAGCCGCTGGCCGTGTGATAGCGGCTATGTATAACATAAAAAAGGCTGGATGCATATCCAGCCTGTTAGCACGTCTGATGGCAGTTTACCCCGAGCGCAGCCGCCCGCGCGTCATCACCAGTTTGCTGTCGCTCATGCGCGCCGCATTCTGGCTTACGTGACAGTGGGTGATGGCGATAGCCAGCGCATCCGCTGCATCCGCCTGCGGATTAGCCGGCAGTTTCAGCAGCGTACGGACCATATGCTGCACCTGGCTCTTTTCCGCCCCGCCGGTTCCGGTAACGGTCTGTTTGACCTGCCGCGCCGCATATTCAAACACCGGCAAATCGGCATTGACCGCGGCCACAATCGCTGCGCCGCGGGCCTGGCCAAGTTTCAGTGCTGAGTCGGCATTTTTCGCCATGAACACCTGCTCAATCGCAAAGTAGTCAGGCGAAAACTGCGTAATGATTTCGCAGACGCCGGCGTAAATCAGCTTTAAGCGTCCCGGCAGATCGGTCACGTTAGTGCGGATACAGCCGCTGCCAAGGTAGCTCAGCTGACGCCCGGTCTGGCGGATCACGCCGTAACCGGTAATGCGCGAGCCGGGGTCAATCCCGAGAATAATCGCCACAACGCACCTCCGGTTGCCGGAAAGATAACCACGCCATTACAGCGTTTCCGCCACCTCGTCAGAGATCTCACCGTTGTGATACACCTCCTGCACGTCGTCGCAATCTTCCAGCATATCGATCAGCCGCAGCAGTTTTGGCGCGGTTTCCGCATCCAGTTCCGCTTTGGTTGACGGGATCATGGAGACTTCAGCGCTGTCAGCTTTCAGGCCACCTGCTTCCAGCGCATCGCGCACGCTGCCCAGCTCTTCCCAGGCAGTGAAGACATCAATGGCACCGTCATCATAGCTCACCACGTCTTCCGCACCCGCTTCCAGCGCCGCTTCCATCACTGCGTCTTCATCCTGACCTGGCGCAAAGGAGATCACTCCTTTTTTGCTGAACAGATAGGAGACCGAGCCGTCAGTGCCCAGGTTACCGCCGGTTTTAGTAAAGGCGTGGCGCACTTCACCCACGGTACGATTACGGTTGTCACTCAGGCATTCGATCATTACCGCAGAGCCACCCGGACCGTAGCCTTCATAAATGATGGTTTCCATGTTGGAATCATCTTCACCGCCAACGCCGCGGGCAATGGCGCGGTTCATGGTATCGCGCGTCATGTTATTGGAGAGCGCTTTATCCATCGCTGCGCGCAGACGCGGGTTGGAGCCCGCATCACCGCCGCCGAGTTTCGCAGCAGTGACCAGCTCGCGAATGATTTTAGTGAAGATTTTACCGCGCTTGGCGTCCTGCGCTGCCTTGCGATGTTTTGTGTTCGCCCATTTACTGTGACCAGCCATCTTACATTTTCTCCGATCTTTTACAGGATGCAGGCTATCTGGCTTGCGCTCTTGTCCCCGGCAGCGCCATCCACCCACTGCAATACGCTGCGGTGGCGACGCCGGCGAACAATCACGCTGCGCCGATAATGCCTGACTGCTCAATATTAGCGGTGCGGTTTGATTAAACAGCACACGATAGTTGGACGAAGGACATACGCTTCGTCGAATGTGTGGAATTTACCCTGGTCGCCACCGGAAAACACGCGGCGGCGGTCATTCAGATAAACTCTTCAATCGCCTGACGATTGCTCCAGGATTTGGTCAACACTGCGGCCTCTTCTGGCATCAGCCAGCGGGCAGCCAGGTGCTCACTCAGCAGCGGCATCCGTTCTGCCGGCAGCGCCAGCCGGAACCAGTGCTCGCGGTTATGCGTGACTTCTGGCGCATAGCGGTGACGAAAATGGGGAAAGATCTCAAATTCAATCTGCCGCTGACAGTCATCAAGCCGCAGCCCTTCGGCGCAGATATCAATTGCCAGCTCTTCCGCCACTTCACGTGCCGCAGCCTGAGCCGGACTCTCACCCGGCTCCAGACTGCCGGTGACCGACTGCCAGAAGCAGGGATCATCGCGCCGCTGCAGCATCAACACCCGGCCGGTATCTCGCGCAAATATGACCACCAGCACCGATACCGGATGTTTATAGCCCATTACTGCTGCTCTGGCTTTTCTTTCTTCGCCACAATCTGGATGCCCAGATCGCTCAGGGCAGCTGGATTTGCATGGCTCGGTGCTTCCGTCATCATACAGGCTGCCGCCGTGGTTTTCGGGAAAGCGATCACGTCACGAATATTATCGGTGCCGGTGAGCAGCATAGTCAGACGATCAAGACCAAACGCCAGACCGGCGTGTGGCGGCGTACCATATTTGAGCGCATTCAGCAGGAAGCCAAACTTCTCCTGCTGTTCTTCCGCAGTAATGCCCAGGATGCTGAACACGGTCTGCTGCATTGTGCCGTTGTGGATACGCACGGAGCCGCCGCCCACTTCGTAGCCATTGATCACCATGTCGTAGGCGTTAGCCACTGCCTGCGTCGGGTCAGCTGCCAGCTGTTCAGCCGTAAGCGATTTCGGCGAGGTAAACGGATGGTGCATCGCTGCCAGCCCGCCTTCGTCATCCTCTTCAAACATCGGAAAATCGATGACCCAGAGCGGTGCCCAGGCTTTCTCATCGGTGATCTGCAGATCGCGGCCTGCCTTCAGGCGCAGTGCACCCAGCGCATCTGCCACAACTTTAGCGCGATCGGCACCAAAGAAGATCAGATCGCCATCCTGTGCCGCAGTGCGGTCCAGAATCGCTTCCACGATCTCTGGCGTCAGGAATTTTGCCACCGGACTCTGCACGCCTTCAGCGCCACTGGCGCGGGCGTTGATTTTCATCCATGCCAGGCCACGCGCGCCATAAATCTCAACAAACTTCGTATATTCATCAATCTGCTTACGCGTCAGCGTCGCACCACCCGGTACGCGCAGCGCGGCGACCCGTCCTTTGGCGTCGTTCGCCGGACCGGAGAACACCTTAAACTCTACGTCTTTCAGCAGATCGGCAACGTCTACCAGCTCCATCGGGTTACGCAGATCGGGTTTATCTGAGCCGTAGCGGTTCATCGCTTCCGCAAACGTCATCAGCGGGAAGTCACCAAGATCAACGCCTTTGACATCAAGCCAGAGTTCGCGGATCAGCCGCTCCATCTTCTCCCGCACTTCTTCAGCGCTCATAAAGGAGGTTTCAACGTCGATTTGCGTAAATTCAGGCTGACGATCGGCGCGCAGATCTTCATCGCGGAAGCATTTTACAATCTGGTAGTAGCGATCAAAGCCGGACATCATCAGCAGCTGTTTAAACAGCTGCGGGGACTGTGGCAGCGCATAGAACTTACCTTTGTGCACGCGGCTTGGCACCAGATAGTCGCGCGCACCTTCCGGTGTCGCTTTGGTCAGCATCGGCGTTTCAATGTCCAGGAAACCTTCGCTGTCCATAAAGCGGCGAACAAAGCTGGTGATTTTTGCACGCGTTTTCAGGCGCTGTGCCATTTCCGGACGACGCAGGTCAAGGTAACGATAGGTCAGACGCGCTTCTTCGCTGTTAACCTGGTTGGAGTCCAGCGGCAGCGGTTCCGCGCGATTAATGATGGTCAGCGCGTGCGCAAACACTTCGATATCGCCGGTCGCCATATCGCTGTTGCGGTTTTTCTCTTCACGCGCGCGCACCGTACCGGTGATCTGGATGCAGAATTCGTTGCGCAGCTCAGACGCCAGCTGGAAAGCCTCCTGATGATCGGCATCAAAAAACACCTGAGCGATCCCTTCGCGGTCACGCATATCGATAAAAATCAGGCTGCCGAGATCGCGACGGCGATTAACCCAGCCGCAGAGAGTAACTTGCTGACCCACATGAGACAGGTTGAGCTGTCCGCAATATTCTGTACGCATAACGTATCCTTTTAACTTCGCCGCTGCTGCCAGACAGCATCAGGGCGCGTAACCTCTGAAGATGCTGCCGCAAAAAAGGCAGCTATTATAATGGAAAAAGCCAGACAGGATAAGTAGAGCCGCTGCAAAGCGGCTAATTCATCGGCATTTGCCCGTTATCCTTTGTCTGCTTTATCTTTTAACCTGCATCCGGAGTCCGTTTTGACGCTTCGTATTGGTTTACCGCAATGGCATCATCCGCAGTGGAAACAGTTTGGTCTGAATACGCTGGAGGATTATGCGCGTCTGTTTGGCTGTGTAGAAGGAAATACAACGCTGTATGCGCTGCCCAAACCTGAGGTGGTGCAGCGCTGGCGCGACATGACGCATGACGATTTCCGCTTCTGCTTTAAATTTCCCGCCACCATCTCTCATCAGGCGGCGCTGCGCGATTGTGATGATTTAGTCAGCGATTTTTTTCGTCTGCTGGACCCGCTCAGCACACGTCTGGGACAGTACTGGCTGCAGCTGCCCGCCAGTTTTTCCCCGGCACAGCTTAATGACCTGTGGCACTTTCTGGACAGCCTGCCGCGCAGCTTCAGCTATGGCGTTGAAGTACGTCATCAGGCATTTTTTGCCCGCGGCGAGGCGGAACGCCTGCTGAATCGCGGCCTGCATGCGCGCGGCGTTAACCGGGTGGTGCTCGACAGCCGGCCGGTGCACGCCTCTGCCTCACAATCTGCTGCTGCTATTGACGCTCGGGCGAAAAAACCACGGGTGCCGCCACACGCGGTGCGCACCGGCAATCAGCCGATGGTGCGCTTTATCGGCAGTGATGATGTGGCAGAGAGTGAAGCACTCTTTCCCCCCTGGCGCAGCAAGCTGGCCGCGTGGCAGACAGAGAGCGATCCGCTGCTGTTTATCCATACGCCGGATATGGGCGAGGTGTTTCCGCTGGTGCAGGCGCTCTGGCCACAGCTGCAGGCGCTGGAGCCCGGCCTGCGCGATCTGCCGGTATGGCCGCAGCAAACCACACTGTTCTGAGCAGGGAAACGGGTGCAGCAGACGCGACTTTCTGCCAGAATAGCGCCCTTTCCGTTTTTCTCTTCGGATTTTCCATTATGTCTGACCGCGATACGCTATTTTCCGCACCTATCGATAAGCTGGGTGACTGGACCTTTGACGAGCGCGTGGCTGAAGTCTTCCCCGATATGATTCAGCGCTCGGTGCCCGGCTACTCCAATATCATTTCGATGATTGGCATGCTGGCAGAACGCTTCGTACAGCCCGACAGCCGGGTATATGATTTGGGATGTTCACTGGGGGCTGCCACTCTTTCAGTGCGCCGCAATATCCGCGTTCCCGGCTGCCAGATTATTGCCGTGGATAATTCGCCGGCGATGGTTGAGCGCTGCCGCCGCCATATCGATGCATTTCGCGCCGATACGCCGGTAGAGGTGCTGGAGGCCGATATCCGCAATATTGAAATTGAGAACGCTTCGCTGGTAGTGCTCAACTTTACGCTGCAGTTTCTGGCCCCTGACGCGCGCATCGCCCTGCTGGAGAAAATTGCCCGTGGCCTCAATCCTGGCGGTGCGTTGGTTCTGTCAGAGAAGTTCAGCTTTGAAGATGAGGACGTAGGCGAACTGCTGTTTAACATGCATCACGATTTCAAGCGTGCCAACGGTTACAGCGAACTGGAGATCAGCCAGAAGCGCAGTATGCTGGAGAATGTCATGCTGACCGACAGTGTGGAAACGCACAAAGCCCGGCTCAGGGCGGCTGGTTTTGCCCATGCAGAACTCTGGTTCCAGTGCTTCAACTTTGGTTCACTGGTGGCGCTGAAATGATCGATTTTGGCCGTTTTTATCAGCAAATCGCTACCGGTCCGCTGGCGAGCTGGCTGGAAGTGCTGCCGGCGCAAATCGCGGCCTGGCAGCGTGACAATCTGCACGGACATTTCCGCAACTGGGAAAAAGCGGTGGAGTATCTGCCGCTGCTGACGCCACAAACGCTGGATCTGCTGCACAGCGTCAGCGCGCAGCGTGACGATCTGACCGATCGTCAGCGCGCCGGTATCGAAAAGCTGCTGCGCAATCTGATGCCGTGGCGTAAAGGTCCCTATGCGCTTTACGGCACAGAGATCGATACCGAATGGCGCTCTGACTGGAAATGGGATCGGGTATTACCGCATATCTCTCCTCTTGCCGGGCGCACGATTCTGGACGTTGGCTGCGGCAGCGGCTATCACATGTGGCGTATGCTGGGCGCTGGCGCACAGATGGTAGTGGGTATCGATCCGATGCAGCTGTTTCTGTGTCAGTTTGAAGCGGTGCGCAAGCTGCTGGGTGACGATCGCCGCGCGCATCTGCTGCCGCTCGGTATTGAACAGCTGCCTGCGCTGCAGGCGTTTGATACCGTATTTTCTATGGGTGTGCTCTATCACCGCCGCTCACCGCTCGATCATCTGCTGCAGCTGAAAAACCAGCTGGTCAGTGAGGGTGAACTGGTGCTGGAGACGCTGGTTATTGAAGGCGATGAACATGCTGTCCTGGTGCCGGGTGAGCGCTATGCGCAGATGCGAAACGTCTACTTTATTCCGTCTGCGGCAGCGCTGAAAAGCTGGCTGGAGAAGTGCGGTTTTGTTGATGTGCGCATCGCCGACTACGCGGTCACTTCAGTGGAAGAGCAGCGCCGCACCAGCTGGATGACCAGCGAGTCGTTGGCAGAGTTTCTCGATCCGGACGACAGCAGCAAAACGGTTGAGGGTTACCCCGCGCCGCTGCGTGCCGTGCTGATTGCCCGCAAGCCCTGAAAATCCGCGCCGCGACAACGTCGCGGCGCGTCAGACCTTATCCTGCTACCGCTCGTCTGCTGACCGGTCCCAGTACTGGTACTTATAAGCGGAAGTAAGATGACGCTCAATGGTCCCTCTGGCAAACACCTCTTTTTCGTGCAGAAAACTCAGCGTGCAGTTGCCGGTTTCATCCCATAGCTGGCAGGTGTCAGTGGAGTGCAGTGTACTGACCGGCGTGGTCGCCAGGCCGCTTAATCCCAGCTCACGCCACTGCTTATCGTAACGCCAGATCTCGCGGCTGCGTGCGCTTTGGGTTTCCACCACGCGATCCTGCGCATTCCAGCGCCAGCGGTTTTCACCATTACTCTCTTTGTCGCTGCCACGCGTAACACTTTTCTGCACCCGCAGTCGCGGATCGTAGTGGTAGGCAATCGTCGCAGAACCTGCGCTGCCTCTGTTTACGAATTTATCAGTGGCGCTGATAATATTTCCCTGCGGTCCTTTGCGCCAGCTCAGCGTACCCTGCCGCTGATCGACCACTTCCTCCCGCCCCGCTTTAATCGCGGTAACCCGCCAGGCGTACTCCGCCACCCAGCCGCGCTGTACGCGGGCAATATGCTGCTCCATGCTCAGCACAATATTTCCTTCGCGCTTATCGTAGCTGATGTCGGCTACCATCAGGTCACCGCAGCGGTCAAACTGGCCCAGCACACGTTTCTGGGAATCAACATCCTTACCAAACTCTCCGGCAATGACCTGCCTTACCGCCCCTTTTGCCGCACCGCCCAGCAGGATCCAGAGATTGCTGCTGCTGATGTTATGGCTTAATGGCGGACAGGGAGCAGTGGCCGCCTGCGTCGGGCAGGCAGCAAGACTGGTCAGCAACAGCGTTGCACAAAGTTGGCATTTCATAGGGTTATCCGCATGGAGCCATCTGTTAAGCAAAGCACCTTTTTCGCCGGAGCGCTACGCTGACGGCTGGCGAAAAAATTCATGCGGGTTGCAGCAAACAGCAAAAAGGCTGATGCAGCCTGAAAATATGCTGTTTTACCGGTCGTCGCTTCGCCTGCCTGTTTTTAACAGCGTAAAAAAAACCCCAGCAAATGACTGGGGCGTGGTACTTGCAAACATCACGTCAGGGTTGGTGGCGTGCTGTGCGGCAAAATCGATAGCGGATCAGGCGACCCGGTTAACGTTCATCTGCATCATGCTTTTCATGGCTTCAATAACGTCGCCATCCACGCAGGAGCGGCTGAATTCATCAGTTTCTGCTTCGGCACACATAGATACGCCCGCTTTACGGTAGCGCATAGGCGAAGCAACAGCGCGACTGGCAGAGCTATGTACCTCCTGCAAACCGCAATCCAGAAACTTCTGAAGATTGCTCAGGCGCACGCCAGCACCGGCCATAATGATTGGACCCGTGCTTAATTCATTAAGTTCCCTGAGTAATGCAATTCCTGTTTCAGCACTCTGCTGCTGGCCTGAAGTCAGGATGCGCGCAACACCCAGATCGGTCAGTATCTCCAGTGCCCGCCTGGGGCTATGGCACAAATCAAACGCCCGGTGAAACGTCACGGCCAGGCCATCGCACAGCTGCATAATCTGCTGCATACGCACTATATCAATATGCGCGTCTTCATCGAGAACACCCACGACGACGCCCGGGAAACCCCATTCGCGCACTCTCGCGATATCGGATTTCATTATCTCAAACTCCTGACGGGAGTAGCAGAAATCACCACCGCGCGGCCGGATGATGGGATGCACCGGAATAGACAGCTCGCGCCGTGCGGCCTGCAGCATGCCTGCTGACGGTGTCAGGCCGCCCTCCCGGGGTGCACTGCAGAGCTCTACGCGATCGGCACCGGCACGCTGGGCGGTCACTGCGCAATCAATGCCGTAGCAACAAATTTCCAGTTTCGTCATCGGTTTCTCCTTATCACGACTGCTGGCTCAGAGGGGATAGCTTCGGTTAGTCTGTTACTCCGTCAGTTTACGTGGAAAGCGCACTATGGTATTCGATTTTGATCAACGGATAGACCGCGGTCACAGTGATAGTCTCAAATGGCACAAATATCGTGACCGTGATGTCCTGCCGCTCTGGGTTGCAGATACCGATTTTCGCTCGCCGTCCTGTATTATTGAGGCCATTCAAAAGCGGGTCGCACACGGCGTATTCGGTTACGGTGTCACGCCAGCCGGTCTGACAGAAATTATCGTACAGCGGATGGCAGAGCGTTATAACTGGACCATCAGGCCGGAATGGATCGTGATACTGCCGGGGGTGGTAAGCGGGCTTAACATTGCCGTGCGTGCTTTTACCGCAGCCGGTGAACGTACCGTGGCGCCTGCGCCCATCTATCCGCCGTTTCGTGGTGCTTCCCGACTGGCCGAGCGGGCGCAGCTCAGTCTGCCGCTGCAGCGGACAGAAAATCGCTGGGTCATGGACACAGATCGGGCGGAGATGACGGGCAACGAGCGACTGCTGATGCTGTGCAATCCACAAAACCCTGGCGGCACGGTGTACCGGCGCGATGAGCTATCCCGGCAGCTTGCGTTTGCACAGCGCCACGATCTTATCGTCTGTTCAGATGAGATCCATGCCGATCTGGTGCTGACGCCGGGCGTGCAGCATACGCCGTTTGCCGCGCTGAGTGAGGATGCTGCACAGCGCAGCATAACGCTTATCTCGCCCTCTAAAAGTTTCAATATCGCCGGGCTGGGCGCCTCTATGGCCATTATTCCCGATGATACGTTACGCCGGCGCTTTAAGCAGGTGCGTGAGGGGATCGTGCCGGGCGTGGATATTCTGGCGCTGGTTGCCGCCGAGGCGGCGTGGCGCGAGGGTGAGGCGTGGCTGCAGGCGCAAATTGCCTATCTGCGCGCAAACCGCGACTGGCTGGCGAGCCGCATTGATGCGCTGCCAGGCCTGGATATGGTCGTGCCGGACGCAACCTATCTCGGCTGGATTGATGCCAGCGGTCTGCAGGTCGGCAACCCGGCGCGCTACTTTGAGCAGTACGGGCTGGGCTTCTCACCCGGACACGATTTTGGCGATGACCGTTTTGTCCGCTTTAATTTCGGCTGTACGCGCGCCACCCTGCAGGAAGCGGCAGCGCGTCTGGAGCAGGCAGTGGAAGCCCGGCGTTAATCGCGCTCGCTGGCGACAATTTCCTCAAGTCGCCAGGGGTGAAATTTGATCGTGGTTTCACCATCGGTGACCGCCAGCACAGGATTAGGCAGTCGTTCGTTTTCACCTTGCGGAGCGCTGGTTTTAAAAGAGATGCCGGGCTGCGTCAGAGCAGCATCAGAGAGCAGCGCCATAGCACGCATGCCCAGCGTTTCCGGCTCACCGCGCAGGACAATTTCAATGTGTTCCCAGCCCTCGTGCCGGTAAAGCTTCGCGCCCGGCCAGGGCAGTTCAATGACATCGACCTGCTGCCCTGCCAGCGTAATGGGCTGCCGGAGTTTAAACAGGCAAATCGGACGACCGTTGATCATCGCTTCTGAAAACAGTTCACCCACCTGCAGCAATCCGCGCTTCCAGCGCTCGGCGGTGGCAAACTGATGACAGCGCACGGCCAGATGATCAATCTCATGCGCCTGCGGTGAAAGTCCGATTCGCGTAGCAAAAACCTGCAGTGCCTGCTCAAAACGACAGAAATCTTCTGTTAAATCGTCCAGCTCTGGGGGAAAATCCAGCTTCATTACCTGAAACCTCAACGTCTGTTCAGTAAAATTAATTATTAAAATCAATATGTCAGATTTTTCGTCCTGACAAAACCTTCGGATTCATCCGATTTAGTCAATAAAAACCGTCAAAACCGGATAAAAACAGGCCTGTATTCAGATTATTCGCTTAATCAGGGCCAGGTATAACTTTATAAAAACAAGCTAACCTCATGATTAAATTGACGAATCTTTACACAATGAGATAACTCTTATTTGGCCGCCAATGAATTGCAGATAACCCCCCTTTCTTATAAATTTGAGTTTCTACCTAACAAGGAACGGCTCTATGTCTATGCTCATTGTTGTCGCGGTTCTCATTGCCTTAACGGGATTTGCAATTTCCCGCCACTGGAAGGTGCGTGAAGACAAAAGCGTTAAAAATCCTCGTCGTCACCCGCGCCGCCGTTAATCGGCGCGCGGTTTTGCTGTCAGCTGCCCGGTCCGGGCCGACTGCTGTTGCTGACGCATCCTAACATTTCACGTATACTTCCCTTCTCTTTTTTTCCGTCCCGACACGAGCGCGGGATGATGGTATCGGCTCGTCCTCTGCTGACGGGCCTTTTCAGCATATGAAGGTAACGCGGTGAATATTCAGGCTCTTCTTTCCGATAAAGTCAGTCAGGCGATGCGTGCAGCAGGAGCGCCCGACGATTGTGAACCGCTGGTTCGTCAGTCAGCTAAAGTCCAGTTTGGTGATTATCAGGCGAATGGCATCATGGGCGCGGCAAAACGGCTGGGTCAGGCACCGCGTCAGCTGGCTGAACAGGTGGTGAAGCATCTGGATCTGACCGGCATTGCCAGTCATACCGAGATCGCCGGGCCTGGCTTTATCAACATTTTCCTCGATCGTCAGTGGCTGGCACAGCAGGCAGCGCAGGCGTTGCAGCAGCCCGATCTTGGCGTCAGCAAGCCTGAACCGCAAACCATTGTGATTGACTATTCTGCACCCAACGTGGCGAAAGAGATGCATGTCGGCCACGTGCGCTCTACCATCATCGGCGATGCAGCGGTACGTACGCTGGAGTTCCTTGGTCATAATGTGATCCGGGCTAACCACGTAGGCGACTGGGGAACGCAGTTTGGTATGCTTATCGCCTATCTGGAAAAGCAGCAAAATGAAGACCACGCTGATATTGCTCTTGCCGATCTGGAAGCATTTTACCGCGAAGCGAAGCGTACCTATGATGAAGACGAGGCGTTCGCAGCACGCGCGCGCAGCTATGTCGTCAAGCTGCAGGGCGGCGATGAGTATTGCCGCGCCATGTGGAAAAAGCTGGTTGATATCACCATGAGTCAGAATCAGCTGGTGTATGACCGCCTGAATGTCACCCTGACGCGTAACGATGTCATGGGTGAAAGCCTCTATAACGATATGCTGCCGGGAATTGTGGCTGATCTGCGTGAAAAGGGGCTGGCGGTCACCAGCGAAGGCGCTACTGTCGTTTTCCTTGATGAGTATAAGAACAAAGAAGGCGAGCCGATGGGCGTGATCATCCAGAAAAAGGATGGCGGCTACCTCTACACCACGACCGATATCGCCTGCGCAAAATATCGTTATGAAACGCTGAACGCCGATCGCGTGCTCTACTATATCGACTCACGTCAGCATCAGCATCTGCAGCAGGCGTGGACTATCGTGCGTAAAGCGGGCTACGTGCCGGCCTCGGTGCCGCTTGAGCACCACGCATTTGGCATGATGCTGGGCAAAGATGGTCGTCCGTTCAAAACGCGCAGCGGCGGCACCATCAAGCTGGCCGATCTGCTGGATGAAGCCGTTGAACGTGCCCATACGCTGGTCAGCGCTAAGAACCCGGAGATGTCGCCGCAGGAACTGACCGATCTGGCAGAAATCGTGGGTATCGGTGCGGTCAAATATGCTGATCTCTCTAAGAGCCGTACCACAGATTACATCTTTGACTGGGATAACATGCTGGCCTTTGAGGGCAATACCGCGCCTTATATGCAGTATGCTTACACCCGCGTCCTGTCGGTGTTCCGTAAAGCGGGTCTGGATGCAGAGACCCTGAGCGGTGATATTACTCTGACAGATGAGCGCGAAGCACTGCTGGCCACGCGACTGCTTCAGTTTGAAGAGGTGATCACGCAGGTCGCGCGTGATGGTACACCGCATGTGATGTGTGCTTATCTGTATGACCTGGCCGGCCTCTTCTCAGGCTTCTATGAGCACTGCCCGATTCTGGCTGCCGAAGAGGCGTCCGTGCGTAACAGCCGCCTGCAGCTGGCGGCACTTACCGCGAAAACCCTGAAACAGGGTCTGGATACGCTGGGCATTAAAACCGTTGAACGGATGTAAGTCATACCGCCGATAAAAAAACCCGCCTTGTGCGGGTTTTTTATTATTACCGATAGTTTACGGTCACTTCACTGCTGAGTACCCGCAGGCCCGGTGGCAGTGATCCCTGCCCCTGAAAACCAAACGCCAGATAGAGCGGCTCTTCTGCCGGGATCAGCGCCAGACCGCGCGTCGAGCCGCTGGCACCGTCCAGCTCCACGCAGCGCTGGCTGGCGCAGAGGCGTACCACCAGCCCGGAGGGTGCCGGCCGGCTGAGCTGATAACGCCAGCTGACCACAGCGATGTTGCCTGGTGCCGCAGAGGGCGCCTGCAGCGCAGGCGATAACAGCCAGCTGCCACGTGCGCCGAGCCCGGGACCGCTGACGCTGGCGCTCCAGGCACCGGTAGCGGCGATGCCTGCCAGCGGTGCGAGCAGCAGCAGCAGCAGCGGCAACACTATCTGGTAGCAGCGACGCATTATTTGCCTCCAATTGTGGCGGTCATGCGGATCTGGCGATTGTCACTCAGCTCCAGATTGGAGAGCACGACCAGCTGCGGCAGATTACGCCGCAGGAAGCGCGCCAGCAGCGCACGCAGCGGATGGTTCACCAGCAGCACCGGTGGCGCACCGCTCATCTCCTGCTGCTGCAATGCCGCCTGTGCCTGCATCAGCAGACGATCCGCCAGCCCGGGCTCCAGGCCACCGCCGCCCTGCAGCGCCTGCAGCAGCAGACGCTCTAGCATGGCATCCAGACCGATAACCTGGACCTCACCGTTACCCGGGAACCACTGCTGGGTGATTGCCCGTCCCAGCGCCACGCGTACTACGCTGGTCAGCTCCTGCGGGTCGCTCTGCACCGGCGCGTGCTCCGCCAGCGTTTCAATGATGGTGCGCATATCCCTGATTGATACACGTTCGATTAACAGGTTCTGCAGCACTTTATGCAGCGTGGTCAGACTGATCACCCCCGGCACCAGATCTTCCGTCAGCTTCGGCATCTCCTGAGTAACGCGATCCAGCAGCTGCTGCGCCTCCTGCCGGCCAAACAGTTCGCTGGCGTACTGCCCAATCAGATGGTTAAGGTGCGTTGCCACAACGGTGCTGGCCTCGACCACGGTATAGCCCTGAATCTGCGCCTGCTCTTTCAGGGCGCTGTCGATCCAGATCGCTGCCAGGCCAAACGCCGGATCCACCGTAGGCTCGCCCGGCAGGCTGCCGGCTGCGGTACCGGGGTTAATTGCCATCCAGCGGCCCGGATAAGCGTCACCGCTGCCAATCTCCACCCCTTTCATCAGGATGCGATAACGCGCGGGTGGCAGCTCCATGTTGTCGCGGATGTGTACAACCGGCGGCAGAAAACCCACTTCCTGCGCCACTTTTTTACGAATACTGCGAATACGTCCCAGCAGTTCGCCATTCTGAGTATGATCAACCATCGGGATCAGGCGATAGCCCACTTCCATGCCCAGAGAATCTTCCAGCTGAACGTCAGTCCAGGAGGCTTCTACCGTGGCAGGCGTCTCCTGGGTTTTCATCAGGCTGGCCGATTCAGGCTGTTTTTTCGGCTGCATTTCACGACCGCGCAGCCACCAGGCAAGTCCGAGCAGCGCGCCGGTAAACAGCAGAAAGACAAAGTTCGGCATGCCGGGTACCAGACCAAGCAGGCCGATCACCCCGGCGCTGAGCATCAGCACGCGCGGATTGTTAAACAGCTGCCCGACCATCTGCTCACCGACATCCTGGTCAGTGGCGACGCGGGTGACGATGACACCTGCTGCGGTGGAGATCACCAGCGCCGGGATCTGCGCCACCAGGCCATCACCGATGGTCAGCAGCGTATAGGTCTCCCCGGCATGCCCCACGTCCATACCGTGCTGCACAACGCCCACCAGCAGGCCGCCGATCACGTTGATCACCATGATCAGAATACCGGCGACGGCATCCCCGCGCACAAACTTACTGGCACCATCCATTGAGCCGTAGAAATCGGCCTCCTGGGTCACTTCAGAACGGCGGCGTTTTGCTTCATCTTCGCCAATCAGACCGGCGTTCAGATCGGCATCGATCGCCATCTGCTTGCCGGGCATCCCATCCAGTACAAAGCGGGCACCGACTTCAGCAATACGCCCGGCCCCTTTGGTGATAACCATGAAGTTAATGATAACCAGAATGATAAACACCACGATACCGATGGCGAAGTTACCCCCGACCAGGAAGTGGCCAAAGGCTTCTACAACGCGGCCCGCTGCATCAGCCCCGGTATGCCCTTCCAGCAGAATGATACGGGTGGAGGCGACGTTCAGCGCGAGGCGTAACAGCGTTGAGAACAGCAGTATGGTAGGGAACGCCGCAAACTCCAGCGTCCGCTGGGTGAACATCGCCACCAGCAGCACCATGATCGATAGCGCGATGTTAAAGGTAAACAGCAGATCGAGAATGAAGGCGGGCAGCGGCAGCACCATCATCGACAGGATCAACATTATCAGCACCGGTCCTGCCAGCACCTGCCATTGCGTCTCTTTAAAGCTGCCCGGTAAACGCAGCTTTTCGGCCAGATTAGCCATCGTCTCTGTTCTCTCCTGCAAAGTCCATCTCTGCCGGGACCGGCAGATGCTTAGGTTTGGTCGGGATCAGGCCGCCTTCGCGTTTCCAGCGCCGCAGCTGCCAGACCCAGGCCAGCACTTCCGCTACGGCGGCGTAAAGCGCACCGGGAATAAACTGGCCAATTTCAGTATGCCGGTAGAGCGCTCGCGCCAGCGGCGGCGCTTCGAGGATCGGCACGCGGTGCTCTTTTGCAACTTCACGGATGCGCAGCGCGATGTCGCCTGCGCCTTTCGCCACCACTTTCGGCGCGTTCATTTTGCCTTCCTGATACTGCAGCGCCACGGAGTAGTGCGTCGGGTTCGTCACAATCACATCCGCTTTTGGTACGTCGGCCATCATGCGCCGGCGGGCCGCCGCGCGCATCGCCTGGCGGATCCGCCCCTTCACGTGCGGATCGCCCTCATTCTGTTTGTGCTCATCGCGGATCTCCTGACGCGTCATGCGCAGCTTTTTGAAATAGCTGTAGAGCTGCCAGAACACATCAAAACCCACCATCGGAAACAGGCCCAGCATTACCAGCCCGCAGCTGGTGGCGACCATACTCAGGCCATGGTGTAGCGCGTTAACAGGTGATTCGCTAATCAGCCGCAGCATCTCCTGCCAGTGGCTCCAGAGATACCAGCCCGCGACGACGCCTACCAGCACTGCTTTGAGGATCGCCTTGACCAGTTCAGCCGCGCTCTGGCCGGAAAACAGACGTTTTATACCCGGCAGCGGATTGAGCTTTTTGAAATCGAGTTTGATCGACTTACCGCTGATATGGATGCCGCCCAGCGCCATGGGTGCCGCCATGGCAACAATAACCAGCCCGCCCATCAGCGGCAGCAGTGCAACCACCGCCTGCATGATCAGATTGCCGATATGCGCCACGATGATTTTGTCATCATTCACCATACCGTGATCAAAGCGAAAGCCGGTCGCCACCATGCGGGCGAGCTGCGTGGCCATATGGGAACCGCCAAGCCAGAGGATCATCAGCCCGGTCAGCAACATCAGTACCGATGTCAGTTCGCGCGATCGCGGGATCTGCCCCTCTTCCCGTGCTTTTTCAAGTCGGTGGGGGGTGGGCGATTCTGTTTTGTCCTCGCTGCTACTCTCTTCAGACACAGCACACCTCAGCTGGCAGAAATTCTGCATAGAGAATGACAAACTTGCTCAGGACTAAAGCGCGGATTAAACGACGAAATAACCTGCTTATTGCGTCATAAGTAAAATCGTTGCCGTGCCCTGCCTGTTTTCCCAGCAGAAATCACGGACAAAAGATGTGATGCTGTCGGGATTTTGACGCGCCGGATAGCCGCGGAAAATCTTAAAATGAGAATTTTCTGTTAATACATCGCAGCGACAGCCTCGCCATAAAACATAAAATTATCTAATCTTTTATCATCAACACGCGTTTACCTGAAAAGATTCTTCGCTGCCCGCCCTTCCCGATGCCGGATGAAGCGTAAAAGTCGCTTAACTGTCGCTGGCATCTGTCGACACGCTTTTCAGCTTCAGGCAAGATATTACGCCGCTAACACGCAATTTACCGCGATGCAATAGTTTGAATTCTCAAAAGTCTTAGGTAGACTGAGACACACGTTGTCCTGAAGAGATCTGGCTGTTTTTCGTGGTTTTTTCGCAACACACTGTGTTCATACTCGCCGGGTACGCCCACTGTTACTCTGCAATTAATCTGATGGAATGATAAGGATGATGGTGAAAAAAACGCTTATGCTTACGCTGCTGGCGACCCTGACGCTGGCCGGGTGCAAAACCCCGCCGCCAGCATTGACAGAGGATACGCTGGTAACCAGTACGGTTAACGGCGTTACCCTGACGCATCGTTATGCGGTTGCCGCGCCTGCAGAGTTCACCCCTGTCAACGCATCCTGGCGGGCACTCTATGCCGCTTCCGTTATGACCACCCCTGATTACGGTGGCAAAGTCGTGCGCTACCTTGATAACGCCCAGCGCTTTGAAGTGCTTGGCCGGGTAGAACATAACTGGCTGGCGATTGCTGAAGAGCCAGAAGGCCAGCTGATAGGCTATATCCCCCCTAAAGCGGCCGTTGAGAGCAGCCGCTATGACGCCACATTGCGCAGCGATCGCCCGCGTCCGCGTCGTGCTAAACAGGTGTGCGTGGCAGTAGGCGGTGCCAGCAAAGCGTGCCGCACCACTGATACCGCGACCTGGATCCTGGATTGAGTCAGCAATCTGGCGCATATTGGCGACAGTGGTGCCGCAGTTTATGGCAAAATAGCGCCGTCATTGCCAGGAAAAACGAGAATTAATGATGCAGGATCCCTTTGCCCGCGACGATATCAGCGCGGGCAACGATAACCTTTTGCTGAATGCCGCCGCCCCGGTGCTGAATGCTGTTGTCCGCATCCGGCAGGCTGCAACGCATGACGATCCGGCCGGATTACGCCAGCTGCTGATTGATGAGATCCGGCTGTTTGAACAGCGCTGCAAGCAGGCTGGTCTGCCGTTTGAGATGATCATCGGTGCGCGCTACTGTCTTTGCAGTGTGCTGGATGAAGCGGCAGCCCAGACGCCGTGGGGAACGCGCGGCGTCTGGTCAGGCAACGGCATGCTGGTGAGTTTCCATAATGAAAGCTGGGGAGGTGAAAAATTCTTTCAGCTTCTCTCCCGCGTTTCGCAAAGTCCGCAGCAGCATCTCTGGCTGCTGGAAGTGATCCACTACTGTCTGCTGCTGGGATATGAAGGTCGTTACCGCGGCAGCGAAAGCGGCCGTACGCAGTGTGAAGGTATTCGCAAACGTCTGGCGCAGCTGATCCACGACGCGCGTGCAGCGGAAAATATCGCCGCAACGCCGCTGGTAGAGGTGCATCCGTTAGTTAACAGCCTGACGCGTCCGATGGTCCCGCTCTGGGCCTGTGCCACCGTAGCGGCGCTCATTGCCTGCATGGTCTACAGCATGCTCAACTGGCGGCTGGGCAATGCGGCTGAACCGCTGCTGCGCGATATCTATCAGACCCCTCTGCCGCAGATTATGCCCGGACGACGTCCCGCTTCACCGCAGGCGCTGCTCGACCTGCGCCAGCGTCTGAATGATGTGATTGCTGCCGGCCAGCTGGAAGTCAGCGATGGCGCTTTTGGCAGTAAAGTCATCATCCCCGCCGATAAACTTTTTGTTCCGGATGGCACCGTCGTCAACCCGGTTGGCCGTGCGCTGCTGGCGCACGTCGCCAGCGCAATGAAAAGCGTTAAGGGAACTGTTCTGGTCTCGGTCTATACCGACAACCGTGCCGTGGATGGCCGTTTTGCCTCTACCTATGAATTTTCGCTGGCCCGCGCGCGTGCTATTACGCAGCTGCTGGCGACGCAGCTGGCACCGGGGCAAAGTGTTAAAGCAGAAGGTCGCGGTGACAGTAACCCGCTGCTGCCTAACGACAGCAATGAAAACCGCGCCCGCAATCGCCGGGTGGAGATCACACTTTTTGCCGCACCGGAAGCGGCGGCAACCCCGGAGGGCAAACGCTGATGCGCACATCTGTTCGTCACCTGCTGACTCATCGCCTGCTTTGGAGCCTGATCGGTGTTACCGCCCTCAGCTGTCTGGTGTGGATGCTCGGCCCGCTGTGGGTCTGGGGTGAGACCCGCCCGCTGGAACCGATCTTCTCACGACAGCTCGCCGTCGCCTTGCTCTGTTTCTGCTGGACGCTGTTTCAGCTTATTCCGGCAATATGGCGTGGCTGGTTCAACAGCAAGCTGCTGAATCGTCTGCAGAGCATGAGTCAGGAAGAGCTCTCCGATCGCCACTCCACCGAACAGGTGCTGACACAGCGCTTCAGCGAAGCCGCGCTGCGTCTGAAACGAGCGCAGTTTGGTCGTCATCATCAAAAAAGCTGGCTGGCACGCTTTCAGAGCCACTACCTTTATGAGCTTCCGTGGTATCTGATTGTCGGCGCACCGGGCGCAGGCAAAACCACCGCGCTGTTAAACGCCGGACTCTCTTTTCCGCTGACGGATACGCATGGCAATAGCGCAGTGCGTGGCGTAGGCGGAACCCGCCACTGCGACTGGTGGTTTACCGACAGCGCAGTGCTGATCGATACCGCCGGGCGCTATGCGCTGCAGGAGAGCCAGCGCGCGCGCGACAGCGCCGAGTGGCAAAGCTTTATCAATCTGCTGAAGCGCTATCGCACGCGTCAGCCGATTAACGGCGTGATCCTGACCATCAGCGTGGCCGACCTGCTGACCGATACCGCAGAGGCGCGGCATGCGCAGGCCACGGCGCTGCGCTGTCGTATGGCTGAACTGCATCAGCAAACCGGTATCCATTTTCCGGTCTATATCATGGTAACTAAAACGGATCTGCTGAAGGGGTTTCTGAGCTTTCATGCAGGACTCAGTAAGCCGCAGCGGGATGCCATCTGGGGATTCACCTTTCCCTGGGAGCCAGGTAAACCTCACAAAGATGAATGGCAGAGCAGCTTTACGGCGCGCTTCCGGCGGCTTGAGCAGCAGCTTAAGCAGCAGCTGGCAGAGCGCATGGCGGCCGAGCGCGATCTGACGCAGCGGGCTGATAGCTTTCTTTTTCCGCAGGAGTTTGGTTCACTTCGCCCGCTCCTTAATGAGTATCTCGACGTTATCTTTTCCCGTCATGAGGATGATATTGCCTGGTCTGCGCGCGGGCTGTTTTTTACCAGCGGAACCCAGGAAGGCCTGCCGTTTGACCGCATCATGGGCGCCCTTAATCGCAAGCTGCAGCTGCCGCAAAGCGGCGACCACACTCTGGCAGCCTGGGACAGCGTCAACCGCAGTAACCCTATTCCGGGCAATAAAGGCCAGAGCTATTTTATCCGCGATTTGCTGAGCGAACTGGTGTTTCGCGAAAGCGGTCTTGCCGGCAGCAACCGCCACTGGGAATACCGCAACCGTCTGCTGCACCGGATAGGCTATGGTGCCCTGGCGGGCGCGCTGGTTCTGTTATGCGGCTTATGGCTTACCAGCTATGTGCAAAATCAGCGCTATCTTGAGCAGGTGGCCAGCCGTATTGCGCCTCTGACGCAGCAAAGTCAGCAGGTCATCCATCAGCCCGTCGAGAATATTTTTGATCTGCTACCCTTCTTAAATAACCTGGTGAAGCTGCCGCTGTCCGATCGCTTTTCGCTGGATAATCCGCCGCTTACTATGCGCGCTGGACTCTATCGCGGCACGCAGGTGAGCGATGCGGCATGGGTGCTTTATCAAAATGCGCTTAAGTCTCTGCTGCTGCCGCGGGTGGCACAGCAAATCACGCATTTGCTGCGCGACGATCCTGGCACCGACAACGCATATAGCCGCAACGCGCTACGCGCCTATCAGATGCTTTATCAGCCGCGTAATTATGACGGCACGTTTCTGCGCAGCTGGCTGATCGAAAATCTGCAGCGCACGCTGCCGGCGGACGTCAGCGTGCGCGATCTGCAGCAGCTCGACTGGCATCTCAGTCAGTTGCTCGATCAGCAGATACAATCTTCACCCTATGCACGTGATAACGCGCTGATGATGCGCAAGCTTGCAGAAAACCTGAAACGTGCGGGTCAGGAGAGCAGCGTGCTGGCGACCGCGCCAGAGGCCTCTGCCGGGCAGCTGACCCGCTATAGTGAGTAACGGTGAGGTAATCATGGCGAACCACAGCGCACCGGGCTGGTATGGCAAACTACCCGCTACCGGTGACTTTTTGCGGCAGCGTCTGAGTGAGGCCACTGTTTCTCCCTGGAGCCACTGGTTTCAGCAGGGATTAATTCACTGGCATCAGCAGGAGCACGCCAGCACGCAGCTCTTTTTACGCGCGCCGGTGTGGAACTTTGTTCTGCCGCTGTCGCCGCTGCGCCAGCAGGTGCAGATGGGCTGCCTGCTGCCCTCGTGCGATCGTGTGGGACGCGCCTGGCCGCTGCTGGCCCTGCGCACCTTTACGCTGAACGAGTGGCACCCGGCGCAGCTGACGATCTCCGGCGACTGGTTTCGTGAGCTGGGCGGGCTGCTCTGGTCAGCGGTGCGCGATCGTACTCTGCCGGAGAGCCTGGAAGCCCACATGCAGCAGCTTTCACCCTTACTGGTGCCGGACAATCAGCGCAGCGATATTATGGATGTCATCGGTTTTGCCGATCTTCCCTGCACCCTGAGCTGGCGGGAAGTGGCAGAACGGTTTGAACCACAGCAACATATCAGCTACTGGTGGAGCAATCGCAGTGACGGCTTTGCTCACGCCACTCATAAACACAGCGGCCCGCTGACCGCAGAGCTTTTTTCACTGTTATTTAACCCGGCGGCGGGTGCGCAGCCGGGGCGTAATGGCCTCTATCCACCCATGTTTGAATAAGCCGGCGCGTTTGCCTTATTAACGGGATGACTCATGCAATTTACCTTTGTGCAGTGCGATACGGATGTGCCAGCCAGAAGCGTCACCTTTATGCCGCCTGGCGGCACCATTGGCCGCAGTCAGGATAACGATCTGATACTGCCTGATGAAACGCGCACCATCTCACGCCTGCAGGCGCTTATTCATCTTTCTGCCGAGGGTGAATGCCGTCTGACCGCACAGGGCAGCGTCACGGCGATTATGCTGAATGGTCAGGTCGTGCAACGTGGCGCGCAGGCGCTGCTGCAGCATGGCGATCGGCTGCAGATTGGTCAATACACGCTGGACATTACCGACCCCGCGCAGCAGCCTGCGGTGCAGAACGATCCGCTGTCGTTTTTTAGCGAGGATGCCACCGATCCGCTTGGTATGCAGCAGGAGGCCGTTCTGAGTGCTGAACTGATGCCGGAACCCCCTCTCACTGCACGTCAGGAGCGGCGGCCCGATCCGCGGCTGGCCATCGATCCTGCTTATGAGCGCGCACCGCAAACCGGCCTGCCTGCGGAAGCCGGAGAAGAGAAGCTCATCGCCGCTCTGCTGGAGGGAATGGGACTGAACAATGGTCATCAGACCGCTATCAGTGAAGAGCAGATGCGCGTTACCGGCCGCATGCTCAGCCTGTTTTCTCAGGGAACCGTTGCCCTGCTCTCCTCGCGTTCGATACTCAAACGCGGCGTGAAAGCTGACATGACTATGATTCTGAATGAAGCCAATAATCCGTTTAAGATCCTGCCCTCCGGTAAAACCGTGCTGATGCAGATGTATCAAAGCCAGATGCCGGGCTTTATGCCGCCTGAAGCCGCGGTGCGCGATGCACTGGTGGATTTACAGGCGCATCAGCTGGGCATGATCGCCGGTATCCGGGCGATCATTGCTGCCATGCTGCAATCTTTTAACCCGCAGCGGCTGGAAGATCGCGCACGCGAGGATGGCGCGCTGCCTAAAATCGCCTTCAGCAGCGGGCGCAAGGCTGCCCTGTGGGACGCTTTTACGCGGCACTATCAGCGCACTGCTGGCGAGATTGAAGATGATTTCCACACGCTCTTTGGCGAAGCCTTTCTCAATGCGTATGACATGGAAGTTAATCAGTACAAAGATTCACAGACGCGGACGGACGAGACATGAAAATGATGTTTGCCAGCCGCTGTCAGCAGGGCCGGCGTGATGAAAACCAGGATCGTACCGGTGCGCAGCTCGACGATGAGCACGCCTGTTTTCTGGTATGTGATGGCGTAGCGGGACTACCCGGCGGCGACTACGCAGCGCAGCTGGTGCGCGATACCCTGCTGAGCGCGTTGCAAAACAGCCACAGCTTTACGCCTGACACCACGCAGGCAGCTATCACCCTCTGCCAGCAAACGCTGGCAGCGGAGCAAGGGAAGAATCCGAAATTTTCCCGCATGAGCACCACGCTCGCAGCCCTGTTTATTGACCGTAAAAAACAGCGTGCATGGTGGGCGCATGCAGGCGACAGCCGGGTTTACCACTTCCGTCATGGCACGCTGTGTGAGGTAACCCGGGACCACAGTCTGGCCCGGCATCTGCAGGAAGCAGGCTATGAAAATTCCGGCATTAACAGTAATTTACTCTATAATGCGCTCGGCACTGAGCCGGTACGTCCGGTCACGTTCAGTGCCGCGATTGACCTCCAGGACGGGGATGCGTTTCTGGTCTGCACGGATGGCTTCTGGCTCAACCTGACCACGCAGGAGATGGAACAGGCGTTACGTATGGTTAACGCCTGTGAAGAGTGGCTGACGCTGATGGAACAGGCGGTAAATCGCAGCGAGAAGCGGGACAACCTCAGCGCGCTGGCGATCTGGATTGGCGAACCGCAGGATGCCACGCTGCTCTATTCCCAGGCTGATGCGGCGCGCTTTGTGCCGCCTCACTATTGATTTGCAAGGATCCCTATGAAAGTGTGGTTGTCGGGCGTTGCCGCCCTGCTGCTGGCCCAGAATGCACAGGCAGAAGATTATCGTGTGGTCTATTCGCCCAGTCTGGCGCTGGAAGTCTGGATCGACAATGTTGCCAGTAAAGCGCCCGACGACTGGTGCAAAGAGACGCTGCCGTTGCGTATTGTGTCCGGTAAAAGCAGCGACACGCGTATTCTTACCAGCTTTCTGCCCCGGGTAGGCACGCTGCTGGCAAACCAGTGCGGCACTCTTGATGAGCTGCCGTGGCAGATGACCACCAAAGAAGGCAGCGTGCTGGCTAACGGCAGCGCAGCAAAACTGCAGAACTGGCGTCCGATTATCCTGAATGACGCCACTGCCAGCGCCAGCAGCACGACTGCGGCACCGCTGGATCTCTCCCGACCGGCGGACAACACGCCGCTGCAGCACTTTGCGCTGCCCGGTGGCTGTCATTTCCGCACCTGGTGGGATGATAAAGGCGCTTCGCTGTTTATCCCTGATGCGCCGGAACGGCGCTGCTCCACGGAAGGCTGGCTGGAAGGCGCAGCCAGCATGACGCTGCTGAGTAAAGGCGGGCCTGCGACGCTGCCGGTGGTCTTTTATCAGGGATACCCGGTTGCCGGTCTCGCGGCCGGCGCCAGACCGCTGGAGATAGTCGCGGTCAATAAACAGCGGATGATTGTAACCCGGCCGGATGCTGCCGGGAGCTGGCTGGTGTTGCCGTTTGATACGCGGGAACATGTCTGGCGTTTTAGCGGTGCCCTGCTGATTCAGATGGATAAAAAAGCTGGCAGTGAAAGCAGCACGGTAAAAGCGCAGGTCGATCGTTTACGCGGCATCTGGTCGCCGCAGTTTATGCCACAGCAAAAAGTGACAGTGTTACTGATTGACACCCTGCATGCGGATCTCGCCGATCCGGCTATCGGTGCCTGGCGTAACATTAATTAATCAGCGATCGCTGCCTGCTGCCCTGCGGCAACAGGCACTACAGGATGTGTTCAGAGAACTCACTATGTCGGCAAACGAAAATCATATCCCTAATGCCCTGCCTGCGGGCTACCGGTTTAACGAGTTTGAAATCAGGGACGTCGTAGGCGGTGGCGGTTTTGGCATCGTCTACCGCGCCTGGGATCACCAGCTGGAACGGTTTATCGCCATCAAGGAGTATATGCCGCAGTCGCTGGCCGTACGCGCAGCAGACATGTCGCTGGAGCTGCGCGGTGAGCGCTTTCAGAAGTTGTTCAACGCCGGTCGTAACAGCTTTATTCAGGAAGCACGCCTGCTGGCACGCTTTAATCATCCGGGGCTGCTGCACGTGCTGCGCTTCTGGGAAGAGAATGGCACCGCCTATATGGGAACGCTGTTCTATAGCGGTATGACGCTGAAAGCGTGGCAGGCAAGTCAGTCTGACACCGTGGATGAAGTCTGGATCCGTCGCCTGCTTCCGCCGCTGTTTGGCGCAATCAATACAATCCATACTGCCGGCTATCTGCATCGCGATATCTCGCTGGATAATATTCAGATTCAGGATAACCAGCTGCCGGTGCTGCTCGATTTTGGTTCAGCGCGCAAAGAGATCGGCAATCTGTCAGATGAAACCGAAATCATGCTTAAGCCAGGCTTTGCGCCGATTGAGCAATATAGTGAAGAGGGTGAGGTCGAACAGGGTCCCTGGACCGATATCTATGCGCTGGGCGCGGTATTGCATACGCTGATTACCGGACATGCGCCGCCGGTCAGCGTGGTGCGCTGCATCGAAGATAATTACCAGCCGCTTGCGGTAACCCGGCCTGAAGGCTATTCCCTGCCGCTGCTGCACGCCATCGACTGTGCGCTGGCGATGAAGCCTCAGGACCGTCCGCAGACCATCGACGCCTTCGCGCAGCTTATCGATCTGCCGGTGAGCGATGCCGAAGCGCTCAGCACGCCGCTGCCGGTGGTTGCCCTGCCCGCCGGGCTGCCGGACACCGCCGCAGAACCGGAACCCCCGCTGGTGGCAATTAACCCCGCTGCCGCCGCTGCTGAACCGCTCACTGGCGGTGCAGCAGGCCGACGCGCGTCGCCGGGCATAGTGGCGCTGGCTGCTGTGGCGCTGCTGGCGGTGGGTCTGGTTGTGTGGCAGACGGTGCGCCACGGTGAGACGCCACCTGTCGCGGCAGCGCCGGAAGCGGCTGCGCCGGCGACGCAGGCCCCGGCGGCAACCAGCGCACCCGCTATTGCCACACTCTATCTGCAGCTGCAGGCAGGCGAAAGCGTCGTGCTGAATGGTGAAGTGCAGGATATCAAAGCCGCCAGCAGCGGTTTTGCGTCACTCAATCTCGCTGCCGGCAGCTATCATCTTGAGGTGCGGCGCGGCGACCAGGTGCGCAGCCAGACGCTGACGATTAAGCAGCCTGGTACCTGGCTCATCAACCCTGGCAATTAAGCCTGAGGCGCTGCACGCTGCTGCAGCGCCCTTACCTCAGCGGCAAGCCGCGTCAGTGCGGCTTCCTGCATGCCGCGTCTGACCAGCTCCTGCTCAAGCGAGAAAAGGTACTGCGCATTGGTTCCGAGCGGCCCGCTCGCCTGCGCAATCAGCGGTGCAATGGTACTGCGGCAGGAATCATCCTCATACAGCGGATGACGCGGATCCATGATAAAGACCAGCGCCGTAACGCAGCGGCCGTCTTCCAGCTGCAGCTCGCACCAGGTGGGCAGATAGCAGCCGGTGATCATCTCGCGCTTCCAGAGCAGCTCCAGTTCTTCATGCAGGCGCGCCTCTGGCAGACGAAAAGCCAGGCCGCTGGTGCTGCCGCCCTCTTTTAACGCCAGCATGCGTCCTGGTGCCGCCTCGGTGCCGCGTCCGGCGGTGAGCCGCAGACAGAACGCGCGATGCCACCCCTCCAGGCGTCCTGAAGCCACCTCCTCCGCGTCAAAAACCGGGTTCCACATCAGCGAGCCATAGCCAAAGATCCATACCGGACTCTGGTCAGGCCGGCAGGCAAGCGTGGCAGAAAGCGAAGCGGCCCGCTTTTCGCAGCTCCACAGCAGCGCCTCATCAATATCACCAAACGATGTTTTGCAATCGGCTTTAAGTAAGAATTCCCGGGTTAACACTGCGATCTCCTCTACTGCACTGGCACCCTGCACGCCTGGATCCTGAACCGGTATCCTGAAAACGACGCGCGTCGGCTCAGTCAGAAACAGTAATGCATTCATTACTGCGGTTTCAAGATTGTCCTGACGCTTTTCACATAAAGAACTGTTTCAGATTATCGGCTGGCGGGAAGAAATAATGAGAGGATTAAAACAGGCGTGGTGCGGGCCGCTCTGGCCCGCATCAGCCACTACTTTTTCGGATGCCACTTGTCGTCATCGCCTTTCGCATAATCATGCTTCACTGCAGCCCAGGCAACTTTGTGCGCGACCTCTTCCCTTGATGCATCGCCCCGGCGATCTTCTTTATCCTTATATTGATCCCAGGCATTGTTAAAGGCGTTCTGATAGATGGTTTGTGCATGAGCCGGCAGCACGTGACGCACGCTGTCTGGCAGTTCGCTGGTTGATGAGTAAGGCATATCTCCTCCGGTGTCAGGTATATCGTAAAGTCTGGAACAGATGCGCTGAAATGCAAACGCTATCTTTTGCCAGCGATCGTTAAAACAGTCTGCTTAAAGCCAATAACGGCCTCATATCATAGCTTCAAAGCGGCTTTTACTGCGCGATATTTGCTTATAGTGGATTTATATCTATATGAATTTAATTATAAATACTGAAATAACTGTTTATTTAACTCAATCAGATTAACTTAGCGCAAAAAGTAAAGTCGCGTAAAAAATCTGTTCAGCGAGTGATGAAAAGCTACACTGCGCCAGTGTGATTAATGCGTATAGTTAACAGGCAATGACGCCGGTTTTTAAACATTTTGCTAATGGGGATGGTGAATGGCTGGACATGAAAAAACCCGACACAGTGAGTTTTCGCTGATTCTTCCCGTTACTGCACTGACGGTGCTGAGCTTTTTTGGCAATCAGACAGCGCTGCTGCCGGTTATCGGCATCAACCTGCTGGCACTGGTGGCTATTCTGAGCAGCGCCTTTAGCGTTGTGCGCCATGCGGACGTGCTGGCGCACCGGCTGGGCGAACCCTACGGCTCGCTGATCCTGAGTCTTTCCGTAGTAATTCTTGAGGTAAGCCTTATCTCTGCGCTGATGGCAACGGGCGATGCCGCACCGGCGCTGATGCGCGATACGCTCTATTCCATCATCATGATTGTCACATCCGGACTCGTGGGCTGCGCGCTGCTGCTCGGTGGCAGAAAATTCGCTACTCAGTATGTCAATCTGGCTGGCGTTAAGCAGTATATGATTGCCATCTTTCCGCTCGCGATTCTGGTTCTGGTGTTCCCGAATGCCCTGCCAGGCGGCAACTTTACTACCGCGCAGGCACTGATTATCGCTGCTATCTCAGCCGCCATGTATGGCGTTTTCCTGCTGATTCAGACCAAAACGCATCAAAGCCTGTTTGTCTATGAGCACGAAGATGAGGGGGACGATCCGCACCACGGCAAACCCTCCGCGCACAGCTCGCTGTGGCACACGCTCTGGCTGATTGTTCATCTGATTGCGGTTATCAGCGTGACCAAAATGAATGCTAACCCGCTTGAACTGCTGCTGAAAGAGCTTAACGCACCGGAGCAGTTTACCGGCTTCCTCGTCGCGCTACTGATCCTGTCTCCGGAAGGGCTGGGCGCCATCAGAGCGGTGCTGACCAACCAGGTGCAGCGCGCCATGAACCTGTTTTTTGGTTCCGTGCTGGCGACGATTTCTCTTACCGTGCCAGCCGTCAGTATCATTGCCACGCTGACAGGACAGACGCTGATTTTTGGCCTGGAGCCCCCGCACATGGTGATGCTGATCGCCGTCCTGATCCTGTGTCACATTTCGTTCTCGACCGGGCGTACGAATGTGCTCAACGGTGCAGCGCACCTGGCGCTGTTCGCCGGTTATTTGCTGACGATCATGCTCTAATCTGATGCACAGTGAAAAAAAAAGGCACCCGTCAGGGTGCCTTTTTCGTTTACCACAGGCTGTCAGCTGCTGGTATCCAGTGCCGGGAAGCTCTTAACCAGATCGTCAATCGCTTTCATCTGAGCCAGGAACGGCTCCAGCTTATCCAGCGGCAGCGCGGAAGGACCGTCGCATTTCGCGCTGTTTGGCTCCGGGTGCGCCTCGATAAAGAGACCGGCAATACCAACGGCCATACCGGCACGAGCCAGCTCCGCTACCTGAGCACGACGCCCCCCTGATGCGGCACCAAACGGATCGCGCGTCTGCAGCGCATGCGTCACGTCGAAAATGACCGGGCTGTTATTCGTGACTTTCTTCATTACGTTAAAGCCCAGCATATCCACAACCAGGTTGTCATAACCGAAGTTGCTGCCGCGATCGCAGAGGATAACCTTATCATTACCGCCTTCCGCAAATTTATCCACGATGTTACCCATCTGGCCCGGACTGACAAACTGCGGTTTTTTAACGTTGATCACGGCGCCGGTTTTTGCCATTGCTTCGACCAGATCGGTCTGGCGTGCCAGAAATGCCGGCAGCTGAATAACATCAACCACATCGGCAACCGGCTGCGCCTGCCAGGATTCATGCACGTCGGTGATGATCTTCACGCCGAACGCCTGCTTCAGCTCCTGAAAAATCTTCATGCCCTCATCCAGACCCGGACCGCGATACGATTTAATCGAGGAGCGGTTCGCCTTGTCAAAAGAGGCTTTGAAGACATAAGGAATACCGAGTTTGTCGGTCACCGTCACATAGTGCTCACAGATGCGCATCGCCAGTTCGCGTGATTCCAGTACGTTCATCCCGCCAAACAGCACAAACGGCAGATCGTTTGCTACATCGATATCGCCAATTTTAACTACTTTCTCTGTCATGATCTTTCCTTATACCGGCAACGCTTAGTGTAGCGTGACCTGTTTCTGTTCGATTGCATGGATCTGTACTTTGATCATTTCACTCACCGGATCTTCCGGGCACTGCTCAACAAAATAGGTTAAGTCCGTGAGCGCAATATGCTCGCACTCCAGCTGAGCGTAGATTAAGCCGCGATCGCGAATTTCATACGGGTCGTCAGGATCGATCTCCAGCAATACTTTACTGACGTTCAGCGCCAGCTCCATCTGCTTCTCTTCCATCAGCGCCGCTTTCAGCGTATCGAGCATTTTCCGCATCACGCTGAGCGTCTTGGCTTCATCGAGATCGTCGGTATAGAGTTTTGCCGTAGGACTGATATTTCCCTTCAGCCAGACCTCAAGCGTATGGGTATCCAGCGTTTCACCATTGAAGGGGTTAATCAGCCACATTTCACCATCCAGCCAGTCTGCGCGCAGAATAAGCTGAGTCGGAAAAATAACCGGCATCAGCGGCAGTTCCAGCTGTTCGGCAATGTGCAGCAGGATTACCCCCAGCGACACCGCGGTGCCCTGACGGCTTTTCAGGACTTTATCGATCCAGAGCGCATCTGACAGGTTATAGACGCCGCTGGCGCCGCCAAAGCCCCATTCGCGATAGAACAGCTCCAGCAGCTTTTCCAGCCGCAGATCGGCATCCGCTGCGCTACTGATATAGTCGCGCGCCTCTTCCACCAGTTTTGACAGCTGCTGCTGAACCGAAGGGGCGGAAAAATCGTCGCGGATGGCGCAGGTTGCACCTATCACTGCTTCACTTAACGGTGTTTCATTAAAATCAAATTCTACTGATGAGGTCATACTATCCCCAAAATCGGCAGTTTGGTCATCGCCAGTTTGCCTGCAAACAGCAGAGCAACCAGCGCAAGCAGGCAGGCGAACCAGCGCGTGCTCAGCTTGCGCGGACGACGACTCAGTGCCACAAAACCCAAGGCGACGTAGATAATAACCGCTAACAGCTTCTCCGTCAGCCAGCTTCCTTGCGGTGTGAAGGGATAAAAGTGAGTAATTATCACCAGCAGCGCGCCGCTCAACAGTAAAAACGTGTCGCACAGATGCGGTACGATCCGCACCCAGCGCTGCTGCAGCAGGCCAGAAGCGGTAGTCAGCCAGTAAAAGCGCAGCAGAAACAGGCTGACGCTGATAATCACCATAAAAATATGAAACTGCTTAATCTGCGGATACCAGCCGGCCATCCTGTGCCTCTTTATGCATATTGTCCAAGCGTAACGCGCGGATTACCGCCATAGTCAGTGAGGGTGGTTACCTGCTGATAGCCCTGTTCACACATCAGGGCTCGCACGTCGGCACCCTGCTGCCAGCCATGCTCCAGCAGCAGCCAGCCCTGCGGCTGCAGCCACGCCGGGGCGCTGCGGATAATAAAACGAATATCGGCCAGCCCGGCTTCATCGGCTACCAGCGCACTGCGCGGCTCAAAGCGCACGTCACCCTGCAGCAGATGGGTGTCATCCATATCAATATACGGTGGATTACTGGCGATCAGGTGGTAGCGGGTAGCAGGCAGGTCATTAAACCAGTGGCTGAGCTGAAAGCGGACGTTGGTGAGGCCAAGCCGCGCCGCATTCTCCTGCGCCAGCGCAACGGCAGCGGGAATGCGATCGCAGCCGGTGATCTGCGCGTCAGGACGTTCACTGGCAAGGGCCAGCGCAATGGCACCCGTACCGGTTCCTAGGTCAAGCACCTCACAGGGCTGTGCAGGCAGACGCAGCAGCGCCTGCTCAACCAGCAGTTCAGTATCCGGACGCGGGATCAGCGTGGCGTCACTGACACGCAGCGGCAGTGACCAGAATTCACGCTCCCCCGTCAGGTGAGCTATCGGTTCACCCCGCTGACGGCGTGCCAGCAGCAACTCAAGCTGCGCGAGCTGATCGTCGCTCAGCAGATGCTCGTCAAAGGCCAGCAGCCAGCTGCGTGTTTTACCGGTAACGAAGCTGAGCAGGATCTCAGCGTCCCGCTTCGGACTTTCGCCTCCGCTCAGCGCTATCACAGCCAGCTGACGCCAGCGGCGAATTTCCATCAATCCTGTCCGGCCAGCGCGGCGAGCTGATCGGCCTGATACTCCTGCACGATCGGCTCGATTAGCGTATCCAGCTTGCCTTCCATTGTCTCATCCAGCCGGTAAAGCGTAAGGTTGATGCGGTGATCGGTCACGCGCCCCTGCGGGAAGTTATAGGTGCGGATACGATCGGAGCGATCGCCGCTGCCCAGCAGGTTGCGGCGGGTTGAAGCCTCGGCAGCATGCCGTTTTGCCATCTCAGCCGCGTGAATACGCGCGCCCAGTACCGCCAGCGCTTTGGCTTTGTTTTTATGCTGTGAACGCTCATCCTGACACTCAACCACGATGCCGGTTGGCAGGTGAGTGATACGGATAGCGGAGTCGGTGGTGTTGACGTGCTGACCACCTGCACCTGAGGAGCGGAAGGTATCGATTTTCAGATCGGACGGATTAATATCCGGCAGTTCCGCTTCCGGCAGCTCCGGCATAACGGCCACGGTACAGGCCGAGGTATGGATGCGTCCCTGTGATTCGGTTTCCGGCACGCGCTGAACGCGATGCCCGCCCGACTCAAACTTCATCCGCCCATATGCGCCCTCGCCCGTCACCCGCGCGATCACCTCTTTATAGCCGCCGTGCTCGCCTTCATTGGCGCTCATGATCTCCACCTGCCAGCGTCGTCCTTCAGCGTAACGGCTGTACATCCGGAAGAGATCGCCGGCAAAAATCGCCGCCTCGTCGCCGCCGGTTCCGGCACGCACCTCGATAAAGCAGGGGCGTTCATCATCCGGATCTTTGGGCAGCAGCAAGACCTGCAGCTGCTGCTCCAGTACCTCACGTTTGTCGCGCGCCAGCCTGAGTTCATCCTGCGCCATTTCGCGCATTTCCGGGTCCTCAAGCAGCATTTCAGCGGTATCCACATCCTCCTGCACCTGCTGCCAGTCGCGGAAGCAGCGGGTGACATCGCTCAGCTGGGCATATTCGCGTGACAGCGCGCGGAAACGTTCCTGATTGCCAATCACGCCGGCATCGCCCAGTAACGCTTCCACTTCTTCATGGCGTTCCTGTAACGCTTCCAGCTTGGCAATAATCGAGCTTTTCATCTAATTGTAGGTATCCCGGTGATAGGTCGTGACAGCGGAGATTACTCTAAACCGAGGCTGTCGCGTAAGATCTGCAGGCGTTCGCCATCGCCATCGCGGGCAGCCTGCTGAAGTGATTTGGTTGGTGCATGGATCAGACGGTTGGTGAGTTTATGTGCCAGCTCCTGCAGCACTTTTTCTGCATCGGCTCCCTGTCGCAGCGCAGCCAGCGCGCGCTCCTGCAGTTCAGCGCGTACCTGCTCTGCCTGCATGCGGTATTCACGGATGGACTCGCCAGCGCTTTGTGCACGCAGCCACGCCATAAACTCCCCGCTCTCCTGCACAACAATGCTTTCTGCCTGCAGGGCGGCTGCTTTACGCTGCGCCATATTCTGCTCAATGATCGCCTGCAGATCGTCCACGCTGTAAAGGTAGGCGTTAGGCAGCTTGCCCACTTCAGGTTCAACGTCGCGCGGTACAGCGATATCCACCAGCAGCATCGGCTGATTACGTCGCGCTTTCAGCGCACGCTCCACCATGCCTTTACCAATAATCGGCAGCTGGCTGGCGGTAGAAGAGATAATGATATCGGCGTCGGAAAGGCGGGTTTCAATTTCAGCCAGGCTGATAACTTCGGCACCCACTTCGTCAGCCAGCAGCTGAGCACGTTCACGGGTGCGGTTCGCGATCATCAGTTTTTTTACGCTGTGCTCGCGCAGATGGCGTGCTACCAGCTCAATGGTTTCACCTGCCCCTACCAGCAACACATTGACGGTGCTGAGCGACTCGAATATCTGCCGCGCCAGCGAACAGGCGGCGAAGGCAACAGAGACCGCGCTGGCGCCGATTTCAGTTTCGGTCCGCACGCGCTTGGCCACGGAGAACGTTTTCTGGAACATCCGCTCCAGCTCACTGGTCAGCGCACGATCGCGGGAGGAGTCGGCATGCGCCTTTTTCACCTGACCGAGAATTTGCGGTTCGCCCAGTACCAGCGAATCGAGCCCGCTGGCTACGCGCATCAGATGGCTGACTGCCGCGTTATCCTGGTGCCAGTAGAGACTGTTGCGCACATCCGCTTCCGGCAAATTGTGGTAATCACATAGCCAGCGTACCAGCTTCTCCTGCAAATCCGCCTGCTGCTCTACACTGAGGTAGAGTTCGGTGCGGTTACAGGTAGAAAGTACCACGCCGCTCTGTACCATTGGCTGCGACAGCAGGCTGTTCAGAGCCTGGTCAAGCGTATCCGGCGTAAACGACACGCGTTCACGCAGAGCGACAGGAGCAGTTTTGTGATTGATTCCGAGTGCCAGGAGCGTCATGTGATTGTGGCTGGGAAGTCCCATTGATTGTCTGGTTTTGTGAAGCGCATTCTACAAGATGCGGCAGATCATGAAAAGCCATACAAAGACTATGACAGTGATAAGATTAAACTGATCGTGCGCAATTTTCCGCTGGCCGGCATTGACGGTTATCAGGCGGGCAGTTAGCGTTATCGGTTACGAATTAAAAACGTGTCTGAGGAGATGACCACGTGATGCCATTGCCTACGCGCAAACTGTTGCGCCTTTTACCCCTTGCCAGCGTTCTGCTGGCGGCTTGCAGCATTAACAAACCGCAGCAGGGAGCGGGTCCCGCAACTACCGCGCCACAGTGGCAACAGCACCAGCAGCAGGTCGCCGGAATCAGCCATTATCAGACGCGCGGCGCTTTTGCTTACCTGTCCGATAAACAGAAAGTCTATGCCCGCTTCAACTGGCAGCAGACCGCGCCCGACCGCTATCGCCTGCTGCTGACCAACCCGCTGGGCAGCACCGAACTGCAGCTGGATGCCCAGGGCTCCGTGGTGCAGATTGTTGATAACAAGGGCAAGCGTTATACCAGTAATGATGCTGAGAAAATGATTTCGCAGCTTACCGGCATGGATATTCCGCTGGCCAACCTGCGGCAGTGGATGATGGGCCTGCCGGGCGACGCCACAGATTATCAGCTCAATAATAACTACCAGCTGAAAAGCCTGAGCTACAGCCGTAACGGCCAGCAGTGGCACGTGGCTATCGGCGACTACGACACAAAAGTCACACCCTCTCTGCCCGCTAATCTGGAGCTGACCGAGGGCGACCAGCGTATCAAACTGCGTATGGATAGCTGGACCCTGCAATGATGACCACCTGGCCCGCTCCGGCAAAACTTAATCTGTTTCTCTACATCACCGGCCGGCGCGCTGACGGCTACCATAATCTGCAAACGCTGTTTCAGTTTCTCGATGCGGGCGATACGCTGGAGATTACCCCGGATCGCAGCGGGCGTATCAGCCTGCTGACGCCGCTGCCAGGCGTGGCCGATGCGGATAATCTGATTGCGCGCGCGGCCCTGGCGTTAAAGCAGGCGGTGATGGCGAAAGGCACACTTGACGACCGCGCGGGCGCACAGATTGCGCTGGAAAAACAGCTGCCGATGGGCGGCGGGCTGGGCGGCGGCTCCTCTGATGCCGCCACGGTGCTGGTGGCGCTGAACCATCTGTGGCAGTGCAGGCTGAGCACAGATGAACTGGCTGCGCTGGGCGTCACGCTGGGCGCCGATGTCCCGGTATTTGTGCGCGGCCACGCCGCGTTTGCCGAAGGCGTCGGGGAGCAGCTGCAGCCCGCTTCGCCGCCAGAAAAGTGGTATCTGGTCGCGCATCCGGGTGTGAGTATCGCCACGCCCGATATCTTCCGCGATCCCGATCTGACGCGCAATTCACCGATACGCACATTAGATGAACTGTTGAGCCTGCCTTTTCATAATGATTGTGAAGCTGTGGCAAGAAAACGTTTTCGTGAGGTTGATGCGCTGCTTTCCTGGCTGCTAGAATACGCGCCGTCGCGCCTGACCGGGACCGGCGCTTGCGTGTTTGCTGAATTTAACACCGAGTCCGACGCTCGTCAGGTGCTGGAGCTTGCCCCGAAATGGATTCGCGGATTTGTGGCGCGCGGGCTTAACCTCTCGCCGTTGCAGCAAACCCTTTCCGGGCTTTAAGCGTTTACGTGACCGTATTACCCGTTCCAGATACGGCACGTTGCGCATTAACACACCGTATGAACAGGCTCAAACATATTCGCCGGTTATGTTTGAGCGGTTCATTCTCTGGACGTCCAAGCCTGAGGTTCTTCTCGTGCCTGATATGAAGCTATTTGCTGGTAACGCCACCCCGGAACTAGCACAACGTATTGCCAACCGCCTTTACACCAGCCTCGGAGACGCCGCTGTCGGTCGTTTCAGCGACGGCGAAGTAAGTGTACAGATTAACGAAAATGTACGCGGTGGCGATATTTTCATCATCCAGTCCACCTGTGCCCCCACCAACGATAATCTGATGGAGCTGGTTGTGATGGTCGACGCGCTGCGTCGGGCTTCTGCTGGTCGAATTACCGCTGTTATTCCCTATTTTGGTTATGCCCGTCAGGATCGCCGCGTGCGCTCAGCGCGTGTACCGATCACCGCTAAAGTGGTTGCTGACTTCCTCTCCAGCGTCGGTGTGGATCGCGTGCTGACCGTTGATCTGCATGCCGAGCAGATTCAGGGCTTCTTTGATGTGCCGGTAGACAACGTCTTCGGCAGCCCGATTCTGCTGGAAGATATGCTGCAGCTTGGCCTGGAAAACCCCATCGTGGTTTCGCCGGATATTGGTGGTGTGGTGCGCGCCCGCGCAATTGCCAAACTGCTTAATGACACGGATATGGCTATCATCGACAAACGTCGCCCGCGCGCGAATGTGTCTCAGGTTATGCATATTATTGGTGATGTCGCAGGACGTGACTGCGTGCTGGTCGACGATATGATCGACACCGGCGGTACGCTGTGCAAAGCGGCTGAAGCCCTGAAAGAGCGTGGTGCCAAGCGCGTATTCGCCTATGCCACCCACCCTATCTTCTCGGGTAACGCAGTTGAAAACCTGCGCAAATCTGTGATTGACGAGGTGATTGTTTGTGACACCATCCCGCTTTCGGAAGAGATGAAAGCGCTGCCAAATGTGCGCACTCTGACACTTTCCGGCATGCTGGCTGAAGCTATTCGCCGTATCAGCAACGAAGAATCAATCTCTGCTATGTTTGAACATTAATTGTTCACACTTAACCGGGCCCTGCGCCCGGTTTTTTATGCTTATCCGCGCCCGCCTTCCTTTCTGAAGCTGCTTTTTTTCACGCTGTTCGCCCGATAAATTTTTACTCTGTACGCTATTCTCCCTGCCTTCTGCTCTTTTTCGTTTTCGCGCTGTCCGCTACTTCAGCCGCTTCGGAAATAGTGCTATTTTCAGCTCCACTTTTTTCCGGGAACGCCCACTGCCATGACGCTCGATATTTATACGCTGTTTGTGTGCGAGCTTTATGTGCTGGGGTTTCTGAGCATCATTATGATATTTGCCTGGGTCGGTGCCCAGTATGACCGGGTGCTGGGCTTTACCACGCTGACGCTGATACTGACGCTGTGTGCGGTATTTCTCAGCAGCCTGCGCAGTGCCGGCCTGCACTTTCTTCCGGTTGCGTTGGGCAATGTCATGGTTATGCTGGCTTACGGTACGCTGCTGTGCGCATTTCGTACCTTCTGTCAGCGACCCGTTGGCCTGCTGTGGCCCGGCGGCGCACTGCTCTGGGCGCTGCTTTGCCTGCTGCCCGGTTTTTATCACGGTCAGCCACAGCGGGTGCTGGTGCTCTGCCTGCTGTGCATACTCTATACCGCAGCGTTTATCATGCTGCTCTGGCGCGCGCGCAGCACGCTGAAAGTCACTTTCTGGCCTGCGCAGACGCTGCTGTGGATCCATCTCGGTTTTCATCTCGCCCGCATTTTCCTTGATGACGCTGTTGTCAGCCGCCAGCCGGGCGCCATTGGCGGATCGGGCTTCTCGATTTACGTTATCCTTGAATCGATTCTGTTTGTGATAGGGCTGACATTTACCCTGCTGGCGATGGTTAATGAACGATCGCAGGTGGCGCATAAGCTGGCGTCATTGCGCGATCCGCTGACCGGCGCATGGAACCGGCGTGCGCTGTTTGAACAGGCGGATAACGTGCGGCGGCGGCGGGCTCGGCTCTCTCCAGCCGACGGCTTTAGCGCGGTGCTGTTTGACCTCGATCATTTTAAAAACATTAACGATCGCTATGGCCACCTGCAGGGTGACCGGGTGTTAATCGATTTTTGCCAGATAGCTGAGGCGCATATGCCGGCAGAGAGCTATTTTGCCCGGCTCGGCGGAGAAGAGTTTGCCGCGCTGGTAACCGGCGACAGTGAGCAGGTTCGGCAGGTGTGCGAAGCTATACGTCAGGCGACGCAGCGCTCGCAGCCTGCCGGGATCGGTTATACCGTCAGTATTGGCTATGCCACAGCCAGCCCGGCCGCCAGCCAGTTTCCGGCGCTGCTGGCGCTGGCTGATGAAGCCCTTTATTGCGCAAAAGCCCGTGGCCGCAACCGCACAGAATACGCTTTTCCAGCGCCAAAGGCGGTTGCTGAAATGGTCAGTTAATGGGGCGTATGGTTACGGCGGCAGCGGACATCACCGTGGTGACGATGCCAGTAATAACGATCTTCAATTTTTTCCCGACCGCTGACGCGCGCACCCGCCAGCCACAATAGTGCCCCGATAAAAATACCAAACATGGCACCACTGGCCAGCAGGGGCGGCATATTTACCGAAGGCAGCTGGTTGATAACGGATGAGGCGATGCCGGCAACCATGGTCAGCAGCCCCAGACACATTAATCCGTTACCTATAACGCGGCATTGATGACGTTTCATGATGTACCTCCATCCTTATGAGCAAAATAAAACCGCACATAACGTTAACCTGTCATAAGTTTAGGCAATGATAGCGGAGCATTTTGCGTCCAGGATCACACAACACAACCTGCAAATGACAAAAATTTACCTGCAGTATCTTGTTTTACATAGAAATTGACTAATCACGCAGTGACACTACTTCTGCCTGACAATCTTTGTCATCCCTGCCAGCAGGCAGTAAACTACCCTCCTTTCCGCAGGAGAACAGGATAACTATTGTGAGCAGCATTAAACTGATTGTGGGACTGGCAAATCCCGGTGCCGAATACGCGGCAACGCGCCACAACGCCGGCGCGTGGTATCTGGATCTGCTGGCCAGCCGCCATAATCAGGCGCTAAAAGAGGAGCCTAAGTTTTTTGGCTATACGGCGCGCCTGGCTCTGGCCGGGAATGATGTGCGGCTGCTGGTGCCAACGACCTATATGAATCTCAGTGGTAAAGCGGTGGCGGCGATGGCCACGTTTTACCGTATTACGCCTGAAGAGATTCTGGTCGCACACGATGAGATGGATTTGCCGCCGGGCGTCGCTAAATTTAAACAGGGCGGCGGGCATGGCGGGCATAACGGTTTAAAAGACATTATCAGCAGGCTGGGTAACAACAATAACTTTCACCGTTTGCGCGTAGGCATCGGCCATCCTGGCGATCGCAACAAAGTGACCGGATTTGTACTGGGAAAACCCCCCGCCAGCGAGCAGAAGCTGATTGATGACGCCGTCGATGAAGCGGTGCGCTGCACAGAACTGTGGCTGAAAGAAGATAAGATTAAAGCGATGAATCGTCTGCACGCCTTCAAAGCGGGCTAAGGCAATTCCCGCGCCGCGCCGGGCAATTCTGTGTATAATGCGCGAAATTTTTTGAATCAGGCGTGCCGCCCGGCGGTGCGCCACCCTCAGTGAGAAAGGTAATCAGATCATGGGATTTAAATGCGGTATCGTGGGCCTGCCAAACGTTGGCAAATCCACCCTGTTTAACGCGCTGACCAAAGCGGGTATCGAAGCAGCGAACTTTCCGTTCTGCACTATCGAGCCAAACACTGGCGTAGTACCGATGCCCGATCTGCGCCTTGATCAGCTGAGCGAAATTGTTAAACCTCAGCGCGTGGTGCCTACCACCATGGAGTTTGTGGATATTGCCGGTCTGGTAAAAGGCGCGTCGAAAGGCGAAGGCCTCGGTAACCAGTTCCTGACCAACATCCGTGAAACAGAAGCGATTGGTCACGTGGTCCGCTGCTTTGAGAATGAAAATATTATTCACGTCTCAGGCAAAGTTAATCCGGCAGAAGATATCGATATTATCAATACTGAGCTGGCACTCTCTGACCTGGATACCTGTGAGCGCGCCATTCAGCGCTGCCAGAAAAAAGCCAAGGGCGGCGATAAAGACGCAAAAGCGGAACTGGCTGCGCTGGAGAAGTGCCTGCCGCATCTGGAAAACGCCGGAATGCTGCGTGCCCTGAAGCTGGATGCTGATGAGAAAGCCGCTATCCGCTACCTGAGCTTCCTGACGCTGAAGCCTACCATGTACATCGCCAACGTTAATGAAGATGGCTTCGAAAATAACCCATACCTTGACCAGGTACGCGCTATTGCTGAAGCAGAAGGCTCGGTAGTGGTGCCGGTATGTGCAGCCGTTGAATCTGACATCGCCGAGCTGGATGATGAAGAGCGCGATGAGTTTATGGCTGAGCTGGGTCTGGAAGAGCCAGGTCTGAACCGCGTGATCCGCGCGGGTTACGCGCTGCTTAACCTGCAGACTTACTTTACCGCGGGCGTTAAAGAAGTACGTGCATGGACGATCCCGGTGGGCGCCACTGCACCGCAGGCTGCCGGTAAGATCCACACTGATTTTGAGAAAGGGTTTATCCGCGCACAGACCATCGCCTTTGATGACTTCATCACCTATAAAGGTGAACAGGGTGCCAAAGAGGCGGGCAAAATGCGTTCAGAAGGCAAAGAGTACATCGTCAAAGATGGCGATGTAATGAACTTCCTGTTCAACGTCTGATAACGGCGGCTGTTCCGCGGGATGCCCGTTACTCTCGCGCAGATAAGCAAGTGCTTTACTATCCACGCTCCGGCGTGGATTTTTTTTGGCGGCGTATGTTTCATCCCGCCTTCATTTCTGCGTTAAACCCCTTTCTGGCCTGCGCGCGCTGAAAACAGCTATTACGCGGCAATTTTCCCTTTTGCCATGACCCGGGGCATCCACCAGCGCTTGCCAACCGTTGATAATGTAATTCATTATCATTATTATCGCGGTCAGGAATTTCACGGATCAGCGCTTTTTATAAGAGAAAGGGTTAGATGAAAAAAGTCATTTGTGCATTTGCTTTGCTGTTTACTGCCGCCAGTCACGCCGTTGCTGCTCCCTACCCGCTGACCATCGAAAACTGTGGCTACAAAGAGACGTTTACTAAAGCGCCGGAACGCGTGGTTGCGCTGGGACAGAACACCACAGAGATCCTGCTGCTGCTCGGGCTGCAGGATAAGATTGTGGCCAGCGCTTTCTGGCCGACTAAAGTACTGCCGCAGCTGGCTAAGCAGAATGCCGGCATCAAAACGCTGACCGTTGAGATCCCGACGCTGGAGTCGATTCTGGCCCAAAACCCGGACTTTATCCCGGCGCAGGCACCGCTGCTGCTCGGCCCGGAAAGCAAGGTCGCGAAACGTGAGGATTTTGCCACGCTGGGGCTGAACAGCTATATGTCCCCTGGCATGTGCGCCACCAAAAAAGGCGCGGGCGATATGTATGGCAGTCGCCAGAAATTATGGGACATGACTTATCTGTACAAAGAGATCGACGATTTCTCCCGCATCTTCAACGTGGAAGATCGCGGTCAGGCGCTGATCGCTGACTTCAAACAGCGTGAAGCCGCGCTGCGCAGCGCCTTCAGTAAAAATGCCCGCGACCTTTCCTTTGTGTTCTGGTTCTCCAGCTCCTCGCCGGCGGCAGACGCCTACGTTGGCGGGAAGAACAGCGCGTCCGGTTTTATTGCCAGCGTGCTGGGTGGCCATAACGCCATTACTACCGAGACCGAGTGGCCTACCGTGGGCTGGGAAAGCATTATTGCCGCCAATCCGGATGTGATTGTTGTCTCCAGTCTCGATCGCAACCGCTGGACGCTGGACAGCGCTGCAGAGAAGATTAAATTCCTGAAGAGCGATCCGGCCGTGAGTCAGCTGGATGCGGTGAAAAAAGGGCATATCGTGGTTATGGATGGCCAGGCGATGAATCCGACTATCCGCACCATCTATGGCGCTGAACAGGTGGCAGAGCAGCTGCGTAAGATGGGACTGAATTAATGACCACCGCTGTTACCACCGTGCGGCAGACGCTGGTGCTCAGCACAAGTGCAGTCGCGGCGCTGTTGCTTCTGATCATGGTGATAGCGCTGGGCATCAGCGTGGGCGAACTGCCTGTGCCGCTCAGGAGCGTTTTTTTCGCGTTCAGTAATCGTCTGGGCCTGACGGCAGAACCGCTCAATCGCATTTATGAGAGCGTGATCTGGGACTTCCGGCTCAGCCGGGCGCTGGTTGCCGCCTGCTGCGGCGCGGGTCTCGCCATCTGCGGCGCCGTTCTGCAGAGTCTGCTGAAAAATGCGCTGGCAGAGCCTTACGTGCTGGGCGTATCGGCAGGTGCCTCTACCGGCGCGGTCGCTATTGTTATTCTGGGTCTGGGGACGGGCGCCGTCTCGCTCTCTGCAGGTGCGTTTGCCGGAGCCTTCGCCGCCTTTGCATTTGTCGCCTTTCTCACGAAGGGCGCGCGCAGCGGCAACGAACGGACCATCCTCGCGGGCGTCGCAGCCTCCCAGCTGTTTAATGCGGTAACCGCCTATACCATCAGCACGTCAGCCAGCGCTCAGCAGGCACGCGACGTGATGTTCTGGTTGCTGGGAAGTTTTAGCGGCGTACGCTGGCCGGAATTTCAGCTGGTGCTGATTGTGGTGGTGCTGGGGCTGGCAATCTGCCTGTGGTATTCACGCGCGCTGGATGCGTTTACCTTTGGTGATGATGCCGCCGCGTCGCTGGGTATTGCCGTACCGCGGGTACGCCTGATCCTGTTCACGACTACGGCACTGATCACCGCAACCATTGTCAGCATGGCAGGCTCAATTGGCTTTGTCGGCCTGGTCGTGCCGCACGTGATGCGCTTTTTCTTCGGGCCGCTGCATCGCACTCTGCTGCTCGCCTGCGCGCTGGCCGGAGCGATTCTGATGGTACTGGCGGATATCGCTTCGCGCCTGCTGATTGCGCCACAAAGCCTGCCGGTGGGCGTAGTCACCGCGCTGGTTGGCGTACCTTTCTTCGCTATCATTATCTACCGCTCAGGGAACAAATCATGAGTATCTGCGCTGAACATATTACGTGGAAAGTGGGCAGGAAAGTTATCGTCAATGATGTCTCACTGAACGTAGCGCGCGGACAAACCGTGGGCCTGCTGGGGCCAAACGGATCCGGTAAATCGTCGCTGCTGCGCGTGCTGGCGGGACTGCGACGCCCGCATGCCGGTCAGGTAATGCTGGATGGCAACGATATCCGCTTTATCGCAAAAAAAGCGCTGGCACGCCGGGTGGCCTTTGTGGAACAGCACGGGATGACGGATGCCAACATGCGGGTACGTGACGTGGTGAAGCTGGGACGTATTCCGCATCACTCCCCTTTCTCCAGCTGGAACGCACAGGATGACGCCACGGTTCTGGCAGCGCTGCAGCGGGTGGATATGGTGGAGAAAAGCGATCAGGGCTGGCAGAGTTTGTCAGGAGGCGAGCGGCAGCGGGTGCATATTGCGCGGGCGCTGGCGCAGGTGCCAACCGAAATCCTGCTGGATGAACCGACTAATCACCTCGATATTCATCATCAGATGCAGCTAATGAAGCTTATCAGCGAACTGCCGGTAACCAGCATTGTGGCGATACACGATCTCAATCACGCCTCCATGTTCTGCGATAATCTGATTGTGATGCAGCAGGGTGAAATTGTCGCCACCGGCACGCCGCAGGAAATTCTGAATGAGGATCTGCTGTGGGATGTATTCCGCGTGCGGGCAAAAATCGAAAATTCGCCTTACCACAGCGGTAAACACATTCATTACATAGCCTGACGGAAACCTGCATGCCTGCGCCCCGCCCCGTTAAGCGGCTCTGGCTGCCCCTGCTGCCGGGCTGTCAGTTTGTTTTTAACCTTGGCTTTTACGCCGTGGTGCCTTTCCTGGCCATTTTTTTGCGCGACGATCTGGCGCTCTCTGGCACGCTGGTCGGGCTGATTCTGGGGCTGCGTACTTTCTGTCAGCAGGGTATGTTTCTGCTCGGCGGCGCACTCTCCGATCGCTTTGGCGCCCGGAGAGTGGTGCTGGCGGGCTGCATGGTACGTATCAGCGGCTATCTGCTGCTGGCGTGCGGCGAATCAGTAGCCCCGGTTATCACCGGCGCCTGCCTGACCGGCATCGGCGGCGCGCTCTTCTCGCCCTCCATTGAAGCGCTGCTGGCGAAAGCGGGTACGCAGAGTGAAGCAGAAGGAAAACGCAGCCGCGCTGAGTGGTTTGCCCTGTTTGCCGTCTGCGGCGAGCTGGGTGCCGTTATCGGTCCGGCGGCGGGTGCGCTGCTGACCGGTTACGGCTTTCGCCAGATCGCCTTTGCAGGCGCAGCGGTCTTTATGCTGGCGATGATCGTGCTGTTTTTCACCCTGCCCGCCGCGCCCGCACGCCGCACTACGCTGCAGGTCATGCCGTGGTGGCGCACCTTTCACCAGCCGCGTTTTGTGGCGTTTATCATTGCTTACAGCAGCTGGCTGCTGAGCTATAACCAGCTCTACCTGGCGCTGCCTGTGGAGATCCAGCGTGCCGGCGGCCAGGAGAGCGATCTCGCACCGCTGTTTATGCTTGCTTCACTGCTGATCATCACGCTGCAGCTGCCGCTGGCGCGTTTCGCCCGCCGCACCGGCGCAGCGCGGATCGTCCCGTGGGGCTTTGCGCTGATTGCCGGGGCATTCCTCAGCGTGGCGCTGTATGCTGATGCCGCACCTGGCGCGGGCTGGATGCGCCTGCTGCCCGCAGCGGCTTTTGTCACGCTGCTGACGCTCGGGCAGATGCTGCTGGTGCCGGCCGCGAAAGATCTGGTGCCACGGTTTGCAGATCCGTCATCGCTGGGCGCGCACTATGGTGCCCTGGCCACTGCGGGTGGCGTGGCGGTGTTAATGGGTAATATCCTGCTGGGAGGCATACTTGAACAGGCGCGCGTGCCGTCAGAGGCGGCCCGGCTGCCGTGGCTGCTGCTGGCACTGTTTCCTCTCGTCAGCGCTTTTGCCATGCGCATTATCTGCGCGCCGCTGCGCAACGCGTAACCTGCGGCATATTGTGCCGCCCTCCTCCCTTACCCGCTGCGCCACAACAGGCGGGCGACTCAATTCACGCTTTGGTGAATATTGTCCTCAGCGCTGACTATTCCGCTTGCCAGAGCATGCACCGGTGTGTATTTTTATGCATTAATTTTGCATAAATTGCACACCTTGTCCCTTCTCCAGGAGAATCACAATGTTTATCCGTTCAGCCCTGCTGGGCTTAGTGCTGGCGCTGTCAGCCACGGCGGCGCAGGCCGTCACCTATGTTGTCGGCTCTGGCGGCACTTACCGTCCGTTCGAATTTGAAAACGCGCAGAAGCAGTTGGAAGGATTTGATATCGATATCATCAAAGCCGTCGCCAAAGCGGAAAATTTTGATATCAAACTGGTTAATACCCCGTGGGAAGGCATCTTTGCCACCCTGAATTCGGGCGACCGCGACATCATCATCTCCGGCATTACCATTACCGACAAGCGCAAGCAGATGGTCGATTTCTCCGCGCCCTACTTCCCGGCTGAACAGGCTATTGTGGTGCCGGAAAACGCTAACGTAGCCTCTCTGGCGTCGCTGAAAAATCTGAATGTCGGCGTGGTGAACTCCAGCACCGGCGACATCGTGGTGTCTGATGTGCTGGGCAAAAACAGCACGGCAATTAAGCGTTTTGATAATACGCCGCTGATGCTGCAGGAGCTGTATGAAGATGGCATCGGCGCGGCCGTAGGCGATGTTGGCGTGGTGAAATACTACATTAAAACGCATCCGGAAAAGCAGTTTAAACTGGTTTCTGACAATAAGTTTGAGCGCCAGTATTTTGGTATCGCGGTAGCGAAAGGCAACGATGAATTACGCAGCAAGATCAATGCCGGCCTACAGAAAATCATTGCCGACGGCACCTATGCGAAAATTTACGCGACCTGGTTCGACAGCAACGTTCCTGCTCTTCCCGCTCAGTAATCTCCCGTCGCCGCGCGCTCGCGCGGCACAATAAGGACGTTTTTATGACAGGCTTCCGCTGGGAAATCATCCAGGAATATATGCCGCTGTTTATCGACGGCGCGATGATGACCCTCAAATGTACCCTCATTTGTGTAATCACAGGCACCCTGTGGGGCCTGACGCTCGGCTTAGGGCGTCTGGCGTCGGCGCCGCATGGCCCGTGGAAATATCTACTGCATTACGGCATTCAGTGGCCGGTACGCATCTACATCAGCGCTTTCCGCGGTACGCCGCTGTTCGTGCAGATTATGGTGGTGCACTTCGCGCTGATCCCGCTGTTTATCAATCCACGCGATGGCATACTGGTGGCAAACGGTATTATGCCGGCAGAATTTGCCCGCGAGCTGCGCGCTAACTATGGCGCTTTCCTTTCCTGCGTAGTGGCAATCACCCTGAATGCGGGCGCTTACGTATCGGAAATCTTCCGCGCCGGGATCCAGTCGATCGATCGCGGTCAGATGGAAGCCTCGCGTTCGCTTGGCATGCCCTATGGCCGCACCATGCGCAGAGTGATTTTGCCGCAGGCGTTTCGCCGTATGCTCCCGCCGCTCGGCAATAATGCGATTGCTATCGTAAAAGATTCGTCGCTGGCGTCAGCGATTGGTCTTGCCGATCTGGCATATGCTGCCCGTACGGTTTCAGGCGCTTACGCGACTTACTGGGAACCCTATCTGGTGATTTCACTGGTGTACTGGGTATTTACCTTCCTGCTGTCGCTGCTGGTTCGTTACATGGAAAAGAGGTTTGGCAAAAGTGATCCACGTTGAAAACTTGCAGAAAAACTTTGGTGAAAACCAGGTGCTGAACGGCATCAGCTGTGACATTCCGGCGCAGGAGGTGCTGTGCGTGATCGGTCCGTCCGGCTCTGGCAAGAGCACGTTCCTGCGCTGCCTGAACGGACTCGAAAGCATCGATGGCGGTCGCGTGGTGGTGAACGGGTTTGAGGTGCAGGATCCCAAAACCCGCATCAATACGCTGCGTGAACATGTGGGTATGGTGTTTCAGCGCTTTAATCTCTTTCCGCATATGACCGTGCTGGAAAACCTGATTATGGCACCGATGGAGGTGCGCAAACTGTCGCGCCAGCAGGCCACTGAGCAGGCTAAAGCGCTGCTGGAAAAAGTGGGCCTGACTGATAAGATCAATGCCTGGCCAAACAGCCTCTCCGGCGGCCAGCAGCAGCGCGTCGCCATTGCCCGGGCGCTGGCGATGGAGCCCGACATCATGCTGTTTGATGAGCCTACCTCCGCGCTTGATCCCGAACTGGTCGGTGAGGTGCTGAGCGTCATGAAAATGCTGGCGCAGGAAGGCATGACCATGGTGATTGTCACGCATGAAATGGGCTTTGCGCGCGAAGTGGCGGATCGGGTGATGTTTATGGATCAGGGGATCATTCAGGAGCTGGACACGCCGGATGTGCTGTTCACCCGGCCGCAAAATCCGCGTACTCAGGCGTTTCTCAGCAAAGTGCTGGCGTAATCCATCGCCCGGTCATAACAAAAATCCACGCCGCAGCGTGGATTTTTTTCTGTCTGCTATCCGCTTATTTAAGCGCCATCGCATTTTTTAGCGTGAAGAACAGATCGGTCTGGTCGGTCAGCCCCACCACGTTTGCCGCGTGCGGTCCGTAAGCAGCAATGCGCAGCTGCGCACCGGTATGTTCCTGCGAATCCTCTTCCGAGTTGCCGTAGCTGATGGTCATTACCGCACCATCTTTCGTGTTCAGCGCCTGGGTCAGGCCCGGCGCTTTGGTGCCATTCTCAACAATCTGACTGCTGTGCGCGTGGTCGGCGGTGACCACCACCAGCGTATCGCCATGTTCGCGGGCATAAGCCAGCGCCACCTGTACCGCTTCGTCGAGATCGACCGTTTCGCCAATCTGGCCGCACGGGTTAGCCGCGTGATCCTGTTTATCGATTGAAGCGCCCTCGACCTGCAGGAAGAACCCTTTCTCATTTTTACTGAGCAGGTCGATCGCTTTTGTCGTCATCTGCGCCAGCGTCGGCACCGATGCCGGCCGATCCTGATTAACCTCACAGGTCACGACCGGTTTATCAATATTGCCATGATAACTGGCTTTGGGGCCCTGCCAGCGCACCGGCATATTGCCCGGCGCAAACAGCCCCAGCAGCGGCTGCTGCTGAGTCGCCTGCTGTACCGCGTTCAGCGCGTCGAGATTTTCTGCCAGCTGATAGCCGCGCGCCTGCGCCTGTTCATACAGCGTTTTACCTTTATAGTCGCCAGCTTTCGCGACCTCATTAAAGCTTTTTGCACCGCCGCCCAATAACACATCCGGACGGGTCAGCAGCATCTGCTCGGTAATCGAGCCTTTGCCACCCTGCTCTAATGCGTTAGTCGGGCAGAGTTCACTGGTTTTCTCAGGACCGTAGCATTTGCGCGAGGTGACATGTGCCATCAGTGCCGCCGGCGTTGCATCCTGCAGTTCGGCGGTAGAGACATTCCCGGTGGCTTTGCCGGCCGCTTTGGCCAGCTCAAGCAGCGTGGTTTGATCCTGACCATTGACGTCGACACCAATAGCTCCGTTGTACGACTTGGTGCCTGTCGCCCATGCGGTGGCGGAAGCGGCAGAGTCAGTGACGTAGCCCGGTTTGTGCGTTTTTTTATCCAGCGAATAGTGCGTGTACTGTCCGGTAAGCGGTAGCGCATCAATACCGGCAAAAAAGCCGCCCGCGCCCATCGCCAGATTACGCGCAGCGGTGATCTCGGAGTCACCCATACCATCGCCGATCAGTAAAATGACATTTTTTGCCGTCTTATTACTTAGCGAGGCCTTCAGCGCCTCAGTCTGATCGCTGCTCAGCCGACGTGCGCCACCGTGCTGCGTCAGATCGCCGGTGGCTGCTCTATTGTATGTTGTAACGTCTGCCACCGCAGCGGTGGCGGTAAACGTAGCCAGCAGTGAAACCGTCAGCAGAGGTAAGTGTTTCATTCTTCAGCATCCTTATCAGTGAGACAACCCGTTTATTTTCGCTGCCAAGTCTGCGTCAGCGGGATGACATTTTTGTGTCAGACACGCAACGTTTCAGTGACAATCACAGCAAAGTGAACAGGGTTAAGACAATCTGTGCAGAGCTTAAGCAGATAGAAAAAAAGGAGAAAATAGCACTTGACCCTTTTCAGCTAACTCCCTATAGTAGCGCCCCGTTGACCCAGCGCGGTTAGCGAAAAAATATGTGGTGAGGTGTCCGAGTGGCTGAAGGAGCACGCCTGGAAAGTGTGTATACGGCAACGTATCGGGGGTTCGAATCCCCCTCTCACCGCCACAAATTTGAAGAAGAGCCTGAACTTACGTTCAGGCTTTTTTTTTGCATATTGCATCGTGAGAGGGGTATGAGAACCCCCGACCGGGTTCGACGGGGAACACTGGTCACCAGAGCCTGTAATACTCGACCTTTCTTCAGTCTTACAGAGATCTTTTTGGAAATATCCGGACGGACCTCTGCACAGACCTGACCACCCTCAGCAGACTCAGGCCGCAGTTCTTCTTCAGGTCTGCTAAACTGATCCGGCAGCAACATTCAGCAGGGATAATGCGGATGGGGTGCCAGCGACCCCTTTCCATCAGCCCTGTTGAAAACTCCCTTTTTACGATGACACTCTTTGTATCATTACCAAAGCAGTCAGGGCGTTATCGCCCAAAAAAACGTTTTGATTTATTAAGGAAAAAATTATGGATGATGTAGATCTGGCACAGGAACGAGAAGCGGCTCATCTTGAGAGCGCATTATTTGCCCGCCAGCCGCGCCTGGTGAGCACAACAGGCAAGTGTATCTGGTGCAGAGATGAAGCGATTGTTGCTGATACTGCATTCTGCTCTTCAGAGTGTGGAGAGGATTACCACAAGCATCAGCGCGAAATGAAGCAGCGGATCACCGGCGAATAGCCGGAAGCGGCGCTTAGCTAATCCGTAAAGCGCCGCACGCCATAACCTTGTGATGCATGCTTAATAAAGCAAATTAAGCCTGCGTTTTTTACAGGATAACGCCCTTCAGATCCGCAGTAAAAACAGCATAAGCCAGATGTGGCGGATCAAATCCTGCCCTTCCGGATAATCACAATGGCATCACGGTATATCTCTTTCATAAAGTCATCATGGGTTGCCTGCCGGTAAACCTCAAGCCTGGCCAGCAATGCTTCAATAGTAATTTCGTTCCCGGTGTCAATGAGTTCGCGTACTGCTTTCAAAATGGCATTAGCTATAAATTCCACTCTGTCGTTATTATCATTTGTCATAAACCTCCACTTTTGATTCCAGACCACCGTACCACTCAGGCGATCAGAATGTCGGTTTATCGGGCCTTTTTATTAATTTACCTTCTCAGCTAATCTTCAGCTCAAACAGGCAGGGGTGGAAAAATATTTATTATTCAAAGAGATAATAAAGAACAGGAGCATATTGCTAATGACTGAGTCGCAAAGGAAACTCCCCGCCAGAGGTAAGCTAATACCGGGCACAGCAAATAAAAAAGCCTGAACGCGTGTTCAGGCTTTTTTATTTACCGTCTGACCACCTTACTTTTTGGCGGGTAAAGCGGGTTCCGCGACGGCTACGCCGGTCAGTTCGCTCAGCCCTTCATGATTAATCTCACCGTCGGCCTTATCCACTGCCTGCGAGATAGTCAGCAGATTCTGCAGTTCGCTCAGCAGAATAGCAGCGTCAGACCTCAGCACGTCATCACTTTCAGCGGAGTCGATAACCGTATTGATCGCTTTGTTTGCGGCGTCAATCATTTCTGTTACTCCACCCTGCCTGCTGACGGCCAGTACCAGCGCGCTGATCAGCAGCGACTGAGCTTCCACACGGGCGGTCAGCTGTTTCATGTCCGCATCAATGTGCGATATTTTAGCCAGCATACTCAGGACGACGTTTTTCACTGGTTGTGCTCCCTGAAAAAACATCAATCTTACCGCGTTAGCGAACTGCTGCAACTATCATCACTCTGAAATACCGGCAGACGCTGTACGGCCAGTGTCAGTCAGAAAAAAACCCGGCCAGAGCCGGGTTTGTCGACTGAATGCTACTCTGTCAGCCGTAGGCGTGCAGTGTGCGCTGGCAGAGGGCTGAGCGAACACAGTCCTCTTTCGCAAAACGCACCACGCCAACCATCTCATCTTCTTCAAAGCGCGCCAGCGCATCGGCAAGACCGGACTGAACGCTGGCGGGCAGATCGCACTGGGTAATATCACCGTTAACGATAACCGTGACATTTTCTCCCAGGCGGGTCAGAAACATCTTCATCTGCGCAGCGGTGACGTTTTGTGCCTCGTCGAGGATAACCACTGCATTCTCAAAAGTACGTCCACGCATATAGGCGAAGGGCGCAATCTCTACCTTGGCGATCTCAGGCCGCAGGCAGTACTGCATAAAGGAAGCGCCGAGACGTTTAACCAGAACGTCATAAACCGGACGAAAATAGGGGGCAAATTTCTCGGAAATGTCTCCGGGCAGGAAACCGAGATCTTCATCCGCCTGCAGTACCGGGCGCGTCACGATAATCCTTTCGATATCCTTATTGATCAGGGCCTCAGCTGCTTTTGCAGCGCTAATCCAGGTTTTACCGCAACCCGCTTCACCGGTTGCAAATATCAGCTGTTTCGTTTCTATGGCGTTAAGATAGTGCGCCTGAGCTTCATTTCGGGCTGCAATGGGTGCCCGGTCGCGCACATCGCGCGCCATGCCAATAGCATCTAACCCGCCCATCTGCACCAGCGAAGTGACCGATTCTTCTTCGCGCTGACGATGACTCCGGGAGTCATTACGAAGCACACGACGAGCTTCACGACGCGCTTTGATCACTGCTTTCTGTCTTCCCATAGTGGCACCTTACAGTTGGTTTCATGAATCGCGACGGATCACCCGCGGCGATGACTTGAACGCTTTAGAGGTTACATTGGCTTCCTTGTAGCCGTACTGATAGACAAACGGGGGTGTACAACAGCGCCGAAACGCCGCAGCGCACCGGATAAACACGGACTGATTGAAGAAGATAGTGGATGGATGGAAAGTAAAACGCTGACAGGAGGGTCTCCCCCGCAGAGAACTGCGCTTGCTGTGTTACACCTGCTGGTTCCGGAATGGAACACCTCATGCGCGAACTCCAGTGGCAGATGCCACATAACTGACAACGCTTATGATTAAAGTGAAACATAGCGCCGAAAATTTGCAACACTATTTTTACTTTTCGATGCAAATTAAGATTTTTAGTGGCGATCGGCTGATACGCAAAGCACATAAAAGAACAACAATATCAATGCAATAAATAAAAACAAAAAGGATCCTTTACGGATCCTTTCATGAGGCGGAGAGCTATAAAGCATGATGCCCGGTAACGGCAATCAGGTTCAGGCTTCGATTAACGACTGCCCGAGATAGTGAGCGCTATCCGGCACGCCCGGCAGCGCAAAAAAGTACCCCCCGCCGACAGGTCGCACATACTCTTCCAGCGCCTCACCGTTAAGCCGCTGCTGCACCGTGATAAAACCTTTGCTGAGATCGTGCTGATAGCAGATAAACAGCAATCCCATATCCAGCTGCCCTGCGCCTGTGATCCCTGCGGAGTAGCTGTAGCCGCGCCGCAGCATCAGGCTGTCAGCCGTCTCCGGCGTGCGCGGGTTGGCAAGCCGGATATGGGCATCAAGCGCAATGACCTCACCATCCGGATCGCTGGCGTAATCCGGCTCATCATGCTCATGCTGTCTGCCGAGCGGCGCGCCACTGAGCTTTTCACGACCAAAAATAGTCTGCTGCTCACCCAGCGGGGTGCGATCCCATTGCTCAACGCGGAAACGAATAATCCGCACCGCCTGATAGCTGCCACCATATGTCCAGGCAGGCTCCTGCTGATCGGCCGTCACCCACAGCATGCGGTTCATCAGCGCGTCATTCTGCGTATCCGGATTTGCCGTGCCATCTTTGAAACCCAGCAGGTTAATCGGGGTTTCCTGCCCGTTACTGCGTGCTGCACGATCGGGAATAAACCCTTCGCGCCGCCAGCGTACCGCCAGCAAGTCGGGCGTGTGTTTGATGATGTCGCGCAGCGCGTGGATCACGGTGTCCTGACTGTTGGCGCAGATCTGAATCAGTAGATCCCCGTGACACTGGCTGGCGTCGAGCGAATCATTAGGAAAGCGCGTCATCGTCTGCAGCTGTGCCGGCTTATGCGCGCCCAGTCCAAAGCGTTCGTCAAACAGTGAACTGCCCACGGATAGCGTCAGCGTCAGGTTATCCGGCGCAATGGTGGCACCCAGAATGCCGGAATCAGCCGGCGGCAGTTGCGGATTCGTTACTGCAGGCGCAAGCCCGCCCTGCGTCAGAAACGCAAACCTTGCTGTCAGCAGACGCAGTAAACGCGTCAGCTCCGCTTTACTGCCGGCCAGTACGTCAAATGCCACCAGCATCATGGCGGCCTGCTGCGGCGTCAGGATGCCCGCCTGATGCTCACCGTAAAACGGTTGCACCTGCTGACGCGCATCAGGTGCAACCGTTCCCGGAGAAAAATGTTCCGCTGCGCCAGCGTGAAACGGACAGCTGCCCCCGAGTGCAGCCGCACCGCCCAACACACCCAGCCCCTGCAGTAACCGACGGCGCGCCGGCTGCATGGCGTCATGCTGTTTAGTCATGGTTAATCAAGGCCCAGCGTGCCGCGCAGCAAGGAGAGATCTTCCGCCAGCACGGTAATCGGCGCTTTTAACGCATTGCGATCGGCTACCGTCAGCTTCTCATACGACGCAAAACCGTCCGCCGTACGGTATTTATCCAGTATGACGTCAACTTTACTGAAGTTCGTATCGATTTTCGTCAGAAGCTGCGGATTACGCTGCTGCAACAGCGGGCGCAGTAATGAGACAATTTTCTGCGCGCCGTCGACGTTTGCCCGGAAGTCTGAGAGGTCAGTGCGGCTGTAACGATCTTCTTCTCCGGAGATTTTGCTCGAAGCGACCTCTTCAATCAGACCGGCTGCGCCCCCCACAACTTTAACCGGCGAAAATGCCAGCGCGCTGATGCGCGCCTGCAGCGCTTTTACATCCTCATTAAGCTGGCTGGCAAAAGGAGCGGCACCGGTCGTTGTGCGGTCGGCAAACAGCAGTTTCTCCAGCCGGTGGAAACCGGTGAATCCAGGATCCGCCGCTTTCTGCTCAAAATCATCTTCACGGGCATCAATCGTGCCATCCAGATCGGAGAAGAGTTCGGCAACAGGCTCAATACGCTCGTAGTGGGCGCGGGTCGGTGCGTAGAGCGCTCTGGCTTTGTCCCCGTCGCCTGCGTTGATGGCTGCCGTAAACGCTTTGGTACTGCTGACCAGCGCGTTAACTTCATTGAGAACGTAAGCTTTGTAGTCGGCGATAGGCTGAGCCAGCTGCAGCAGCTCTTTCTGCTCTGAGGCTGATGACTGCCCCGATCCGGTCACCGTTAGTTTGCCTTTGGGATTGCTCAGCAGGCCGCAGGTCATCTCATACTCACCCGCTTCCAGATTTGCCGTCAGCTTTTGCGTGAAGCCCGGCGCGATATTTTCCCGCTCTTCCACCACCATGACCCCTTTCAGGATCTCCCACTCCAGCGCTTTCTGGCTGTGATTCTTAATAATGAACTGACTTTTACCCGCCGGCACGTTCAGCGTCATCGGCTCACACTGTTTGTCCGTAACGGTGACGGTGAACTGCGGGATCGCTGCGGCGGCAGTACCGGAAAGCAGCAGCGCGATGAAGGAAGCGGTAGTGCGTAAAGGCGTATTCATGAGGGTATCCGTGTTAAAGAGTCAGGTTATGACAATCGGTAATCAGCGCAGGCTGCGTGCAGCAGCCGGAGCAGGAGGCGTCGGGAAAAAGAACAGCAGCAGCGCCGGCACCAGGTAGATCAGCCAGGCTGCGACTTCACTGACGCTGGGGGCCTCCTGATAGCCAAGCAGGCCTTCAAGCAGCGTACCGGCCAGGGAATGCGTGGAGAGCACGTTGCTTATATCAAACGCCGTTGCCTGAAAGTGGTTCCATAATCCGGCTTCATGAAAAGCGCGGATTGCGCCGGCCGCAAGTCCGGCGGCAACAAACAGAATAAACAGGCTGCTCCAGCGGAAAAAGTGCGCCAGATTAAGGCGGACGCCGCCGTAATAGATCAGCATACCGAGCAGCGCTGCGGTCAGCAGGCCGAGCAGCGCGCCCGCAGGCGGAGCGTAGCCAACATCCTGCGTAAAGGCTGCCAGCAGAAAAAACACCGATTCCAGTCCTTCGCGCGCCACGGCGAGAAACACCATCATCACCAGCGGCAGGCCGCTGCCGCCCCGCTTTTCCAGCGCCTGATCAACGGATTTTTCCAGCGTCAGGCGCATGCTGCGTGCGACTTTGCGCATCCAGAACACCATGGTGGTCAGCATCGCTACCGCAATCAGCGCAACCACACCTTCAAACAGCTCCTGCTGCCTCTGCGGAAACTCACCGGTGGTGGCATTGATGGCCATACCCAGCCCCGCGCAGAGAACAATAGCGGCTATCACCCCGCCCCACATGGCCGGAAACCATCGGGTACGCCCGGTGCGCTTCAGGTAGCTGGCGATCAGGCTGACAATCAGCGCCGCTTCCAGACCTTCACGAAGCATAATGAGAAACGGAACAAACATCGTTTGCCTCTTAAGTGTTTAGCAGGGTAAATCTGTCGTAAAAAAACGTAAAGTGCGAACGATATCGATTATCATTATCGCCGAGAAAAAAACAAGTCACTGCGGGAAATTATTTTGCTGCGTGGGGAGAAATCAGGGGAATGGGCGTCCGGATAAAACAGCTGAGATCTTTTTGCCTGACGTATCAGACGTGCAGAGGAGGCACAGCGATGTGCCTCCTCTGTAATAACGGTGCCGGAACGCACCGCGCGAATACCTTAATCTGCCTGGTATTCCGCTTCCGCAGCGGCGAAACGCTGCTGTGCGGCGGCAGAAGGAGCTTTGCCTGCCAGGCTGAAGACCACGATGGCGATGCTGGCAAAAATGAAGCCCGGAATGATCTCATACAGCTCGGTATAACCATACTGTTTCCACAGCAGTACCGTTGCCGCACCAATCACCATACCCGCCAGTGCGCCGTTGCGCGTCATGCGCTTCCAGCAGACACCAAACAGCACAACCGGACCAAACGCCGCGCCAAAACCAGCCCATGCATAGCTCACCAGGCCCAGCACCCGGTTATCGGGGTTAGACGCCAGTGCAATGGCGATCAGCGCAATCAGCAGCACCATGGCGCGTCCTACCCATACCAGTTCTTTCTGACTGGCATTTTTGCGCAGGAAGCCTTTATAGAGATCTTCCGTTAATGCGCTTGAACAGACCAGCAGCTGGCAGCTCAGGGTAGACATCACTGCCGCAAGAATGGCTGACAGCAGAATACCGGCGATCCACGGATTAAACAGAATACGCGTCAGCTCGATAAAGATACGCTCTCCGTTCTGCGTAACGCCTGCGGCCTGCGCCGGGTTATTCTGGAAATAGGCAATACCAAAGAAGCCCACGGCCACCGCGCCCGCCAGGCAGAAGATCATCCACGCCATCCCGATGCGACGGGCAGTACGGATGGAACGATGGGAATCTGCCGCCATAAAGCGTGCCAGAATATGCGGCTGCCCGAAGTAGCCCAGCCCCCAGCCCAGCAGTGAAATGACCGCGACAAAATTGAGTCCTTTCAGCATATCGAGGTTTTCCACGCTCTTCTCGCGGATCACTGCCAGTGAGTCGTCAAAACCGCCTACGGCGATAATCACAATCACCGGCGTCAGGATCAGTGCGAAGATCATCAGCGTTGCCTGTACCGTATCGGTCCAGCTCACCGCCAGAAAGCCGCCTACCAGCGTATAGAGAATGGTGGCCGCAGCACCCGCCCAGAGCGCAGTCTGGTAATCCATACCAAAGGTGCTTTCAAACAGGCGCGCACCGGCTACCACGCCCGAGGCGCAGTAAATGGTGAAGAAAATCAGGATAACCACCGCGGAGATCACGCGCAGCAGCTTGCTTTTGTCTTCAAAGCGGCTGGTAAAGAAGTCAGGCAGCGTCAGGGCGTTATCGTGATGCTCGGTCTGCACACGCAGGCGACCCGCCACAATTTTCCAGTTCAGCCAGGCGCCAATCGTCAGGCCGATAGCGATCCAGCTTTCAGAGATGCCGGACAGAAAGATGGCACCAGGCAGGCCCATCAGCAGCCAGCCACTCATATCGGAGGCACCGGCTGAGAGCGCCGTAACAAAACTGCCCAGGCTGCGGCCGCCCAGAATATAATCATCAAAGTTTTTTGTTGACCGGTAAGCGATAAACCCTATCAACACCATCCCAAGGATATAGATAATAAAGGTCACCAGCATTGGTGTACTTATACTCATACTCTCTCCACTTATTATGTAATTGCTTAAGAGAAATTGTTTGCCCGCCCTGCCTGAACGGTTCTGGCCGGGCGTCTCCCTGGCGCGACTTATCACTTACCCGTCTGAATCACGGCAGTCGAATCAGCGCGGCAGCACCGGAACGGGGTAGCCACTGCGCGTTACCGCCGCCAGAGAAGCGAATTTCTCTTAAGGCGCGGTATCCTGCCGCAAAGGTGCGATGTGCACAATGGATTTAACACACCTGTTACCTGGGTTTCACCTCTCTTTCTCATTTCTTTGCTCAAAGGTTGCGCCCGCTCAAACTTTTGGTTGCACCAGAAAAGCGGTTTTTCGCGGTTTTCTGACCCCGGTTGCAACTCTGGCGAGATTCTTGCAGCAAGAAACGTGCCGTTTCTTTGTTGTTAACAAATAAGCGGTTTGAAAGCGTGCTACCTGAGTCACATTTAACATGGTTGCACAAAGTTGCAACCTGGGTGATAGTGCAGCCCACGCTGATGTTGATTTACTTTTTAAGACGAGGAATTCATGGGAACAACGACCATGGGGGTGAAGCTGGATGAAGCCACCCGCGACCGCATTAAGCTGGCAGCACAGAAAGTTGATCGCACATCTCACTGGCTGATTAAACAGGCTATTTTCAACTACTTAACCCAGCTTGAAGCGGGCGAAACCCTGCCGGAAATCCCGCTGCAGGCCAGCGACACTACGGTGGAAGAGAGCCTGCCTGAAGAGAGCCTGCAGCCGTTCCTCGACTTTGCTGAGCACATTCTTCCACAGTCGGTTACCCGCTCCGCGATCACTGCCGCGTGGCGTCGCCCGGAGACAGAAGCGGTGCCGATGCTGCTGGAACAGGCACGCCTGCCCGCCGCGCTGGCAGAGAAAACCCACCAGCTGGCTTACAGCCTGGCTGACAAGCTGCGGCACCAAAAAGGTGCAACCGGACGCGCCGGAATGGTGCAAAGCCTCTTACAGGAGTTTTCCCTCTCTTCGCAGGAAGGCGTGGCGCTGATGTGTCTGGCAGAAGCGCTGCTGCGTATTCCGGATAAACCTACCCGCGATGCGCTGATCCGCGACAAAATCAGTAACGGTAACTGGCAGTCGCATCTGGGCCGCAGCTCATCCATGTTTGTTAACGCCGCGACCTGGGGCCTGCTGTTTACCGGACGCCTGGTTTCGACGCACAACGAAGCGAGCATGTCCCGCTCGCTGAACCGCATTATCGGTAAAAGCGGTGAGCCGCTGGTACGCAAAGGCGTGGATATGGCCATGCGCCTGATGGGCGAGCAGTTCGTTACCGGCGAGACCATTGCTGAAGCGCTGGCGAACGCCCGTAAGCTGGAAGAGAAAGGCTTCCGCTACTCCTACGATATGCTCGGTGAAGCGGCCCTGACCGCCGCCGATGCCAAAGCCTATCTGCTCTCCTACCAGCAGGCGATCCATGCGATTGGCAAAGCTTCCAACGGACGCGGCATCTATGAAGGCCCGGGTATTTCAATCAAACTTTCTGCGCTGCATCCGCGCTACAGCCGCGCTCAGTACGATCGCGTCATGGAAGAGCTCTATCCGATCCTGAAATCGCTGACGCTGCTGGCGCGCTCCTATGACATCGGGATCAATATCGATGCTGAAGAAGCCGATCGTCTTGAGCTGTCGCTGGACCTGCTGGAAAAACTCTGTTTTGAACCTGAGCTGGAGGGCTGGAACGGGATCGGCTTCGTGATTCAGGCTTACCAGAAGCGCTGCCCGATGCTGATTGACTCGCTGGTCGATCTGGCACAGCGCAGCCGTCGCCGCCTGATGATCCGTCTGGTGAAAGGGGCTTACTGGGACAGCGAAATCAAGCGCGCGCAGATGGAAGGGCTTGAAGGCTATCCGGTTTATACGCGTAAGGTATATACCGATATCTCCTATCTTGCCTGCGCACGCAAGCTGCTGGCGGTGCCAAGCCAGATCTACCCACAGTTTGCCACGCACAACGCCCACACGCTGGCCGCTATCTATCATCTGGCGGGCAATAACTATTATCCGGGTCAGTATGAGTTTCAGTGCCTGCACGGCATGGGCGAGCCACTCTATGAACAGGTTGTGGGTAAAGTGGCCGATGGCAAACTTAGCCGTCCCTGCCGTATTTACGCGCCGGTAGGCACGCACGAAACGCTGCTGGCTTACCTGGTACGTCGTCTGCTGGAAAACGGTGCCAACACCTCCTTTGTCAACCGGATTGCCGATAAGAGCCTGCCGATAGATGAGCTGGTTGCCGATCCGGTAGTGGCAGTGGAAAAAATGGGTGCGGCCGAAGGCGCCGTGGGTCTGCCACATCCTAAGATCCCGCTGCCGCGCGATCTCTATGGCGACAAGCGTCCTAACTCAGCGGGTCTCGATCTTGCGAATGAACATCGCCTCGCCTCACTCTCCAGTGCCCTGCTGAACAGCGCCAGCCAGCCATGGGTGGCACAGCCGATGATTGAGGGCACACCGGAAACAGGTGTCAGTCAGCCGGTACTGAACCCGGCGGCGCCGGCTGATGTGGTCGGCAGCGTACGTGAAGCCACTGAAACGGAAGTCTCTGCCGCGCTGGATGCGGCGGTCAGCGCCGGACCAATCTGGTTTGCCACCCCGCCAGCCGAGCGCGCAGCGATCCTCGAGCGCGCCGGTCAGGCGATGGAAGCGCAGATGCAGCAGCTGATTGGTCTGCTGGTGCGCGAAGCGGGCAAAACTTACAACAATGCCATCGCCGAAGTGCGCGAAGCGGTCGACTTCTTCTACTACTACGCCGGCATGGTACGCGATGATTTTGACAACGAAACGCATCGTCCGCTGGGTCCGGTAGTCTGTATCAGCCCGTGGAACTTCCCGCTGGCGATCTTTACCGGTCAGATTGCCGCCGCGCTCGCCGCCGGCAACAGCGTGCTGGCAAAACCGGCCGAGCAGACGCCACTTATCGCGGCGCAGGCGGTGCAGATCCTGCTGGATGCAGGCGTGCCCGCCGGCGTGCTGCAGCTGCTGCCTGGCCAGGGTGAAACCGTGGGCGCACAGCTTACCGGCGATGAGCGCGTGCGCGGCGTGATGTTCACCGGTTCCACCGCCGTGGCAACCCTGCTGCAGCGTAATCTTGCTGGTCGTCTCGATCCGCAGGGGCGCCCGACACCGCTGATCGCCGAAACCGGCGGCATGAATGCCATGATCGTTGACTCATCTGCCCTCACCGAACAGGTAGTGGTGGATATCGTTGCCTCGGCGTTTGACAGCGCGGGTCAGCGCTGCTCGGCGCTGCGTCTGCTCTGTATCCAGGAAGACGCCGCCGATCACACCATCAAAATGCTGCGCGGTGCGATGGCGGAGTGCCGCATGGGCAACCCGGAGCGTCTCTCAACCGATATCGGTCCGGTTATTGACCAGGAAGCGAAAGAAGGTATCGAGCGCCATATCCAGGCGATGCGCAACAAAGGCTTTACCGTTTATCAGGCGGTGCAGGAAAATGCGCAGGATCGTAAAGAGTGGGAGAGCGGCACCTTTATCAAGCCCACGCTGATTGAGCTGGATCAGGTCAGCGATCTCGATAAAGAGATCTTCGGACCGGTGCTTCACGTGGTGCGCTTCTCACGCAGCAGCCTGCCGCAGCTGATTGAGCAAATCAACGCCACCGGCTACGGTCTGACGCTGGGCGTACACACGCGTATTGATGAAACCATCGCGCAGGTCACCGCGAACGCGCACGTTGGCAACCTCTATGTGAACCGTAATATGGTCGGCGCCGTGGTAGGCGTGCAGCCGTTTGGCGGCGAAGGTCTCTCCGGTACCGGGCCGAAAGCGGGTGGTCCGCTCTATCTCTATCGCCTGCTGGCAAATCGTCCGGATGGCGCGCTGCGCCTGACCTTCGATCGTCAGGATGCTGAGCAGCCGGTCGACAGCAGCGTGCGCACAACGCTGATGGGCGCGCACCAGGCGCTGCAAAGCTGGGCGCAGGATAAGCCAGCGCTGCAGGCGCTGTGCCAGCGTTACGATGAGCTGTCGCAGGCAGGTACGGTGCGTCTGCTGCCGGGTCCGACGGGCGAACGCAACACCTTCAGCCTGCTGCCACGTGAACGCGTGCTCTGTCTGGCCGATAATGAGCAGGATGCACTGATCCAGCTGGCTGCGGTTACCAGCGTGGGCAGTCAGGCGCTGTGGCAGGATGATGAGCTGCATCGTGGCCTGCTGAAATCGCTGCCGTCGGCCGTACAGCAGCGCATCCGGCTGGCAAAAGATGCCCTGTCCGGTGAGTTCGATGCGGTGATCTATCACGGTGATGCCGATCAGCTGCGTACGCTGTGTGCCGATATCGCTGCGCGCGAAGGCGCCATTGTTTCCGTCCAGGGCTTCGCCCGCGGGGAAACCAATCTGCTGCTGGAGCGGTTGCTGATTGAACGATCGCTGAGCGTCAACACCGCGGCGGCAGGCGGCAACGCCAGCCTGATGACCATCGGTTAAACGTCAGGTTATGACAGTAAAGGGCCCCCCGCGGGCCCTTTTTTATTGCGGGTTTGTCAGGGATGCATAAATACCCCAGGGACGCATTAATGCGTCCCCTACAGATTGCATTGTTATCCCATAGGGGCGCCATTAATGGCGCCCGAACATCACCATCGGCGCATAAATACGCCAGGGACGCATGAATGCGTCCCCTACAGATTGCATTGTTATTCCGTAGGGGCGCCATTAATGGCGCCCGAACATCACCATCGGCGCATAAATACGCCAGGGACGCATGAATGCGTCCCCTACAGATTGCATTGTTATCCCTGTAGGGGCGCCATTCATGGCGCCCGGAAACCAGCGCAGGCGCATAAATACGTCAGGGACGCATGAATGCGTCC
>NZ_DGLH01000009.1:0-113870 GCF_002387285.1 Pantoea sp. UBA4549 | reverse complement strand
GGCGCCATTAATGGCGCCCGGACACCACCGCGGGCGCATGAATACCCTAGGGACGCATGAATTCGTCCCCTCCAGATGGCATCGTTATCCCTGTAGGGGCGCCATTCATGGCGCCCGGAAACCAGCGCAGGCGCATAAATACGTCAGGGACGCATGAATGCGTCCCCTGCGGTTAAAATTGTTGCCCCTGTCCGGAAACCAGCGCAGGCGCATAAATACGTCAGGGACGCATGAATGCGTCCCCTGCGGTTAAAATTATTGCCCCTGTCCGGAAACCAGCGCAGGCGCATAAATACGCAGGGGACGCATAAATGCGTCCCCTGCGGTTAAAATCGTTGCCCCTGCATTTATCTACGCTGCTTTGCGACGCTTCATACCGATCAGCGTCGGGAACAGGAACAGCGACTGACCCAGACCGCGGTTGGTCAGTGACCAGACCGCGACTGAACAGAGCGAACAGATCCCGACGATGGCCAGCGGATAGAAACAGGCCCACAGCACGGAGAACCACGCCTGCTCAAACAGGTGATGGCGCTGGGCAAACAGAATCGCCGACATACCGAAAAACTCAATAAATATGCGGTGAATAACATAAATCTGCAGCGTATTACGCCCGACCCAGTTGAAAAAACGCATACTGAAATGCTGATTAAGCCAGCGGCAGGCCGCCACGCTCACCAGAACAGCAATCACACACATAAACAGGCTCTTATCCAGTCCCATAATTACGTGGAGGCCGGTCAGCGCCGCCAGCGCCGCCCACGGCAGCAGGTTTTCACGGCGCAGTTCGCTCAGGCGCAGCATCACCGGGCTCCAGAACGCGCCCAGCAGGAAGAACAGAAAATATTGCGCGACGCTCTGCGGGCCCCAGTACGGAATGATTTTATCCACCGCCAGATAATTCAGCACGACAGCCACAATCAGCAGCGCCATTTTCTGCTGGTGGAAAATTTTTGCGCACAGGAAATAGATCGCCAGACCATACAGGTACCAGGAGGTACTCATCGCCATAAACGTCAGCTTGAGAAACTCCAGCAGCGAGCCGGCGTAAGCCGCATTAAGATTTTGTGAGATGCGTTGCCCGGTGATTTCTGTTGAAATCCCGACAATTGACCACCACTGAATAAAGCCCCACAAAATATAGAGATAAAACAGATTGGTAATTCGGCTGGTAAAGACCTGTTTCCATGAACGATTCAAAATGCCGTTGGTTGCCAGCAGGCCGGAAACAAAAAAGAATGCCGGCATACGTAATGGCGACAGTACCGTATTAAACTGTACCCATATTTCTGCCGGAAACCATCCGGCGCTCAAATATTTTATCGTTGTTTCAAATCCCGGTAATACGGTGTGATAGAGAACCACCAGCAAAATACAGGCGCCCTTTAGCGTATTTATCCAGCCTATATCATTTTTCCCGTTATCTTTCATCAGGTTGACTCCTAAAGCTGTGTAGGTCTGTAAGAGGTAAACGCAGTAATAATCAATTTGCGAGTTATGGTTATTAAACGATTATTCAACAGCACTGCAGCGAGTGTATCTGGCGAAAGTCCTAAATTGTCTTTACTGGCCCTGATGTAACAGGACTTTACGTTAATTAAAATGCATTTACATATGCAGCAGGCCGCGCAGGAAGATATAAATTGTGATGGAGGGAAAATAATCAGTAAGAAAAGCTGCTATTTAATTAAGAGCAATCTGCAAACAGAGAAGCCAGTTAATAATTTAGCAATAAGATAATGATATGGCTATGCACCAAAATGATAAGAGAAACGCGAAGGGATATGATAGCACCATAATAAATAAGGGCCAGCGAACCGGCCCTGAATATTACTGATTAAGAAATTTATCAAGGAACTGCCGGGTACGCGCCTGCTGCGGATTGCTGAATAGGGTTCTGGCTTCCCCCTGCTCCACAATGCGCCCCTGGTCCATGAAGATCGCGCGATCGGCCACGTCACGCGCAAAACTCATCTCATGCGTGACGATCACCATGGTGCGTTTCTCCTGCGCCAGGGCGCGAATGGTATTAAGCACCTCTCCTACCAGCTCCGGGTCGAGTGCGGACGTCGGCTCATCAAACAGAATCACCTCCGGGCGCATCGCCAGCGCGCGGGCAATCGCCACGCGCTGCTGCTGCCCGCCGGAAAGCCGGCGGGGAAAGCTTGTCTCTTTACCCGTCAGTCCGACCTTCTCCAGCAGCTTACGTGCCCGCACCTCAGCCTCTGCTTTCGGCTCGCCTTTAACGATCACCGGCCCTTCAATAATGTTTTCCAGTACCGATCGATGCGGGAACAGATTGAAGTTCTGAAACACAAACCCCACCTGCTGGCGCAGCTGACGCACCTTCTCTTTCTGTTTGTTAAGGCTCAGGCTGGCGTCGATGGTGATGCCGCCTACCGTCACGGTTCCCTGATCCGGTACCTCCAGCAGATTAATACTGCGCAGCAGCGTGGTTTTTCCCGAACCGCTGGGGCCGATGATAGCCACGACTTCTCCGGCAGCCACGTCGAGATCGATGCCGTGCAGCACCGTCTGCCCGTGAAATTTTTTCACCAGCTGGCGGACTTCAATTGCACTCATTTATCCTCCCGATCCTGACGATTGACGTGCGCTTCAAGCCGGTTTTGCAGCGCGGAGAGCACGGTCGCCATGATCCAGTAGATCAGCGAAGCGGCCAGATACATGGTGAAGACTTCCAGCGTGCGTGAGGTGATTAACTGCGCCTGACGAAACAGCTCCGGTACCTGGATGGTAGCCGCCAGTGAAGTGTCTTTAACCAGACTGATAAAGCTGTTGCCCAGCGGTGGCAGCGCTGTACGGGCCGCCTGCGGCAGGATCACCCGGCGCAGCGTCTGCCACGGGGTCATGCCAATGCTGGCCGCCGCTTCCCACTGTCCGCGTTCAATCGAGGCAATTGCGCCGCGCAGTGACTCTGACGCATAGGCCGCCGTATTCAGCGACAGACCAATCATCGCTGAGGGAATGGGATCGAGTTCGATGCCAAACTGTGGCAGCCCGTAGTAGATCATAAACAGCTGGGCGATCAGCGGCGTGCCGCGGAAAACCGAGACATAGATGCGCGCCAGCCAGTTCACCGGCCAGAAGCGGGACAGGCGCATCAGGGCAAGAATAAAGCCCAGCAGCAGACCAAAAAACATCCCGCCGATGCTGAGCTGCAGCGTAAACAGTGCCCCTTTCAGTAAAAAAGGTGCTGAATCCAGCACCAGATGTACGCTCTCCAGCATTATTTGGTCACGTCCGTGCCAAACCATTTGTCAGAGAGTTTTTTCAGCGAGCCATCTTTCTGCATCTCTGCAATCGCCTGATCGATCGCTTTCAGCAGATCGTCGTTGCCCTTACGCACCGCCACGCCCGCTTCCAGACGCGAGAACGCCGGACCCGCCACGGCCATGGTGTCACCGGTTTTCTTCACCAGATCGAGCGCGGCCAGGCGATCAACCAGAATGGCATTCAGGCGGCCGGAGCGCAGATCCTGATATTTTGTCGGATCATCATCATAGGTGCGGATATCCACGCCTTTGACGTTATCACGCAGCCACTGCTCATAGTTGGAGCCGAGGCCCACCCCTACTTTTTTCCCTGCCAGATCTTCAGGTTTGGTAATGGTGCCGGCGTTTTTCTTCAGCGTCAGCGCCTGCACGCCTGAGATGGTATACGGCGTGGAGAAGTCATACTTCTTTTTACGCTCATCGGAAATAGTGACCTGGTTTATCGCGACATCAATACGTTTCGAATCAAGCGACGCCAGCATGCCGTCCCACTTGGTCGGCTTCAGCGCTGCTTTTACGCCGAGATGCTGTGCCAGCTCCTGCGCAAACTCCACCTCAAAGCCGGTCAGCTTGCCGCGCTCGTCCTGGAAACTGAACGGCGGATAGGTACCTTCAAGGCCCACGCGCAGTTCGCCTTTATTTTTGATCTGTGCCAGCAAATCTTCAGCGGCAAAGGTTTTAGCGTTGATGCCTGCGAGCAGCGCCACCGCCATCATTCCCATCGCCAGCGGGCGACGAATCAGAGAGAAAGCCATGTTTACCCCGTTATTATCTGTTGTGTGTGTCAGTGCAGGTGCGTCGCGTGACGCACCCTGTAACAGATAGCGTAGTCTTATTATCAGCGCCACAGAAATTACACGTCTGCGGTGACGTTACGCCTGTCTGTGGCAGCGATTATAAAGCGTTTCGTCAGCCTGTCTCATACCGAAGGATGATAAGCAAATAACGCCGGTGCGCCGCCGGTATGCACAAACAGCAGCGGCCCTTCACGCCGGAAGCGCTTCTGGCTGATACCGTCAATCAGACCGGCCATCGCTTTGCCGGTATAGACCGGATCCAGCATGATGCCCTCCAGTCGTGCCAGCAGCCGCACCGCTTCCATGCCCTCTTCGTTAGGTTCACCATAGCGCGGCGCGTAGTAGTCATCCCAGAGCGTGATCGCCGCCTGCGGCTGCAGCTCAAGCTGCTCAGCCAGCGCGCTGCGCAGACGCTCTACCACCGGCAGCTGCGCGGCCACACTACGTGACACTGTCACGCCAACCAGCTCACTTTCCGGTAAGAGTTGCTCCAGCCCTACTGCCAGACCGGCATGCGTACCGGCGCTGCCGGAGGCCACCACCACCGCAGCGAAATCCACCACGCCCTCGCTCTGATGGGCAATCTCCTGGGCACACTCTACATAGCCCACTGCACCCAGCGCATTTGAGCCGCCAACCGGCACGATATAAGGGCGATACCCCTGCGCTTCGAGACGCTCTGCGGCGTCGCTGAGCTGCTGCGGCGGATTATCCAGCGCTGCCACACTCTCAATCTCCACATCCATCAGGTCAAGCAGCAGGCGGTTGCCGTTGGAGAGATAATTTTCAGCCGTGGTGCCAATCGGGTTTTCCAGCAGCGCCACGCATTTCAGGCCGAGCCGCGCCGCCACTGCGGCCGTCTGGCGCACGTGGTTGGACTGAATCGCACCCGCCGTCAGCAGCACATCCGCGCCCTGACGCAGCGCGTCTGCGGCCAGAAACTCCAGCTTGCGCAGTTTGTTGCCGCCCAGCGCCACCGGCGTAACGTCATCACGTTTGATAAAAATATCACGGCCAAGGTAATCGGAAAGACGCGGCAGATGCTCCAGCGGTGTGGGTGCGCCAAGCAGCTCAAGACGCGGGAACTGATGCAGAAGATGTAGGGACAATGCAGCCTCCAGGGCAGTATGCAGATTTCCCTGTAGTGTTGCAGAAGATGCGATGAGGCGCATCCGGAATTGAGGGATAACAGCTGCCCGTTGCGGCACAGATCACCGCAACGGACATCAATTATTGATCAGCCGCGCTGCCAGCCGAGGAACTGATCGTATTTGCGCAGTGCAATACGGTAGTTGTTATTACCGGCATCGGGCAGATCGTGCTGCAGACACTCATGCCAGCTGTTGCCGGATAGATTTTCTGCCGGGAAATTTCTCGCTTTCAGCATGTCATCAAGTCGACGCAGGCGCACCACATATTCCCGAATCGTACTGTGGTTCATCTCGGTCTGTTCAAACAGATATTGTTTAAACGCCATGATGTCGAAGTAGTTCGGATGGGTATTACAAAAAATATCGCTGCAGAAACGGCATAGCGCTGTCAGTTCGGGCTGCAGCTTCATCCAGACCTGATCGTCAATCATCTGGTCCATACGGGCTATCGCCTCTTTATTAATGATCTGGCCACGAAATACCAGCGCCATACGATCTAATACTTTGCCACAGTGTGAACAGTTGCTTTGGCTATGTTTATAGTCTTTAAGATAACGACTTAACGGCCTGACTTTAATTTTGGCTCCCATTGCTGAGTCCCCGGTTTTTTTATTTTTGTTTCCCCAGGACTGAGTCTGTCAGCGCGCTCCCGCTAACCGGGCACGCAGGCGTTTGATCGCCTGACTGTGCAGCTGACTGACGCGGGATTCCCCCACTTCCAGCACCGCGCCAATCTCTTTCAGGTTCAGTTCTTCCTGGTAGTACAGTGTGAGCACGAGCTTTTCGCGTTCGGGCAACGCCTCGATTGCGTCAATTACGCGCTCACGCAGATTCCCTTCCATCAGCTGATGCAGCGGGTTTGCCTCTTCATGGCCCTCTGTCACCAGCTCCGCGCTGTCACCGTGCTCTTCCCGATACTCGTCATAAGAGAAGAGCTGGCTATTATTGGTATCCAGCAGGATCTGCCGGTACTCCTCCAGCGACACGTTCAGCTGCTGCGCCACCTCCTGCTCGGAGGCTGAGCGTCCAAGCGCCTGCTCCACCTGGTGCATGGCACCGGCTACCTCGCGCGCGTTGCGCCGCACGCTGCGCGGTGCCCAGTCGCGGCTGCGCAGTTCGTCCAGCATGGCGCCGCGAATACGCTGCACGGCATAGGTGGTAAAGGCGGTGCCCTGCAGCGCGTCGTAGCGCTCCACGGCATTCAGCAACCCGATGCCCCCCGCCTGCAGCAGATCATCAAGCTCCACGCTGGCCGGCAGGCGCACCTGCAGACGCAGCGCTTCATGCCGCACGAGGGGAACGTAGCGCTGCCAGAGCGAATGTTTATCCATCACGCCGCCGGCGGTATAGAGATCGTTCACGTTGACTACCCTGCGTTAATTAAGTTATCGGCATGATTATCCAATTCTGTAGCGGTTTCGATTGGCAGAATAGGCGGGCAAAAGCGAGGTTATTTCAAATTAGTGATGGATGGCGGTGACGGACACCGCCGTTGCGGACGTTACCTGTTGCGCTGCTGTAAACGCTGCCTTGTGGCAGGCGGCACCACGCACCACAGTGCGCAGATTTTGCCCGCCAGCGGCTGATAAGCGAAGCTGTCTTCCGCTTCACTCTCCAGCGCCGCGCTGAGCATCACCTGCCCGGTTTCACCATCAATGCTAATCAGTTTATTGCGGAACAGCCGCTGCAGATCGCTGCGTAAAAACAGGCCATTGTCGACGCTGTTATCCGCCAGCAGCCCCGCCTCGCTCTCGTCGGTGTTGATATGGCACGCCTCTACCCACGGCCAGCCGTGCGGTTCGGTAAGCGGCGTGCCGGTGATGACGCAGGCGCCGTAGCGCGCTTTCACCGCCGCCAGAAACGCCGCCTGGCTGGCGTGCTGCAGCACGCGGGTTTTCACCCGCCGCCCGACTTCGGTGCCGGGCATCACGGCGGCAGGCGCCGGCTGCTGCGGCGTACTCAGCACCACGATAAACTGCACGGCGCGCGACAGCGGAAAACAGGGGTGCGCCTGCGCGTCAAACAGCTGCCAGTACGCCTCCTCCTCCTGCTGACGCATCAGCACCAGCCGGTAGCCGCGGCTGGTGAGCAGGTTCTGCGCCGCCGCCGAGTGCGGATCGAGCATCGCATAGACCCGGCTCTCGCCCATCACTTTCCAGCGCCCGGCCTGGCTGGCGTCGTCGCTGCGGCGAAAATAGAGAAACGCCTGCTGCGTCTTCAGGTAGTGCTCAAAGCGGCGCAGATAGTTTTTGCGTTCGTTGTCATCGCTGATAAACAGCAGCTCCTCGAGCGGGCTGTTCAGCTCCTGCTGCGCAAACAGCGCGCGGATCACCAGATGGCGATAGCTCGCCGAGGGGCTCAGCAGGCCGCGTGCAGTGAGCGCCTTTTCGCCGGGATGCTGCTGCGCATAACGCAGCGCGATCTCATCAAACGAGAGCAGCTCACCCGGTAACAGATCGTAGTTGAAGCGCATCGCCCCTCCCTGAGTGGAAAACGTGACCTATAGCGGAATGGTTCTGTAACAGATTATCGGCCGCGCGGCGGCAGGCTGTAGCAGGCGATGCCGGTTTTATACGCAAAAAAAAACCCCGCCGGAGCGGGGTTTTGACGCTTATGCAGTGAGCGATTAGCCCTGCAGCAGAGAGAGAACCTGCTGTGGAACCTGGTTCGCTTTCGCCAGCACGGAGTTACCCGCCTGCTGAACGATCTGCGCTTTAGACATGTTTGACACTTCAGTTGCGTAGTCCGCATCCTGGATACGAGACTGAGCAGCCGTCAGGTTAGTGGTGGTGTTGTTCAGGTTAGTCACTGCTGAGTTCAGACGGTTCTGAATCGCACCCAGTGAAGAACGGAACTTGTCAATACTGCTGATAGCCGCATCCAGTGCTTTCAGTGGGTCAGCAGTAGTGGTAGTTGCAGTCTGAGCATCAGTGCTGATTTTGCCAGCCGCATCTTTATATGCAAGTTTGCCGCTACCGTTAGTGATTGAGCCATCATCCTGCACATAGTAATTTGCAACATTAGTGTTGGTCAGAGAACCGTCACCTTTAGCATAAACAGCTGCGCCGCCAGTTGTAACTGCGCCAGCACCATCTACATCATATGTACCAGCCGTGTAACCACCAGCCGCCATACCTGCTTTGAGTTTATCAGCGCTGATTGAGGCACCAGATACATCAATTTTACCAGCTGTACCACCTGTAAGTGTCAGGGTTTCGCCGGATTCTGTAGTGATGGTTGAAGCTTTTGCTGTACCGCCACCGTTAGTCTGTAAACCGGCCAGCGTTGCAACTGGCGGGCTGCCAGCACTGTTTTTTGTCAGGTTACCTGTTGTGTCCAGGAACAGCGCTGCACCGTCATCACCAGCGGTCAGAGTTCCGTCTTTAGCAATAATTACATCCTGCTTGGAACCGCCAATCTCTACGCTGGCCTTAGTAGTGTCACCAGCTGATGGATTCAGATAGCTTAAAACTTTAGCTGATGTTGCGCCTGCTTCTGAGAAGGTAAAGCTATTGCTGGCTTTATCAAACTTATAAGTGTTAGCCGCGGCAGATAAACCATCATCAACGGTACCAGCACTGGTAACAGTTGCGCCATCAGCCAGATTACTTAATACGTCTGAGGAGGCAGCGGCTTTATAACCAGCAGAACCTGTATAGGTTGAACCGCTCAGCGTAAAACCTGCTGCTTTCAAATCTGCGCCAGTAGCAACGGCATTGGCAACACCACCTTTACCGTTCACGTTAAAGCCGGTCAGACCCAGGGTTTTGCTGTCGATCTGCTTCAGGTCGATAGAGATGGTTTCGCCATCGTTGGCGCCAACCTGGATTTTCATGGTGCCATCTTTTGCCAGTACGTTCACGCCGTTAAACGTGGTCTGGCCCGATACGCGGTCAATCTCATCCAGACGGGATTTGATTTCGTCCTGAATAGAGTCCAGGTCAGACTGGCTGTTGGTGCCGTTCTGCGACTGTACGGTCAGTTCACGTACACGCTGTAAGTTGTTGTTAATTTCAGACAAGGCGCCTTCAGTGGTCTGCGCAGCTGAGATACCGTCGTTGGCGTTACGGGCTGCCTGAGTCAGACCTTTGATGTTGGACTGAAAACGGTTAGCAATAGCCTGGCCTGCTGCGTCATCTTTCGCGCTATTGATACGCAGACCAGATGACAGACGCTCCATTGAAGAAGAGAGAGCAGACTGGTTTTTGTTGATGTTGTTCTGAGTGATCAGCGAGAGGCTGTTAGTGTTAATGACCTGGGCCATGATAAAGTTTCCTGTTTAATCAAGTCTTTCGGTTAAGGTGTGGGCTTCAACCCTTCGGCTTCATCGCCGTCAAAGTTGTTATCGTCTGCCCCGGAACAACCTTTAGATTTTTTTTAGGACCGGGTGAATTTTTTTCGCTCCACCTGCCATGCTTATGGTTATCGCCACCCGCTTGCGCTTCTTTAGCCCCGCTTAACTTTTTTTTAGCGCCCGAATTACCTCCTTTACGCCCCTCTATTCCGTTTATTACTCACCGGTTATTAATTCTAAACTTTGACGCGTTGACGCCGATAATTGCGCTATTCACTCTTTGCAGCGACAGGAAAAGGAAACTATATGGCCAGCATCTCTTCCCTCGGCGTCGGCTCAGGCCTGCAGCTTGGCGATATTCTCGATAGCTTAACCAACGCCGAAAAAGCGAACTTAAAGCCGATTACCACCCAGCAGAGCGCCTATACCGCGAAGCTCAGCGCCTACGGCTCACTCTCAGGCGCGCTGACCGCGTTTCAGACCGCCAACAGCGCGCTCAATAGCGCCGATGTCTTCAGCGCCACCACTGCGACCAGCAGCAGCAGCGCGTTCAGCGCCACGACGTCGGGCAACGTAGTGGCAGGTAAGTACAGTATTAACGTGACCCAGCTGGCGCAGGCGCAGACGCTGACCTCGGCGGCGCAGAGCAGCAACAGCAGCGCGCTCGGCGACAGCGCCGCCAGCCGCACCCTGACCATTAAGCTTGCCGACGGCAGCAGCAAAGATATTGCCCTCACCAGCGACCAGACCTCGCTGACCGGGATGCGTGATGCGATCAATAAAGCGAATGCCGGTGTCTCTGCCAGTATTATCAAGAGCAACGAGGGTGAGTACCGTCTGTCGCTGACCGCCACTAAAACCGGCGAGGCACACGCGGTGGCAGCGGTCAGCGTCAGCGGCGACGACACGCTGCAGGCAGTGGTCGGCTTTGATCAAAATGATATCGCAGCGAACAACAAGCTCAGCGTCAGCGTCGCAGCGCAGAACGCGCAGCTCACCGTGAATAATGTGCCAATTACCAGCAGCAGTAACAGCATCAGCGACGCGCTGGAGGGGATCTCGCTGAATCTGACCGCGACCACCAGCGGCAGCCAGACGCTGACCGTGGCGCAGGACACGTCAAAAGCCACTACTGCGCTGAGCAACTTTGTTAACGCCTATAACACGCTGCTCGATCAGTTCAGTACGCTGACCAAATACACCGCGGTGGAAAAAGGTGCCGACGCGCAGGATGCCAGCAACGGCGCGCTGGTTGGTGACAGCACCCTGCGCAGCATTCAGACGCAGATTAAGGGGCTGCTGACCAACTCCGCCAGCAGCTCCTCTTATAAAACGCTGGCGCAGATTGGCATCACCTCCGATCCCACCTCCGGCAAGCTCACGCTGGATGACAGCAAGCTGAAAACCGAGCTGGCGAAAGATCCGGACGGCATTAAAGAGATGGTCGTCGGCGACGGGAAAAAAACCGGTATTACCACGCGACTGGCCGATAACCTTACGACCTGGCTCTCAAGCAAAGGGCCGATCCAGAGCGCCAAAGATGGCGTCAGCAAAACGCTGAATGAGCTGACGCAGAAATATAACGACATGAATACGCGCATCAATGACCTGATTGCACGCTATAAAACCCAGTTTACCCAGCTGGATCTCGCCGTCAGTAAGCTCAACAGCACCAGCGACTACCTGACGCAGCAGTTTGACAGCATGACCAGCAGCTCGAAAAAATAAGGAGTAACCATGTACGGTGCAAACGGCACGCAGGCCTATGCAAAAATTGGCGTTGAGAGCGCCGTAATGAGCGCCACCTCGCCGCAGCTGATGACGCTGCTGTTTGATGGCGCCATCAGCGCCGTGGTGCGTGCGCGTCTGTTTATGCAGGAGGGCAACATTGCGGGCAAAGGCAACGCAATTTCGAAAGCGATCAATATTATCGAGGCCGGCCTGAAACAGGGTCTGGATGAGGCGTCGGGCGATGAGCTGACGCTGAACCTTATCGGTCTTTACTCTTATATGGTCCGCCGTCTGGTTGAGGCGAACATCCGCAACGACGTGGCAGCACTGGAAGAGGTTGAAACGCTGCTGCGCAATATCGCTGATGCCTGGAAAGAAGTCGCTTAATCTTAACTCTTTAGGACGCTATGTTATGACTACTGCACCGCACCTGATGCTGGCTTATCAGCAGATCCTCACCCTCAGCCACGGCATGCTGCGCCACGCCAGCCGCGGCGAGTGGGATGATTTGATTACTCACGAAATGGATTACGTCAGTGCGGTGGAGCGTCTGGCGCAGAGTACGGAAACCACGCCGCCGTCAGGCCAGCTGCAGGAGCAGCTGCGTCCGGTCCTGCGTCATATTCTGGACAATGAGAGCGAAGTGAAGCGTCTGCTGCAGGCGCGGATGGATGAGCTGACGCGGCTGGTCAGTCAGTCCTCAGTACAGAAATCGGTCATGCGTGCTTATGGCCAGCAGGGCGACGTCTGGCTGCCGCAGAGCTGAATGCCTGCCCTCTCCCGCCGGGAGAGGGTCTCTTACTGCGTTACTGCACGGTGTGTGCCGCGACCGGTTTCATCAGCTCTGGCTCAATATCCTGAATCACCGCCTCATCGGGCCGCTTCGCGACCTCTTCCAGCGCCTGCTGGCACTCCACGGTGGGCTGTTCCACTTTACGCAGGCGCAGACCATCATACTGCAATTCACCGTTTTCCAGCACCAGCGGCATCACGCGCGACTGGCGATTGACGTTGACCCAGTTGTCGCTCAGACGGGTCAGCTTGCCCGGTTTGGCAATCACCCGCTGCCACTGGCGGCAATCCAGCGTGTCGCCGTCGGCGGTGATAATCAGGCTGCCCAGCGCCTGGCCGCTGATAAGCTTGCTTTGCGGCCCGACGGTCTGCCAGTTGCCCTGCAGCGCGGCCGGTGCCGGGGTTTTTACCGCATCACTGTAGCTGTTAATCTGCGCACACCCGCTGAGCGCGACGGCGGCCAGCACGATCCACTTTTTCATTTTAATTCCCTGTCCTCGCGTTAATGGCGGCTACGGTATAATTTTTCTCAGGCGTAAGGCAAGCGGTCTGCAGCAAAACCCGGCGCGCCTGACAACGCGCCAGGTTACCGTTACACTATGCGCCGAGTTAATGACCCGGAATAGAGCATGAAAACCCCTGAAGAGTACTATAGCCTGGCACGCAGCCTGTTTTTTACCGCCCACCCTACCTTTCAGGCCGCGCTGGATGAGCTGAGCGAAAGCGACGCCCGCGCGGCGAATATGTCACTGCGTGAACTGCGCGACTGGCATGCCGAACGTATCTATGCGGCTTTTATCCGCCAGAAAAAACTGGATGGTATTCTGTTCTCTATTCAGCTCGCCGAGCCGGATAAGGCGGTCGCCGCAGAGGCGATTGAAGCTTATCTGAAGACGCACGCTGAGGCGCTGGGTATGACGTGGGAAGAGTTTTGTATAAAGAATGAGCTGTAGCGCTGCACGGCAGCGCGCAAAGTTGTACAACAGAGAAAATATAGTTGTACAAAGGAATATTTTTGTATAAGTTACGCACCATGACAACCGTCAAGGATTGTCCCTTAACGAATGGTGCGTGTGCGCCACCTCTGGAAGTGGTGCTGGTTTTCCACTTCCAGAGGTTCATTTTTTTCCCTGCTTTTTCCGGCAACCCTTCCTGATTCACCGGTGCGTACACTTTTTTCCCTTCTGTGCCGCCTGCGCCCCTTGCTACTGTTTTTATTTACAGTAATATGATGCCCTGACCTTATTTGATGGATGGTTCTGATGTTTGTAGAGCTGATTTACGACAAACGCAACGTCGCAGGCCTGCCCGGCGCGCGCGAAATGATTCAGGCTGAGCTCGAAAAGCGGGTGCAGCGTGTGTTTCCGGAGGCTGAAGTACGGGTAAAACCGATGGAGCGCAACGGAATCGAAACCGATTTAAGCAAAAACGATAAAGCGACCGTTGCGCGCATTGTCGAAGAGATGTTCGATGAGGCGGATATGTGGCTGGTGGCCGACTAGGCCACCCTGCCGTATGCGGTTAGCTCTCCTGCTCAATATGGTTAACCGCAATCTCTAAATCCTGAATTGTCTGATCAATATTCTCCAGCAGTTTACCCTGCTCATTAATCAGCTGCTCAAAACGTCCTGCGTACTCTTTGTCTTTGTACTCACCGGCATCAAACGCCAGCCAGTGTGCAGAGAGCGTTTCAGTGTTGGTTTGCGCATAGTGACGCATCTCTTTAAGCTGTGAGGTAACATCGCGCAGGTACTCAGGTTTGGTTTTAATCGCTTCTGAATCGCTCATGCTATTTTCCTTTTTGCTTGTTTTGCCAGTTAAAATAACGTCTGAGTGATTAAAGATAGTCGATAATAGCGAAGCCGCACTAAGAATAGTCGGAAGTCTGTGAACGGCTGAAGCTGACATCCCTGTCAGTATAGATGGCTGTACATCAGAGGTATTTTCGCGCCAGCGTTATCAGTTCCGCTTTGGCTGCTTCCCCCAGCTGGCTCACGCCATGTTCAACAAACGTAAATGCCTGCACAAAATCCTTTACCCCGGCATCCAGTGCCGCTGCGGCCGGTGACGTTTTCTCCTCAGCGTTTTGGGCCGGCAATACCGCCGGAGCAGCGTCCGTGCTGGCCGGTGTTGTCGCCAGCGGATCGTCTGCTGCTGGCTGCGCCGCTGTATCAGCCGGTACTCTCTCCTCTGTTGTCGCGGTGACTTCTGCGCCCGCTACGCTCCCCTCCGTTAACGCCGGCGCAGCAGAACTGGCCGGTGCCGTTTCGTTGGCAAAACTCTCCAGCGGGGACACATCGTGCGGCTCCGCTGCTGCTGCCGGGTTAATGCTCTGTTGTTCACTCATGGTACTCTCCTTCTTCCGGGTTAACGATCGCCGCTGCCGTAGCCATACCGCGATCTGACTGGTAATACTCATCAGCGCCTCCCTGCTGCTAGCTGCTGCGTTTAGCCGGTCTGGCCTTTTCCCGCACCACTATTCCGTCAATTTTTAGCTGCAGTTCTGCCAGCTGCTCCGTCAGTTCAGCCACCCGCGCTTCGCGCCGGTCAGAGATTTGCCGGTACTCTTCCCGGATATTTTCGACGCGCTGGTTAGCCTCATTGCTGACGTAGATAAACATGGCCGTCATACCAATGCATATCAGCGATAACAGCAGCATCATTCCTCCCAGCAGTAGCTGACGCCGGTGGTTTCTTATCGTAAATTCACTGTTTATCTGCACCATCACGATTCTCCTCAAGCGTGGTTATCAATTGATTGATCTGAGTGCGAAGTTTATCGCTGTGATCGGTTTCCGTTGTGGCCAGCAAAATGCCCAGCGCATTTTTTATCAGGCGCAGATCGGTCTCCAGTGAAGAGATGCGGCGCAGATTGCGATCGTGGCGAATGCGCAACTCATCGTTCTCCTGCCGCATCAGCGCATGACTCTCTTTCAGTAACATCACCTGCTCTTTGTAACTGGTGATAATCTCTCCGCCTGCACGATTGCTGGTTACGATGGTTGCTATGCCGGCCAGTAATGGTTTCCAGAACACCGCGGCTGCACCACCGCCGAGAAGCAGTGCGCCAACGCTGGTGATCATACTACTCTCCATGCCTTACCTCTCAGTACTGGCAAGGGCTCCGCCCGGAATACACTGACCTCCCCTTGCCAGTCATATGGTCAGTGTATTTTAAGTTTACTTTAATCGATTAATTTAAGTATACTTAAGTAAATCTTTCAGGAGTTGTCAAGATGCAGAATCAGGAAACGCCAGGCCAGCGTATTCGCGCTCGCCGTAAAATACTGAAACTCACCCAGCAGCAGCTGGCGGCAGACGTCGGGGTGTCGCACGTAGCCATTTCACAATGGGAAAAAAATGAGACGCTGCCGCGCGGCGAACACCTGCTCCGGCTGGCAGAGCTGCTCCAGTGCCCGGCGGCATGGCTGTTTGATGGTGAGGGGGAACCGTTTGCGGTCGTCAGCAGCCACAGCAGCGTGCGGGCTGTGCCGCTGCTGACGCTGCAGCAGGTCACCGGCTGGCTGGATGAGACCCGCCTGCAGCTGCAGCGGGAAGCGGATCGCTTCCTCTACTGTGACAATGCGGTAAGCGACAGTGCTGTCGCCGTTCAGTTAAACGATCATTCCATGCAGCCAGCCTTTCTGCCCGGCGATTTGCTGATATTTGAACCACAGCGATCTGCAGCACCCGGTGAGGTTGTGCTGGCGCTGTATGCCGGGCAGGCGCTGGTCAGAATGTTACGGGTGCACTCTCCTTCTCAGAACGAAGAGCATTTTTTATTGCGTCCGGTTAATGAAGATTATCCTGTGCTTCGCACGGACAGACATGAGGTGCAGATTATCGGCGTGCTGGCTGAGCAGCGCCGGCGTTACCGCGCTGACGATCGGTAAAAACCCGCACGGGGCGGGTGTGGCATAGGGTATTTACCTGTTACAGAACGTCGGTCAGGCGATCGATAACAACCCGGCCTGACGCATCCGTCTGCGTAATACGGTAGTTCACGTTCCAGGAGCGACGGGTAGTAAATCTGTCGCTCAGCATCACACTGCCTTTTACCAGGCCCTGGCTGTTTACGATCTGCCAGCGGGTAGTGGCTTCCCGATCCTGCCTCGCAGCCTGTTTATCCTGCTCAATCAGACGATCTTCTGCGTCCAGTTTTAAGTAATCGCGTAACATTTTATTCCTCCGGCTAACGCCGTTTAAGATACGCATTTCGTTAATCTATTCAATCGAAAATATTTATCGTTAGTGCATATTCATTTCGTCCGATTGATAAATTGAATTGACGCCTGTTATGCCGCCGCGCTTATCAGATAAATAGGTAAATTTTATGCTGATTTAGCCTCTCCGGGCTGGACATCTTTGCCGGTTCGACGGTTAATGTAGAGGCTTAAATAACGTTCCGGCAGGACAATTGCATGCTGACCACTATTCTTTACCGCAGTCATCTTGATGAACATGTTCCCGTCAGAGTTCTTGAAGATATTGTGGCCCGCGCAAACACCAAAAATGCGCTGTCGGACATAACCGGCATTTTATTATTTGATGGCCGGCATTTCTTTCAGCTTCTGGAAGGACCGGATCGCGCTGTCAGGCATATCTATGAGCGTATTCGTCAGGATGCACGTCATCACAACCTGGTAGAGCTGATGCATGATTTTGCGCCAGCGCGCCGCTTTGGTAATACTGGTATGGAGCTGTTTGATCTGCGTCAGCATGCCAGAAGCAGCGTGCTGCAGGCTGTACTTGATAAAGGTACGTCACGCCATCAGCTGACCTACGACGATCGTGCCCTGCAGTTTTTGCGCACCTTTGTTGAGGCGCGTGAAAAAGAGAACTATTTTGAAATCCCGCCGGCGAACACGTGGGAGTTTGTCGAAGATGATACAGCACGCCGCGAGCTGAATGATTTTCAGCACTTCATTCAGGATTGCCGCTTTGCTTTCCAGCCTATTGTGGATCCCTTTTCACGGCGCATTGCTGCCTATGAAGCGCTGATCCGCACGCCTTCCGGCGGTGCGCCGGAAGAGTATTTCGCCGCCTTTGGTGGTGATGCGGTTTATCGGGCCGATATTCAGTCAAAAAGCCTGGCATTCAATCTCGCCAGCAAGCTCGGGCTGGGGCAGCATACACTCACTATCAATCTGCTGCCGATGTCTCTGGTGACCGTACCCCATGCCGTAGATTTCCTGCTTGCAGAGATCCACGCCAGCGGTCTCATTCCTGAGCAAATCGTGGTGGAAGTCACAGAGAATGAAATCATTTCACGCGCCGATGAATTTACAGCGGAAGTCCGGAAGTTAAAAGCTGCCGGTATCAGTCTGGCGCTGGATGATTTTGGTGCCGGCTTTGCCGGACTCTCTCTGCTGGCAAAATTTCAGCCCGATAAAATAAAAATCGATCGTGAAATTATCAGTGACGTTCATAAAAGCGGCCCGAAGCAGGCAATTGTGCATGCGATTATTAAATGCTGCGCTTCACTGGAAATTGCCGTAGTGGCCGAAGGCGTTGAAAAAGCAGAAGAGTGGATGTGGCTTGAAGCAGCCGGTATTAATCAGTTTCAGGGCTATCTTTTTGCGCGGCCAATGCTGAATGCATTTCCGTCAATCGCATGGCCTGAAATCAGATAGCATCTGTCAGAAGCGCATCTCTGACTACGATTTACTGCGCCTGCAGCTGCTTTGCAGGCGCATCAAGCCGCTCGCTGAGGATGACATACTTCATCATTTCAAAGGTGCGCTGCGTCATCGGAACCGCGCTGCAGGGACGAAACCAGCCAAACTGCCGCTGATAGAACCATACCTCCGGGTAGCGCTCACCATCTTTCACCCAGTAATATCCATCTTTCATAAGCCTGCTCGCCTCTGTTTCAGCACTGACATTTACCGCCGCTGTTCACGGCATCTGTAAGTGTAGCAGCTGTCGTTCTGTTCGCGGTAAAGCGGAGCGACTCCCGATAGCAACAGCAAACGATCAGGCTGCCATTACCGGTTACCGTCCCGCGCCTGTTTTGCTGGCAGCCAGTTCAGAATGCGGAAATAAATCTGGTTATTAACGCGCTCTTCGTTTCAGAAAAAACAACAGGAATACCGGGTTCATTGTCCTGACAACTTTGTATGAAATAGATTTTGTTTTGCATGAAAAGAGGATGATCATATTCAGCAGTAAATCTGCTATGAATTATATTCAGCCCTGGAGTTTTGTTTTCTATTACTCAGCAGCGTATTACGCGGTTAATTATACAGCTGTAAAGCTCATTTACTGTTTCAGTCCCGAGCGGGCTTAGCCAGTCAGATAAAAAGGCGCCTGATAACGCCATACATAACACCTGAAGTTATACATGATTTCTCCATTCGTATAAGTTACGCTTTATCAATTTGTGCGGTCAGATGAGATCGTACTTTTTATTTCAAACGTGCATAATTTCAGTGCTCCCGATTTTGTCTCGCCTATCATCAGCTTAATCAGCCCTGAGCCTTCTCTTTTGTTTAAAATTAAAGCAAAACGCAACGCCTTTTCGTTACGGGAATTAAAACACCAGACGCTTCTATACAACCAGCGCAAACCTGTACAACTTTGATGAGCTGTACAACTTAGCCTGACTCCGTGTAAAGTGTGAAATCGATTTCGGCCGTTAAATGTAAACCTGGCAGTGAAAGCCGAAGCCTGTCTGGCACGGCATTGCTGTTAATCGGAAAGCGCAGGCAGGCTGACCGTTAACCCCCGGATAACAGGCTTCTGCTGTGCTGCACCTGGTAATGAAATTCAGACTGATAATGAACAGGAGCCGTATTCTGGTTAATGCAGATACGTATGTTGTGCATAGCCAGAGGATATTCGGCACCTCACAAGGTAAGTTGTAAAATAAGCGAAGCGGTAAACAAGATTGATTATCGACTTTACCTGATACATCATTTTGCGGAAATTTAAGAAGGCGTGCCTTCATTCATTTCTGGAGAGCACTAATGGAAACGGGTTTTTACTGGGTGGGTAGCAGAACAACTGAGCCAGAGGTCTGGTTCTGGGATGCGGGGCGCGGCTTTTACCGGCCCATGGAGCCAATACCTCTTTCTCTGGCGCGCTTTAAATCCGCGGGCTTTGTGCTTCTCAGCGAGAAACTGACGCCTCCTGAAGAGCACTGACGGCACATTTTTCTGTAGAGAATGGCGCGCAGTGCTGTTAAGCGTAGCGCAGCTGAACTATAGTCCTCGCAGGAGGATAAGACGATGCAGGAAGGCTATTACTGGGTGGAATCAGCCACAACGGAACCGGAAGTGTGGTATTACGCGGGAGAGCACAACCCGCGATGGTTTGGCCCAGGCAAAAAAGAGCCGCTTGATGCTGACGCCTTTGCCGGATCAGGCTATCGGGTTATCAGTGGCCGGCTTTCGCTGCCCTGACTGTCTGCACATAATCAGACGGCTGCTCAGCGCAATAAAAAAGCCAGACCGGGGTGCTGGCTTTTTTATTGCTGTACAAATGTACCCACGCGATGCCTCCTTTCTTCTTCTGTATACCTTTTGTTCAGACGCTCTATTAATTTTGTTCTCCCCCTGCTCCCCGGCGAAACCTGTGCCATGCTTAACGGGTCGATTGACTTCAAGGAGAGTGACATGAATAAAATTACATGGGCTGCTGTGATGCTGTGTCTGAGCTTTGGCGCTTACGCTGAAAAAGGGGGATTTGAAGCGGGTGAAACGCCGCCGCCGCAGCATAAAGAAGATGCAGGCTATAAAGGATCAGAAGATACCGGTCAGACGCGCGTGTCGCTGATCCGCGATTTCCGTCAGGGCGGATACGTAACCCTTGAAGGGTACATCCTCAAAAAGATCGGTGATAACAGCTATCAGTTCCGCGACAGCTCAGGCACCGTGCGTATTGATGCACCTGCTGAGACCTTTAAAGGTAAAACCTATGATGCCACCGACAAAATCCGCGTCAGCGGTAAAGTCTATGGCAAAGGCAACAGTGCGCACCTGAAAGTTTCCCGTATTGATGAGCCCTGATATCAGGCTGAAAAATTATTGCCGATCGTCACGATCGGCAGTGTTTTATCAGGCGCTGATTTGCCGGTAATACTGTACTGCAGTGTTTTTTCTGCTCTTTACCCGATAACGCGCGTGATTGATAACGGTGATCCATGAAGGATGAGCCGTATTGCGGCTACAGTTATCGAGGATCGCCAGCAGCTCACCCCACATCTCGATTTGCTCCGTTTTATCAACGGTCATCCCCTCTTTCATCGTCTGAATAACCGCATCGACCTGGTGTTTTACGTCGCTAAGATCTTTTCCTGTCTGGTGAGCGGCAGCAAGTTTACGAATCGCCAAAGCGTACAGATTGATACTGACCTGTTGTGAGTGCATGCGCACCTCTGTTGATTATTGGTCTGAGCATTAAAAGTAGCCTGACTTACAGATTTCGCGCTGCGTTTAGCAAAATAAAATGGGTGAAAACCCGCTCCCGGCCTCTGCCGGATTAACCGCGCATAAAATTTCTCTTTCAGCGCGGTTCGCGTGAAGATTGTGCGCTTTGTTCCGCACTGCACTAACGTCCTGCTTATAAAGGAAATGATCGATCCAAAAAATAGCGCGCTTATTTTGATGCATATCATTTACACGTACGACCACACAAAAGAGCGCTGCGCGAGTTGTACAACTACGAAAATCTTGTATAAGTTTATTGCAGCGCGGAGAGCATACGCTTTTGCCACCGCCAGACAATAACATGTGTGATTTCTCTTTTTGTGAGGCTTAATATGAAACAGCTTGCTACCCCGGAGTCTCAGCTCAGCGACTACTTTAAAACTACCGGTGAACAGTATCTGAGTGAACGTGTGATCATCTCTGAAATCCGGCTTGAACTGACCACACGCAAGATTCGCGTGACGAACAAAGATATCATTCTGGCCCTGATCATGCGGCTTGAAGCGGAACAGGATATTGTGAAACAGGATATCTACCGCAACGCGCTGGAAATTGTGATCCAGCGTACGCCTGAAGATATGGGTAACTGAATGTCAAAGCCGGGTAATTGAAACAGGGATGTTATTTCGCGACCGGCAAATCGGCGTAACGCGTCGTGTAAGACGGGGACAACATTTCCCGCTTCATCGCCCAGGGTTTCGCGATCCCCTGCCCTGCAAACCACAGTTGCCCCCTGCCTTCCTGGTTGACCTTATCCATTACCTGCATCAGGGCTGCGCTGTTTGCGCGCGGCTGGAACTCATCAAACAGGTTAAGCTGCGCCACGCCCTGGCTAAAAAAATCGCCCAGCATGACGCCCGCTTTCATATATCTCCGGCCTTCAAGCCAGATACGATCCAGCGCGTCTGTCGCCACGCGGATAATATCCCGGCTGTCGTGAGTCGGGATAGCCAGCCTGCCCAGCGCCTGATTGCCGTAAAATACCTCATCGTCGGCGTGCGGACTGGTGCGGATAAACACCGCTATCTGCCGGCAATACTGGCGTTCTGCTCTGAGCTTTTCAGCGGCCCGTACTGCAAAATTGCAGACCGCCTCGCGCATATCACGATATTCAGTAATGCGTGAACCAAAGGAGCGTGAGCACACTATCTGCTGTTTGTCAGGCGCTAACGCTTCCAGCTCAAGGCAGGATTCACCACGCAGCTCTCTGACCGTGCGTTCCAGCACCACGCTGAAGTGCTTACGGATAACCCAGGTGCTTTGATCAGCCAGATCCTTAGCCGTGATCACGCCCATCGCGTTCAGTTTTTTACTGAGACGCCGGCCCACTCCCCATACCTCTTCTACCGGCACCAGTGCCATGAGTCTGCGCTGCCGTTCTGCATCTGACAGATCCACCACCCCGCCGGTTTTGGTCCATTTTTTAGCTGCATAGTTAGCCAGTTTTGCCAGCGTTTTAGTCTGAGCAATACCCACCCCTGTGAGCAGGTGCATCTCCTGGTATATCCGCTGCTGGATCGCTCTGCCATAGGTTTCCAGCGATGTGTAGCGCTGCATCCCGGTCAGATCCATAAATGCTTCATCAATCGAGTAGATTTCAACGGCTGTCGCCATCTCCTCCAGCGTGGTCATCACCCGGTCACTCATATCGGCATAAAGCGCATAATTAGAGCTGAACACCCGCACATTGTGACGCGTCAGTTCATCTTTCATTTTAAAATAGGGCGCGCCCATTTTGATACCCAGCTTTCTGGCCTCAGCCGACCGGGCGATCACGCAGCCATCGTTGTTACTCAGCACCACAACCGGCGCGCCTTTCAGATCCGGCCGGAATATCTTTTCACACGACGCATAGAACGCGTTAACGTCCACCAGCGCGAACATCTATGGGCCTATCGTCTTAATGGCATGTCTGACCACACCAAAAATTTCAAACTGATCGGCGTCCTCAATTGCAATGATCGCATGCGCCGCATTCATGGGCCTGAGATGCAGAAACGGGCGCAGCATAAGCTGTTTAACTGTAAATTCACCACAGACTGAAGCGACTACCACATCACCGTGTCCGGCTTTGATTGAGCTGTCTACTACCAGCATATCGCCGTCGTTGATGCCCCCTTCAATCATTGAGTCACCGCTGACCTTAATGAAATATGTCGCGCTGGGATGCTGTACAAGCAACCTGTTCAGGTCGATTCGCTGCTCAACGTAGTCCTGAGCCGGCGACGGAAAACCGCAGGGAACGCGGCTGACATAAAGCGGTAATTCAAGGATGGCGCGGATGTCCGCCGGGTGTAAAAGCTCCATATCCATGGTCTCAAAATGATTACTGTATATAAATACAGTAATAGCAGTTCCCGTAAACGATCAAGCAAATACGCCTGATGTTTTTGTAAAGCCTGTGCAGATAAGACAAATTGAGTGAATTACAGGCGCAAATTGATGAATGTTCGCGCGGCTTACTCTTCAGCGCGCGTGCCAGTCACAAAATGAGCGCCGTGCTGAAAACGTTATTAACATATTCACAATTTGCATAATTGGGGATTTTTTCCAGGCTTATCAGGTAACCCTAACCGAGGAGAAGATATGTTGGATCAATACAAACAGTGCATTGAAGCCTGCTACCTCTGTGCAGCCGCCTGTGATAACTGTGCCGTTTCATGTCTTGAAGAGGAAAATCCGGAGATGATGCGGGAGTGTATCCGGATGGATATGCAGTGTGCGAATATCTGCCGTCTCGCCGCACAGTTTATGACGCTGAAGAGTGAGTTTGCGCCCGCGCTCTGCCAGCTTTGTGCAGAGATTTGCCAGAAATGTGGCGATGAGTGTGGTCAGCACCAGCACGATCACTGCCAGGCATGCGCGAAAGCCTGCCATCACTGCGCGGAACTGTGCCGCCAGATGGCCGCATAATCGCGAAGCCTGAAAACCCGCTTACCGGCGGGTTTTGAGATGCGCCTCACTAAAGCGACACTATTCAGCAGCGCTGCCGCTATCAGGCAAGTTAGTCAGCAACGGCGTTTGCTGACTGATGACAGATATCCTTTGCGCTGCCCTTTATGGTTGCCTCTCTAATGCAAATTTGTTCATTTTTGATGCAGGAGCTTTTATCCGGCGAATGCATGCCAGAGATTATTTTGCCTGAGCTGCCAATGAGCACCTATGGTCTTATCAGCTATTGCAGACCTTTAACCAGGGCTTTTTGTTCCCGGCATCTCCAGTAAAACTAAATCAATTATCTGCTCTTAAACGCGCTCTATGCAGTGCATAAAAGCGTTAATATAACTATGCCCGCCATCTTTCTATTCCAGGCCGATAACGTGAATAACATCTTCCCGCGTCACTGCGCCGCTCTTTATTAACCCTCTGGAAATCTGACGTAATTTGTCATCCTATCCATTTCTTAATCACGCCTGATATATTCAGGAGCATATGTGCCTTTTATAAGCTGCAACCTGGTAGAAATCTGAAGTCCGGATATGCCCCATCGCTGTCCCACATTAAATCCACACAGCAAATAAAAAATTTAAAATCAAATAGTTAAAACAAGTAAACCTGCATATTCATAATATCCCTTGGCAGTTTTTAGCATGTGAGTTGTTTTAGGCTGATTCACGTTTTATCAAAGGTATACCGCAAGGCACGTTTTACCCGTCGGGTGAATATGAGGTGCTTTGCGGTATTTTTTTGTGCTACATGTGTTACCAGAACAGAACTGATTTATGGCGCCCTGGAATCGTCATACACATGCCTTACCTCGCACGTCACCTTCCCCAGCACGATGACATCATTCAGTGGCTCACCTTCTATCACCTCGCCCTCTTCTGTCACCAGGCTGTAGCGGTACATCTTCCCCAGTCCTGAATAGCCGTTCCACTGATACGCAATCCTGTTACCGGGTTTTACCTTTGCAGCTGAGTCGACCAGCAGGAAGCCGTCCGGGATATCGACACGGAACGTTGTGGCCGGATTTGGGATGAATACTGAGTTGAGGCTGAGGCGCGGCTGTATGTAGTCCTGCGCCGGTGAAGGGAACCCCATCAGAGGCCACCGTTAGGGTTGAACCGGAACCACGTCATATTCTCACCCTCCTGCGTTGAGGCATCGCGGAAGGTGGTTGTATGGCTCCGTATCCAGTCGTTGGCTGCTTTGAGCGCGAAGTGCCAGTTAACGCGCTCCAGCTCCTCTACGAAGTCGGCAGTGGTAACGGTGCTGCGGCCTGATGGCTCGCGCTTAATGGAGCTGATGAATGCTTCTTTTATCTGGTACTCGCGTGGCATGATAAAATCCTCCTCTGATAATTACTGTATATATACAGCAATATCAATCGGTGGATCTGAGCAAGATGCGCCAGGGGTATTTTTTGCGAACCTTTTGGCTGGTATGGATATTTATTTGCTGCAGACGGCGTGAGTGGTTACTGTTTAGGCTCCCACACCGTAGCCTGCTCAGATCGGCGCGGTACAGGATTGCCCCGTCGCCGGGGCTTTTTTATGATTATAAAAAATGAAATCAAACCTAGCGTCAGGCTCTCGCTTGATTGTTGCAAGAAGCAGAATGTGATATTTTTTGAATTAAGACACTTTATCCTTTTAGCGTATGGCAACCACTGATAAACTTATGAACAACAATGAACGAATAACAATAATAGATTCTTTGAAAGGTTTTGCTATTTTTTTGGTGTGCTGGGGTCACTCTATTCAATTCCTTGATAAGAGAGGCGACTCTTTCTTTAACAACCCTTTCTTTATTTTTATTTATAGTTTTCACATGCCACTTTTTATGATGATTAGTGGCTATCTATTTTTCTACAGCCTCAGAAGAAGCAACTCTGTCATTTCCTCATGGAAAAAAATACTTCAATTAATTTTACCTTCTGTTTCTTGGTTCATTCTTGAGTCTATTATTATAAATAGGGACATAAACATACCAAACATTAAGTATGGTGCCGTATTCCCTTTTTGGTTTTTATCCTCATTGTTTTTATCCTGCGTTGCGATGGCTATGTCTTATGCTATATCAAAAGATAAGCCTTGGGCGCCTTTCTTAATTCTATTCTTTTCCTCTCTTTTTTTTGGTGACTCATGGAATATGGATAGAACTAAATTTCTTGCACCATACTTCCTCATAGGCTTTTGCGCTCATTACTTTACAGAAATAATTGCTAGTTATAAACACAGGTTAGGATTACTTTCTTTAGCTACATGGTTTGCAATGCTTTTATTTTGGGATAAATCATTTTATATATACATAACAAAAATGAGATTCCATGGAGTTGAATTTTGGCACCAGCTATATATAGTTGTTTATAGGTATGCAATTGGCTTTTTTGGCTCCATTTCTGCAATATATTTATACTCATACACTTCAAACCTAAGAAGTTTTAGCTCACTCGCATCATATGTCGGACGATTTACGCTACCAATATACATAATTTCAACACTAACGCTTTCGAGGATATCAGGATTCCTTGATATTGGGAGCTATTTTAACAACAAACTAGTTTACAACCTATTGGCTACGCCATTATTTGCCTCTTTGATCATCATTATTTGTATTTCTGCAGCTATTGTTTTGAAGAAAATATCTTTGACAAGGCTATTGTTTTTAGGGGGAAGGTGAATGCTAGGGCCAAGCTTACCTTATCGCCTGGCCCTTTTTAGCTTAAGATACGATGGCTGTGCGGGCCAAGCAATATCATCGGCGATGTTGGCGTCTATACGATTTACAGCCACACGATACTGTTTCCACGCCTTTAAGGAAGACGTTTCCTCATCGGTAGCTTCATCTAAATCCAAGGCGTCCTGGAGTGGCGCGATCACTATAGCTGCCTGAGCTAATAAGTTAGCTTTGGTAGCAATATTATTATCAATTTTTTGCTGATTCTGTGCGGCAAGTTCATCATCAGTCAGGGGGGGATGAATTTTTTCCATCATACAGCCAATCATAAGAAGGTTAATTACCTGCCTTATCCGGTATCAAGGCATATGTAAACCTTCTTCAAATTCCATTGGCGATTCTTCTGGCCCATCCCACGCGATTGTATTAACTACCTTTCCACTATAAATCAATGCGTAGTTAGCCATTATACGTACTCCCAAATAATTACTAAACCGCCTGTACCTGCGCCGCCAGTTCTTGTGGCGCTCGCACCGATATTGATTGCTCCAGCCCCGCCAGCTCCATTGCCGGATGCATCATTTCCGGACGATGATACATTCGTGCCATCGCCACCTTTTCCAAATGGTGATGAGCCACCGGTGCCGGCCAGTGCTCCTCCTGAAACCCTAGGGTTAACTATCACTCCGCGAGGGCCGAGTGAGTTGCCTTGATAAACAGAGTCAATTGGATAAGCAAAGGTTCCTGTCGGGCTACCGGATGTTGTTCCGATTGTATTTGTTGTTGATGCAGCGCCAGCACCTCCACCGGACCCACCCCGTAGACTTATAAGATTTCCAACAGATGTCACTCCGCCTGCGCCGCCAGGGTTGCCCGATGTCCCGCCAGCCCCAGGGGAGCCAATGATCATATTTTTTGCTTGAGCCGTCAAAAGTGGCGCTTTGACATATTCGCCACTCACGCCCCCATTACCGACAGCAGTTTGTCCTGATGAAATATTAATAACAGATCCACCTCCGCCGCCTCCGGAAACAGCCTCTATAATGCACTTTTTTGCGCCTGCAGTTGGGGTATATACGCCACTTGCTGTGAATATCTGAATGTTAATAAGCCTGCCGACAAAACCGTTGGCATCACTTAATCCGAGGCTAAGAAGTCCATTCTTATCATTAATCACTTTCGCCCATTTTGACGATGGCGGAGGGCTGTTAATGTTGTTACTCGCAATAGATGAGTATGCATCTCCATTCCTGACGTATAGAGAGCCAACATAGTATTCCTGTGCTGAATCCCACTCCGGTACACCCATCTGATGCTGATAAGCAATAAATTGACTGAGTATGTACATGGCAGCGTTAAAATCTTCCATGGATGGGTTTTCGGATGGCCCGACAATTCCCCACCCACGCAAGAATGCATCAGTGACCTGCGATGTCAGGTCATCGGCCTGAGATGTACCGCCAAAAAACCGTTCGCTCCCGACCCTGAGCATTTGAGCCGAAAGCGCGCAGGTTTCCTGTATATCGTGCAATCTTAGATATGAATTTTCCTCGAAAAAACAGCCCTGACAGGCGGCATTGAATTTGCTTGCGAACCCTCTGACTGAGGGTTTTTTTGAGAAGCCAAACGTCTGCCCGGGCGTAACCAGATAGTAATAGTCGTATCTGACGCCGGCAGGCTTAGGTAAAAGTCCCAGCCTTACGATCAGGCGCAATTCATCCAGGGATATCTGAGGGGATATATTCAGAGCCAGCGTCATATTCTTTCAGTCTGTGATGTATGCCTCTCCGCTGAAGGCGACCTGAATGATCTCCTGCAGGCTGACTCTTTCATCAGAAGCTATGGTGCCGGACGTGGCGTTTTTGGCGATTTTAACTTTAAGGAACCGTCTGTATTCATTATCACTCAGTTGATAATCGCCATAAGCTGGTAAAAATTCCCTGCAGAACGGTGCCCCCCATATAAGCAAGCCTGCATTTGTTTTTAAAGCCGGCCGAATTGTTATGTATCTCAAAACCAAGCAATACTTTTGCGATCACTGACGGAACGCTTCGTGGCAAGCCTATGATTCAACCGATAATGTCCAGTCTGTCGCCAGTAGCCTTATCAATATCAAAGTTGTCAGGGTTGTGAATGAAGTCGGCAATAATCTGCCACTGCACGGAGAATATCCAGCGCATGCGGCTGGAGCTATTGAAAGGAAGTTACGTATACGGGCGCGGAAAAAATAGGCATGGCAAAGGCAGGTCGGTGGCATACGTCAACACGTGTATGTCAGACCAGTACTCGCTTTTTAAGTTTGCGCATGAAAACGGTTATTGTGTATACCGGATTGCGACATAGCGAACTTTGCGCACTCGCATGGGAGGACATCGACCTGATCAGGGGAACCATCACCGTCAGGCGAAGCCTCACTAACCAGGGAGACTTCACTCTACCGAAAACAGACGCGGGTGTGCGGACCGTGTTTCTGGTCGACTCAGCAATTAGAGCATTGAAGGATCAGCCTGAAATCACCCACATGCGTCCGCCGGCAGTCATCACTCTGTTGTTATGTGAGTATGGGAAAAGCAGTTGAGGCCACATTCGTTTTCAACCCAAAAGCACACGCAATCAGTAATGTCAGCAATGATTACTACACAATTGCTTCCATTCCTCAGACGTGGCGGGCAGCAGTTAAGCGTGCAGGCATAACTTACCGTAAGCCATATTAATCCAGTCACACCTTCGCATGCTGGGCATTGTCTGCAGGCGCAAACCCGAATTACGTCGCCGCGCAAATGGGCCATTCAGATGCGCAGATGGTCTATCGGGTTTATGGTACCTGGATGTCAGAGAACAATACGGATCAGCTATCCCTCATCAACACGAAAATGAACGATCTTGTGCTACATACGTGCTCCGCTAAGGCTGCAGTGTAGTATTTTTATTTATATTCAGCTACTTACGCCGCTAAACCTGCATATTCATAATATCGCTGTACGCACTCACCAGCTTGTTGCGCACCTGAATCCCCATCTGCATAGAGATAGAGGACTTCTGCAGATCAACCATGACGTCGTTAAGCTGCACGCCAGGCTTACCGAGCTCAAAATCCTGCGCCTGCGTGCGGGCGGTGGTCTGGGTTTCACTGATCTTGTCCAGCGCCGCTTTCATCGTGGCACCAAAATCGAGCTGGCCGGAGGAGTGAGTTTCCTTGCCGGCCGCCTGCAGTGAGGTCATCTGCAGCTGCTGCAGCACGCCATCTATTGCCTGAATTGACATCTTTATACCTCGCAGAAAAAGGGAGTGAATTTTTTACGCCTGCAAAGTTAGCACAGTGTCAATAGGACAAAGGCGCTAAATAGCCCCTAAAACCCCGGCTTATTCAGCCATCGAAGTCATGCGATTCATCAATAATGCCTGCCATAAGATTGGAATTTCATTTTTACCCTAAAGTTTTTGCGGCGCGGTCCGAAAGGAAACGCCCGTGCGGGGAGCTCACTTCGTCAGCTACCGCCGGCACTCTAATGGCCAGCAGCGCAATTACCGGGTAGACGTATCAGGGAGTCTGTTTTGTTACCACAACTTACCCGGTCAATTATGTCAGGCAGGAATCGGTCATGAATGCGAGTGCAGCCGCTACACAGGATACAGCAAAGAAAGGCATAACAGACCTTTTCGCCCGCCTGCGCGCTAATCCGCGAATTCCCCTCATCATCGCTGCGGCCGCAGCCATTGCGGTTGTGCTGGCGCTGGTGCTCTGGGCCAAAGCGCCCGATTACCGCGTGCTCTATAACAACCTCTCTGATGAAGATGGCGGCGCCATTGTCACCCAGCTGACGCAGATGAACATCCCCTATCAGTTCGCTGAAAACGGCGGTGCCCTGATGGTGCCGGCCGATAAAGTGCATGAACTGCGCCTGCGACTCGCGCAGCAGGGCCTGCCGAAAGGCGGCTCGGTAGGCTTTGAGCTGATGGATAAAGAGAAGTTCGGTATCAGCCAGTTCAGCGAGCAGATCAACTACCAGCGTGCGCTGGAGGGTGAACTGGCACGCACGATTGAAACGCTGGGTCCGGTCAAGGCCGTACGCGTGCACCTGGCGATGCCGAAACCTACCCTCTTCGTTCGCGAACAGAAAGCGCCGTCGGCTTCAGTGACGCTGACGCTGCAGCCTGGCCGGGCACTGGATGAAGGGCAGATCCAGGCCATCCAGCATATGGTCTCCAGCAGCGTGGCGGGCCTGCCGCCGGGCAACGTGACCGTGGTCGATCAGACCGGTCGCCTGCTGACCCGCTCCGACAGTGAAGGACGCGATCTCAACGACGCCCAGCTGAAATATGCCGCTGAAGTTGAAGCGCGTTATCAGCAGCGTATTGAAGCGATCCTGAACCCGATTGTTGGCCAGGGCAACGTACACGCGCAGGTCACCGCTCAGATTAACTTCGACCGCAGTGAACAAACGGATGAGAAGTATCAGCCAAACGCCAATCCAGCCAACTCGGCGGTGCGTTCGCGTCAGACCAGCACCAGCGATCAGAACGGCAGCGCTTATCCGGGTGGCGTACCTGGCGCCCTCTCTAATCAGCCTGCGCCTGCTAACAATGCACCGGTGACAAATCCGGCGCAGCAGAACGCGGCTAATGGCCAGAACAATGCGGCGCAGAATGCCGGTACCACCACCAGCACCGCCAGCCAGAGCAGCGGCCCGAGCAGCTCCAGCCGTAATGATACGGTGAACTATGAGCTCGACCGCTCAATCCGCCACACCAAACTCAACGTTGGCGATGTGCAGCGTCTGTCAGTCGCCGTGGTCGTGAACTACCGCGATGACGGTAAAGGCAAAGCGGTCGCGCTGAACGATCAGCAGATCAAACAGATTGAAGATTTAACCCGCGAAGCGATGGGCTATTCACAGACGCGCGGCGACAGCATCAATGTGGTGAACTCGGTATTCAATACCACCGAGCCTGCAGGTGGCGATCTGCCGTTCTGGCAGCAGCAATCGTTCTTCGATCAGCTGATGAATGCCGGCCGCTGGCTGCTGGTGGCGCTGGTTGCGTTCATCCTCTACCGCAAACTGGTGCGTCCGCAGCTGATGCGCAAACGCGAGGCGGAACAGGCCGCTGCTGAAGCCGTGGCTGCCCGCGCCGCTGCGCAGGAAGAAGAAGCTGCTTATAGCGTGCAGATTAATAAAGATGAGCTGGACCAGGAGCGTAAATCTTCTAACCGCATGAGCGCCGAAGTGATGAGCCAGCGCATCCGCGATATGTCTGAAAACGATCCGCGCGTCGTGGCGCTGGTTATCCGTGAATGGATGAGTAACGAACTATGAGTCTGACCGGTACAGAAAAAAGCGCCATCCTGATGATGACCATCGGCGAAGAGCGCGCAGCTGAAGTGTTTAAACACCTGAACCAGCGTGAAGTGCAGCACCTCAGCGCGGCGATGGCCAGCATGAAGCAGATATCGCACAAGCAGCTGACGGAAGTCCTGCGCGAGTTCGAGACCGATGCTGAGCAGTTTGCGGCGCTGAGCCTGAACTCCAACGACTACCTGCGTTCGGTACTGATCAAGGCGCTGGGCGAGGAGCGCGCCTCCAGCCTGCTGGAAGATATCCTGGAGACGCGCGAAACCACCAGCGGTATGGAAACGCTCAACTTTATGGAGCCGCAGGCGGCTGCCGATCTTATCCGCGACGAACATCCGCAGATCATCGCCACCATCCTGGTGCACCTGAAACGTGGTCAGGCGGCCGATATTCTGGCGCTGTTTGACGAACGCCTGCGTCACGATGTGATGCTGCGTATCGCCACCTTCGGCGGCGTTCAGCCGGCGGCGCTGGCGGAGCTGACTGAAGTCCTGAACAGCCTGCTGGATGGCACCAACCTCAAGCGTGCGAAGATGGGCGGCGTGAGAACCGCAGCCGAAATTATCAACCTGATGAAAACGCAGCAGGAAGAGGCGGTCATCGAAGCGGTACGCGACTTCGACGGCGAACTGGCACAGAAAATCATCGACGAGATGTTCCTGTTCGAAAACCTGGTGGAAGTGGACGATCGCAGCATCCAGCGTCTGCTGCAGGAAGTGGAGTCCGAGCAGCTGCTGATTGCGCTGAAAGGTTCCGAGCAGCCGCTGCGCGAGAAGTTCCTCAAGAACATGTCTGCGCGTGCAGCCGACATCCTGCGCGACGACCTGGCCAACCGCGGTCCGGTACGTATGTCTGCAGTAGAGAACGAACAAAAAGCGATTCTGCTGGTGGTACGCCGTCTGGCAGAAGCGGGCGAAATGGTGATTGGTGGCGGCGAGGAAACCTATGTCTGATGCATTTTCCGCCCGTCCGTGGCAGCGCTGGCTGCCTGACGATCTGGCAGCGCCACTGAGCACCGCGCCTGACCTGCCGCCTGCGGGGCATGATGCTGACGCTGATGTCATGACGTTCAGCGAAGAAGATGAGCAGCAACAGCAGCTGGAGCGGATGCAGCAGCAGATGCGCAAAGATGCGCAGACGCAGGGCTACAGCGAAGGCTACCAGAAAGGATTTGCGGAAGCGCAGCAGAATGGCTACGACGCCGGCTTTCAGCAGGGTCTGGCCGACGCACAGCAGCAGCAGGCGCCGCTGCAGGCGCGCATGCAGCAGCTGGTGACCGAGTTCCATCATACGCTGGAAGCGCTGGACAGCGTCATCGCCTCGCGGCTGATGCAGCTGGCGCTGGAGGCCGCCCGTACCGTTATCGGTCAGGCGACACAGGTGGATGGCAGCGCCCTGCTGCGGCAAATCCAGCAGCTGATCCAGCAGGAACCGATGTTCAGCGGCAAACCGCAGCTGCGCGTGCATCCGGACGATCTGCAGCGCGTGGAGCAGACGCTTGGCCCCACGCTTGATCTGCACGGCTGGCGGCTGCTGGCGGACAGTACGCTGCACCCCGGCGGCTGCAAGCTCAGCGCTGAAGATGGCGATCTTGACGCCAGCGTGGCAACCCGCTGGCAGGAGCTGTGCCGTCTGGCAGCGCCGGGAGCACTCTGATGACGTCTCGTCTGTCGCGCTGGCTTGGCGCACTCGACTCCTTTGAACAGCGTATCAGCCAGGTGCAGACCGTGCGACGCTATGGGCGCCTGACGCGCGCCACCGGGCTGGTGCTGGAAGCGACCGGGCTGCAGCTGCCGCTGGGCGCAACCTGCATTATTGAACGCCATGACAACGGCCACATCACCGAAGTAGAGAGTGAAGTGGTGGGCTTTAACGGGCAGAAGCTGTTTCTGATGCCGCTGGAAGAAGTTGACGGTATTTTGCCCGGCGCCCGCGTCTATGCGCGGATGAACGGCGATCACAGCGGCAAACAGCTGCTGCTGGGACCGGAACTGCTGGGACGCGTGCTGGATGGCAGCGGCAAGCCGCTTGATGGCCTGCCTGCGCCTGAAACCGGTTATCGCGCACCCCTGATCACCCCGCACTTTAACCCGCTGCAGCGCACGCCGATCCATGACGTGCTTGATACTGGCGTGCGGGCCATTAACGCCCTGCTGACGGTGGGACGCGGCCAGCGCATGGGACTGTTTGCCGGTTCCGGCGTGGGTAAATCGGTGCTGCTGGGCATGATGGCGCGCTATACCAAAGCCGACGTAATTGTGGTTGGCCTGATTGGCGAACGCGGCCGTGAAGTCAAAGAGTTTATCGAAAATATTCTGGGTGCCGAAGGCCGCGCCCGCTCGGTGGTGATCGCCGCGCCGGCCGATGTCTCCCCGCTACTGCGCATGCAGGGCGCCGCCTACGCCACGCGCATTGCGGAAGATTTTCGCGATCGCGGCCAGCACGTGCTGCTGATCATGGACTCGCTGACCCGCTACGCGATGGCGCAGCGTGAAATTGCGCTGGCAATTGGTGAGCCGCCGGCAACTAAAGGCTATCCCCCTTCCGTATTCGCCAAGCTGCCGGCGCTGGTAGAACGGGCCGGGAACGGCATCGACGGCGGCGGGTCAATCACGGCGTTTTATACCGTGCTGACCGAGGGTGACGATCAGCAGGATCCTATCGCTGACTCCGCGCGCGCCATTCTGGACGGGCATATTGTTCTGTCGCGCCGGCTGGCGGAAGCGGGTCACTACCCGGCTATTGATATCGAAGCGTCGATCAGTCGCGTAATGACCTCGCTGATTGATGAAACACATTACGCCCGCGTGCGGCAGTTTAAGCAGCTGCTGTCCAGCTATCAGCGTAACCGCGATCTGGTCAGCGTTGGCGCCTACGCCGCCGGCAGCGATCCGATGCTGGACCGGGCAATTACGCTCTATCCGCAGATGGAAGCATTTCTGCATCAGGGGATTTTTGAGCGCAGTGAATATGATGACGCCTGCCTGCACCTGCAGACGCTGTTTGGTTAACGCTGTTATCAGACGAGGCTGACCCATGAAAACCGCCAGTGCAATTGACACCCTGCGCGACCTTGCCGAACAGGATCTGGACGATGCTGTCGTCCATCTTGGCAACATGCGGCGCGGCCAGCAGCAGGCTAATGAACAGCTCAGCATGCTGCTGGACTATCTGGATGAGTATCGCAACAAGCTCAATCAGGATATGTCCGGCGGTATTACCAGCATGCGCTGGAGCAACTACCACCAGTTTATTCAGACGCTGGAAAAAGCGATTGACCAGCATCGCCAGCAGCTCAGCCAGTGGGATCAGCGCACTGAACAGGCGCTGGGCAGCTGGCGGGAAAAACATAAAAAACTCAATGCCTATCAGATGCTGATCACCCGCGCTGAAGAGAGTGCATTGCGTCAGGAAAACCGTCTCGATCAGAAACGGATGGATGAATTTGCCCAACGGGCCGCACTGAGGAAAAGCGAATGACTACGCTGCAAGCCCTGCTTACGCATACTGCAAAAGTCGCTAAAACAGCTGTCGCAACGGATGCGGCACCAGAGAACACGGCAACGGGTGACAGTCTGCCGTCCCATTTTATCACCGAGCTGGGTAATCAGCTGCTGGCGCTGGCGAAACAGCAGGGAAAACTGCAGCCGGGTGAGACCCGCGGCGCTGAAGAGGCTGCCGGTAAAGATGATAAAACATCACTGAGTACGCTGCTGCAGGCACTGGACAAACCAGATGCCTTAAATGCACTTTTCCAGCCGGCGGGATCTAAAGCCGGGCTTAAATCCGCCGATGATAGTGATGAGCCTGCCGTTACCCCGTTAAGTGCCAGCGACTTACAGAACGTGCAGGCGCTGTTTGCCATGCTGCCGGCGATGGTGGAAAACCGTCCGCCGCTGGCCTCCGGTGCTCAGCCGCCGGTAGCCGCTAACGCCACCGCAGGTACGCCGCTTAACGCGGCGCTGACAGGGGCGCTGCTGACGGGCACCGCGCAGGCAACTGAGCAGGCAGACGCGGCGGTACCCCACACCGGCAGTCAGGATGCGCCAGCGCTTACCGCGCGCGCTGACGCCCTGGCCGCCAGCAGTCACAGCAGCACCGCGCCCGCCAGTAGTGGGGCACTGACGCTGGATGAGAGTTTCCGGCAGATGCTGGGGGGACTCAGTAAAAGCGATGAGCGGCACGCGCTGTCAGCCGGACAGGAGCAGCCAGCCGCGCATCTCAGCACCCTGTTCAGCAGCAGCGCACCGGTTAATACCGCCAGCGCCAGCCTGCAGGGCACGCCGTCAACGCCGATGCTGAATGCACAGCTTGGCAGTCAGGAGTGGCAGCAGGCGCTGGGTCAGCAGATTGTGATGTTCAGCCGCAACGGGCAGCAGAATGCTGAACTGCGGCTGCATCCGGAAGATTTAGGCGCGCTGCAGATCAGCCTGACAATGGATAAGGACCAGGCGCAGCTTACGCTGGTTTCAGGTCACAGCCATGTCAGAGCGGCGCTGGAAGCCGCCCTGCCTCAGCTGCGCAGTGCACTGGCGGAGAGCGGCATTAACCTGGGCCAGAGTCAGGTCAGCAGCGACGCGTTTGCCCAGAGCCAGCAGCAGCACGCCGGACAGCAGGAGAATCAGCGCGACGGCCAGTATGGCCGCTTTACTCAGGCGCTGGAGAGTGACAGTGAGATAACACCTGTAGCCGTTCCGGCGACCCTGCAGGCGCGCGCTGCCGGCAGCGGTGGCGTTGATATTTTTGCCTGACAGCGGCTAAACGCTGAAGGTAAGCGTAAAACTCGCGTCTTTTCTTCCCATTGTTTGACTTAAGACGCGGGATAATCTGTTCAGGTAAGCCGAGAGGCTTGCCCATAATTCACAGGAAGTACTGCAAACATGTCTGATAACGCGAAAGCAAAAGGCCGCAAACGTTCATTACTGATTCCGGTGTTACTGATTTTAACACTGGCCGCTTGCAGCGTAGCAGGCTATGCAGTCTGGCGAATGATGAATAAACACGAGGGTGACAAACCGGAGGCCGCGAAAGTTGAGCCACCGCCCGCCCCCGTCTTTTTTGCAATGGATACGTTTACGGTTAACCTGGTAAATCCTGACAACGATCCCGATCGCGTGCTGTACGTAGGCTTTACGCTGCGTCTGCCGGATGAGGATACCCGTCGCCGGTTGAACGATTACCTGCCGGAAGTGCGCAGCCGTCTGCTGCTGCTGCTGTCGCGTCAGAACGCGGCGCAGCTGGCAACCGAACAGGGCAAACAGGCTCTGGTTGAGCAGATAAAACAGGTGATGGCGCCGCCGCTGGTAACCGGACAACCTGCACAGGCCGTCAGTGATGTGCTGTTTACCGCCTTCATTTTGAGGTGATTTAATGGGCGATAGCATTCTCTCCCAGGCTGAAATTGACGCGCTGCTTAACGGCGACAGTGACAGCGCGGAAGTAGAGAAAATTTCCACCGGGAGCGATGGCGACATTCGCCCTTACGATCCCAACACCCAGCGTCGCGTGGTACGCGAGCGGCTGCAGGCGCTGGAGATCATTAATGAACGTTTTGCGCGCCATTTTCGTATGGCGCTGTTTAACCTGCTGCGCCGCAGTCCGGATATCAGCGTAGGGGCAATAAAAATTCAGCCCTACCATGAGTTTGCCCGCAACCTGCCGGTGCCAACCAACCTGAACCTGATCCATCTGCAGCCGCTGCGCGGCACGGCACTGGTCGTGTTCTCACCAAGCCTGGTTTTTATCGCCGTCGATAACCTGTTTGGTGGTGACGGTCGCTTTCCGACCAAAGTAGAGGGACGTGAGTTTACCCATACTGAACAGCGCGTGATCCGCCGCATGCTGAAGCTGGCGCTGGATGGCTACAGCGACGCGTGGAAAGCGATCTACCCGCTGGAAGTGGAGTATGTCCGTTCAGAGATGCAGGTGAAATTCACCAACATCACCACCTCACCTAACGATATTGTGGTCAACACGCCTTTTCAGGTGGAGATTGGCAACCTGGTAGGTGAGTTTAACATCTGTATTCCGTTTTCCATGATTGAGCCGCTGCGCGAGCTGCTGGTCAATCCACCGCTGGAGAACTCCCGTCAGGAAGATACCCACTGGCGCGATAATCTGGTGAAGCAGGTGCAGCACTCTGAGCTGGAGCTGATTGCACATTTTGCCGAAACCTCAATGCGCCTGTCGCGCATTTTGCAGCTTAAACCCGGCGATGTGCTGCCGATTGAGAAGCCGGATCGCATTATTGCCCATGTGGATGGCGTTCCGGTGCTGACCAGCCAGTACGGCATGCTGAATGGCCAGTACGCGCTGCGCGTTGAACATCTGATAAACCCGATTTTGAATTCGCTGAATGAGGAACAGCCCAATGAGTGACAGCAAAAACCCGTCCGACGATATCTCCGCGGACGATCTGTGGGCTGAAGCAATGAACGAGCAGACCGGCAGCGGCAGCGCACCGGCCGCCAGTGAAAATGTTTTTAAGGCGTTTGAGAGCGCCGGCGCCAGCGGTGCCATGCAGGATATCGATCTGATCATGGATATCCCGGTCAAACTTACCGTTGAACTGGGACGTACCAAGATGACAATCAAAGAGCTGCTGCGTCTGACGCAGGGTTCTGTGGTGTCACTGGATGGCCTCGCCGGTGAACCGCTGGATATTCTGATCAACGGCTATCTGATTGCACAAGGTGAAGTCGTGGTCGTGAATGATAAATATGGTGTACGCATCACCGATATCATTACGCCTTCTGAACGCATGCGTCGTCTGAGCCGCTGATGATGCAAAACAGCGCACAGACCCTGCAGCCGGCGCACACACAGCCGGTGGTCTCTACCGGCTCCGTGGTGGGCCAGGTCGGTACGATGCTGGCAGTTATCGTTCTGCTGATTCTGGCCTGCGGCTGGCTGGCAAAACGCATGGGTTTTGCGCCAAAAACGGTGAATGCGCAGGCGCTGAAAGTCAGCGCCAGCGTACAGGTCGGGCGTCAGGAGCGGGTGGTGATCGTTGAAACCGCCGATGCGCGTCTGGTGCTGGGTGTGACAGCGCAGCAGATCACCCATCTGCACTCGCTGCCGCCGTTACCGCCTGAAGAGCACCCACAGGCTCAGCCTGTACCACAGGATTTTCGTCAGATCCTCCACAACCTGGTTAAACGTCCCGGAAAACCTTAATGATGCGTCGATTACTCTCTCTGCTGCCGCTGCTGATGCTGCTGGCACCGGCTGCGCACGCGCAGTTGCCTGGTCTGGTCAGCCAGCCGCTGGCTAATGGCGGGCAGAGCTGGTCACTGCCGGTACAGACGCTGGTGTTTATCACCTCGCTGACCTTTATCCCGGCCGTACTGCTGATGATGACCAGTTTTACGCGCATCATTATCGTGTTTGGCCTGCTGCGTAACGCGCTGGGTACGCCGTCGGCGCCGCCTAATCAGGTGATGCTCGGCCTGGCGCTGTTCCTGACCTTTTTCATCATGGCGCCCACGTTCGACAAAATTTATGCTGATGCCTACCTGCCCTTCAGTCAGGACAAAATCAGCATGGAGGTGGCGCTGGATAAAGGTGCCCAGCCGCTGCGCGAGTTCATGCTGCGCCAGACGCGCGAAGCCGATCTTGCCCTGTTTGCCCGCCTGGCCAATACCGCGCCCATTGATGGCCCGGAAGCGGTGCCGATGCGTATCCTGCTGCCCGCGTACGTCACCAGCGAGCTGAAAACCGCATTTCAGATTGGCTTCACGGTCTTTATCCCTTTTCTGATTATCGATCTGGTGGTCGCCAGCGTACTGATGGCATTAGGTATGATGATGGTCCCGCCGGCGACGATTGCGCTGCCGTTTAAGCTGATGCTGTTTGTGCTGGTTGACGGCTGGCAGCTGCTGGTGGGATCGCTGGCCCAGAGCTTTTATTCCTGACCCTTCAACAATCTTTCCCTGACAGGAGCACAGTATGACCCCGGAATCGGTAATGGTAATGGGCCAGGAAGCGATGCGTGTCGCGCTGATGATGGCGGCTCCGCTCCTGCTGGTCGCGATGGTAAGCGGACTGATCATCAGTATCCTGCAGGCGGCAACGCAGATTAATGAACAGACGCTCTCTTTTATCCCCAAAATTCTGGCGGTGGCGGCTACCGGCGTGATCGCCGGTCCGTGGATGCTGAATCTGATGCTGGATTACATTCGCACCCTGTTCAGCAACCTGCCTTACATCATCGGCTGATGGTTACCCTCGACAGCAGTCAGCTGATCCACTGGGTGGCGCAGTTTTTCTGGCCGATGGCACGCCTGCTGGCGCTGTTTGCCAGCGCGCCGGTGCTGAATGAGCGCAATATCCCCAAGCGGGTAAAGGTGGCGCTTGCGTTTGTGATCACCTGGATTTTACTGCCGCTGCTGCCACCGGTAGAGGTTACCCTGTTCTCACCTGCCGGCTTCTGGATGCTGATTCAGCAGCTGCTGATTGGTGCGGGCATCGGTCTGACCATGCAGATGGCGTTTTCAGCCGTTAAGCTGGCGGGTGAAATCATTGGTTTACAGATGGGATTATCTTTCGCTACGCTGCTGGACCCGAACACGCGGGTCAACATGCCGCTGCTGGCTCGCTTTCTGGATATGCTGGCCATGCTGCTGTTTCTGACTTTCAACGGGCACCTGTGGCTGATCTCGCTGCTGGCAGACAGTTTTCAGACGTTGCCTGTCAGCGCAGAGCCGCTGAGTGCTGATGCCTTCATGGGACTGGTCAAAGGCGCCGGGTTAATTTTCCTTAATGGCATGATGTTAGCGCTGCCCTTAATCATTTTGCTCCTCACGCTAAACCTGGCACTGGGTTTGTTAAACCGTGTTTCACCTCAACTGTCGGTTTTTGCTATTGGCTTTCCTGTTACCTTAACGGTCGGCATCCTCTCCATGGGTATGCTGATGCCCCTTCTTGCCCCGTTTTGCGAACATCTGTTCAGCGAAGTCTTTGATTTACTCGCCCGATTTGTCTCAGAACTTTCCCCTGCACGTTAGTTAACGATACTGTTACCATTCTGAAGTGATAGTTAAGCAGTCAAAATCATTCCGTATACTTTTCAAACCATTTTTTTCAGAAATCAACTGAGGAAATTCTGATAAATCGATATTTATCGTGAAAAACATTCTTATTAAACGGTGCCTGGAGTATTTTAGTCAGACGATTCTTAAGGTGGTTTCCCTGACGGATCGGTTGGCAAAGTGCTCAAGGGTATGTTTTTAAACAAAAAAAATTTAAAAGCGATTTTTCTTGTCTAATTTCCCTTTTTCCGGCATTGTCAACACTCGCTGAAGCGTCACACTTTCGCGAAACAAATGTTTTTAAGATTTGTCCTATCAGAATTGCCTGTAACATGCGCGATAGTGACACAGCTCTCAAAAACAGAGCGGAAGGTATACCTAAAGCAAATTCCTGGTGATTCCCGCTATCGCCGGGAAAAGAATGACGTGGATGGAACACAAAAAACTTCGCAGAACGGGTCAGGGAAGAGTCATGATGGCACAGGGATATAATTTGCCAGACTGCAAAGCAGAATAAAAAAGTGTCTTTGAAAATTTCTCTCGTACCGCAAACGCGTATTCATCGTTGATTTAAACGGATAACAAATTGGTGAGGGTCGCTATAATGCCAACGATTATTATGGATTCATGTAACTACACACGCCTGGGCCTGTCGGACTATATGTCGGCAAAAGGAGTTAAAAAGAAAAACATTACTGCAGCCACGGATATCGAACAGCTACAACAAAAATGCGAGCAACTAAAACCTGGCGTAGTATTTATTAACGAAGATTGCTTTATTCACGAAGCCGATTCAAGCGATCGTATTCGTGCTATTATCACACAGCACCCGGATACTCTTTTCTTTATTTTTATGGCGATCTCAAATATCCATTTTGAGGAATATCTCTACGTTCGTAAAAACCTGATTATTACATCAAAATCGATAAAGACGTCAACACTGGATTCACTGCTGGGCACCTACCTGCAAAAGAAACTCAATGCGTCACCGCGTATTTCCGCCGGGATGGATATTCATCCACTGACGCTGAGCCAGACTGAATCAAATATGCTGAAAATGTGGATGTCAGGCCATGACACTATTCAGATTTCAGACAAAATGCAGATCAAGGCTAAAACCGTTTCATCTCATAAAGGCAATATTAAGCGTAAAATCAAAACGCATAATAAACAGGTTATCTATCATGTGGTACGTCTGACAGATAATGTAACCTCCGGCATTTATGTTAACGTGCGATAAACTGTCTGCGACATAATTTATGCTGCTGCAGGGCTGGTCTATTGACCGGCCCTGTTGTTTTTTAACGCTTTTGCGATCGCGATCTCATATTCTCATCTAAGTCTTTACCCTGCCCTGCCGATGTTTGTTTTCAGAACCCTTACCACTATGAGAGCAAGGAAATGAAAACAGCATCGATCGATGTAGATAATAAGCTCAGCCTCTGGCAAAACCTGCGCCTGATGCCACTGTTCAGCGTAATATTCGGCGGCATTTTGCTGCTTTTTGCCCTGTGTATTGGTCTTGCCAGTTATTTTCTGATCCAGAGTAACAACTCGCTGAACGACGCAACGGAAGAGATTCAGGTGCGTATGGGGATATCCAACAGCTCTAATCACCTGCGCACCGCCCGACTTAATATATTGCAGGCAGGCGCGGCAACGCGTATTGGCGAGATGGAGAGTTACCGCGCCGATCTGGCGCGGACGGAAACCCGTATTAAACAGGCACGCGAAGGATTTACGCTTTATATGGCGCGTGATGTCAAAACGCCCGCCGATCTGGCACTGGACGCGCCGCTGACTGCCAGCTTCAATCAATATATTGAGAAAGGCGTGAAGCCGATGATTGAATCGGCGCGTCAGGGCAGCTTTGAAGGCATTGTGGCGCAGGAGACCGATGTGACCCGCAAGCTGGATGATGCGTATAACGCGCTGCTGCTGAAGGCCATTAAAATCCGCACCGAACGAGCCGAGATGATTAACGCCCAGGCGGCGCACCAGGCACGCCTTGGTTTTATCGCCATGGCAGCGGCATTTACAGCGGCTTTAGTGCTGGTTGTGCTGACCTTTATCTTTCTGCGGCGCATCATTATTAATCCACTGCGCCAGTCGGTCGTCCGCATTGAGCGTATTGCCCGGGGCGATTTGACCGCCGCCGATGTGCCGTGCGGGCGTAACGAAATCGGCATGCTGCTGCATAATCTGCAGCTGATGCAGGCCGCGCTGGTACGCACCGTGGGCAGCGTGCGTGAAGGGGCGGAGGCGATCTATCAGGGAACCAGTGAAATTTCTGCCGGTAACACCGACCTCTCCTCCCGTACCGAGCAGCAGGCTTCAGCGCTGGAACAGACCGCCGCCAGTATGGAGCAGCTCACTGCCACCGTGAAGCAGAATGCGGAAAACGCCCATCACGCCAGTCAGCTGGCGGCTGACGCTTCTGACAAAGCGCGCAACGGCGGCGATCTGGTCGGCGGCGTAGTGAAAACCATGAACAACATCTCCGGTAGCTCGAAAAAGATTGCCGAAATCACCAGCGTTATTAACAGCATTGCTTTTCAGACGAATATCCTGGCGCTTAATGCCGCCGTAGAAGCCGCACGGGCGGGTGAACAGGGTCGCGGCTTCGCCGTGGTCGCCAGCGAAGTACGCAGTCTGGCGCAGCGCAGCGCTCAGGCGGCGAAAGAGATCGAGACGCTGATTGCCGAGTCGGTGGCGCTGATTAGCAACGGATCGCATCAGGTGGGCGAAGCGGGAACAACCATGAGTGACATTGTTGAAGCCGTACGGCGCGTCACCGATATCATGGCAGAAATTGCGGCAGCGTCAGATGAGCAGAGTCGCGGGATCCAGCAGGTTAGCCTGGCGGTCACAGAGATGGACAATGTGACGCAGCAAAACGCCTCACTGGTTGAAGAAGCCTCCTCTGCAGCGGCCTCGCTGGAAGATCAGGCGGGTAAACTGACGCAGGCGGTGGCCGCGTTCCGCCTCAGCGATACGGGTTCCGCTATGATGAGAGGTGTGGCCCCCGTAAAAGCAGCACCTGCGGCTCAGCGCCCGGTACGTCCGGCACTGGCGGTATCAGGCAGCGATAACTGGGAGACCTTCTGACAGCAGGCGCCCCGCTGAATCGTCAGCCGGGGCGCGCTGTTTTATCTGTTCAGCTGCTGCAGGCAGGCTCAACAAATACGCCTTCAGCATGGTCGCTTTCGTTGAAAAACCAGATGCCCAGCGGATAATCCTCCAGCGCGACCAGATACATAGTGCCTTCGTTAAACGGCTCCACCGCCAGTAGTTTACCGGCGCGGCGCGGGCCGCCATCTGTTTTCACCGTTACGCGTTCGCCAACCTGCATTGTGACCTCTCAGCTGCTGTTTTGCGCCAGTGTAACGTAAACAGGCCGCGAAATAGTGATCGCGATCAGCGACGGGCGATAACCCAGACAGCGTGAACGATGCCGGGAATATAGCCGCACAGCGTCAGCAGAATGTTCAGCCAGAACGCTCCGCCAAAGCCCACCTGCATAAATACGCCCAGCGGTGGCAGCAAAATAGCGATAATAATGCGCAGCAAATCCATACTAACTCCTTGTTATCAATAATAATCAGACAGCGTTAAGCATAGCTGCTTCTGGTAAAAACAGGAGCGACGGCAGGTAAAGAACTGTCAAAAGCCATATTTGCACGCTCTCAACGTCTTACAACGAGATACCTGCCAGAAAAAATGCCGATCTTCTTTTCGCTATACTCCCCCTCAGAGAAGCAACCAGCCTAAAAGTAACAACGCTTTTTGCCATACAGCGCAGGCTTTTTTTGCCTGTCGGGCTGCGCGCGCATGACGGAGCCGCACTATACTTATGGCTCACCCTGGCTTCCCGGAGTCCCCATATGCGTGCAGAAGAGACCCGCCCTCGCTTTCCCCCGGCAGGCAGTCCGGAGCAGGAAAAAGAGCGCGATACCGAATGGTTTGATTCATCCGCTAAAACCGTGGATCAGGCGCGCTGCCTTTCTGAACAGTGTGAAGTAGATATACACGACTGCAGCTTCTGTGAAACGAATCGCTGAAATCGATTTCAAAAAAAACCCGGCTCAGGCCGGGTTAAATTTATCAATGAATTCGTTACACCAGGAAATGATAATGCCGTTTCAGATTACGCTCACTGTGCATGAAGGCAACCAGCATTTATGCATATAAAGTGCAGAAATGTGCATATCACGTAGCGTTAAACCAGCCGGATGGCCGCCCCGCCTGCGCTTTTCGCTGCATAATTCACGTACCGTCAGCCTGACCTGCGCCGCGTTTTAAGATTATTCCTGGTTGTCGCGTTCAGCAAGCCGGAAAAACGTGCAATCTTCATAACGCTATTATACTGATTACTCTCTGCTTTACTCACATCTGTGGTGTAAGGAGTATGACGATGATTGACCCCGATTCCCCTCTGCTGGTAGTGACCGATCTGGATGGCTCGCTGCTGGATCACCACGATTATAACTGGGAAGCTGCCCGCCCGTGGCTGAAACACTTTGCTGCACGCCAGATCCCGGTGGTGCTCTGTTCCAGTAAAACCGCCGCAGAGATTATTCCGCTACAGAAGCGCCTGGGTATCAGCGGTGCGCCGTTTATCGCTGAAAATGGTGCCCGTATCAGCTTTGGTCAGGACGTTACGGTTAATGATGAGCCAGCCGCTGGCTATCTGGCGCTGTGCGACATTCTTGGTGCGCTGAAAGCGGAATTTCGCTTTACCGGCTTTCACGATCTCAGTGACAGCGACGTGGCGAGCTTTACCGGTCTGCCACTGAGCGAAGCCCGGTTAAGTCGTCTGCGTGATGCCTCGGAAGTGATTTTATGGCGCGACGAGAACGAGCAACTGGATGCGTTTCGCGCCGCGCTGGCCCGCCATCAGCTTGCGCTGACGCAGGGTGGTCGCTTCTGGCACGTGATGCCGGAAAACTGCGGCAAAGGGATAGCGCTGACGCAGCTGCAGCAGCAGCTGATGCAGCAGGATGGTGTACGCCGGATAACGCTGGGTCTGGGTGACGGCCCCAATGATATTCCGATGCTGGAACAGGCAGACTATGCGGTCATTATTAAAGGCTTCAGCAAGTCGCCGGTTGAACTCAGCCGTACCGACCGCGACCATATCTATCGCACAACGCAAACCGGACCGGAAGGCTGGTGCGAAGGCATAGATCATTTTCTGGCCCCCCATAAGCCGTAATCTGAGGATGAGACGATGAGTGATTTTTATCAGAATGGCGTGATTACGAATTTTCATAACCTCACCCATCGCCGTACAGAGTCGCTGGAAAAAGAGATGGTGCAGTTTGCCCGCCGGCGCAAAATGGGTCTGATTCTGCCGTCGCTGTTCTCCGAACTGGAGGGCCCGGCGCTGGATAATATTGTCAATGAACTGGCGCAGGTGCCTTACCTGGAAGAGATTGTGATTGGTCTCGACCGCGCCGATCGCGATCAGTTTCTGTTTGCCCGCGACTTCTTCTCACGCCTGCCACAGCGGCACCGTATCCTGTGGAATGATGGCCCGCGCCTGAAAGCTATCGATGCTGAACTGGATAAGGAGGGTCTGTCCCCCAGCCAGCCGGGCAAAGGACGCAACGTCTGGTTCTGTACCGGTTATACCCTGGCATCCGATCGCACCCAGTGCGTGGCGCTGCACGACTGCGACATTGTGACCTACGAACGCGGTATGCTGGCGCGCCTGCTCTATCCGCTGGCCAACCCTGCGTTTCAGTATGAGTTTTGCAAAGGGTTTTATGCGCGCGTCGCGGACGGCAAGCTTAACGGCCGCGTTGGCCGTCTGCTGGTAGGACCCATGCTGCGTTCGCTGCAGCAGGTGTACGGTCACTCGGAGTATCTCGAGTACCTCAGCAGCTTTCGCTATCCCCTCTCCGGCGAGTTTGCCATGCGTACCCATGTGCTTAACGGCATTAAAATACCCGGCGACTGGGGACTGGAGATAGGCGTGCTGTCTGAGATCTATCGCAACTACACCACCCGTCAGAGCTGTCAGGTAGAGATTGCCGATCACTATGACCACAAGCATCAGCCGCTGGCCGAGGAGGATGGCACCGGGGGTCTGAAACGCATGAGCAGTGATATTGTGCAATCGCTGCTGCGTAAGCTGGCCACAATGGGTGTGCCGCTGACCAGCGACTCATTTCGCGTGCTGAAAGCGACTTACTACCGTAATGCACTGGATATGATGGAGATCTACCGGCATGAAGCGACAATGAACGGTCTGTCGTTCGATCAGCATAAGGAAGAGGCGGCGGTGGAGATGTTTACGCAGGCCATTCTTGACGCCGGTCAGTCGTTTATTGAACGTCCCAACGATAAGCCCTTTATTCCGAGCTGGAGTCGCGTTCAGTCGGCGTTCCCGGATATTCTGCAGCGGATTTATCAGGCGGTCGAAGAAGATAACGAGGGCAACGTGTAAGGCGATACGGGACGGTGAAACCGTCCCGGACAGATTCAGCTGGCAAGCCGGGATTCCGTCGTTATGTGACTCAGTTCATCACTACGGAATGCCTCACGACGCACGCTGTAGCCATCATACCAACGGCACTCTACCATTCCGCTGGCATAGCCGGTTACCACCATCGTGGGTCCGCCCTGTTTGTGCTGAACTTCATCACTCACTGCAAAGGTCATACCGCGCTCTCCCTTTTACCGTTGATTGAACGCTTAAAGGTATAGCAGCCGGGCAGACAATTTGCCTATAGGATAATGTTATTAATGTGATAAAAGAGGAATAAGCAGTGCAAAATCTGGTTCATAAACAAAGCCGGTAATGTTTATTACCGGCTTTGAAATTTTTTTAACTGCCGCAATCAGATTTTGCAGCCTTCACACTCAGCATCGTCACTGAGTTCAGCGGGTACTTCGCTGGCTTTTTCCGCCGCTTTCGCTTCAGCCTGTTCCAGCTGGGCATCGATATCAAATTCAAACATATCGTCGTTCATCATCACTCTCCTGAAAATTAGTGTGCCGCGCGTTATATCGCATTGTCAGAGATAAGCGGTAAGCGGCTTGTGCGCCGCTTGCCGCACAGGCCTTTTATGCCGACTTACCGCGCACTTTGGCAATCAGGTTAACCACCAGCAGCACAACTGCGCCGACAATAAACCCGAGTACCAGATTGGCCCCGTTGCTCAGCAGGCTGGAGACCAGGCCGTTAAAGCCGCTGCTGTATTCGCTGATAGCGTGATGCAGTGGCGTAATACCGTGCACAATGATACCGCCACCCACCAGAAACATCGCCAGCGTGCCGACCACGGTAAGAATTTTCATCAGCCACGGCGCCATCGCCAGCAGAAAACCGCCTACCGCCTGCGCCAGTGCAGAGGACTTTTCCCGCAGCCAGTAGCCGAGGTCATCAATCTTCACAATCATCGCCACAATGCCATACACACCAATGGTGACCAGAATGGCAATACCGGCGAGGATCAGCACCTGGTTAAGCAGCGGCGCCTCTGAAACGATGCCCAGCGTAATGGCCACAATCTCTGCAGAAAGAATAAAGTCAGTGCGCACTGCGCCTTTGACCTTGCTCTTTTCGTAGGCGCGCGGATCCTGCTGTGCCAGATTGTCGAGCCGCTGCTGACGCGCCTCCGGGCTTTTTTCTTCTTTATCATGCTGCAGGCTGTGTAACACCTTTTCCACCCCTTCATAGCAGAGGTAGGCGCCGCCCAGCATCAGTAACGGCGTGATAAGCCAGGGGGCAAACGCGGAAATCACCAGCGCCAGCGGCACCAGGATCAGCTTGTTCAGAAATGAGCCCTTCGCCACGCCCCAGACCACCGGCAATTCGCGATTGGCTTTGACCCCGGTGACCTGCTGCGCATTAAGCGATAAATCGTCGCCCAGCACGCCAGCGGTTTTTTTTGCGGCAACCTTGCCCATGACTGAAATGTCATCCAGCAGCGTTGCGATATCATCCAGAAGCGTAAGTAAACTGGTTCCTGCCAAAATGGTAATCCTTATTCCGGTTAGTGTTCCTGACAACAGGGGCAGCGCTCAACCCATGTCACCGACATGTCGGCGATGCCCTCACAGTCCCATTCAACGCGTAGCGTTTTTCCCTGCGTATCCGCTGCATGCAGATATTTGCTTACCGGACTCTCGGTCATGCCGCTGATCTCTTCCGTGGCAATCAGCCGATCGTCCAGCCAGATGCGTGCCGTGGCCTGTGTCGCCACCAGCCGCTCGTCGCGCAGCTGATAGAGCCGTCTGACCGTCAGTTTGATACTGCTCATGGTAGTGCTCCGCGTCCCAGAGAAAAACGTGATCTAAACGGTTATTGCCGCGAAAAGCAATCATCGCCGGCTAGACGGGCCGGTAATGATGCAATCCCTGGTGATCCAGCTCAGCGCTCTGCCCGGCAGCCAGCAGCCACTCCTCAAGACGCTCAATCAGCTGACCGTCGTCCAGCCGCAGCTTACCGCGCAGCGCGCACTCCCAGACAATCAGCACCTTCCATCCGGTTTCCTGCAGCTGCTGCACATAGCGTCTGTCACGTTCAACGTTACTGTTGATTTTACCGTTCCAGAAGCCGGTGCGCGTGGCAGGCATTTTGAACAGATAGCAGTGATGGCGATGCCAGAAACAGCCGTGCACAAAAATAATTGCCTGCTGCTCAGGCAGCACGAAATCGGGCCGTCCCGGCAGCGCTTTATCCTGCACGCGAAAGCTGAAGCCGCGATCTTTCAGTATCGCGGCCACGCGTTGTTCAATCGCCGTATCCTGATTACGGATCGCGCGCATATTTTTACTGCGGATCGCTTGTGAGTGCACGTCAGCCATGCCGTTTCCTTTTCCTGCGGGCTTATTCAACTTTAGCGTTTTACGGCAAAAGCGAAAGCGGCAGCGTGAAAGAGTGCGGCACGCCACGCAGCGCACGCCAAGACACGACACGACACGACACGCTAATTTCAACCCTGGCAGATGAGTGGTAGCATAGCCGCTCAACTGTTAAGGAAAAACGCATGCTCGTTCCCGATCCCGCCGCACCGGCTACCCCCTCTTTGTTAACCGCTGCGCAGGATGCCTTAGCGCTGTTACTGCAGGTACTCGATATCTACGCAGCGCGCGATGTGATGCAGACCCTCAACGCCGCCGGCACAGGTCACTGGAGCGTGGCGAAGCTGAACCGCCTGCGCAGTGGCAAAGGCACATCGGCCACGCTTCTGCCGTCTGAGATCGCCAGCCTGCGCGCCCTGCTGCCCTCACGACCGGACCACTATGACAGGCCCGCCTTCCAGTTTATCGATCTCTTTGCCGGTATTGGCGGCATCCGGCGCGGCTTTGAGCAGGCCGGCGGCGAGTGCGTTTTTACCAGCGAATGGAATAAAGAGGCGGTCCGCACGTATAAAGCGAATCACTACTGCGATCCGCTGCGCCACCAGTTTAATACGGATATCCGTCTTGTGACGCAGCCAGCCGGCCTCACTGAAGAGGCGGCTATTTATCAGCATATCGATCGCGCTATCCCCGATCATCAGGTGCTGCTGGCCGGCTTTCCCTGTCAGCCTTTTTCGCTGGCGGGGGTCAGTAAAAAGAACGCCCTCGGTCGGGCGCACGGGTTTGAATGTGAGGCGCAGGGCACGCTGTTTTTCGACGTGGCGCGCATTCTCGCGGCTAAAAAACCGGCGTTTTTTGTGCTGGAAAATGTCAAAAACCTGAAGAGTCACGATAAGGGCCGCACCTTCGCCATTATTATGGCCACGCTGGATGAGCTGGGTTATGACGTGGCGGATGCTGACGATAAAGGCGCGCCGGACGCTAAAGTGATCGACGCGCGCTATTTTCTGCCGCAGCACCGTGAACGTATTGTCCTGGTCGGTATCCGGCGCGACAGCGGCGTTAATCAGCCCTTTTCACTGCGCGCTCTGCCGGCACTCTACCCGCCACAGGTGCCGCCACTGCAGAGCCTGCTGGACGCGGATCCGGGCGAAAAATATACCCTCTCCCCCACGCTCTGGCACTACCTGTACCGCTATGCACAAAAGCATAAGGCGAAAGGCAATGGCTTTGGCTATGGTCTGAACGACCCGCAGGATCCGCACTGCTGCGTGCGCACGCTTTCAGCACGCTACTATAAAGATGGCTCGGAGATCCTGATCGATCGCGGCTGGGATCGCGCGCTGGGTGAGCAGAACTTTACCGCTGCTGAAAACATGGCACGCCGCCCGCGCCGGCTGAGCCCGCGCGAGTGCGCGCGCCTGATGGGATTTGAAGCGCCGGGCGAAGCGACGTTTCGCATCCCGGTCTCTGATACGCAGGCCTATCGTCAGTTTGGCAATTCCGTGGTAGTGCCGGTATTTGCTGCGGTAGCGAAATTGCTGCTGCCGCTGATTGAACAGTACAGGCTGAACCCGTCAGATCGGGCTGCTGGCTGATAATGCATCAGAAAGCACTTACCCGCCGGACGGCGGGTGAGTGCAAACATTACTTCTTCTTCTTGCTCTTTTTCAGCAGCGCCCGGATTTGACGCAGCTCCGTGGCGCTTAACCGATCGTCCGGCGTCTCGTCGGAGTGCAGATTATCTGCCGCTGTCTCCTGCTGCGGGGCACTCTGCAGGCTCGCCTGCAATCGGCTGATAATCTCCTGACTCATTGAAACCTGATTATCAGCGGCCAGCTGCTTAATCTCCTCTTTCAGCGCCGGGTCAATTTTTATCGTAATGTTCACGGTTTCAGTCATTTCCATACTCCCTGCTATTTTTTTCACAAACGTAACGGAAGATGACGTGAGTTAACAGTCTGTCACAAAAATTTAATATTCCTGTAACGTGCAACAAAAGTCGCGCAGTACGGATTCATCAACCCCGGCTAAATTACCCTGCAGTTCAGCACAGAGTTTGGCCATGTAGTGCACCAGAAAATCCGCGTTGTATTCTGCCAGACGGCGTCCTGCTGCCGTTTGCATGGTATCGGGCAGGCGCAGCAGCTTTTTCTGAAAATGATCCAGCGTCCACTTCACATCATCGAGTTCGCGATCGCGGCCCAGCGGATCGTCACTGTCAAACAGTGGCCGGCCCAGTGCGCCAGCGGTATAGAACACGCGTGCCAGCCCGATAGCCCCCAGCGACTCCAGCCGATCGGCATCCTGCACAATTTTTGCTTCCGCTGTCAGCGGCGTAATCGCGGCACTGAAACTGTGCGCCTGCACGGCGTGCGCCACGCTATCCATAAGCTCAGCGGGAAAATCGGGGAAATCCTGCTGCAGAATACGGCGCGTCTCTTCAGCGGCAAAAGTCGAGGCGAGATGACGCTGCGGATGGTTCTTTGGCAGATTAACCACATCGTGAAAATAGCTGGCGGTCAGCACCACCATGGCATCGGCGGGCGTCTCCTGCATAATGCGCGCAGCGCTCATCCAGACCCGACGCAAATGCCCCACATCATGCGCCTTATCCTCATGCTGCCAGTTCAGCCGCAGCCAGTGTTCATAGCGTTGTTGCCAGTGTGTAATGGACATGATGCTTCTCCTGTTATGGCATGTGATGCGCGGCGGGAGCCACACAGGCTCACCTGCTATCTTAGCGGGCAGGTCATGACACTTTTCTTACAGCATTTTCAGGGTGGGAGGAAAAATTTTGCGATCCTGATCATGTTATAGCGTTGTTAAGCGCGCTTTCCCAGTGGCCTTTTTGTTTTCAGTTTTTCCTTATGCCGTCCGGCTGTCGCTAAATATGGTTAACACAGTTTATGTATCTCGCTTAACTGCGATGCCGGCTTAGTGTAAATTTCAGGGGCCAGCCATCGCTGACTGCCAGCCAGTTATTAGCGGAGAAAAAGGTGAAATAGTCTGAAAATATTTCTATTTTGGCCGTTATAACGTACTGTATAGGGGAAATTTCCGCATTTCGCCGATGTGTTAAGCGATCTGCACCCCACTTTTTGCCTGGATGTTTTTTTAATACCGGAACAGGAAGAGGATGCCTGATTATCAGGTGACAAATTATTAAGCAAATTTGTTTGAAACCTTTATGCTAATGTTCTCATCCTGTACAGGATGTACCGTTAACGCTTTCCGGGTTCGTGATATAACAAGAGGTAAAAAATGAAAGAACGGCCGATTCTTTTTTCCGAACAGCGGGTTCGCGCCCTGCTGGTTGGCCAGCAAACACAGACCCGACGCATTATGAAGACGCAGGCATTTGGTCCAGGACAGGACCACCATGAAGGCGTTCATGCGTTTGATGTCAGTGCAAATCATCTTCACGGCTACAAACTGATGTCGATGTCCGATATCAGTGCGCACTGTCCGTTCGGACAGGTTGGCGATCGTCTGTGGGTGCGTGAGACCTGGCGCGGCCCGATCGTACCGGAAGCGCAGCTGGCTGAGTACGATCGCGATCCCCAGCTATTTCGCCATCCCGATTACTGCCAGTATCGTGCTGACAGCAATGAATTTGGTCAGCTGGAAGACGATCTGCAGGACGCAGAGCAGTTTGGCTGGCAGACGGCAATCCACATGCCACGCTGGGCAAGCCGCATCGATCTGACCATCACCGCGATTCGGGCTGAAAAGATTCAGGATATCAGCGAGGATGACATCATGGCAGAGGGCGTTCAGACTGACTCACACTTCCTGAACAACTTCTTTACCATGAATATGAATTCAGAATCGCCCAAAGAGGCGTACCGCAAGGCGTGGCAAAAGCAGTATGGTGCAACCAGCTGGGAAGTTAATCCCTGGGTCTGGGTCATTGCATTCGAACGCGTTGCCCGCGAAAGCTGATCGCCGTAAAACCGCGCCCTGCGCCTCTTCTCTCTGCCGGAAGAGGCGCTTACGCTCTCCCCCCGCTTATTTTGCTTTTCACTTTGCAAGCGCAATCACAGACTCCGTTCCCGCTAACAGGTTGAATAATGGGTTTGACGTCTGGCACATTCTGCCCCGTCAGCACCCTTTTTCTCCTTTCATACAGGCGCTGCGATGTTTAAATGGTCCCGGAACGCCCCTAAGTCCGATGCTGCCGCTGAGCTACCCTGGACGCAGGCGCTGCGACAGCCTGTTTTTTCACTGCTTAATCACGACGAACACGCCATACTGATCGGTATGGCGCAGCGCTTTTTGCAGCAGAAAAAATTTGTGCTGCTGCAGGGCACTGAAATGGATGCGCTACACAGCGCCCGTCTGGCGCTGCTGTTTTGTCTGCCGGTACTGAAGCTGGGGCTGGAGTGGCTGGATGGTTTTCACGACGTGCTCATCTATCCTGAACCGTTTGAGGTTGATGACCGCTGGGAAGATGAGAGCGGCCTGGTGCATCAGGCGCCCGCGGTACACGCCGGGCAGAGCTGGACACAGGGACCTGTGGTGCTCAACGCGCTGGATATTCTCGACGCGTTTGATCTTTCAGGCTATAACCTGGTGATCCACGAAGTAGCGCACAAGCTGGATGCGCGCGGCAGCGGTTACACCAGCGGCATTCCCGCCATCCCGCTGCGCGAGGTTGCGGCATGGGAGAAAGATTTGCTGCAGGTTATGCATGAAATTGAAGACGAAGTGGCGCTCACCGGTGAAGAGGCGGCAACGTTTGATCCTTATGCCGCCAGCGATCCGGCCGAATGTTTTGCTGTGCTGTCAGAATATTTTTTTACTGCACCTGACCTCCTCCGGCAGCGCTTCCCGGACATGTATCGTCATCTGCAGCTGTTTTACCGTCAGGATCCGGCTACCCGGCTCACCGCGCTGACAGCGGAGTCTGCCTGATCCCTGTGCGGGTTGTATCTTTGCTAGCCAGTTGAATGCAATTGTGTTTTAAGCGGTTGACAGGCTCGCCCGGGGCCACTACTATTCGCCTCGTTCACACGATTCCTCTGTAGTTCAGTCGGTAGAACGGCGGACTGTTAATCCGTATGTCACTGGTTCGAGTCCAGTCAGAGGAGCCAGAATCAGAAAAGCCCGCTCAGGGAAACCTGAGCGGGCTTTTTGCTGTCTGCGCCGGCGCTAAATCACCGCCACCCCGCCGGTTACGGCAATGGTTGCCCCTGAGATATAGCTGGCTTCGTCGCTGGCCAGCATGACATAAGCAGAAGCCAGTTCAGCAGGCTGCCCCATACGCTGCAGCGGCACCTGGCTGCCAAAACTTTCAACCTGCTGCGGCGGCATGGTGGCCGGGATGAGCGGCGTCCAGATAGGCCCCGGTGCGACCGCATTGGCACGAATGCCTTTATCCGCCAGCAGCGCGGCAAGGCTGCCGGAGAAGTTAATGATGGCGGCTTTGGTGGCCGAGTAGGCAATCAGTTTTGGTTTCGGCTGATCGGCGTTGACTGACGCGGTGTTAATAATGGAACTGCCGGCTGGCATATGCGCTACCGCGGCTTTGCAGATGTAGAACATCGCATAGAGATTGGTTTTCATCGTGCGGTCAAACTCGTCATCATCAATCTCATCCAGCGAGTCGCGCGTCATCTGGAAAGCGGCGTTGTTGACCACAATATCAATTTTGCCAAACCGCTCTGCCGTCTGTGCCACGATGCTGCGGCAGTGCTCCGCCTGCATGATATCCCCCGCGATCAGCAGCGCCTGCTGCCCGGCAGCTTCCACCAGCTGTGCGGTATCTTTTGCATCTTCATGTTCATCCAGATAAGAGATGACCACATCGGCGCCTTCACGGGCGTAAGCGATAGCCACCGCACGGCCGATGCCGGAGTCGCCGCCGGTGATAATCGCCGTTTTCCCTTTCAGACGGCCGCTGCCCTGATAGCTGGTTTCGCCGTGATCGGGCACCGGCTGCATCTCCCGAAAACTGCCGGGCCACTGCTGCTGCTGCTGCTGCGGATTTTGTGGGCGATCGGTCATAACGTGCTCCTTTGTCAGCGAAGAGATAATTTGGCTTAGGTGAACAGCATCAAGTGTAGCAGTCATAACCAGAATGCAAGCCAGTCTGATAAGCGTAACGGCCTGAGAGATAAGCCTATTCCGACATGACATGGCGGTTATGCGGACACATTATGTGCAAAAACATTGCGGCAGCAGGCGGCAGATGCAGAGGAAATCAGCAGGTTGCTGCAGGAAGCAGCAAACAACAGGCGAGCGGTAAATCACATTTTGACAGCCGCATAAGAGTTGATTATTATGCGCGCCGAAACACAATTCCTCTGTAGTTCAGTCGGTAGAACGGCGGACTGTTAATCCGTATGTCACTGGTTCGAGTCCAGTCAGAGGAGCCAGATTAAAAAAGCCAGATGTCAGCTGACATCTGGCTTTTTGCGTTTTGGCTGAAAGGCCGTGCTCCGGATTAGAACTCCACCACCACATTGCCTTTTGGCACGCTGCAGCAGGAGAGGATATAGCCCTCTTCGGCATCCTCGTCGGTGATGCCGCCGTTGTGGTTCATCTCAACCTCCCCTTCCAGACATTTCACCTTGCAGGTGCCGCAGATCCCCATGCCGCACGCTTTCGGGATATGCAGACCCAGCTTGGCAGCGGCGGCGTGGACCGTCTCGCCGGGCGCAATTTTCACGCTCTTGTCACTCTGCGTGAACGCCACGGTCAGCAGTTCTGAACTGCAGAGCGCATCAGCCAGCTCGGCCGCCTCTTCCGCCTCCTGCACCACCTGTTCCTGTACCACCTCCGGCGTGGCGCCAAAAGACTCTTCATGATAATGCGTCATATCGTAGCCAACGCTTTCCAGAATCGCTTTCACCGCCCGCATATAAGGTGTCGGTCCGCAGCAGAAGATCTCCCGCTCCATAAAGTCAGGCGCAATCATCTGCATCATGGCATGGTTCAGGAAACCGCGAAAACCTGACCAGTATTGCCCTGATTCATAGCGTTCGCAGATGATGCTCAGTTTAAAATTGGGGATACGCGCCGTCATATTTTCCAGATCGCGGCGGAAAATAATATCTTCCGGCGTGCGGGCGCTGTGCACAAACACCATGTCCACGTCGGCGTTGGTATCAAAATACCAGCGCGCCATCGACATCATCGGCGTAATGCCGACGCCACCTGAGAGAAACAGCGCCTTATCGCCGGGGTAATCGATGCAGTTAAACTGCCCTACCGGGCCATGCACCGCCAGATCCATGCCTTCGCGCATATTCGCATGCAGCCAGTTGGAGACCACGCCGCCCGGCACCTGTTTCACCGTGATTGAAAAACTGTAGGGTACCGAAGGAGAACTGGAGATGGTGTAGGAGCGAAACACGGTCTGCTCCTCTATCGTCAGCTCCAGCGTGACAAACTGCCCGGGCTTAAAGAAGAACATCACCGGCTGCTCGGCCATAAAGCAGAAGGTTTTCACGTCCCAGGTTTCCTGTATGACTTTAACGCACCGCACCGCATGACGGCCATTGGTCCAGGTCTGCGTGGTGACAGGCTCAAAAGCATTGGTATTCAGTACCGTGATATTTCTCTCTGTCATACATTTCATTCCCATCAGGATTGGAGTGATCAATTGCCTGTATTGACGCATGGATAACCACAGGCTTTTGAGCCAGAAACTGCGATTCTCCGTGTAACCCTGTGACAGCATTTAGTTATACGCGACACGGAAATGCCTGAAAAACCCACATCGGCAGGAAATTCTGCGCACGCGTCTTTAACAGAGGGGATTTATGTCGCTGGCAGAACATTGACGGGTGCCTAACCGGTGCAGCATGGATTGCACATGTAATCCGTAGCGATCTTACGGGCTTCCAGCCAGGCGGAAGTCCGGTTTTGTTGATATCCGGCTGCGCCTGTCGGGCGCGAACCACTCCCTTTTCAACCGCGCGAGAAGAGCAACATTATGAGTCACAACGATCTGCTGAATATCACCTGTACAAGCCTTGTCGATGCGAGCGACCGTATGCAGGATCTGCTCGAAAAACGCCAGCCCAACTATTCACTGCCGCAGGCGCTTTATAATGACCCGACTCTGTTTCGCATTGATATGGAGGAGGTGTTTCAGAAAGAGTGGCTGTTTGCCGGTATGAGTAGCGAAATCCCGAAAAAGGGTGACTACTTTACGCTGGAGGTCGGACAGAACCCGGTGCTGGTTCTGCGCGATGCAGAAGGCAACATCAACGCGTTTCACAACACCTGTCGCCATCGCGGCTCGCGGCTCTGCTCACAGCAGCGCGGCAAGGTGGCGAATCTGGTCTGCCCCTACCACCAGTGGACATACGATTTAAAAGGCAACCTGCTGTTCGCCGGCTCAGAGATGAACCAGTCGTTTGACATGAAGCAGCACGGCCTGAAAAAAGCGCACTGCAAAACCGCGGGCGGGTTTGTCTTTATCTGCCTGGCCGAGACGCCACCGGAGTCTGACTTCGATGAGTTTCTGGCCACGCTGGCAGAGTATATGGAACCTTATGATGTGGAGAACACCAAGCTAGCGGCAGAGTCCCACATGTATGAAAAAGCCAACTGGAAGCTGGTGCTGGAGAATAACCGCGAATGTTATCACTGCGCCGGCAGTCATCCGGAACTGCTGAACAGCCTGCTGGAGTGGGATGACACCAACGATCCACGCGCACCGCAAAGTTTTCACGACTACTACAACAAGCAGGCGGCGCTGTGGGATGAGCAGGGTATTCCGCATCGCCATCAGAGCTTCGGCCTGCGCAACCGGATTGTGCGTATGCCGCTGAAGGAAGGCACCAAAGTCATGACCATTGACGGTCGTGAGGGCTGCACCCGGCTGCTGGGTCGTTTCACCAGCCACTATCAGGGATCGATGCGTATTCTGCACCTGCCCAACTCATGGAACCATATGCAAAGCGATCACTTTATCGTGTTCCGCGTGCTGCCGATCTCCGCACAGGAGACGATGGTCACCACAAAATGGTTTGTGCATAAAGATGCGGTGGCGGGTGTCGATTACGATCCGGAACGTCTGCGCACCGTATGGGACGCAACCAATGAACAGGATCGCGTTCTGGGCGAAGAGAACCAGCGTGGCATCAACTCGATCGGCTATCAGCCTGGTCCCTATTCAGAAACCTATGAATTTGGCGTGATTAACTTTATCGACTGGTACAGTGAAACCGTGCTTAAAAACGTAAAAGGCTGATCTGATAACAGAAAACCCGGCTGGCGCAGTGAAACGCCAGCCGGGTTTTCATCGTTCAGAGAGGCGGTTAGCGGATCACGCCTTCCTCCAGCAGCAGATCAAAAACTGCCTGCGCCATCTCATTCGTCGGCTTATTCTGCAGCACTTTGCCGCCTTCGCTCTGTGATTTAGCCGTGGCTGCTTTAAAGCGATCCGCAGCTGTTTTAGCTTTCACTTTTTTCAGTCGCTTAGGCCGCTTACGCGCAGGCGCAATCTCCCAGGCTGCCATCGCCGCATCCGGTACCTCCCTGCCCGCAGCGGTGACAATCTCTGCACGGTTAGCCGGACCAAACGCGCTCTGGCGCGGCGCGGCGGCAGCCATGTCCACGCTGGCGATAAACGGGAGCGCAACCCGCAGCAGGCGCCGCTGGCCGCGCGGCAGCGCCTGTAACACTTCGGCGTCAGTGCCGTTCAGGCTGACTATCTCTGCCACACCCACCACCACCGGGATCTCCAGCGCTTCTGCCAGCAAAAAAGGCAGCATACCCGACGACTCGCCGCGCTCCGCCCGGCCGCCGGTGAGGATCACATCCGGGTGATCCTGTTTAAGATAATGACTCAGCACCGCTACCGCATCGCCCTGTTCTGTCATTGGCAGCACGCGCAGCGTCTCCACCCCCATGCCGGCGTAGCTGCGCAGCGCCACGTTGTGCGGATCGCCGGCGTGAAGCAGTTCCAGATCGCCGGAGGCCAGCGCCAGCCCCATTTCTACCGCACGCGCATCCTGTCCGGCGCGGCGGGCTCTGCCCGACTCCGGATGCAGTCCGACGGATATCAGCGCCGTAATACGGCACCCGCTGTGGTGTGCTTTATGCTGCATGGTTAAGTTCCTCATTACGCCAGGCGCGCGCCAGGCGCGCCAGCTCGGCCAGAATCGCATCGCTGTCGCCGATGACGCTCAGCGACGCGCGGCTGACCATATCGCAGCCGGGATCGGTATTAATGGCAATAACCCGATCGCACTGCGCAATCCCCTGCAGGTGCTGCACTGCGCCGGAGATGCCCACCGCCAGATAAACCCGCGCCGTCACCCAGGTGCCGGTAGCGCCGACCTGACGGAAACGCGGCATATGGCCATTATCAACGGCGACGCGGCTGGCGCCTTCGGTGGCCCCCAGAATCTCTGCGGTCGCGTGGAACTGCGCCCAGTCGCCGACGCCGTTACCGGCAGACAAAATAAACTCCGCTTCACCCAGCGGCACGGCTGCCGGATCAACCGGCATCAGACCACAGTCGGTGATGCGTGCGGCGCCAATACTCTGCAGCCCGACGCTCACCGGCAGCACTTCATGGCGGGTTTCATCCACGGGTTCAGCGCACTCTGCTGACAGCAGCATCACGCGCGCAACCGGACGAGTAATATCAGCACTGCCGCCTGCCGCCCGGCTGATGCAGCGCTCGCCTTCTATGCGCCACACCTGCGTGGCGGGTCGTTCACCGCAGCGTGCGGCAAAACGACAGCCCAGCTCAAAGCCGGCAGCAATGCTATCCGGAAACAGCCAGAAGCGCGGTGTCAGTTCATTTTCTACCGCCATCAGCGCATGGATGCGCTGTTCCGGGTTATACCCCTCATAACGATCGCCGCTGAAATGCAGCAGCCGGTCAACGCCCGCAGTGGCAAAGCTCTCTTCACGGTGTTCACCAAATACCACGGCCATCACCACACCTGCTCCGCCGGCCTCACGCACCAGCTGATGCGCCTGTCCCAGCACGTCGCGATCGTGGCCGGTTAGCCGGCCACCGGTCATGTCCAGCACTACCGCCACGCAGTAATCCGGCTGCGCCACGCGGTGCAGCGGCAGCTCCGCAACGTGCGGTGTCCCGCTACTGCGCCGGCCGGAAAGCTGGGTAAATGCATTGACGTTCTCGCGATCGATTCGCTTCAGTCCATTTGGCCCGGTAAAGCCGACAGCGTGCGGATTCTTACGCAGCAGCCCGGACGGGCCGCGGCTCTCCTGTACCGGCAGCATCAGCTCTGCATGCTGCGGATGCAGCCGGTTGCGGGCAATCCACTCAAGACGCGGATCGCGACGTACAGGGGTTTCCATCAGATCACCTCCACAGCAATTTGGCGCTCGCGCAGCTTCGCCGGCAGCGGCTTTTTCGGCTCGCTGAGGGCTTCAGCCACCAGTTCAGCGATATCTTTTACGTCCGGACGCGGTCCGACGACACCTTCCAGCATGGCGGTACACTGCTGACAGCCAACGGCAATCAGCTCTGCGCCGGTCTGTTTTGCATCTTCCATACGCATGTCAGCAATACGCCGCTCTCCCGGAATATCAGTGATGGGCGCACCGCCGCCGCCGCCGCAGCAGCGTGAGCGAAAGCCGGAGCGGTCCATTTCGCTGAGTTTGATCCCCAGCTCTGCCAGCAGCTCACGCGGTGACGCATATTCACCGTTGTAGCGGCCGAGATAGCACGGGTCATGCCAGGTCACGCTGCCGCCTTTGTAATCTTTCAGATCCAGCAGCTGCGCCTTAACCAGCTCATTAATGAAGGTGGTGTGATGCAACACCTCATAGTCAGGCTGCGTACCTGCCGGGTAAAAATCGGGATACTCATTTTTCAGGCAGTGAAAGGCGTGCGGATCGGTGGTTACGATGCGGTTAAAGCGATATTTTTGCAGCGTGGCAATATTGCTGCGGGCGAGCCGCTGAAACGTGGCGTCATCGCCGAGGCGTCGCGCAACGTCTCCGCTATCAAGCTCTTCATCACCCAGCACTGCAAAATTGACGCCGGCGGCCCTGAGCACTTTGACAAACGCGCGCAGAATACGCTGGCTGCGCATATCAAACGCCCCGTCTGAGACCCAGAACAGCACGTCAGCCTGCCCGACATCCTGCATCAGCGGCAGGTTCTGATCTGCTGACCAGTGCGTGCGGCTGCGCGGATTAAACCCGCCGGGGTTATCCGTCTGGCTGAGATTATCCAGCACTTCAGCGCCTTTGCCGGGCGTCTGCCCCTTTTCCAGCGTCATAAAGCGGCGCATGTCCACAATCGCGTCGACGTGTTCAATCATCATCGGGCACTCCTCCACGCAGGCGCGGCAGGTGGTGCAGGACCAGAGCGTCTCTTCTTTGATCAGCCCCCCGACAATCGGCTGATGCGGCTGCCCGCACGCTTCCCCCACCGGCACGCCCGGATAGGGGCTGCCGGCAAAGCGCGCGTCGCTGCCGCCTGCCATCCCGATGACCATATCCTGAATCAGCTTTTTCGGATTCAGTGGCTGACCGGCCGCAAACGCCGGGCACATCGCTTCACATTTACCGCACTGTACGCAGGCGTCAAAGCCCAGCAGCTGGTTCCATTTGAAATCTGCCGGCTTGCCGACGCCAAGCTTTGCGGCTGTCAGATCAACCGGCTTCAGGCCCACAGAGCGACCGCCGCCAAAGCGGGCCGGACGGCGATGAAAGGCAAGATGCAGCGCACCGGCAAACGCGTGTTTCATCGGCCCGCCCCACGCCATGCCGAACAGCATTTCACCCAGCCCCCAGCAGATGCCTGCCAGCAGCAGTGCAGCCATGACCCAGCGCCCTGCCTCGCCAAAGAGATCGGAGACCGGCAGCGTGGTGATAAAGAACGTGGCTGCAAACACCAGCAGGCTTTTTGGCAGGCGCATCCACGGTCCGCGCGAAAGACGGGCCGGCGGATTGCGGCGGCGATACCAGATAAACAGCGCACCGCTAAACATCACCAGCAGCGCACCCGCCAGTACCCCATCCACCAGCGTGCCGCTGACGCCTGCCAGATGAACCATGAGGATCAGCAGCATCGACAGCACAAAGCCGCCGGCGGTTGCCACATGGCTACGTGACATATATTTGTCACGTGCGACCACGTGATGCAGGTCAACTAAATAGCGGCGGGGCATCGCCATCAGGCCGCTTAGCAGGGCAACCTGCTCCGGTTGTCCGCGCCGCCAGAGCAGAACGCGCCTGACCATACCCACGATGGCCAGGATCACCGCGCCAAGAAGTAACCAGGGGAGTATCCGATCAAGTACCATGATGTGCCCTTTCCAGACAATTTCTGTTAAATGCAGCGTGCGGTGCCGCTTCCGGATACCGCACGCTTTGCGTCAGCGACGGCGAAACTACAGGTCCTTGCAGAGACGCAGCGCATCGTAGATCGCGGCGTGGACATTGCGCTGCGATACGCAGTCGCCAAGCCGCCACAGGATCATGCCGCTGCCCGCCTGTTCCAGCACCGGCTGGGGCCGGATATCAAACAGCGCTTCTACGTCAATCTGTCCCTTGTTACGCGATTCCGCTTTCAGCGCGTAGTAAAGTTCCTCATTGGGGCGGGTGCCGTTTTCCACGACGATCTGATCCACCACCCGCTCCTCTTTCTGCCCGGTATACTCATTCTCCAGCACTGCCACCAGCTTCTCGCCTTCGCGGTAGACCTTTTCCAGCGCCAGATCGGAGGTCATTACCACTGCTTTTTCATACAGGCTGCGGTAGTAAGTCGGGAAGGTGGTGCCGCCAATACCCACGCCGGGTTTGATATCGCCGGTCACCAGCTCCACCAGCGCACCGCGGGCAGCGAGGAAATCGGAGACGGACATACCGGAAAACTCACAGATAGAGTCATACACCAGTACGTTCTTGCCGGGCTCCACGACGCCGTTCAGCACGTCCCAGCTGGAGACCACCAGCCCTTCTGCCGCGCCCCATTCCGGGTTCTGCTCAAGGAAAGGCTCTCCGCCGGTTGCAAGAATGCAGACGTCGGGCGTGAGATCGCGGATCATCGCCATATCCGCCGTGGTGTCGGTCATTACCTTGACGCCAAGACGCTCAATCTCCATCGCTAACCAGCGCGTGATGCCGGCCATCTGATCGCGCTGTGGTGCTTTTGCTGCAATCGTAATCTGCCCGCCCAGCTCGCTGGCACGTTCTATCAGCGTGACCTTATGCCCGCGCTCTGCCGCGACCCGTGCCGCTTCCAGCCCGCCCGGTCCGCCGCCAATCACCACGACGTTGCGCACCGGCCCTTCGGTTTTGGTGATGATATGTGGCAGCCCCATATATTCGCGCGAAGTGGCCGCGTTCTGAATGCACAGCACATCCAGCCCCATATATTGCCGATCGATGCAGTAGTTGGCGCCGACGCACTGGCGGATTTGATCCACCTGATTCATTTTGATCTTGGCGATCAGATGCGGATCGGCGATATGTGCACGCGTCATACCCACAAAGTCAACGTAGCCCGCTTCGAGAATACGCTGCGCCTGATTGGGATCTTTAATGTTCTGCGCGTGGATCACCGGCACCGTGACCACTTCTTTAATACCCGCCGCCAGGTGCAGGAACGGCTCAGGCGGATAGCTCATATTCGGAATAACGTTCGCCAGCGTGTTGTGGGTGTCGCAGCCGGAACCGACCACGCCAAAATAATCCACCATGCCGGTTTTATCGTAATAGGCGGCAATCTGCCGCATATCTTCATGGCTGAGGCCGTCGGGATGGAACTCATCACCGGTTATACGCATGCCGACAACGAAATCGGGCCCGACTGCGTCACGCACGGCTTTCAGTACCTCGATGCCAAAGCGCATCCGCTTTTCAAAACTCCCGCCCCACTCATCCGTGCGCTTATTGACACGCGGTGACCAGAACTGATCGATCATATGCTGATGCACGGCGGATAACTCTACGCCGTCGAGGCCCCCCGCTTTAGCGCGCTGTGCCGCTTTTGCAAAGTCGCCAATGACGCGCCAGATCTCTTCTTCCTCGATGGTTTTGCAGGTGGCGCGGTGCACCGGCTCACGGATGCCGGAGGGTGACATCAGGTTAGGCCAGTTCTCGCCATCCCAGCGCGAACGCCGCCCCATATGAGAGATCTGGATCATGATTTTGCCACCGTGCTGGTGCACGGCATCGGCGAGATTCTGGAAGTGCGGAATAATCCGGTCAGTACTCAGGTTAACCGAACTCCACCAGCTCTGCGGACTGTCGATCGAAACCACGCTTGAGCCACCGCAGATACAGAGCCCGCAGCCGCCTTTGGCTTTCTCTTCGTAATATCTCACATAGCGATCGGTGGTCATCCCGCCGTCAGTGGCATACACCTCGGCGTGGGCGGTGCTGACAATACGGTTACGGATAGTCAGTTTATTTATTTTTAATGGCTCAAACAGCAGATCAAACTGTGACATAGCTTCACCTTAATTCCGTTCTGATATCCGGCCCGCCAGCCTGCGGTTCAGTGGTAATGCGGGGTACGCAGCCAGCGCTGCGTACCGGGTCTTATACTGGCGAAACGGTAAAAACACCGTACTCACATCCCTCTTCGGCGGCGCTCTGCGTCTGTACCGCCTGAGTTTTCACGCTGTAGCCGAGGCTCTGTGCAATCTGGTCCATCGCGCCGGCAAACCAGCCGGTAAACATGTAGTCCACCTTGCGGTTGACTTTGCCGTACTGGTAGACAAACGCAGAGTGATCGAGCCGGATACGCGCCGTGCCCTGTTTCAAATCCAGGGCTTCGGTGGAAAACAAGCCCCAGCCGCGCTGAGAAAGACGTTTCATGTAGTGCTCAAACACTGCATCGCCAGACAGGCCATGCAGTTCAGCCTCTTTTTCGCACCAGTGCCAGGCCGATTTATAGCCCGCTTTGTAGAGGATGGCGGCGTAGCGTTCTGCGCCAATTTCCTCTTCAATCCCCATATGGTTGTTCACAAAAAAGTGCCGGGGCACGTATAACATGGGTAACGCATCGGTGGTCCAGACGCCGGTTTCATCATCGACGCTGATCGGCATTTCAGGCGCATGTGCCATGGTTTACCTCGCTTATTCGTGTTAACAGGCCAGATGATCACTCGTGCCAGACATTTGCCAGCAGGTTGAGCCAGTTCTCACCCATAAATTTGCGCACCTGCTTCTCGGTAAAGCCGTGGCGCAGCAGTGCAGCCGTTAAATTCGGGAACTCACCCAGCGTGCGAATGCCTTCCGGGTTGATGATTTTGCCGAAGTCGGTGAGCTGACGGGCGTAGCCTTTATCGTGCGTCAGCCACTCGAAAAACGCCTGACCGTGGCCCTGCGTAAAGTCGGTGCCGATGCCGATCTGATCTTCCCCTACCAGATTGAAGATGTAGTCGATCGCTTCCACGTAGTCCTCAATTGTGGAGTGAATGCCATTCTTCAGGAACGGAGTAAACATGGTGACGCCCACAAATCCGCCGTGGTCCGCAATGAACTTCAGCTCTTCGTCAGACTTATTGCGCGGATGATCTTTCAGGCCAGACGGGAGACAGTGGGAATAACAGACCGGTTTTTTCGACGCCAGGATCACCTCTTTAGAGGTCTGCGCGCCTACATGAGAGAGATCGCACAGCATGCCGACGCGGTTCATCTCTGCCACAACTTCATGACCATAACCTGAGAGGCCGCCATCACGTTCATAGCAGCCGGTGCCCACCAGGTTCTGCGTGTTATAGGCCATCTGCACGACGCCGACGCCCAGCTCTTTGAACACCTGAATGTAGCCCAGCTGATCCTCAAACGCGTGCGCATTCTGGAAGCCCATCAGGATGCCGGTTTTGCCTTCATCCTTGGCGCGCCGGATATCGCGGGTGTTGGTCACTTTGGTAACCAGATCGGCGTTCTGCGCAATGAGGTTATTCATTTCCACGATATTATTCACCGTGCCCTGAAACCCTTCCCACACGGAGACCGTGCAGTTGGCAGCCGTCAGCCCGCCGCGGCGCATATCTTCAAACAGCTCTCTGTCCCATTTCGCAATCACCAGCCCATCGATGACAATCGCAGAATTATGCAATTCAGTAGCGTTCATATCTTCCTCTCTGGTTTGATTCATAACCGGGTGCGGCCGAATGAAAACAGAATAGGGTTTACGCTGCGGATGAATTGTTCTGAAAACGTCACTTGCCTGACAGCTGGCGCAGCCCGGAAAGGGAACAGGCGATTTAAACCGATGAGCGGACATAAAAAAGCTGCCATGAAGGCAGCGTTTTCAGCCGGCGTGAATTACAGGCGGGATGCGTCAGACATCCGTTGATAAAGCCACTGAGCCAAAGGTTGGCTCAAAACGCGCTTCATTCAGGATGCGCAGAGAAGCCGATACCGTACTCTCCTGCTGCCAGTTGGTCAGACCGGGCAGTTCTGCCATAAAAAATTGCGTCAGCGTTTTGCCGCCTCCCTGGCTGTGTACGCCCCGCCGCTCTTCGCGTGGCGGTACGCCAAGGTGTTCGCGGTAACATTTGCTGAAGTGCGGCGTAGAGACAAAGCCACACGCCAGGGCTATTTCGATAATCGACATTGAGGTCTGTTTCAGCAGCTGGCGGGCGCGGAACAGCCGCAGCTTGAGATAGTATCGTGAAGGCGAACAGCGCAGGTATTTCTGAAACAGCCGTTCCAGCTGGCGCCGCGACAGGCCCACGTAGCCTGCCAGCTCGTCAAGATCGATCGCCTCCTCAATATTGGCCTCCATCAGCGAGACTGCTTCAACCAGGCTTGGCTGCGCCGTACCGAGTACGTGGCGCAGCGGAATACGCTGGTAGTCTGATTCATTGCGTACGCGATCGCAGATGAACATCTCTGAGATCCCGGCGGTAAGCTGGTGACCAAAATGGCGCTGGATCATCGTCAGCATCATATCCATGGGCACGGTGCCGCCGCTGCTGGTCATGCGATCGTGCTCAATCACAAACAGCTGGTTGGTACAGATGACTTTGGGATACGCCTCCTGCATTGACGCAATACACTCCCAGTGTGCGCTGCAGTGATACCCATCCAGTAGCCCGGCTTCCGCCAGCAGATAGGGTCCGGTACAGATGCCGCCAATCAGGATTTTGCGGCGCGCCATGCTCTGCAGCCAGCTCACCTGACGGCTGGTATAACTGCGGGTAATGTTGACACCCCCGACCACGATCAGCACATCCAGTGCTGCCACGTTAGCCATCGAATGATCGGGCGTAATTGAAATACCATCACTTGCCACAACGGGCGCACCCTCTTCACTGACGGTACACCAGCTATACAGCTCTTTGCCGCTTAGCTGGTTCGCCATGCGTAAAGGTTCCACTGCGGTTGCCAGAGCCATCATGGTGAAATTATTGACGAGTAAAAAGCCTACGCTGCGCTTTTTAATATCATTAGAGGGACTTTTCAAAATTGCGTCTGTGTCGAACATGTGCGCTGACCTCTATATAGGCTAAACAGAAACATTACCCGGGGGCATTTCCCCCAATCGCTTTCCATCACCTATAGAGTAAGCAACAGACATGCCATTCGTCACCAGGATAGACATCCCGAAAATGACACACAGTTAACATAAGCGAAACAAATGTTTGTTCAGCTTCACAGATTTGATCTTTGCTGCCGCGTCAGCGTCTGTCAGCCTCAAAACAGTGCAGGCGCTGACCCGTTTTGGTTAAGTCAGCGCATTTTGCACCCTTTTACGTCACTGTTCACTGCCTGCGCACATTACGATCTGCATAAGATGCTGTAACCAATTACTTACACAGCATTAACATTCAATCGCATTGACCGCCAGACCGCCTTTCGACGTCTCTTTGTATTTATCCTGCATGTCGCGTCCGGTATCGCGCATGGTACGGATCACTTTATCCAGCGAAATAAAGTGCTGACCATCACCGCGCAGCGCCATCTGCGCGGCATTGATCGCTTTCATTGCCGCAATCGCGTTGCGTTCAATACAGGGAACCTGCACCAGTCCGCCCACCGGATCGCAGGTCAGGCCAAGGTTATGCTCCAGCGCAATTTCAGCCGCGTTCTCTACCTGTTCCGGCGTACCGCCCAGCACTTCTGTCAGCCCGGCTGCCGCCATTGCACAGGCGGAACCGACCTCTCCCTGACAGCCCACCTCAGCGCCGGATATAGAAGCATTCTTCTTACACAGCGCGCCGACAGCCGCCGCGGCCAGCAGGAAATCCACCACATCTTCTTCGCGCGCACGCGCTTCAAACTGCATGTAGTACATCAGTACGGCCGGTACAATTCCGGCTGCGCCGTTGGTCGGTGCCGTCACCATCCGCCCGCCTGCGGCGTTCTCTTCGTTGACCGCCAGCGCATAGAGGTTGATCCAGTCCATAGCAGAGAGCGTGGAGCTGATGACATTCTCCGCTGAGGCGCGGCGCAGGGACTGATACAGCGCTGGCGCACGGCGGCGCACCTGCAGCCCGCCAGGCAGTATGCCCTCCTGGGCCAGCCCGTTAGCGATACACTGCTGCATCACCTCCCAGATCTGCGCCAGCCCGCTGCGGATCGCCGCTTCGTCACGCCACACCTTTTCATTTTCCAGCATCAGCGTACTGATACGCAGCCCTTTTTCGCGGCAGTGCGCCAGCAGTTCCGCTCCGCTGTTGAAGTCATACGGCAGTGAGCACTGCGGCACCAGATGTGCCGTGGCCGTTGCCTCCTCTTCATCCAGTACAAAGCCGCCGCCAATGGAGTAATAGACCACGGAAAGGCTGTCGCCGGTGCGAAAGTACGCGCTCAGCCGCATGGCGTTCGGGTGATAAGCGAGCACGTCATCCACGAACAGCAGATCCTGATGCCAGTCAAACTCGATGTTTTCGCCCCAGGGCAGCGTTACCGAACCGGTTTCGCAGATCGCCTGTACCGTGGCGTTAATGATGTGCGGATCGATGGTATCCGGCGAGGCTCCCATCAGCCCTAACAGCACCGCTTTATCAGTACTGTGGCCGCGTCCGGTTGCGCTCAGCGAGCCAAACAGTTCGATCTTGATGCGGCAGAGCGCCTGCCGCCTGTCACTGTGGCTCAGCTGCTCAACAAAGCGCTGTGCCGCGCGCATGGGCCCGACGGTATGCGAACTGGAGGGGCCAATTCCGACTTTAAATAAATCGAAGACGCTAATACTCATTCTGCTCTCCCGGGCTCACGGCCATGTAGTGTTTAACCGCCGCATTATCGGTGGCGTAAAAAATTAATGGATGCCGGATAACGACGCATTTCACCGTGAACTCGCCATTTTCCGCCCGGCACGGCCGCGCCAGCCTGCTGCAGACAGGCAGGCGCCGCCCTATGTCGCAAATTGACATAGCCCCGGCGTTACCAAACATCCTGGCCGCAGTGGCGCTGGGTATTATCAACCCACACTCAATTTACCGCTGCCCTGAATGGCTCAGTACCGGAGCAGGCGCCGCGCGATTATCCGGGCAAGGAGACAGGCATGTTTGCGAAGAGCGACACGATTCAGAGCTTTGACAGTGAACTGTGGCAGGCGATAGAGCAGGAAGCGGTGCGTCAGGAAGAGCACATCGAGCTTATTGCTTCAGAGAACTACACCAGCCCGCGGGTTATGCAGGCGCAGGGTACGGTACTGACCAATAAATATGCAGAGGGCTATCCGGCCAAACGCTACTACGGCGGCTGCGAATATGTCGACATCGTGGAGAAACTGGCGATTGAACGCGCCTGCACGCTGTTCGGGGCCGATTATGCCAACGTGCAGCCGCACTCCGGCTCACAGGCCAACGCGGCGGTGTACATGGCGCTGTGCCAGCCGGGCGACACTGTGCTGGGCATGAGTCTGGCGCACGGCGGCCATCTGACGCACGGCGCACACGTCAACTTCTCCGGCAAGATCTATCACGCCGTGCAGTATGGCCTGAACGAAGCAACAGGCGAGATCGACTACGACCAGGTGGAAGCGCTGGCGCTGGAGCATAAGCCGAAAATGATTGTGGCTGGCTTTTCTGCCTATTCACGCGTGGTTGACTGGGCACGCTTTCGCGCTATCGCCGACAAAACAGGCGCGTGGCTGTTTGTCGATATGGCGCACGTCGCGGGCCTCGTTGCCGCCGGCATCTACCCTAATCCGCTGCCGTTCGCTGACGTGGTTACGACCACCACGCATAAAACCCTGCGCGGTCCGCGCGGCGGTCTGATCCTGGCGAAAGCCAACCCGGAGCTGGAGAAGAAGCTGAATGCTGCCGTGTTCCCCGGCGGCCAGGGCGGTCCGCTGATGCATGTGATCGCCGCTAAAGCCGTGGCCTTTAAAGAGGCGATGCAGCCTGACTACGCGAAGTATCAGCGTCAGGTCGTTAAGAATGCGCAGGCGATGGCAGAGGTATTTGTCTCGCGCCAATACGATGTGGTGTCAGGGGGTACAGATAACCATCTGTTTCTGCTTAGCCTGATCAAACAGGGCCTGACCGGTAAAGCGGCGGATGCCGCGCTGGGCCGCGCCAATATTACCGTTAATAAAAATGCCGTACCAGGCGATCCACAGTCGCCGTTTGTGACCTCCGGCCTGCGTATCGGCGCGCCGGTGATCACCACGCGCGGCTTCAGTGAGGAGAACTGCCGCACGCTGGCAGGCTGGATCGCAGACATCCTCGACGTGATGCACAACGAGGAGCAGCTGGAGGCGAAAATTGCGCAGGTGAAACAGCAGGTGCTGTCGCTGTGTGCAGATTTCCCGGTTTACCGCTAAGCCAGAACGCCCCCGGCCAGCCGCGGGGCGCCATCTTACCCTCTGTCCATTCGCACACGCGGTATCGTTACGGGAGTAGATAACTATGCAACGCTATTCAGGATTTGGCCTGCTCAAACACAGTCTGAGCTATCACGAGAACTGGCAGAAGGTCTGGCGCAACCCGACACCGCAGAAACGCTATGACGTCATTATTATCGGCGGCGGTGGCCACGGCCTGGCCACCGCTTACTATCTGGCAAAGGAGCACGGCATCACCAACGTGGCGGTGCTGGAAAAGGGCCACCTCGGCGGTGGCAACATCTGCCGCAACACCACCATTGTCCGCTCTAACTACCTGTGGGATGAATCAGCCGCGCTCTATGAGCACTCCATGAAACTCTGGGAAGGACTGTCGCAGGAGCTGAACTACAACCAGATGTTTTCGCAGCGTGGTGTCTATCACACCTGCCATACGCTGCAGGATCTGCGCACCAATGAGCGGCTGGCTAACGCCAACCGCCTGCAGGGCGTCGACAACGAAATGGTCTATGGCGACCAGCTGCAGCGTGAGATCCCGGCGCTCGACTGCAGTAAAGATGCGCGTTATCCGGTGCTGGGCGCTTCAGTACAGCGGCGCGGCGGCAATGCCCGTCATGATGCGGTGGCCTGGGGGTATGCCCGCGCAGCCGACAGTCTGGGTGTGGATCTGATCCAGAACTGTGAAGTGATCGATATGGAGATCAGCGACGGCAAGATCACCGGCGTGAAAACCCGCAACCATGGCGTAATCAAAGCCGACCGCGTGGGCTGCGTGACCGCCGGCAACTCTGGTGTGATGGCAAAAATGGCGGGCTTTGAACTGCCGGTTGAGTCGCATCCGCTGCAGGCGCTGGTTTCAGAGCCGATTAAACCTTTCCTGGATACGGTTGTGATGTCCAACCATGTACACGGCTATATGAGCCAGTCTGATAAAGGCGACCTGGTGATTGGTGCCGGCATTGACGGCTGGGTCGGTTATGGTCAGCGCGGATCGTACAGCGTGATTGAGCATACGATCCAGGCGATTGTTGAGCTCTTCCCCTGCACCAGCCGCGTACGCATGAACCGTCAGTGGGGCGGCATTGTCGATACCTGCCCTGACGCCAGCCCCATTCTTTCAGCGACCCCGGTACGCAACCTGTTTTTCAACTGCGGCTGGGGCACCGGTGGTTTTAAAGGCACGCCCGGCTCCGGCAACCTGTTTGCTCACCAGCTGGCGCACGGCACGCCGCATCCAATCGCTGAACCTTTTGCAATGTCCCGTTTTTACACCGGGGCCCTGGTTGATGAACATGGCGCTGCGGGCGTGGCCCACTAAGGACTTTTAGCATGCTGCACATTTACTGTCCTCACTGTGGTGAGTATCGCGAAGAAGAAGAGTTTCATCCGCGCGGTCAGGCGCATATCGCCCGGCCCGCTAATCCGGATGCCTGCAGCGACGAGGAGTGGGGAACCTTTCTCTATTTCCGCAAAAATCCGCGCGGTATGCATAACGAACTCTGGGTACATAGCGCCGGCTGCCGTAAATTTTTTAACCTGACGCGTGACACACAGACGTATGAAATCAAACGTGTTTATACACTCGATGAACAGCCTGAAGCCGGCGAGCAAGGGTAAGGAGCGCAGAGCATGAGCCAGAAAAATCGCCTGCCGTCCGGCGGCAGAATCAATCGTTCCACCCCGCTGAACTTTACCTGGAACGGCCGTCAGTATCAGGGCTATGAAGGCGATACCGTCGCGTCTGCCCTGCTGGCCAACGGCATTGATATTGTCGGACGCAGTTTTAAATACAGCCGCCCGCGCGGCATCGTTGCCGCGGGCGCGGAAGAGCCGAATGCCGTGCTGCAGCTGGGTGCAACGGAAGCGACTCAGGTACCCAACGTGCGCGCCACGCAGCAGACGCTCTATGAGGGCCTGGTCTGCTCTGCCACCAACGGCTGGCCCAATGTGGAATCTGACCTGATGGGGCTGGTGGGTAACCTCGGCGGCAAAGTGATGCCGCCCGGCTTTTACTACAAAACCTTTATGTATCCGCAGTCAATGTGGCCGACTTACGAGAAATTTATCCGTAAGGCCGCCGGGCTGGGACGTGCGCCGCAGGAGAAAGACCCGGATATTTATGACGCCATGAATCAGCACTGCGATGTGATGATCGTGGGTGCCGGTCCGGCGGGCCTGATGGCGGCGCTGACCGCCGGCCGCAGCGGTGCGCGCGTGATCCTGGCAGACGAGCAGAGCGAACCGGGCGGACACCTGCTCGCCAGCCGCGAACTGATCGAGGGCAAGCCGGCCGCCGACTGGGTTGCAGAGGTGGTGGCAGAACTGGCCACCATGCCGGAAGTGACGCTGCTGATGCGCGCGACGGTGAACGGCTATCACGATCATAACTTCTTAACCATTAATGAGAACCGCACAGATTACCACGGCGACCGCGCGGCAGCCGGACAGGTACGTCAGCGCATGCACCGCGTGCGGGCGCACTGGGTAGTGCTTGCCACCGGCGCGCAGGAGCGCCCGCTGGTCTTCAGCCACAACGATGTGCCCGGCTGTATGATCGCTTCCGCCATCTCCGTCTATATCAATCGCTATGGCGTGGTGCCCGGCAATCAGCTGGTGCTGATGACCACCAACGACAGTGCCTATCAGACTGCGCTGGACTGGGCCGATGCCGGTCGTGAGGTTGTGGCCGTGGTCGATACGCGCGCCGCCACTAAAGGTGAGCTGGCCGCCGCCGTGCGCCGCCGCGGTATTCGGGTGATCAACGGCAGCGCGGTGATCGACGTACAGGGTAAAAAGCGCGTCAGCGGCGTCACCATTGCCGCTATCGATAAGAAAGGCGATGCCCTTACCGGCAAGCCCTTTACCCTCTCCTGCGATACCGTGGCCAGCTCCGGTGGCTGGAGCCCGGTGATCCACCTCGCCGGACATACCGGCAGCCGTCCGGTCTGGAACAGCGACGTCATTGGCTTCCTGCCTGGCCCCACCACGCAGCAGCAGCTGACGGCGGGTGGCATCAACGGCCGCTACGCGCTCGACAATGTGCTGCAGGAGGGGATCAAAGCGGGTCAGGACGCCGTGCTGAAACTTGGGCTGACGCCGGTTGAGGTCGCGCTGCCTGAGGTGAAAAAGTGGATTGAGCATACGCCCGCCGCGCTGTTTCATATTCCGCACACCAAACCGATCAGCCGGGCGCCTAAACAGTTTGTTGATTTCCAGAACGACGTGACGGCGGCCGGCATTGCGCTGGCAACGCGTGAAGGGTTTGAGGCGATTGAGCACATCAAGCGCTATACGGCGATGGGGTTTGGTACCGATCAGGGAAAGCTCGGCAACATCAACGGCATGGCGATTGCCGCCAAAGTGATGGGCAAAACCATTCCCGAGACCGGCACCACGGTGTTTCGTCCGAACTATACGCCGATCGCTTTTGGCGCTATCGCGGGGCGTAACTGCGGTGAGCTGTTTGATCCTAAACGCTTTACCGCCATGCATAAGTGGCACGTACAGCAGGGTGCGAAGTTTGAGGATGTCGGCCAGTGGAAACGTCCGTGGTACTACCCGCGTCCGGGGGAAACCATGCAGCAGTCGCTGGATCGCGAATGCCGCGCAGTGCGCAGCGGCGTCGGTATCCTTGACGCGTCTACACTCGGCAAAATTGATATTCAGGGTAAAGATGCGCGCGAGTTTATCAGCCGCGTCTATACCAACGCCTGGGCTAAGCTCGGCGTGGGCAAGTGCCGCTACGGCCTGATGTGCGGTGAAACCGGTATGGTGTTTGACGACGGTGTGACCTCCTGCCTCGCGGAGAACCATTTTCTGATGACCACCACGACCGGCGGCGCGGCGCACGTTATGGAGTGGCTGGAGCTCTACCATCAGACTGAATGGCCGGAGCTGGAAGTGTTCTTCACCAGCGTGACCGATCACTGGGCAACCATGACCATTTCCGGTCCGGAGAGCCGCAACCTGCTGGCGGAACTCTGCAGCGATGTCTCTCTGGATAAAGAGACCTTTAAGTTCATGGACTGGCAGGAAGGCACGGTTGCCGGCGTACCGGCGCGTATCTTCCGCATCTCGTTTACCGGTGAACTGTCGTTTGAGATCAACGTGCAGGCAAACTACGGGCTTGCGGTCTGGGAGAAGCTGTTTGAGCACGGGGCGAAATACGATCTGACGCCGTACGGCACGGAGACCATGCACATTCTGCGTGCGGAGAAAGGTTTCATTATTGCCGGTCAGGATACGGATGGGTCCGTCACGCCGCACGATCTCAATATGGGCTGGTGCGTCGCCGATTCAAAACCGTTTAGCTATATCGGCAAGCGCGGTATGGCGCGGGAAGACTGTGTGCGCGAGCAGCGTAAACAACTGGTGGGCCTGAAAACGCGTGACCCGCTGGTGGTGCTACCGGAAGGTGCGCAGGCGGTAGCCAATCCGCAGCAGCCGGTGCCGATGGATCTGCTGGGCCACGTCAGCTCCAGCTACTGGAGCGCCAATCTGAACCGCAGTATCGCAATGGGCTTTATCAAAGGCGGGCTGCAACGTATGGGCGAAACCGTGTTTTATCCGCTGGCAGATGGCCGTGTGGTTGAAGCGGAAATCTGCAGCCCGGTCTTTATCGATCCGAAAGGAGAACGTCAACATGTCTGAAACCCTCTTACCTGAAACCAAACCCGCAGGGACCGTCAGACAGGTCGCGGTCATGAACCAGGTCGCGCCGCAGGTGCGCGCCGAGTCGCCGCTGCATCACGCCGATCGCGGTCCCGTCACCGCCAGTCAGTCTCAGCAGGCAGGCGTTGAACTGCGCGAGCTGGCGCTGTACGGGCATCTGGTACTGCGCGGTTCGCAAAACAATGTGAGCTTTATGCAGGGCTGCCTGACGGTATTAGGTGTCCCGCTGCCTGCCGCGCCGCTGACCTCTGCCGAAGATGGCGATATCTCCGTGCGCTGGCTCAGTCCCGATGAGTGGCTGGTGGTGCTGCCAATGGATCAGCTGTTCCCGGTAGAGAAAGCGCTGCGCGCTGAAATCGACGGCCACTGTTCGGTGGTGAACGTCAGCGGCGGCCAGACCATTCTGGCGCTCTCCGGTAAACATGCTGTGGATGTGCTGAAAAAGAGCACGGTGCTTGATCTGCATCCGTCACAGTTTCCGGTCGGCAAAGTTGCCGGGTCGGTGTTTGCGAAGAGCAGCGCGCTGATCCGCCGCACCGGTCCGGAAAGCTGGGAGCTGGTGATCCGCCGCAGTTTCGCAGAGTACATCTGGCTCTGGCTACGGGATGCCAGCCGTGAATATGGCCTGAAGATCACCACGTAATATCCGGCCGTGCCGGCGCGGCTAACTGCCCGCCGGCACGCCTTTCTCTTATTATCAGGAGTCGCCCATGAGCGTGCTGCCCGATTCATGGATTTTTACCGCCAGCTGCCCGAGTAAATTAGGCACGGTGGATGTCGTGACCCGGTTTATGGCGGAATCGGGTCACTATATTAATGAAATCCATTCGTTCGATGACCGCGTCAGCCACCACTTTTTTATTCGCGTTGCTTTTTCACCCGCTGCGCAATTCAGTACCGATATATTCCGTGATAATTTCACTCCGCGTGTAGCCCCGTTTGAAATGCAATGGCAGCTTACCCCGCCGCAGCATCGTGAGCGCGTGGCCATTCTGGTCTCTAAATTTGATCACTGTCTGAATGACCTGTTATTCCGGCATCGCACCGGACAATTATCTATTGATGTGCCCCTGATTATTTCTAACCACCCCGATCTCTGCTCACTGGCTGAATGGCACGGCATTCCCTGGTACCATCTGCCGGTAAATAATGCGAATCGCGCAGAACAGGAAGCTCAAATTCTTGCTCTGCTGGATCAATATAATATCGACCTGGTGGTACTGGCACGCTATATGCAGGTTCTTTCGCCGCTGATGTGTGAAAAGCTCGACGGTAAAGCCATTAATATTCATCACTCACTGCTGCCGGGATTTAAAGGCGCACGCCCCTACCATCAGGCGTGGGAAAAAGGCGTCAAAATGGTCGGTGCCACAGCGCACTACGTTAATAATGACCTGGATGAGGGACCCATTATTACGCAGGGTATTCAGAGTGTCGATCACGCGCTTTATCCCGATGATCTGATCAGTCGCGGCCAGGATATTGAACGCGTCACGCTATTTAATGCAGTACGTTATCACGTTGAAAAACGCGTATTTTTAAGCGGCAAGCGCACGGTGGTTTTCAGTTAACCGGTGCAATCGCCAATAAAAAGTGCAGTGAATGCACCAGCAGGCTGCACGTTTTTATCTTTTTTCGGAAAACAGGGTAATCAGGGATTGATCACGACCTTCAGCGTTAAATAAAACAGAACCTGTCCTGACATCAGCGGCAGGTTTTTAACAACAACACGTAAGTCGCGAGGAAATCACTATGGCGGATTCCAGAGATCCGATGACGCCTGATGGCGAAGTATCGCCCTATGATACTGACTATCAGGTAGGCCAGGATAATATTATCGTGAATGTCGGACCCTTTGGTCTGGATATTCACAACCGGGTATTTGCGATATCCGGCATCGCCGTAATTCTATTTGTTATATTAACGCTGGCGTTTCAGAGTGATGTTGCCCCGCTGTTCAAAGGCATGCTGAGCTGGCTTACCACTAAACTCGACTGGTTTTTCATTGGCGCAGGCAATATTTTTGTCATCATCTGTCTGGGACTGGTTTTCTCACCGCTGGGCAAGGTTCGGCTCGGCGGCACCCTCGCCCGTCCCGATTACAACTACGTCACCTGGTTCTCGATGCTGTTTGCCGCCGGCATGGGTATCGGCCTGATGTTTTACGGCGTCTCTGAGCCGCTGTCGCATTTCTCCAGCGCGATAGGCGGCACGGCCACTGAAAATGGCGTGCGTACCGACTGGGCGCCGCTGGGCGGTGCGAGTGGATCAGCAGAAGAGGCTACGCGGCTGGCCATGGCGGCTACGATTTTCCACTGGGCGCTCCATCCGTGGGCGATCTATGCGGTTCTTGCCCTGGGACTGGCCCTCTTCACCTTTAACAAAGGCCTGCCGCTGACTATCCGGTCACTCTTTTATCCGCTGCTGGGTGATGCCGTATGGGGCTGGCCTGGTCATCTGATCGACATTCTTGCCGTGCTGGCCACGCTGTTTGGCCTCGCCACCTCCCTGGGGCTGGGTGCTTCGCAGGCCGCATCCGGACTGAATTTTCTGTTTGATGTACCGCTGGGACAAACCACGCAGATTGTACTGGTGATCGCGATTACCGCTATTGCCACCTTTTCTGTGGTCGCCGGGCTGGACGCCGGGGTGCGGCGCTTATCAGAAGCGAACATGATCCTCGCCGGTCTGCTGCTGCTGTTTATTATCGTGGTCGGCCCGACCATGCTGCTGTTTAGCGGCTTTTTCTCTAACCTCGTCTCCTATATTGAGTTCCTGCCCGCGCTCTCCAATCCGGTCTCCCGTCCAGACAGCAATTTTGCCGCCGGCTGGACCTCCTTCTACTGGGCGTGGTGGATCTCCTGGTCACCGTTTGTCGGCATGTTTATCGCGCGTATTTCACGTGGTCGCACGGTACGGGAGTTTATCATCTCCGTGCTGCTGGTCCCGTCACTGGCGTGTGTACTGTGGATGACGGTACTGGGCGGCACCACTATCCATCAATATTTTACTGAGGGATATCAGAGTATTGCTGATGCCATTCTGCCGCTGCAGCTCTTTACCATGCTCGACACGCTGCCGCTGGCAAAAATCACCTGCGTGGTCGCCATCATTCTGGTGGTGGTGTTCTTTGTCACCTCAGCTGACTCCGGCACGCTGGTGATCGATATCATCGCCTCCGGCGGTAAAATTGAATCCCCGACTGCGCAACGCGTATTCTGGTGCGTGTTTGAAGCGCTGGTCGCCATCGTACTGATCCTCGGCGGCGGGCTGGATGCCCTGCAGGCAATGGTGGTCTCCACCGGATTGCCTTTTGCACTGGTGCTGCTGGTCGCATCGGTCGCCGTTGTAAAGGGATTGCTCTCTGAGCCACGCCCGACGCGCCCGGCTCCCGCTGTGCGCAATCAATAGCACGCACGCAGGCGGATAGCCGGCCAGGCTATCCGCCGCTGCAGGTGCAGGAAGGGAGATCGCTATGCAGGCCGGACATCAGGAAATCATCGACTTTATTCAGCGCTACCCGCCGTTTAACAGCCTGCCGCTGGCGGCACTGGCGCGCATTGCTGCCACCCTTGAAGTGAGCTATTACAAAGCCGGTACGCCGATCCTCACCTTTGGCCAGCAGGTCGACGCCTGGTATATCATCCGCAGCGGCGCGGTAGAGATTTATCGCCGCAACGGCGACCTGTATAACCGACTGAGCGCCGGCGGCTATTTTGGTGAGTTCGGTTTATTGCGTGAGAACAGCGTGCGCTTTCCGGTTACCGCGCTGGAAGATACGCTGACCTATCTTATTCCCGCCCCGATTTTTAATGAGCTATTCAGCAAATACGAAGAGTTTGCCGATCTGGTCGAGGTGGAAGATCGCACCCGCCTGCGGCAAACCGTTGCGCGTACCGAAGAGGCGAGCGGCCTGATGACGTCACGCATTGAAGCGCTGATTAGCCGGCTACCGGTGACCATCGACAGCCGCGCCACGGTGTGTGAAGCGGCGCAAAAAATGAGTAAAGAAGGGGTGTCGTCACTGCTGATTGTGACCCCGGATGCTGACGGGGAAACCCCGCAGCGACTGGCGGGCATCGTGACGGATAAAGATTTGCGCGATCGGGTCATTGCCCGCGGGCTGAACTTCAATACGCCGGTCGGAACGATCATGACCGGGCAGCTGACGCACGTCGCTCATCATCAGCTGGTATTTGAAGCGATGCTGATCATGATGCAGCACAACATACATCATCTGCCGGTGCTGAAGCAGGGTCAGCCGGTCGGGGTGATCTCTCAGTCAGATATCATCCGCTATGAGTCGCAAAACAGCCTGTTTCTTGTCAGCCGTATTTTTCACTGCAACAGCATCAGTGAGCTGAGCGCGCTGAAAAATGAGGTACGCGCCTGTTTTAGCCGCATCGTGCGCGAAGACGCCAATTCGCAGATGACGGGCCGCGCCATGGCGGTTATCGGGCGCAGCTTCACGCAGCGGCTGCTGGCGCTGGCTGAAGCTGAACTGGGGCCGCCGCCGGTGCCCTACTGTTTTATTACGCTGGGATCGATGGCACGTCAGGAGCAGCTGCTGGTCACCGACCAGGATAACGCGCTGATCCTCGACAACCGGTATGACGCCTTCCGGCATGAAGCCTATTTCATGGCGCTGGCGCGCCGCGTCTGCGATGGCCTGGCGGCCTGCGGCTATCACTACTGCAGCGGCAATATCATGGCCACCAACGGGCGCTGGCGTCAGCCGCTGGCCGTCTGGGAAGGATACTTTGATGAATGGATTGACACCCCTTCCCCGCAGACGCTGCTGGACAGCGCAATTTTCTTCGATCTTGATGCCGTCTGGGGTCAGCTGGAGTGGGGTGAGCAGCTGAATAAACGCATCACGCATAAGGTCCGGCACAACTCGCGCTTTCTCGCCTGTATGGCGCGCAACGCGCTGCTGCGCAAACCGCCGCTGGGTTTCTTTAAAAATTTTGTGATGGAGCCTTCGGGTCAGCACACGCAGTCCATCGATATGAAACGTCGCGGCACTGCCCCGCTGGCCGATCTGATCCGCGTGCATGCGCTGGCTGCCGGTTCAGCAGCACGCAACTCGTTTGACCGGCTGCAGGATATTATGCAAACCGACCTGCTGCCGCACGGGCGCGGTCAGGATCTGCGTGACGCACTGGAATTTATCTCGATGGTACGTATCCGGCATCAGGCGCAGGACGTGGAGAGCGGTCAGGAGCCGGATAACCGCATTGAGCCGCTCAATCTCTCTGAGTTCGAGCGCAAAAACCTTAAGGATGCCTTTCAGATCCTGAGCAACGCGCAGAAATTCCTGAAATACCGTTATCAGCCAGGCCGGAAAGTGTGAGGTAACTATGCTGCATATCAGTAAACAGCTGCTGCGATCTGCACCGGCGCCGGCACCGGCACCGCGCGCAGGATTCGCGCCGGACTGGCCCGCGCTGCTGGCGCAGCAGGCAGAGACAGCACGCCATCCGGCGCTGCAGCACTACTACCGGGCTGGCGTACCGGATGCGGCGACGCCCATCAGCGAGGTGCCGCTGCTGGCAATGGACTTTGAAACCACCGGGCTGAATACCCGGCGCGACGATATTGTCAGTATCGGCCTTATTCCCCTCAGCCTGACGCGTATCCGGCTTAGCGAAAGCGTGCACTGGATCCTCAACCCGCGTGCCGATCTGCGCCATGAATCAGTGGTCATTCACGGCATCACCCACGCGACGGTGGCGCACGCACCCGATCTGAGTGAACGGCTGCTGAAGCTGCTGACCATGATGGCGGGCCGCGTGATGGTGGTTCACCATCGCGGCATTGAGCAGCATTTTCTGAACGCGGCGCTGCAGCGGCGCATCGGAGAAGGCATTATTTTTCCCTGTATCGACACGCTGGCGCTGGAAGGGCTGCTTTGTCAGCACGCACCGGTCAGCCGGCTGCGAAAACTGTGGCGCGGCAGCGCCCGCCCCTCGCTGTGCCTGCCGGAGAGCCGGGCGCGTTACCATCTGCCGCACTATCCGGCACATAACGCGCTGACGGACGCACTGGGCTGTGCCGAGCTGCTGCAGGCGCAGTGTGCCCACCACTTCCCGCCGCAGACGCCATTACGCGAGCTATGGTGCTGAGCCACCTGCTTTCGCCAGCATGCGCCGGTAGTTGCTTAGCCATTTGCCGCTGCTGAGTCGCCACCAGAAGCAGAGACCGCGCACCGTCCAGTCAAGGAACATACCGAGCCACACGCCGACCACCCCGATGCCAAGTTCAATGCCCAGCAGATAGCCCGCTACCACGCGCGCGCCCCACATACTGAACATCGAGACAAACATCGTGTAGCGTGCGTCGCGGGCCCCTTTCAGTCCGGCGGGCAGCACCCAGGAGGCGGTCCAGATCGGCATAAAGGCGGCGTTGAGCCAGATCAGATGTTTTGTGACCTCAATTACCGCCGGATCGCGGGTATAGAAGCGCGCCAGCGTACCCGCCAGCGGAACGGTGATCAGCGCCAGCGTACAGAGCCCGATCATCGCCAGCCAGAACACATGTCTGATTTGACGCTCCGCCTGCATCACCTGATTCCGGCCAAGCCGTTTGCCGGTAATGATGGTGGAGGCAGAACCCAGCGCGTTGCCCGGCAGGTTGATCAGCGTGGCAATAGAGAACGCAATAAAGTTACCGGCGATTTCATTGGTGCCCATACCGGCGACAAAGATCTGCGTCAGCAGCTTACCGCCGTTAAACAGCACGGACTCAATACTGGCGGGCACGCCGATCCCCAGCACTTCCATCAGGATGGCGCGATCCCAGCGGCGGAAGTAGCTGCTGAGCGTGAGCTTCAGCGCCGGGCTGATACCGCGCCAGAGCGCATAGAGCACCGCCAGCGCACCGATGTAGCGTGAAATTGTCAGCCCGAGGCCCGCCCCGATGAACCCCATTCCTTCCCAGCCCAGCGCGCCATAAATCAGCACGCTGCTGATCATGATGTTCAGGATATTCATGCCGCCGTTGATCAGCATCGGAATTTTGGTGTTACCCGCGCCGCGCAGCGCACCGCTGCCAATCAGCGCAATGGCCGCCGCCGGATAACTCCAGGCGGAGGTCTGCAGATAACTCAGCGCCAGCTGTTTGACCTGCGGGTCTGCGCTGCCGGCGATGACGTCAATGATCAGGTGTCCCCAGAACTCAATCGCCAGCGCCAGCACCAGCGCCAGCACGGTCATCAGCCCCAGCGACTGCCGGGTGGCCGCGCGGGCGCGTTTCCCGTTGCGGCGCGCCAGGCTAAACGCCACCACCACCGTGGTGCCGAGATCGATAGCCGCAAAAAAGGAGATGATCACCATGTTGAAGCTGTCTGCCAGCCCGACACCCGCCATCGCCTCTTTGCCCAGCCAGCTGACCAGAAACGTGCTCAGCACGCCCATCAGCATGACGCAGAGGTTTTCGATAAAGATAGGGATCGCCAGCGGCGCGATCTCACGCCACAACAGCGTGCGGTAAGTCCGGCGCCGGGGATACCACGCCGTGTTGCGAACCGCCCGCATTACTGCCACACCGGGATTTTGCAAGAGAGTACCAAATCACTTTGGATGAGAGAGGAGAGGTAATGATGATAGGCGGCCAGCGATTATGCAAAGTCTTTGCGGCGGCCATTTAATCATTATTACAAACTTTTTATTTCTGCCCGCTTTGCGCAGCCACGTTAATTTCTGTACGCAATAATTACGCTGGCATAGCGTCACAGATTCTTAATTATATCAGCCGGTTTATCCGCTATGCTCTGCTCAACCTGATCCATTTTCCTGAAGGAGAATCTATGCAAACACAACGGAACGGATTGACTGCCCATCAGGCACTGGATGAACTGGAGCGCTGCTACGATGCGGCGGTTGAGGCGCTGCGCAACGCTATCCGCGACTTCACTGAACAGGGTACGCTGCCCGACACAGAGCAGCGGCAGCAGGGGCTGTTTGTCTATCCGGAGCTGCGCCTGACCTGGCAGGGAGAGGGTCCGCAGCAGAACCGCACCCGTGCCTGGGGCCGCTTTACCCATACCGGCCGCTACAGCACGACGATTACCCGCCCTGCGCTGCTGCGCCACTATCTCAGCGAGCAGCTGCAGATGATTGAGAAAGAGTATGACGTGCTGATTGAAGTGGGGCCGTCGCAGCAGGAGATCCCCTACCCTTACGTGATTGACGGTTCGGATCTGTCGCTTGACCGCTCGATGAGCGCCAGTATTGCCCGCCATTTCCCGACCACCGAGCTGTCGCAGATTGGCGATGAGACCGCAGATGGCCTGTTCAACGCCGATGCCCGCTTCCCGCTCTCCCATTTTGACGCACTGCGTACCGACTTCTCGCTGGCGCGCCTGCGGCACTACACCGGTACGGCTGTGGAACACTTCCAGCCTTTCGTGCTATTCACCAACTACACCCGGTACGTCGATGAGTTTGTGCGCTGGGCGATAGAACAGGTGCAGGATCCTGCCACGCCCTATGACAGCCTCGCCTGCGCCGGCGACGTAGTCATCACGGCGGAAACGGCCGATCCCGCCGCGATGATGTCCGATCTGGCGTGGAAAAAGCACCAGATGCCCGCCTGGCATCTTACCTCCCCCAACCGGCGCGGAATTACGCTGGTCAACATTGGCGTAGGCCCTTCCAATGCCAAAACTATCTGCGATCATCTGGCAGTAACGCGTCCGCACGCCTGGCTGATGATTGGCCACTGCGGCGGCCTGCGCGAAAGTCAGAATATCGGCGACTATGTGCTGGCCCACGCCTACCTGCGTGATGACCATGTGCTCGACAGCGTGCTGCCGCCGGATATTCCGGTACCCAGCATCGCCGAAGTGCAGCGTGCGCTCTACGATGCGACCAAGTCAGTGAGCGGCATGCCGGGTGAAGAGGTTAAACAGCGGCTGCGTACCGGTACGGTGGTCACCACTGACGATCGCAACTGGGAGCTGCGCTACGCCGCTTCCGCGCTGCGTTTTAACCTGAGCCGCGCCGTGGCGGTGGATATGGAGAGTGCGACTATCGCGGCGCAGGGCTACCGCTTTCGCGTGCCTTACGGCACGCTGCTGTGCGTTTCTGATAAACCGCTGCACGGTGAGATCAAGCTGCCGGGTCAGGCGAACCGCTTTTACGAGGGGGCCATTTCTGAACATCTGCAGATTGGCATTTGTGCGGTAGAGCTGCTGCGCGCCGAGGGCGATAAGCTGCATTCCCGCAAGCTGCGCACGTTCAACGAGCCGCCGTTCCGGTAACGCACCAGCCTGCGTCCATCAGCAGGGAAGCCCGGGCGGGCTTCCCTTTTTTGATCAGGCGCTGAGCCATCCCAGCTTGATGACAAACAGCAGTGAGAGGATCACCAGTGCGCTATTGACCTCCCTGCTGCGACCGCTCAGCAGCTTAACGACGGTCCAGGTGATGAAACCAAAGGCGATGCCGTTGGCAATGGAGTAGGTCAGCGGCATGGTCAGCGCCGTTACCGTTACCGGTGCTGCCGTCGTCACATCTTTCCAGTCAATTTCCGCCAGGCCGGACGCCATCAGTACGGCGACAAACAGCAGCGCCGGGGCAGTGGCCCAGACCGGCACGCTGCCCGCCAGCGGTGAGAAGAACAGGCTCAGCAGAAACAGCACGGCTACCACAACCGCCGTCAGACCGGTGCGTCCGCCGGCGCTGACGCCAGCCGCGGATTCCACATAGCTGGTGGTGGTTGAAGTGCCGAGCAGTGAGCCAAACAGCGCCGCCGCGCTGTCAGCGATCAGTGCGCGTCCCATTTTTGGCACGTTGCCCTGCTCATCCGCCAGGCCTGCGCGTTTCGTCACGCCCAGCAGCGTGCCCGTGTTATCAAACACATCAACAAACAGAAAGGCAAAAATTACGCTTACCAGCCCCACATTGAAGGCGCCGGCGATGTCGAGCTGCATAAAGGTAGGCGCAATCGAAGGCGGTGCGGAGAAGACGCCGCCAAACGGCGTCAGGCCGATGCCCATAGAGATAAAGGTCACCACCAGAATACCGATCAGCACCGCGCCGGTCACGCGGCGCGCTTCCAGTACCACGATGATAAAAAAGCCGAGCAGCGCCAGCAGCGGCCCCGGTTTGGTCAGATCGCCCAGCCCGACCAGCGTCGCCGGGTTATCCACCACAATGCCGGCACCTTCCAGCGCGATCAGCGCCAGAAACAGACCGATACCGGCGGCAATGCCGGCCCGCAGCGGCAGCGGGATGCTGGCGATAATCCACTCACGAATTTTAAAGATGGAGAGGGCAAAGAAGATCACTGCCGAAAGAAACACTGCGCCCAGCGCAATCTGCCAGGTGTAACCCATATGCAGCACAACGGTGTAAGTGAAAAACGCGTTCAGCCCCATGCCGGGGGCCAGCGCAATCGGATAGTTAGCAATCAGTCCCATCAGAATTGAGCCGATTGCTGCCGCGAGACAGGTCGCCACGAACACCGCCCCTTTATCCATGCCGGTCGCGCCCAGAATCGCGGGGTTAACAAACAGGATATAGGCCATTGCGAGGAAGGTGGTGATCCCCGCCACGATCTCCGTGCGCACGGTGGTGTTGTGCGCCTTAAGCTTAAACAGTTTCTCTAACATCATTCTCTCTCATGAACGGAGACGCAGCGGCTGCGCGTTCTCACTGGCCAACGTGGTTAACAGCTGATTGTTTTTTGCTGAAAGCGAGTCTGCCGGACGTAAGGTTGCCCCCTCCGCTTTCCCCTGTCCTGATAGCAATTGCTGTGCCATCCTCTGCGCAATCGTTTACGTTTTCAGATACGCATCCGGTTAAGAAAAGTCTGAACCAGAAAGAAGCGCGATTATGGTGCATTGCCCCGCTGCTGCGCAATCGTTTTCCTTCATGCCACGCTGTGCGCAATAATTTTGCGGTGCCGCACGCTTTCGCGTTCTGCCTGGCGATATCGCTCACGTTTCTGCTGCACGATTCAGCAGGTCAAAAACAGCAGGTTATAGTGCCTCTACTCTCTGCATGATAACGAGGCCGCGCCATGAAGCCCGCGATACTGATCGTTGACGATGATCGTGCCATCTGCGAACTGCTGCACGATGTCTTAAGTGAGCATGTTTCTGCCGTCTATCGCTGCCACCTCGGGCGCGATGTCCAGGCGCTGCTGACGCTGCACCCGGACATTTCGCTGGTGATGCTCGATATGATGCTGCCGGATACTAACGGGCTGCTGGTTCTGCAGCAGATCCAGCGAGAACATCCGGGCGTGCTGGTGATCATGCTGACCGGTATGGGATCGGAGGCCGAGATGGTGGTTGGCCTCGAAATGGGTGCCGATGACTATATCGCTAAGCCGTTCAATCCGCGTGTGGTGGTGGCCAGAGCGCGCGCCGCGCTGCGCCGCAGCGGCAGGCACGGGGAACCGGAGAGCGTCCCCCCTGCAGGCTGGCAGTTCAACGGCTGGCAGCTGGATGAGATGCGCTGCCAGCTGCTGAATCCGCAGCGTGAAAGCGTGCCGCTGACGCAGGGAGAATATACGCTGCTGCGTGCGCTGGTTGCCCATGCCCGCAAAGTGTTAACGCGCGACCAGCTGCTGGAGCTGACGCACAGCGAAACGCTGGATGTCTTTGACCGCACTATCGACGTGCTGATCATGCGGCTGCGGCGTAAAATCGAAGCGAACCCGCATCAGCCAAACCTTATCCGCACCATTCGCGGCCTCGGCTATGTGTTTTCAGCCGACGTAGTGCGTCCGGCGGCGCCCGTGTCGCAGATCGCCTGATCCATCCAGCGCTGCATTTCCGGTAACGGCCGGATACCATCCAGCGCATTCGCCGCGCGCAGGTTAAAGCAGGCGCAGGTGTGCGCCAGCTGCAGGGTGGCTGACAGCGTATAGCCCTCGTGGCTGGCGTACAGCACGCCGGCGCAGAAAGCGTCCCCGGCCCCCACGCTGCCGACAATATCGCTGGCATCAAGCTGCCATGCCGGCTGCCAGCACGCCTCTCCGCCCCTTTCTGCCCCCCATGCGCCTTCCGGTGCGTGGATCACCACGCGCTGACGCACGCCCTGCTGCAGAAGCCAGACGCCCGCGGCGGCAAACGTCTCCGGCGGTGCCAGCCCGGTGCCGTGCCGCAGCGGGATGCCGGTCAGCGCTGACGCTTCCAGTTCATTGATGATCAGATAGTCGAGCCAGCGCAGCGCCGGCAGCACCAGGGCGCGGTGATCGCCGGCGCGGGAGACCAGATCGAGCGAGGTCAGATAGCCGCGCTGCTGCATCTGTGCCAGCAGCCGCGCGCTGCGCGTGCCGAACTGCGCGTCAGGCTGGTCAAGCTGGTCGAGCAGCAGCAGATAGCCGAGATGAAAAATGCGGTGCGGGGTTGCAAGCTCGCGGAAATGCGCCACATCAAGCAGCGCGCTGGCGCCGCGCGCGTGGAAAAAGGTGCGCTGACCATCCGGCGTGGTCATCACCTGCGTCATGGCGGTGGCCGCTGCACGGGTGCGCGTCACGCCGTGGCAATCCACGCCCTCCTCACGCAGCCGCTGCAGCAGATAGTCACCATCCGCATCCTCGCCCGTGATACCGGCACCCGCCAGCGGTAAACCTGACTGCATGCGTGCCAGCGTCAGGATCACATTCGGCACCGCGCCGCCGCTGCAGCGCTCGCGCGCCACAATTTCGGTCAGCCAGCCCTGCTCCGGCCAGTGCGTAATGCGCTGTACATGATCGACCAGCAGGGTACCGGCGGCCAGAATGCCGCTGCGCGCCGTCATCTCAGGCGCGTCCGCTGCTGCCGAAAATCTGCATCTGCTGCGCGACCACGCTGCTGATATTGCGCTCCACCGCCATAAGCAGCTCAGCAAAACTGTCATAGCGGGCGTCGCGCTGGCCGATCTGCGTTTCTATTGCGTCCAGCGCCGCCTGAGACATGCCGGTATAGAAGTTGATTTTATGAATGCCAAGCGTAATAGCGCGGCGAAAGTCGGCGTCGCTAATTCCCGAGCCGCCGTGCAGCACCAGCGGAATACCTGCTGCGCTGCGGATCGCCGCCAGCCGGTCGAAGTCGAGGCGGGGTTCGCCTTTATATTTACCGTGCGCGTTGCCAATCGCCACCGCCAGGCAGTCGATGCCGGTGCTCTTTACAAAGTCAGCCGCCCGCGCCGGATCGGTAAACTTTGCGCTGTCCGCTTCACCGGTCAGCGCTCCGCCTTCGTCGCCGCCCACCGCGCCCAGCTCCGCTTCGACCGAAACGCCCACCGCATGACAGAGTCTGACGACTTCCTTCGTCTGACGCACATTCTCGTCATAGCTCAGCCCGGAGCCGTCAAACATTACCGAGGTAAAGCCGAGGCGTACCGCCTGTACCACCGCCTCAAAATGCAGACCGTGATCGAGATTGAGCACCACCGGAATCGCGTGCCGCGCCGCCTCACAGCGAATCGCCGCAACCAGGTGATCGAGGCTGACATACTTAAAATGCACCTCGGCGAGATTGATGATAAAGGGTGAGCGCTGCTGCTCTGCCGCCTGGAACAGCGCGCGCAGAAAGTGGGTGTCGAGGACGTTGAATGCGCCCAGCGCGTAGCCGTGCTGCTGCGCATGGGCCAGCCCCTGCGCCAGAGATATCAGTGCCATGAAGTGCTCCCGTCACGTGAGGGGTAAATGGATGGCGCGGCGGCAGACAAACGTGTTGCCGCCGCAGCCCTCTCCCGCCTGCGGGAGAGGGATTACCGCCGGAATATCCGGCGCGTTATTTCACTGTCCAGCCTTTGTAGCTGCTCACGTTGTTGCGATCGATCATCGTCACCGGAATCAGCACCGGTTTGTCAGGGGCAGGCTTACCTTGCAGTATGTTGTAACCAATTTCTACCGCTTTCTCCGCCATCACCTGCGGATCCTGCGCCGGGGTCGCCACAAACAGCGAGCCTTTGCGCTTCAGCGCCTCTTCCCCGTCCGGCGAACCATCGACGCCCACAATAAAGAATTCGCTGCGCTGCGCCTGTTTTGCCGCCAGATCGGCGCCGATTGCGGTCGGGTCATTGATGGCAAATACGGCGTCGATCTTCGGATTAGCCGAGAGCAGGCCGGTCATCACCTCCAGCCCGCCTTCACGGCTGCCTTTGGCGTTCTGGTTGTAGGAGAGCAGCTTAATATCGGGGTGCGTTTTCAGCTCGTTCATGCAGCCTTCGACGCGGTTCTGCACCGCCGAAACCGGCGGCCCGTTGATGATCACGACGTTGCCCTTCGCGTTCAGGCGGTCAGAGATATATTTGCACGCCATGGCACCTGCCTGGGTGTTATCCGAGGTAATCGTCGCGTTAGCACCATCGGCGGCCACGTCCACCGCCACCACAACAATGCCGGCGTCACGCGCCCGCTTCACCGCCGGCGCAATGCCTTTAGAGTCGGCGGCGTTAAGAATGATCATATCCACTTTGGCGGCGATGAAATTATCAATCTGCCCCACCTGCTGACCGAGATCGTAGCCGCTGGAGACCAGCGTCACGTTGACCTTGTCGCCCGCCAGCTCGCGGGCTTTCAGCTCGGCACCTTTGGTGATCTGCACAAAGAACGGGTTGGCCAGATCGCCTACGGTCACCCCTATCGATTTCAGCTCTTTCGCCTGCACCAGCGGCGCGCTCAGCAGCGTGGCCGCCAGCAGTCCGGTTACAATCGGATTAAAACGCATAGTTGATGTTCTCCTGCTTTTTATTGTTAGCGGTCCGCGGGATCGCCACCTGGAAATGCTGCACCGGCCTCAGCTAACGTGATGACGGGTACGGTATTTATCGATTAATACGGCCACGATGATCACGCCGCCTTTGATCACCAGCTGCCAGAAGTAGGAGACGCCCATCAGCGTCATGCCGTTGTTGAGCGTGGCGATAATCAGCGCCCCAATCAGCGTGCCGGTGATGGTGCCGATACCGCCGACAAAGCTGGTGCCGCCGAGGATCACCGCAGCAATCGCATCCAGTTCATACCCCACGCCAAGGTTGCCGTTGGCGCTGTAGAGCCGTGAGGCGCTCATCAGCCCCCCCAGCCCGGAGAGCAGACCGCTCATGGCGTAAACAAAGATCAGCACCGCGCCCACTTTGATCCCGGTCAGACGGGCCGCCTGCATGTTGCCGCCCACGGCATAGATATGAATACCCAGGGTGGTACGGCGCAGAATGAACCAGCAGAGCGCAATGACCGCAAAGGCGATAATAATCAGCCACGGTACCGGGCCGAGATAACCGTTACCTATCCATTCAAAATTGATATTGGAGTTAATGACCGTCGTGCCGTCAGCCAGCAGGTAGGCGGCCCCGCGCAGGGCGGTATAGGTGCCGAGCGTGACAATAAACGGCGGCAGTCCGGCCCAGGCGACCAGAATGCCGTTAAACAACCCCATGATAAGCCCGGCCCCCAGCGCTGCAGGGATCGTCAGACTGGCAAAGGCGGGATCGAGCGATACCACCATGGCCACTACCGCGGTGGTGCCGAGCATCGAGCCCACCGACAGATCGATACCGCCGGTCAGAATGACAAACGTCATCCCCGCCGCCAGCACGATATTGATAGAGGCCTGCCGGGTTATGTTCAGCAGGTTCGCTTCGGTAAAAAAGTTAGGCGCAATAAAGCCAAACACCGCCACAATCAGGATCAGAATCGGCAGGATCCCCACCGTCTGCAGCAAATCACTCATTAACGCCCGTTTCAGCGTCGGGCTGGCTACGCGTGTGGTTTCGCTGGTCATTCCCCTCTCCTCAGGCTGTAACCGGCTGAGCGCCGGTGGCCAGTGTCATGATATTTTCCTGGCTGATTGCGTCACCGCTCAGCTCGCCGGCAATGGTGCCTTCACGCATGACGTAGACGCGATCGCTCATGCCCACCACCTCCGGCAGTTCGCTGGAGATCATCAGAATCGCCACGCCCTGCTGCGCCAGCTGATTCATCATGCGGTAAATTTCACTCTTCGCCCCGACATCCACGCCGCGCGTCGGTTCGTCCAGAATCAGAATGCGCGGCGCAATAGATACCCAGCGCGAAATCAGCAGCTTCTGCTGGTTGCCGCCTGAGAGCCCGCCCGCGCGTACCTGCGCATGCGGCACGCGAATATTGAGCGACGCGATAGCGTCACTGGCGATCTTCTGCCCCTTGCGCCGGTTCAGCAGGCCGTAGCTGGCGTCGCGCTCCAGCGTCGCCATCACAATGTTCTCCCGCGCGGCCAGCTCCAGAAACAGCCCCTGCTCTTTGCGGTTCTCGGTAAGAAAGCCGATGCCGCGGGCGATCGCTTCACGCGGAGAACGGATGTGCACTTTTTCACCGTCGATCCAGATCTCTCCGCCCGCGGGCTGCTGCACGCCGAAAATCAGCTGCGCCAGCTCGCTGCGTCCGGCCCCCACCAGGCCGGCGAGGCCGACGATCTCACCGGCACGCACCGCCAGGCTGCTGGGGTGGACTTTGTTCCGGTCAGTCAGGTGATTGACCGCCAGACGGATAGCCCCAAATGAAATGTCGCGCGCTTTGTTAAACAGGTCGCTGAGCGGACGCCCGACCATCATGCGCACCAGCTCGCTGGCGTTAAGCTGCTCACGCGTCAGGCTGCCCACATACTCACCGTCACGCAGCACGCTGACGCGATCGGACAGTTCATAGACCTCAGCCATACGGTGGCTGATGTAGATAATCGCCATACCTTCACTGCGCAGCCGCTTGATCAGCGCAAACAGCTGTTCCGTTTCCCGGCTGGAGAGCGCGGCGGTAGGTTCATCCATCACCAGAATGCGGCTGTTGCGGTGCAGCGCGCGGGCGATCTCTACCTGCTGCTGCTCGGCGATGCTCAGACGCCCGACCAGATCGGTCGCGCTGAAGCGAGCGCCCAGCCGCGCAATCACCTGCTGCGCCTCTTCTGCCATCTGCCGGCGTCTGACCAGCCCGCCGCGCGCAATCTCACTGCCGAGAAAAATGTTTTCCGCGACCGTAAGGTTGGGTGCCAGATTGATCTCCTGATAGATCAGCGTAATGCCCGCCGCCAGCGCCTCTTTGGGGCCGCGGATGACGTAAGGTTTCCCTTCAATCAGGATCTCCCCGCTGCTGGCGCTGTAGGCACCGGCCAGAATCTTCATCAGGGTGCTCTTACCGGCCCCGTTTTCCCCCATCAGCGCGTGTACTTCGCCCGGCCAGACGGTGAGGTCCACGCCCTTCAGAGCGTAAAAGCTGCCGAAGCGCCGGGTAATACCGCGCATTTCCAGTATCGGTGCTGTCATTGCCGCGCTCCTGCTGCCGGATAGTGCTGAGCAGTGTCACCGCGCAACATAAATGGAAAATGTCAGCGTCTGTTCATATTTGTCATATTGCTTCTGATGGCCACTTTTATACTCGGCTGACGTTTCGCATGACGAGGTGGCGCATGAGTCAGACTCTGCCGTGGTATGCCGGTGCCCGTGGCCGCCTGCTGCTGTTTAATCTGCTGGTGGTCGGCGTAACGCTGGCGGTCAGCCTGGTGGCGATTACCGGATTCCGTCACGCCGGCACGATTCAGGAAGAGGCGCAGGCGCAGACGCTGGCCGATATGAATGGCAGCCTGGCGCTGGCACGTGACACGGCCAACGTGGCGACGGCAGCGGTACGTCTGTCGCAGGTCGTGGGCGCACTGGAGTACCAGAGTGAATCGGCGCGTCTGCAACAGACGCAGCAGGCGCTGCAGCAGGCGCTGACGCAGCTGGCAGCGGCACCTGTTGCCAGGCTGCAGCCCGCCCTGCTCAGCCGCATTCGTGAGCGCAGCCAGATGCTGGAGCAGAGCATCACGCTGCTGCTGCAGAGGGGGCATCAGCGGCACCTGCAGCGCAATACCATGCTAAGCGGGCTGTGGCAGGCCCAGCTGCTGCTGAACCGCATTAATGCCCTGGCAAGCAACGCCGCTTTTCTGCCGCTGCGTCAGCAGAGCGAGAGCCTGCTCGCGGTAGCGATCCGCTCCGCCACGCCGCAGGCTGCGGTGCAGCAGCTCACCTCTATTTTGCCGGTCTGGTCAGCCCTGCCGCTGGAGGGGGTGCTGGCACTGCAGCGGGCGCGCTTTATCCGCGTTCTCAGCGCGCTGGAGCCCGTTGCCCTGGACCTTGAAGAGAGCGATACCGGCATCGCTTACGCGACTTATCGCATCAAGGCGCTGGTGGCAATGCTCAATGAGGACATTACCCGCTATGTGCAGCAGGTCGCCCAGCAGAGCGATGCACGCAGCGCCAGCACGCACCGTGAACTCGACTCAGTCATCGGGTTTATCGCACTGTTTATGCTGCTGGCGCTGCTGATCACCGGTTACGCCGGCTACTACATCTACCGCAATCTCGGCTCCGGTCTTACCGCTATCGCCCGCGCCATGACGCAGCTGGCGCAGGGAGAGAAAGGCGTCAGCGTGCCCGGTCAGACGCGGCGCGACGAACTGGGCGATCTGGCGCGGGCGTTTAACGTTTTTGCCCGCAACACCGCCTCACTGGCGCACACCTCTTCACTGCTGAAGGAGAAAAGCACCCAGCTGGAGTCAACCTTTCTCGCCATGCGCGACGGCTTTGCGCTGTTTGATAACAGCGGGCAGCTGGTGGTCTGGAACGCACAATATGCGCAGCTGCTGGGTATTGCGCCGCATGAGCTTCAGCGCGGCCTGCACTATCAGCAGCTGCTGGCACGACTGAATGTGCAGCTGCTCAGCCTGCAGGATGCGCAGGAGGTGCGGCTGCCCGACGGGCGTACGCTGGAGCTGCGTTTCAGTCCGGTGCCGCGCCGTGGCATGGTCAACACCGTGCTGGAGCGCACCTCGCGCAAGGCGCTGGAAGAGGCACTGCTGCACAGCCAGAAAATGAAAGCGGTGGGCCAGCTCACCGGCGGCCTGGCGCACGATTTTAACAATCTGCTGGCCGTGATTATCGGCAGCCTGGCGCTCACAGCCGATCAGCTGCCGGCTGGCACGCTGGCGACCCGCATAGAACGCGCCCGCCAGGCCGCGGACCGCGCCGCGCAGCTTACCCAGCGCCTGCTCGCGTTTTCCCGTAAACAGGCGCTCTATCCGCGGGCGGTCGCGGTGGTGGATCTGGTCGAAGATCTGCATTCGCTGCTGCAGCACGCCCTGCTGCCCGGTCAGCAGCTGGTGACCGAGGCGCCGCGGCCCGGCTGGCCGGCGTGGATTGATGCCGGTCAGCTTGAAAATGCGCTGATGAACCTGGTGGTCAACGCGCGCGATGCGCTGCAGCAGCAGCCCGGCGAGATTGTGCTGCGCGTCTGGAACCAGCGCAAAGCGTCGGCAGCGGGGAAACGCGAGTGGGTGGTGGTAGAGGTCATCGATCGCGGCTGCGGCATGTCAGCGGAAGTTCGTCAGCAGGTCTTTGAACCTTTCTTCACCACCAAACCTACCGGCAGTGGCAGCGGACTGGGGCTGTCGATGGTCTATGGCTTTGTGCGGCAGTCGGGCGGTGAAATTGCGCTGGAAACCGCGCCGGGCCAGGGCACCACGGTACGCCTGCTGCTGCCGCGCGCGGCGGAAGCAGCACAGCCGGTCGCTGCGCCTCCGCCTGCTGTACCCGGCGCCAGCCGCGATCGTCTGGTGCTGGTACTGGATGATGAACCCGCCGTGCGGCAGACGCTGTGTGATCATTTGCATCAGCTTGGCTATCTGACGCTGGAGTGCGGCGACGGTGCCAGCGCGCTGGCGCTGCTGCTGCAGACGCCTGATATCGATCTGCTGATCAGTGATCTGATGCTGCCTGGTCCGCTCAGCGGCGCCGATGTAATACGTCAGGCGCAGCAGCAGTGGCCGCAGCTCGCGACGCTGCTGATCAGCGGGCAGGATCTGCGCCGGTCGCAGGTGACGTTACCGCTGTGCGAGCGGCTGGCGAAGCCCTGGCAGCAGGCGCAGCTGGTTCAGGCGCTGGAGCGGGCCTGGCAGCGCAGCGCACGGCTGAGCCGCGCGCGGCAGGCTGCGCCTTCAGCACCGGTATCCCGCGGATAGCAAGTGCTCAGCACACCGTGACCCTGACGTCATGCGGCAGCGCCATTAATGTTTCGCCGCAGGTAAACATTAAATCCCCCCGCTGCCGGGAGGGGTGCGGATGCTCGTGCAGATAAGTGAGCACCGCCGGCGGCAGCTGCGGTGCGACCGCGCGCGTTTCACGCAGCCCGCCGCCGCTGAGACGCAATGTCAGACCGCCGTTCAGGCCTGGTAACTCAATAATCAGCGTACGGATATTGCCGGCGGCATGCTGCCGGCCCATCAGACAGGCGGGATCGGGATTTGCCCTGGCGTGACTCAGGGCCAGCGACGCCTCACAGGCGGGGACCAGCGGCATGCCGGTACAAAAATGCAGCGAGCTACGCAGCGCCGCACTGTCAATCTGCGAATCGAGCCAGAGCGTATCGGCCCCCTCTTCCCGCGTCAGCAGCAGCGCGCTGGCGGCTGAGGAGAGTTCGTTTCGCCCCGGCATCAGCGGCAGCGACACCACGACGCCTGGCTCGCTCATCGCTTTGCGGAGGCGGCGGGACGCCTGCTGAGCATCCGCGACGGAATAATGAAAACTGGCCAGTAAGCTCATGGGTCCTCTTTGTGTACCGGAATAAAAAAATAAACCGCCGGGCTGTTCAGCGCCCTGCTCCGGGCTGAGACGGGATCGGCCCTGCCCGGCTTGATAGACGCTCAGGATGCGTGGAGCAGATGACAGCGGGGTGACGACGGCATGACGGCCTGATGAATCTGCCGCCGCAGCCCCCCTGACGCATCAGGATGATTAATAAGTCCATCTGACGCTGTGCCGCTTACCGCCAGGCACAAACCCGCCTTTCTGCTAACTTATTCATTAGGGCCGCCTGTTTATATGAAGAAAAAATAATGAATTCAATCAGAACATCCCGTCAGTTCCGGCACAGTTTTTTGCGTCAGGTGGTCGCGCCGCTGATCGCGATTCTGGTGCTGTCGTTTGCCGGGGCCGGCAGCGGGCTTTACTGGGGGACATCCGTGACCAACAGTGAAGCGCGTGAGCAGCAGCAGCGTATGATTTCCGCCTCATTTGACCAGAGCCTCAGTGAGCATTTGCGCCAGCTGCGCAGCCTGACGCGCTGGTCACCGCTTGCCGGCCATCTGACACGGGGTGACGCAGACCAGGCCTGGCTGGATCAGAATGTTGGCAGCTGGCTCTATGAGATGTTTGCGCATCAGCTGATCCTGCTGCTGGACAGCAGGCAGCAGCCGGTTGCCGTCTGGCGCAACGGTGAACCGGTCAGCCCACAGGCGGTCGGTCCGTGGCTGCGCGATCTGCTCGCCACGCCGCTGGTAACCCGCGCGGCTGGCGCAGAGGACCGGGCCGATTTTGTGCGTATTGCCGGCCGCGCTGCTGCGCTGGCCGTGGGCAGGATCAGCGCACCTGATAGTACTACCCGGTTTAGCCTGGTGAGCGTTGCGTTTCTCGATGACGGCTATCTGCGCCACCTCTCCGAACGCAGCCAGCTGGCGCAGCTGCACTTTAGCGACACGCCGCCTACTGATAAGAAGAGCGCGTTCTGGACACTTTCATCGCAGAGTGGCCAGCGGGTAGGCTATCTGAGCTGGCAGCCCGACAAGCCTGGCGCACAGATGCTGCGGACTATCATCCCCTCGACGCTGCTGTCGGTGATGATCATTACCCTGCTCTGCCTGTTTATGGTGCGGCGCATCTGGACCTCTTCACTCAGTCTGTCACAGTCGCTGGTCCGGCTGGGCGCCAGCGAGGCGCAGGCGCAGCATCTTGCGTTTCATGACGTGCTGACCGGCCTGCCCAACCGTGCGCTGGTAGAAGATCGTCTGACCCAGGCGCTGGCCGCCGCGCTCCGGCACGATCGCCGCGTGGCGCTGCTGCTGCTCGATCTGGATCGGTTTAAAAATATCAATGACACCTGGGGTCATCACGCCGGTGATGAACTCATCCGCGAGGTGGCGCGTCGCCTGAGCGAGATGGTGCGTACCAGCGACACCGTGGGACGCATTGGCGGCGATGAATTTATTATCGTGATGCCGGATACGGAGACTATCGGCCAGGTGCATGCGCTGGCGCAGCGCATCATCAGCACGCTCAGCGCCCCTTATCATCTGCTGGGTAATGAGCTGTGGGTCGGCGTCAGCATCGGGCTGGCGCTGGCACCGAAAGATGGCACAGACCGGCTGGAGCTGATGCGTAAGGCAGATATCGCGCTGTATGACGCCAAAAATCACGGGCGCGGTCAGTTTCGCCAGTTTGAAAAAGCGATGGATGAGTCGCTGCGTACGCGGCAGGAGCTGGCGGCCGAGCTGCGTCAGGCGCTGGTCAATTTTACCGGCCTCGCCGTCTGGTATCAGCCGCTGATGGAGATTAATGGCGAGCGCGTCGTTGGCGTTGAGGCTCTGCTGCGCTGGCATCATCCGACACGCGGCGATATCTCCCCGGCTGACTTTATCGCTATTGCCGAAGAGACCGGGCTGATCCTGCCGCTGGGCGAGTGGGTGCTGCGCGAAGCCTGCAAGACATCGCTGAAGCTGCCGCAGGTGGTGGTGGCGGTGAACGTGTCACCGGTGCAGTTTCGCAGCAGCGGCTTTGTGCCCCGGCTGCTGGAGATTGTACAGAGCGAAGGGGCCGATCCGCAGCGTCTGGAGCTGGAGATCACCGAAGGCGTGCTGATTGAAGATGAGCATGCGGCACGCAGCTGTATTGTCGCGCTGCGTGAAGCGGGCTTCCGTATCGCGCTGGACGATTTTGGCACCGGTTACTCCAGTCTCAACTATCTGAGCAGTTTCCCGGTCGATAAGATAAAAATTGACCGCTCATTTACTCAGTCGCTCGGTGTGGCCGATAATTCAGCCGCGATTATCGAATCGGTGGTGCGGCTGGGACACGCTATGGGCCTTACCGTGACCGCCGAAGGCGTGGAGACGGAAGGACAGATGCACGCCCTCGCCAGCGCCGGCTGTAACCAGCTGCAGGGTTACCTGTTCAGCCATGCCGTCCCGCTGGCCGAGATTGAAAAAATGGTATAGGTGTCAGGGATGTATACATGACGCCAGGGACGCATTAATGCGTCCCCTACGAGCACCGGGAATGCGTTGGTTATCGCGCCCGAATATAAATCTGCAGGGGCGCCATTGATGGCGCCCGGATAACCGGCACCGCCCTACCCGTAGGGGCGCCATTCATGGCGCCCTGGCAACAATAAGCTACGGCGCATAAACGGGACCAGGAGCGCATTAATGCGCCCCCTGTGGTGGATATGCAGGAGCGCCATTGATAGCGCCCGGATAACCGGCACCGCCCTACCCGTAGGGGCGCCATTCATGGCGCCCTGGCAACAATGAAGTACGGCGTATAAACGAAGCCAGGGGGCGCATTAATGCGCCCCCTGTGGTGAATATGCAGGAGCGCCATTGATAGCGCCCGGATAACCGGCACCGCCCTACCCGTAGGGGCGCCATTCATGGCGCCCTTACTTTTTCGCGACATCTCGCATTGTTAACGTGACTGAATCGCCTTTCTGCGCTGGAAAGAGAAAATAGCGGCTCAGGTAGGCACAATGCGAAACCGTAAAAATCCGCGTCTGACGCAATTTGATTATCGTACACCCGGCGCTTATTTCATTACCCTGGTCACCCGACAGCGCGCGTTACGGCTGGGGGAGATCCTGTCCGGCAGCCTGCACGCTTCGCCAGCCGGCCTCTGCGTGACCGAAGAGTGGGAGTGCCTTTCTGCCCGTTACAGCACGCTGGCAACAGATGCGTTTGTGGTAATGCCCAATCATCTGCACGGCATTATCTGGCTGCATCCGGGTAATCGTTGTTCGTTATCAGCCATTATTAATCACTTTAAAGCAGGTATTTCACGGCGCGCCGGGGTGCCTTTATGGCAGCGCGGCTTTTATGACCGCGTTATCCGTACGGAACAGGAGCTGGACGCGGTTCGCCGTTATATTGCAGAGAATCCACTGAAGTGGGAGCTGGATCGGTTGTTTGTACGGGAACCGCGGGATAAAAACAGGGGCGCATAAACGAGGCCAGGGGCGCATAAACGAAGCCAGGGGCGCATAAACGAAGCCAGGGGCGCATGAATGCGCCCCCTACGATAGATATGCAGGCGCGCCATTTATGGCGCCCGGATAACCGGCACCGCTGTAACCGTAGGGGCGCCATTTATGGCGCCCGGATAACAGACAGAGACCCGGCGGGATCAGCGTTTAGGGCGGATAAGCTGGCTGGCGGTGTCACCGATAATCTGTGCCACCCCGCGATCGCCTTTTGCCATGGATGCCATAAACGATTTCGCCTGCTTAAACGTGATATGCGGCGGCAGCGGGGCCACTTCCGGATCGGTTTTCACCTCCAGCACCACCGGACGGGTTGCGCTGAGCGCCTGCTGCCAGGCGGCGGCTAACTCATCCGGATTATCAACCACGATCCCCTGCAGGCCGAGACTTTCGGCAAAGCGCGCGTAAGGCACATCGGGCAGCTGCTGCGACGCCTCGAAGCGTGGATTACCTTCCATCACGCGCTGCTCCCAGGTGACCTGATTAAGATCCTGGTTATTAAACACGCAGACAATCAGCCGCGGATCGGCCCACTGCTGCCAGTATTTCTGAATAGTGATGAGTTCAGCCATATTGTTCATCTGCATCGCCCCGTCTCCGACCAGCGCCACAACCGGTTTATCGGGATAAGCAAATTTGGCGGCGATAGCAAACGGCACGGCGGCGCCCATACAGGCGAGACCGCCCGACAGGGTGGCGCGCTGTCCCTGCTTCACGCGATAGTCGCGCGCAAACCAGTTGGCGCAGGAGCCGGAGTCAGAGGTGACGATAGCGTTTTCCGGCAGCTGCGGCGACATCTCCCACACCACCCGCTGTGGATTGACCGGGTTAGCCGGCGCCAGCGCCCGCTCCTCCATCAGCTGCCACCAGTCGCGTACCTGCACCGCGATCTGCTCCTGCCAGTGGCGATCGCTTTTATGCTGCAGCAGCGGTATCAGCGCCCGCAGCGTTTCGGCGCTGTCCCCGTGCAGGTTAACTTCACAGGGATAGCGCAGGCCCAGCATTGCCGGGTCAATATCAATCTGTACCGCACGCACCTTGCCTTCGGCGGGTAAAAATTCGGTCCACGGGAAACCGGTGCCGATCATCAGCAGCGTGTCGCACTCCTGCATCAGATCCCACGACGGTTTGGTGCCGAGCAGGCCAATCGATCCGGTGACAAAAGGCGCATCGTCCGGCAGCACATCTTTGCCCAGCAGCGCTTTGGCAACGCCTGCACCGAGCAGGTTCGCGGCCTGGACGACTTCCACTGCCGAACCGCGTGCGCCTGCACCTATCAGGATCGCCACCTTGCTGCCGGCGTTGAGTACCTCTGCCGCGCGCTGCAGATCCGCCTCATACGGGACGATTTTCGGTCGCTGATAGCCGGGGCCCGAGTGGGTAAAGCCGTGCGCATGCTGCGGCGGCTGCCAGGTTTCATCCTGAATATCTTTTGGCAGGATCAGCACCGCCACGCCGTTCTGCGCTTTTGCGATACGCACGCCGCGATCGACCAGATGCTGGATCTGCGCTGGCGCGGCTGCTTCCTGCACGAAATTGGCGACATCAGAAAACACGCGATCGAGGTTCATCTCCTGCTGATAACTGGCACCGCGCGCGGTCGCCTCAGCCTGTCCGGCAATCGCCAGCACCGGCGCATGATCCATTTTGGCATCATAAAGGCCGGTCAGCAGATGGGTAGCGCCCGGTCCGCCGGTAGAGAGGCAGACGCCAAGCTCACCGGTAAATTTGGCGTGCCCGGCGGCCATAAACGCCGCCATCTCTTCATGACGCACCTGAATAAATTCAATACCGGCACCCGTTTTGTTGGCGCGCTGAATGGCACCCAGTACGCCGTTGATACCATCACCCGGATAGCCGTAAATGCGCGTGACGCCCCACGCCTGCAGACGCTCGACAAAAAAATCGCTGGTTTTTTTACTCATCCCGCTGCTCCCTTAGAGGCTGTTGTCAGCTTTTAAGGGTAGCTGACAGAAACGGGCGTGCGGAGAATCTGCCGGATTAAGGTTTGCTGACGCTGCCGGATGACACGCTAACTCAGTGCCGGAGAGACCAGCGCAAAACAGTGTATGTCGTCTGTTGTGCGCCAGGGGGTGCCGTGCACCATGATGTGCGGTGCGTCGACCTGCTGCAGACCCAGCGTTGCCAGCCAGGCCGCCAGCCCGGCGTCAGGCGTATCAAGCCGGACGAACTGACCGGTCAGCGTGTGCAGCAGCGCGGCAATGAGCGCCTGCGCTACGGTACCGTCGCGGGCAATAACCGGGCCGATCGTCCACCCGCGGCCAAAGCGCCGCAGACTGGCAAAACCCTGCACGCTTTGCGCATCGCGCACCAGCACGCTGCCGGGTAGCAACTGCTGCAGCAAACGCGCACGCTGCAGACCGGTCGCCTGCCGGTCAAGCGCACACATATCCGCATACGCTGCGCTGCACGCCGGTTCCAGCCTCAGCGCAGGCGGCAGCGGTACAGCGGGAGGTGCGGCTAACGCCGCGGTCTGGTACTGCCATACCTGACCACACTCCCTGAATCCCAGCTGTGCATAGAGGCCTTTTCCCATTTCCGTTGCATGCAGGCGCAGCGTACAGCCGGCGAAACGCGCGATCAGCGCCTGCATCAGCCTGCGCCCGATGCCGCGTCCGCGCGCGGTCTGGTCCACCACTACCAGGCCGATGGTGGCAGCCGTGCTTCCCCAGCGCCAGCCAAGCGCGCAGCCGGACACCCGCCCCGCCTCTTCCATCACAACACCTTCCCCCAGCGCAATCAGCTGCTGCCAGTCCTCAATACGGTGTGGCCAGCCCGCCTGCTGCGTCAGGGCATGGCCAGCCGCGGCATCTGTCGCCGTAATATCACGCAACGTCATGCTCATGCGATTCTCCCTTAATGAATGCAGAAGAAGAGTGCCATACCGCGGCCGTGCCTGACAGTCTCAGATCTGAAAATCGAGCGCGGGTTCTTCCTCACTCTCATATGAGAGCGCCTGACGCCTGATCTCCTCCAGCGACAGGTTGGCGTTGCAGAGCTCCAGAAACTGCCAGACATAGTTGCGCTGCAGCTGCCCGCGCTTCAGGCCAAGCCACACGGTGTTAGCCTCAAACAGATGGCGGGCATCAATCCTGACCAGATGGTCGCCCTGATAGATATCGCACGCCTGATCGGCGAGGATCCCCACGCCGAGCCCCAGCTCCACATAGGTTTTCACCACGTCAGAATCCTGCGCGCTCAGGACAATATCAGGCCGCAGGCTGGCTGCCTGAAACGCCCGATCAACGCGTGATCGGCCAGTGATCCCCTGCCGGTACGTGACCAATGGCCAGGCGCTCAGGCTTTCAAGTGACACCGGCTGCTGCTGCAGCAGGTCGTGACCGGGCGGCACCAGCAGCGAATGATGCCAGCTGAACCAGGGAAAAGCCGCCAGGCTGGCATGGTTAACCAGCTGCTCAGAGGCGATACCGACATCCGCTTCGCCTGCCAGCAGCATCGCAACAATCTCCTGCGGCGAGCCCTGATTCAGCTCCAGCCGCACGTTGGGATAGAGTTCGCGGAACGCTTTGATGACGCGCGGCAGGCTGTAACGCGCCTGCGTGTGGGTGGTGGCGATCGTCAGCACGCCGCTGGTCTCGTTGGTAAATACATCGGCCAGACGCCGCACTTTGCCTGCCTCATCCAGAATGCGTTCGGCAATGGTCAGCAGCGCTTTACCCGGCTCTGTCATGCCCAGCAGACGCTTTCCGCGCCGGATGAATATCTCCACGCCCAGCTCATCTTCCAGATCGCGGATATGCCGGCTGACACCGGACTGCGAGGTAAACAGCGTGTTAGCGACTTCGGTCAGATTGAAGTCGCAGCGGGCGGCTTCCCGTATAATTTTAAGCTGCTGGAAATTCACACCCTCTCTCCTTTCTGGCACGGTTTTCGCCATGGTAGGGAGCGGAACTAAATACAACAAATAATAAAAAACCGCCTGTTATGCGGTTTAGTAATAAGGCGTGTGGCTGCGACAGGCCGTTTTTAGCCCACCAGCATCAGCTCGCGATCGGCAACAGTGGGCTTATTCAATAGCGACAGCAGAATGGTTTTTACCGCCTGTGCCGCAGGCGAGAGCGGCAGCTGCGCAGACATGTTCAGCGACAGCGGCAACGTCAGTGAGGGTGATGTGATGCGGGCCATCCAGGCGTGGGTTGAGCTGACCAGCGCCCTGGCAGCGGATTCCGGCAGCACGGTTACGCCCAACCCGCTGGACACCGCGGCGGTCAGGGTGGCGATTGATTCAATTTCGCCAATAATGCGCGCGCTCAGGCGGCGCAGTGAAAACGCTTCATCTACCCGCTTGCGCACCGCGCTGTAGTCACGCGGCAGAAACAGGTTCATCTGCGCGACGTCGGCCAGATCTACCGCTGACCCCGGGCAGGCGGTTGCGCCGACCAGGTAAAGCTCCTCTTTCAGCAGCGGCAGGCTGGTCACGCCAGCCGTAGGCGCGCGATCGTAGAGCACGGCCATATCAAGCTGACCGTTCAGCACTTTATCGTTCAGCGAGCTGCCGCTGTTTTCATGCAGATACACCAGCACATCCGGATACTGCTCGCGCACGGTCTGCAGCAGCGGCATGGTCAGAGCGGAGGCCGCCGTGCCGGGTGCCAGACCAATAGAAACCTGTCCGGTCAGCGTCTGGCCCGCCTGGCTGACGGCGGCCTGCGCCTGCTCACACTGACGTAATATGGTGCGGGCGTGCGCATAGAGAATTTTACCCGCGTCGGTAGGCGTTACGCCGCGCTTGGTACGGATCAGCAGCTGCTGATCCAGTTCGCTTTCCAGCGTTGCCACCTGCTGACTGAGGGCCGGCTGCGCAATATGCAGTACTTCGGCGGCGCGGGTCAGGCTGCCGATATCGACGATGTTCACAAAATACTTCAGCCGTCTTAAGTTCATGTTGCCTCCGTCAATTCCGGTTTACCCGTTAAGGGCGTATGGCCTGCTGGCCGATAAACAGAGTTTTGCAATAAGCAGGCCAGTTATTTCATCGCGGAAAAAAACGGCGTACCACAGAGATTAAAAGACTGGAAAATAAGCTTTTGTGATTACCTGAAAGGAAGCAGAGTGTGTCGGTGCCGCAGCGGGCGGGTAAAGCGGGAGCTGGCATGCACTCTGCTGGTGCAAAACCTGCAAGGCAGACGTGCAAAAAAGTGATGACAGGAAACCGGTACGTTGTTTTGCCTCCGGCCTGACCCCGGCCCTGCCGGGGTCAGTTGTGCCGCAGAGAGCGGTGACTTAGCGTTTTTTGCGGTTGCGATGCATATCAATTGACACCGCAGCAACGATAATCATGCCTTTGATAATGTCCTGCACATAAGCGTCTACACCGACGAAGGTAAAGCCGCTCTTGATGAGTCCCAGGATCACGGCACCGATCAGCGTGCCGGTGATGCGCCCCACGCCGCCCATCAGGCTGCTGCCCCCGATAACCGCGGCGGCGATCGCATCCAGCTCATACGCCATCCCCATGCTTGACTGACCGCTGCTGACGCGCGCTGCCAGTACCACGCCTGCCAGGCCTGAGAGCGCACCGGCAATGGTATAGACGATGATCAGATACTTATTAACGTTGATGCCGGACACTTTGGCTGATGTCATGTTGCCGCCAATGGCATAGACATATTTGCCGTAGCGGGTATGTTTCAGCGCGATATGGAACAGGAACGCCACCACCAGGAAGATGATAACCGGCATTGCACCCTGACCAATCGAAGTAAAGCTGTCTGACAGAAAGCTGATGGGATTACCCTGCGTATAGTATTGCGCCAGGCCCCGCGCGGACACCATCATCCCCAGCGTGGCGATAAAGGGCGGAATACCGGTACGGGTGATCAGCACGCCGTTGATGACGCCGCACAGCAGTCCGACACCGATACCGGCGCCGATGGGGATGGCCGCAGGCAGGTTAACCAGCGAGGGGAACATTGGCGACAGGCTTTCTGAGGTCTGCGCCAGGCTGGCCGCCACCACCGCCGTCAGGGCGATAACGGAGCCGGAGGAGAGGTCGATGCCGGTGGTGATGATCACCTGCGTAACGCCGACCGCGATAATGCCGATAATGGCCACCTGCAGGACAATCAGCACTAAACGGTTGGTGTTGAGGAGAAAAGACTGGTCGCGTACGTACCAGCCGGCAATTTCAAAAATCAGCGCAATGCCTAACATCACCACAAAAATGCCGGTATCTTTCGGCAATTTATGGCGCAGATTACTGAAGAAAGAGCTTTGTTCAGTGGCCTGCGGGGCCGTAGCTTTTACATTATTCATAGGGATCTCAAGCCTCACTCAGATGCCAGCGACAAAATGGTTTCCTGGTCGGCCTCTTCTTTACTGAGGATGCCGGTTATGCGCCCGCCGTGCATCACCATGATGCGGTCACTCATGCCGAGAATTTCCGGCAGTTCAGAAGAGACCATGATGATAGCCACACCGCGATTAGCGAGTTCACTGATCAGGCGGTAGATCTCGGCTTTGGCCCCTACATCGATACCGCGGGTCGGTTCGTCCAGAATCAGGATCTTCGGCTGCGCCAGCAGCCAGCGCGCAATCAGCACTTTTTGCTGGTTACCGCCGCTGAGGTTATTGATGATCTGATCCATGGTCGGCGTTTTAATATTGAGCTTGCGGATCTGATCCATACAGTCCTGCGCCATTTTCACATGGCTGACAAAGCCGCTTTTGCCGGTGTAATCGGGCATGTTAACGATGCTCATGTTCTCCATCACCGACAGCACCAGAAACAGCCCCGACTTTTTGCGATCCTCAGTGAGAAACGCCATGCCTTTTTCAATGGCCATAGAGGGCGAATCGATGCTGACCGGTACACCATCGATCAGCACTTCACCGCTGTCATAACTCTCCATACCAAACAGGCTTTCCATCACCTCACTGCGTCCCGCACCCACCAGCCCGGCGACGCCCAGGATCTCCCCTTTGCGTACGCTGAAGCTGATATCGCTGAAGCGATCTTTGCTGGTCAGGCCGCGCACCGTCAGCACATCTTCGCCGATGGTGCCGTTGAATTTCGGAAACAGCTGGGTCAGCTCGCGCCCCACCATCTGGGTGATCAGCGACTGCCGCGTAAACGCGCTGGTATCGTTGCTTCCGACCCAGGTACCGTCACGGAAGATGCTGATCTCATCGGTAATAGTGAAGATCTCATCCATCTTATGGCTGATATAGATAATCGCCTTGCCCTGCGCCCGCAGGTCGCGAATGATAGTAAACAGATGCGCCACTTCGGTTTCGGTGAGCGCGGAGGTGGGCTCATCCATGATCACCACGTCAGAGTTCCATGATACCGCTTTGGCAATCTCCACCATCTGCTGCGCCGCAATGCTCAGCTCGCCCACCATGCGATCCGCTTTGAGGCGAATATTGAGTTTATTAAGCAACTCCTGCGTCTGGCGGTTCAGCAGCGCGTGATCGACGAAGCCAAACTTCATCGGCTCACGCCCCAGCCAGATATTTTCCGCCACGGTCATATGCGGCACCAGGTTCAGCTCCTGATGGATCATTGAGATGCCGGAACGCAACGCGTCCATGGTGTCCTGGAACTGCACGGGTTCCCCTTTGATGCGGATAGTGCCCTTATCGGGACGGTAAATCCCGATAAGGCATTTCATCAGCGTGGATTTGCCTGCGCCATTCTCGCCCATCAGGGCATGTACCGACCCCGGCCTGATTCGCAGTGAGACATTGTCGAGTGCCTTCACTCCGGGGAAGAACTTGCTGATGCCTTCGGCTTCAAGCGCAAAAGCGGTCATACATCACCTCCATACGGCTTAAGGGGGGAGCGGTTATTTCTGGTTGCGATTCTCAAACTGCGCCATGTTCTCTTTGGTGATCAGCTGATAAGGGATGTTGATCACTTTCTCAACTTTCTCACCTTTGGCCAGGCTGACAGCAGCCCGCACCGCGCCTTCACCCTGCCCTTTGGCATCCTGGAAAACCGTGGCGACCATTTTGCCGTTTTTCAGCATCTGCAGCGCATCCGGGGTGCCATCCACGCCGGCAATCAGGATATGGTTCGGGTTTTTGCCCAGCGCCTGCAGGGCACCAATCGCCATTTCATCGTTGTTAGAGGCGATGGCCTGGATGTCATCGCCGGCGGTCATCCAGTTGCTGACCACATCCACCGCGTCGTTACGGGTGAATTTTGCCGTCTGCTTCTGCACCACTTTGATATCAGGATATTTCGCTACCACCGCTTCCACGCCTTTGGTGCGGTCGCGCGTTGATTCGTTCGCTAAATCACCCATCAGGATCGCCACGTTGCCTTTGCCGTTCATCGCTTTGGCCAGCGCTTCCATCTGCAGGCGGCCCGCCAGCTCTGAGTCTGAGCCGACATACGCCATTTTGTTTGTGAGTTCACCGGCAGGTTTACGGTTAACGAAGATCAGGGGAATATCCGCTTTCTTCGCCGCGTCCATGATCGGTTTCACGGCGTTGGTATCTACCGGGTTAACGATAATGGCGTCCACGCCCTGCCCGATAAAGTTCTGTACCTGCTGCAGCTGCTGCGACACGTCCCCTTTGGCATCTTCCAGCTGGCCTTTAACGTTATCTTTCTGCATCTCTTTCTGCATCGCCGTGCGCAGAATGGTCAGAAAGTTGTCGTCAAACAGCGCCATTGAGACACCAACCTGCAGATCTTTCGCCATAACCGCAGCGGGCAACATGCAGGCTAACAGGGAAGTGACTAACGCTTTTTTAAATTTCATAGGGCACCTTCTTATTGTTAGTTAACGCACGCACAGCATGATGCATCAGGTAAATGAAAAAAATCTTTTGCCTTTGCGCACCGCGACTGGCGTTATTTATGGGTACAGATTTCGGATAGTTGCACTTTTCGCGCTGAAGCCAGCTGATGTTGCTCTGAAGAACGCGCTCCTTATCAACAGGTTAATTTTGCTGTCACCGCCGCCTGTTAAAAAGTAGTTTCCGGCGTGATGATAAGCAGTTCATTTGTTTCATACTTGCTTCATATGAAATTTTCATCATAAAAGCACTGAAACAGTTGTTTTAAAATCAGCAAACCGCAAAAATTTGACACGCCTCTAACATCTCAGCGGAAATGCCTCTGAATTGAGATCCTGTTGGCAGTTTGCTTTGCCACCACATCAGGCAGAAAAGCAGCAGAATGGTGCTTTTGCGCGCACTTAAACCAAAAGTGTGCAGTACAGCTTTGACAAGCGGGATCGCGCTCGCTACTATTCGCCTCGTTCACACGATTCCTCTGTAGTTCAGTCGGTAGAACGGCGGACTGTTAATCCGTATGTCACTGGTTCGAGTCCAGTCAGAGGAGCCAGAATTAGAAAAGCCCGCTCAGGGAAACCTGAGCGGGCTTTTTGCTGTGTTGCGTTTTGATGTGGTACTGGCTGGTGGTGTACCAGGCTGGCTGGGAACGCTAGCCTGCCGGGTCAGGCTTTGGTTGTTATCAGGGCGTTAGGCCGTGTTGCTAAAATATCTTTAAAACTGCGCTGGTTGCTATACAAACTTTCTCTTTCTTCAATAGAGGGATCAATACTTAACGTATCGCTGTCTGAATTTGTTCCAGTCATATATCCTGTCGCGAAACCGGAATCCGCTCCGGTTGTCTCCCGCGATAAAACAGGAGGCGAGGTTTCGTTATGTATAGATGTTTTCGGCAGTATGTTTACCTGCGGTTCTGGTTCACGACTGACAAAAGGCTTAGTATTATTATTCTTTTCTAAAAACTCACTATATCTGAGTACAATGTTTAAGTTATCTATATACTCTTGAGATAAAGTCCATTTTATCTGCGGAGGCACATTGCTAAGAACTGAAATAACCTCTGTTAAATCCAAAGGAGTCTCATCAATATCGGTAAGATTAATTTCTCCTGACGGCATAAGAAGATCGCTATTTTTATTCAGTCCTAATTGTTCTCTTACCTGACTTGCTATCGCTACTGCAGACTTTTCATTTCTATCTAACTGCTCAATGACACTTAAAAGGCTGTCCAGGTCTTTGTTATACTCCTCTGACATTATCCATTTTGTCTGTGGAGGTAAATCCTCCATTATTGCCATAACCTCTGGCAGACTCAAATTAGTTTTATGAATATCTGTCAGGTTAATTTCTCCTGACGGCATAAGAAGATCATTCTCATGACTAAGTTTTAATCTATCTCTGAGAAGAATCGATGTGCATAGAGAAGTAAAATAATGGTCAGGTATAAACTTGCTTTCCTCCTCACATCCTTTTTTTACTACAATACGTGTTTCTTCAGCCCTGGCACTTGGCTCAAATTTAATATGCATCCCTTTGGGAGATATATTTATTTCTTTAGCATCCTGTAAATTATTGAGTGTAATATTATTTTCATGAAAATAGTTACGCAGGTTTTTTATTACACAATTATATAATTCTTCTTTCTCTTTTCTTACCCCACCAAGTGTAAACATATTAACAAGGTATTCCAGCATACCTTTAGGTCTGGTTACTTCTAACATATCAAATTCATTGCCGTGACGTAATATATTTTCCGTTACTCTTAAACGTTCTTGCGCACTTATAACTGACATAATTTCTCCTGAACTGCGTCTAAAAAACAGCCCTATAGTTAAAATGATCTCCTGTCCGCGCGCTCTCTAAATTCGCTCCTTATGGTTCAACGTCCCTGGCTGGCTTCGCGCCACACGTACTGCTGTCCGGGCTGGAGTATGCCTGTGTTATCATGGGGTTTTTGATCAACGCTGTGAAAACCATGTCTGAGACCCCCAGTAAACGCAAAAACGATCCGGAAGGATTAAAGCGCCGTATCATTGCGGCTGCGCTCTCTGTTTTCGCCGAATATGGCCTGACGGGCGCGCGCATGGAGCAGATTGCAGCGCTGGCGCAGACCACGAAGCGCATGGTGGTTTATCACTTCACCAGCAAAGAAGCGCTCTACATTGAGGTGCTGGAGCAGGTGTATCGCGCCATGCGCGAGCATGAAACCAGCCTGCAGCTTGCCTCGCTCGAACCGGAACAGGCGATGGTCAAACTGGTTGAGGCGAGCTTTGATTATCATGTGGCGCATCCGGACTTTATGCGGCTGGTCTGCAGCGAAAACCTGCTGCGCGGCCGCTATATCATGCAGTCTGAGCGGATCAAAACGCTTAACCGCAGTGCGCTCGAACTGCTTGAAGCGATACTGACGCGTGGCCAGCAGCAGGGACTGTTTTGTCGCGACCTCAGCAGCGTGGATGTACACCGCCTTATCAGCAGTATCTGCGTTCACCATGTGTCGAACCGCTATACCTTTCATACGCTGTTCACGCCTGACGACAGCGAAGCGGAAACCATCTGCCGCAACCGTCAGCTGGCGGTGACAGCAACGCTGCGTTACATTCGCCAGGCCCCGTCGTCTGCGGGTTCGCTGTGATGGTCTACGCTTGATCTCATCAACGGGACGGTCACAGACCTGAGACTAAGGAACACTGAAGTGAACAAAGATGCCCTTCTCTATCCGTTACGCAACACCCAGGATACTGAACACGATACAGCCCTCTGGAACTGGGCGCAGAACTCTGTGGTGGGCCAGCGTCAGCAGCTGCACCAGCCACAAACGGAAGCTGAGCTGCAGCAGCTGCTGCGCGATACGCGCGGAAAAGTGCGTCTGATGGGCAGCCGACTGTCGCCAGGCCGGATGCTCTGCGTGCAACCCGACGACCTGCTGCTCGACCTGAGCGCCTTTACCGGCGTACTGGCTGAAGATGACCACACCATTACCTTTGCGGCCGGTACGCTGCTGCAAACGGTGTATGACACCTTAACCGCGCGCGATCGCATGCTCGCCTCTTCCCCCGGCGTGATTGCCGTGCAGACGCTGGCGGGTGCGCTGGCGACCGGGACCCATGGTCAGGGATTACAGCAGAGTTCGCTGGCGGATGAAGCGCTGCGCATTCGCATGGTGCTGGCCGATGGCAGCGTGCGTGAGTTTGTGCGCGGCGAGCCTGACTTCCCGGCAGCGCAGGTTGCCCTGGGTTCGCTTGGCGTGGTAACTGCGGTTACGCTGCGCACCCAGCCGTTTCGCTTATTTACCTGCTATAAATTTGCCGTCAGCGCTGATGCGCTGGAGCAGGATCTGCTGAAGTGGAACCGTGACTATGAGCTGAGTAAAGCCTGGTGGTTTGTCGATGACAACCTGATGCATGTCTGGAACGCTGAGCAGGCCAGCGAAGAGGATACGCAGGCCTGGCACGCCAATGGACGTCAGGTGATTGAGCATGGCGATAACGCCGACAGCAGCCTGAACCATACCATTGATCAGACGCTGGCCCAGATGCACCGCGATACGCAAATCCACGGTAAAGGTGGTAAACAGTTCCGCACCGTTACCCGCTTCCGCGACTTTACCGATGTCAGCGGCGATATTTATCAGCTTTTTTGTCGCGGCATCGCGGTCCCGCAGATCAACGTAGAAATTGCCGTGCCGCTCGATAAAACGCCGCAGGTTATCAGCAAGATTAAAGCCTGGTATGCCGAAAATCAGCCGCACATGCACTACCCGATTATCCTGCGCTGTACCGGCGCCTCAGAAGGCTGGCTGAGCCCGTCACATCAGCAGCCCTCCTGCTTCTTTGGGTTTGTCGTGTACTACGCGGATGATGGCTCGCTGTCGCAGGAGGGTCTGCATTTTCTGACGGAAGTAGAGAAACTGCTGGCAGCTGAAGGCGGACGCCCGCACTGGGGGAAATATTACGATCCGCAGCGCTATCAGTGGCGCGATATTTATCCGCAGTGGGATGCTTTTCGCGCGGTGCGTGAAACGCTGGATCCCACCCGCCGTTTCAGCAACGACTACACCACTGCGCTTTTTGACTGATGTCTGAACAGGGAGAGAATATGTTCGCCTGGGTAACGCTGCTGACGCAGCCCGATTATGTTATTGGCGTGAAAGCGCTGCACCGTTCGCTTCAGCGCAGTGAAACCCGCTGGCCGCTGGTTGTGATGGTCACGGATGCGATCGATGCCGGGACGCGCGCTGCGCTGCAGGCTGCAGGCTGTGTGATTAAGCCTGTTGCGCCGCTGATGCCCGACAGCGCGCTGGAGCAGCACTACGCGTCGGCACAGTTTGGCGAGGTGTGGAGCAAATTACGCGCGTGGGAGCTGACCGACTATGAGCGCGTGGTTTTTCTGGATGCCGATATGCTGGTTCTGCAGAACATGGATGAGCTGTTTACGCTGGATATGGGTAAATATGCGCTGGCCGCCTGTCACGCCTGCCGCTGTAATCCAAACCAGATTGCGAGCTATCCGGCCAGCTGGCAGCCGGAAAACTGTCACTATACCTGGCATGACCGGGGCGAAGCGGCACCTGCCACGCTCGACGCTTATCTTAACGGCGGTTTTCTGGTGCTGAAACCGGATAACGCCGTGTTCAGCTGGCTGCAGCAGAAAGTGCAGGAGATTGACGATCTTAAACGCTATCCCTTCTCGGAGCAGGATCTGCTGAATGAAGTGTTTGCCGGCCGCTGGTTGCCGCTTTCCTACATCTATAACGCGCTAAAGACGCTGCCCTTTCAGCACAGCGCCATGTGGCAGCAGGATAAGGTTAAAAACCTGCACTATATCCTCGCCAAGCCGTGGAAGCGCGATCTCACCCAGCCGGAAGAAGAACGCGACCGTTATTATGCGCTGGACAAACTGTGGTGGGAGCGTGGTACCGCATAGCGGCGCCGGTTTTCATACGCGGCCAGGGCGCCATGAATGGCGCCCCTACAATGATGGTGTACCGCAGGGGCCGCATTATTGCGGCCCTGGTTTCATTTACGGCCAGGGCGCCATGAATGGCGCCCCTACGGTGGCGATATACGTAGGGGCCGCATTATTGCGGCCCTGGTTTCATACCCGGCAAAGGATGCCATGAATGGCGCCCCTGCGGTGATGGTGTACCGCAGGGGCCGCATTGATGCGGCCCTGGTTTCATACCCGGCAAAGGGCGCCATGAATGGTGCCCCTACAATGATGATATACCGCAGGGGCCGCATTATTGCGGCCCTGGTTTCATACGCGGCAAAGGATGCCATGAATGGCGCCCCTGCGGTGATGGTGTACCGCAGGGGCCGCATTATTGCGGCCCTGGTTTCATACCCGGCAAAGGGCGCCATGAATGGCGCCCCT
>NZ_DGLH01000011.1:0-113515 GCF_002387285.1 Pantoea sp. UBA4549 | reverse complement strand
TCTGATAAATTGTTAAAGAGCAGTGCCGCGATTTCTCAAGCGGCGCGGGATGCGTATATTACGCTTTCCGCATTTTCAGTCAAGCATTTATTTTTGCTTTTCTGAAGGTTGCTGTAAAAGCCACCTGCTTAACGCGACGCTTCGTAAGCCGTTGTGCCGTGTCAGTGGAGGCGCATTATAGGGAGTTCTTCCGGGCTGACAAGTGCTAATTTCGAATTATTTTCCGAGTGCTGATTTTTTCAGCGAAACCGTCTTAAACCGCCAGTTTTTCGAGCAGCGGAAAGCCATAACGCTGTAAAACGCCCGATAATTGCACAGCCTCTTCATCCATAGATGTACAAAATGCAATGTTGCTGCCAGCAGCGGCCGCATCAGGCGCCTCATGCTCAAGCAGCCAGACGGTACGCCTCGCTATAGCGGCACCGGAATCCACCAGCCGGGTGCCGTCCGGCAGGACCTGCTGCAGTTCATCGCGAAGCAGTGGAAAATGGGTGCAGCCCAGTACAACCGTATCTGGCGGCTCTTTCATACGCAGCCAGGGCTGCACTGCCCGGCGTACATCATCCAGTGATACTGGTTCCCCATGCAGCTTCGCTTCTGCCAGTTCAACCAGCTCAGCGGAGCCCAGCATCTCAATAGTGCATTCCCGGGCGAACTGTTTGACCAGTTCATGAGTATAAGGACGCTTTACCGTTCCCCGTGTTGCCAGCAGTCCAACCACTCCATTCCGTGTCAGACGCGCTGCCGGTTTGATTGCCGGCACTACGCCGACGACCGGAAATGCAAACCGTTCGCGCAGCGCCGGTAAAGAGACGGTGCTGGCGGAGTTGCAGGCAATAATGACTAATGCGAGCGGAAAACGCTGTGTGATGGCCGTGACCACTGCCACTACGCGTTCAACGATATACGTTTCCGTTTTTTCACCATAGGGAAACCCTTCGTTATCGAAAGCATAGAGATAGTGCAGGTCCGGCAGCAACTGCCGGACTTCATCATAGACGGAGAGCCCACCTACGCCGGAGTCAAAAACCAGCACGGTGGGACGGAGATCAGAAGCTGTAGCTGGCGCTAAGGTAGTATTCTCGTCCAGGGGTGCGATAGCCATAAACCGTCTCATAATCCTTATCCAACAGATTGGCAATTTTACCACGAACTGTCAGATGAGACGTGACCGGATACGCAGCTGCGAAATCGACCAGGGTATAACCTGGCATGCGCCGCTGTGTCGCTGCGTACTGGTTGGTATTGTTGTTGTAGCTTTTACCAAAATATTGCCAGGCGAAATCAAAATCGACATCCAGTGCCGTCCAGTCGAGCTGATACTTATATTGCTGACGGGAGCGGTGTGCCAGCACCTCATTATCCTGATCGCGGCGCGGATCGATATACTGCAGCGTAATGCGGTGAGTAAAGATGCCGGTATCCGCACTGCCGCTCCACTCAACGCCTTTTATCGTCGCTGACTGTACGTTGTAATACGTACCAACAAAGTTTTCATCGGCTCTGTAGTCAATCAGGTTATTGATCTTATTTTGATAAACGTAGAGGTGCCACTCCACCGGCCCGCTAAGTCCTTCAATACCGGTTTCAATTTGATGTGACTTCTCAGCCCGGAGAGCAGGGTTGGACGCGACAAACAGACGACTCTGTCCATACATCTGCCCCAGCGTAGGCGCCTGAAATGCGGTGCCGTAGGAGACAATCAGGCGATAATCAGGCATAAACGCCCATCCCGCTGCCGCCTGCCACGTGCCGTTCCAGCCAAACTGATTGTTGTCGTCACCGCGCAGGGCGCCTTCCAGCGTAATCGTATCGAACTGCTGCTGCGTGGTCAGGTAGTAACCGGTGTTATTACGCCTATAGCTGTCGGCATTGAACCGATCGCGGGACACCAGTTTTTGCTGCTGCCAGTCGATGCCGGCGCTGAGTGTGCCATTTGCCATGGCGACACTATTACCCCACTGCAGATTGCGCTGGCTCATATCATCCAGCGACGTGCCGGGACCATAAAGGCCAAGCGTGCTGGCATAGTTATAGTCTTTATAACGCTGGTAGCTGTAGGTCAATTCTGAAGAGTAGCGCTCCTCACTGAACTTCATGCCACCTTCATAGGTGTGATTATAAACCTGCCGTTTATCACTGCCGTCCTGATAGCCTGCATCATACGCACTATTATTACCGTAGCCGTAGCCGCGAAAGAAGGCGGATAAACTGTCGCTGAAACGGTGATTCACACCGGCCCAGAACGTTTTACTGCGAAAGCCATCGCGATCGCCATCAACCGCGTACGCCGACTGTGGCTGGATGTTGTAGCCGCGCGTCGACTGAAAGGCTCCCGCTGCGGTTACCAGCGTATCTTCACCCACCTTTTGTCGCAGTGCAGCGTCATACTGCTGATAGCGATTTGAACCGAGGCCCGCCGTTATCTGTCCGCCTGGCTCGCTGTTCTCAGTGATTATGTTAATCACACCACCAATGGCATCGGCGCCGTAAACGGCGGAGCGTGGTCCGCGGATCAGCTCAATACGCTGAATCAACGCCAGCGGAATCTGGCTAAAGTCAGCGATCCCGGTGATCCCCGACTTCGCCAGCGGAATACCATCGATTAACACCAGCGTATGGCGCGCTTCCGCACCGCGGATATAGATGTAACTGGTCTGGCCCGGCCCGCCGTTTTGCGCAATATCCACACCCGGCAGGCGCCGCATGACATCTGTCAGCGATTTAGCCTGCCAGCGATCAATATCTTCCCGCGTGATCACCTCACCCGGTGCCAGCACGCTGCTGACCGGCTGCTGAAAGCGGTTAGCGGTGACAAGCTGCGTGTTATCATTTTGCCGGGCATAGCCAGAGGGCGCCCAGAGCGACAGCGCTGTTGCACTCAGGGCGAACAGCGATGCAGACGTTATTTTCATTGTTGTAGCATCCAAAAGATCGGGCCGGATGCCGCAGGCCTGAGATCGATAGCACGCGATGATCTCAGCGTTTGCGACGATACACCGGCAGGTCTTCGGGCTGAGAATCATAAATGGTGAAGACTTCCCGTCCGTCAGGACAGTGTCTGCCTGGGCGATCACCATGACATTCTTTTACCGCTGCGCGTCAGCTCCAGATTTGCACTGGATTCCCTTTTAACTCAATGAGGCCGGCGGCCGCAGTCTACGGTTAAGCCCGCTGCCGATCCACCCCTCCCGCTTTCTGACATTCGGTTGGGCTGGACATCAGCAGTTGAATGCCTACAATCGCCCGGCAAGCAGGCTTATTACCAGGATTGAAGATGACACCCGAACAGCTCCCGATTGACCAGTATGATGCGCAACTCGCTGAAAAAGTCAGCCGTTTAGAGGCGATGATGACCCCTTTCACCGCGCCTGACGTGGAGGTGTTCCGATCGCCGGTCAGTCACTACCGTATGCGCGCCGAGTTTCGCATCTGGCACGACGGTGACGACCTCTATCACATCATCTTCGACCAGGGGACCAAACAGCGCATTCGCGTGGACAGCTTCCCGGCCGCCAGCGAACTGATTAACCAGATGATGCCTGAAATGATGGCAGCGATACGCGATAATCAGGTGCTGCGCTTCAAGCTATTCCAGATCGATTATCTCTCCACGATGAGCAACCAGATAGTGATCTCGCTGCTCTATCATCGCAAGCTGGGAGAAGAGTGGCATGCCGCCGCCAGCACACTGCGTGACCAGCTGCGCGCCAAAGGATTTGACGTGCAGCTGATTGGACGCGCCACCAAAACCAAAATTTGTCTGGATCGCGACTACGTGGATGAGCGCCTGCCGGTGGAGGGCAAAGAGATGATTTACCGCCAGGTGGAAAACAGCTTTACCCAGCCTAATGCTGCCATGAACATTCAGATGCTGGAGTGGGCGCTGGATGTTACGCAGCAGTCGCGGGGCGATCTGCTGGAGCTTTACTGCGGCAACGGCAACTTTTCGCTGGCGCTGGCGCGTAATTTCCGTCGCGTGCTGGCAACGGAGATTGCCAAACCTTCGGTGGCGTCGGCCCAGTACAATATCGCCGTGAACCAGATCGATAACGTGCAGATTATTCGTATGGCGGCAGAGGAATTTACACAAGCCATGAACGGCGTGCGCACCTTTAACCGGCTGGAAGGCATCGATCTCAGCAGCTATCAGTGCGAGACCATTTTTGTCGATCCGCCACGCAGCGGGCTGGATGATGAAACGGTAAAAATGGTGCAGGCGTATCCGCGCATTCTGTATATCTCCTGTAATCCGCAGACGCTGTGCGACAATCTGGCTGTACTGTCAGGCACGCATCAGATTGAGCGGCTGGCGCTGTTCGATCAGTTCCCCTATACCCACCATATGGAATGCGGCGTGGTGCTGACGCGTAAAGCATAAAAAAAGGGAACCCGCGGGTTCCCTTTTTATTACTGCCGGCTTCTGGCGCGACGGAAACGCGTGCCAATCCAGAACACCAGCGCCACCATCAGAATGACAGGAATGAAGTTTGAGCCGATATCCGGATATTCTGCGCGCACCATGGCGCTGTAAACCAGGATGCCCAGCAGGAAAAATGCCGCGGCCAGTGACGGCATGCCGTCAGGCATATTGCGATTAAGATAACGCTGATGCAGGCACCATGCTGACAGCCCAAGCGCTATCAGCGGAAAAATGGAAAACGGCACAAAGGTACTGAACAGCGCCGAAAAGGAGCCATTGATTGCTAAACCAGTGATAAAAGCCAGTAATAACGTTCCTTTATCACGAGGATGCTGCTCAATCATTTCATTATCCTTATCACGTTACTTTTCAGGGATTTCCAGGGTTACCGCCAGCCGTTCTTGTTCCCGGCGATACCAGTAGTAGGCGCCTTTGGCGATCATACGCAGCTGCAGTACCAGCCGCTCTTCCAGCTTACGCCGCTGGTCAGGATCCACATCCAGCGCTTCAGCACCGGCGCTAAAAACAATGGTCACCATTGCTTCAGCCTGCGCTTCGGTAAAGCTGCGCGGCATGCGGCTTTCCAGCTCCAGATAGTCAGCCAGTTCTGCAATAAAATGCTGAATCTCACGGGCAACAGCGGCGCGGAAGGCGGCAGACGTGCCGGAGCGTTCACGCAGCAGAAGCCGAAACGCATTCGGGTTGTTGCCGATGAACTCCATAAAGGTTGCCACCGACGTTTTAATGATGCTGCCACCTTTCGCGATACGCTGACGCGCCTGGCGCATCAGCTGGCGCAGCATCAGCCCGCTCTCATCAACCATGGTCAGTCCAAGCTCATCCACATCACGGAAGTGACGATAGAATGAGGTAGGGGCAATGCCGGCTTCACGTGCCACTTCGCGTAAACTCAGGCTGGCAAAACTCCTTTCTGCACTAAGCTGACTGAATGCAGCTTCAATCAGCGAACGTCTTGTACGTTCTTTTTGTTGCGCCCGAACGCCCATTTTTGCGGCCTTGTGAGTAATCAGGCGCTCACTATAACAAACTTTTCAGCGTACAGCCGGGCAAACTTTGTCACCGCCTGTTAACCTCACTGATTGTCAAACTTCTGCATTTTTCACTGTTAGAATTCAGATGTGCGCGGCGAGATGTTAGAATCTCGTTGTAAAAATGTATAGAAGAATAGGACGTACTGGTATGCAAAAGTCTTACGATTACGATGCCATTGTGATTGGCTCCGGTCCGGGCGGCGAAGGTGCGGCGATGGGGCTGGTCAAGCAGGGAGCGCGCATCGCAGTGATCGAACGCTACCACAACATTGGCGGCGGTTGTACACACTGGGGAACCATTCCCTCCAAAGCGCTGCGTCATGCTGTCAGCCGCATCATTGAATTTAATCAGAACCCGCTCTACAGCGATCACACCCGTCTTCTCCGCTCTTCGTTCGCTGACATACTCAATCACACCGAGAACGTTATCAGCCAGCAGACTGCCATGCGCCAGGGTTTTTATGAGCGCAACCGCTGCGAACTCTATCAGGGCGACGCGCACTTTGTGGATGCCAACACGATAGAGGTGGAGCAGCCTGATGGCACTCGCGAGCAGCTGACGGCAGAAAAATTTGTCATTGCCTGCGGCTCACGTCCCTACCATCCGGCCGACGTCGACTTTACGCATCCGCGCATTTACGATTCCGACTCCATTCTGAACCTGCATCATGAACCGGGTCATGTGATTATCTATGGTGCCGGCGTCATTGGTTGTGAATACGCCTCTATCTTCCGGGGTCTTAACGTCAAGGTCGATCTCATTAACACCCGCGATCGTCTGCTGGCGTTTCTCGATCAGGAGATGTCCGACTCTCTCTCTTACCACTTCTGGAACAGCGGCGTGGTGATCCGTCACAACGAGGAATTTGAGAAGATCGAAGGCGTCAGTGATGGCGTGATTATGCATCTGAAGTCAGGCAAAAAAGTGAAAGCGGATTGTCTGCTGTATGCCAATGGCCGGACCGGGAATACCGACTCGCTTTCGCTGGAGAACGTGGGTCTGGAAGCGGATGGACGCGGCCTGCTGAAAGTTAACAGCATGTATCAGACCGCACAGCCGCACATTTATGCCGTGGGCGATGTGATTGGCTATCCGAGTCTGGCTTCCGCCGCTTACGATCAGGGACGCATTGCCGCTCAGGCGATCATCAAAGGTGAAGCGAGTGCGCATCTGATCGAAGATATCCCGACCGGTATCTATACCATCCCTGAAATCAGTTCAGTCGGAAAAACAGAGCAGCAGCTGACCGCGATGAAAGTGCCTTATGAAGTAGGCCGTGCGCAGTTTAAGCATCTGGCACGCGCGCAGATTGTTGGCATGCACGTCGGCAGCCTGAAAATCCTGTTTCACCGCGAGACAAAAGAGATTCTGGGGATCCACTGCTTTGGTGAGCGCGCGGCGGAGATTATTCACATCGGCCAGGCCATTATGGAGCAGAAAAACGGCGGTAACACGATTGAGTACTTCGTGAATACCACCTTTAACTACCCCACCATGGCTGAAGCCTATCGTGTAGCCGCGCTGAACGGATTAAACCGCCTGTTTTAACGCGGCGTCAAAATGGCCCTGCATATGGGTTTTGATTGCTTCTGCCAGCTGCTCATAGCGGCTGCGCAGAGGCGAACCCGGCCGGTAAACCAGCGCGATAGTGCGCTGCGGCACCGGTTTATAACAGGGCAGATAGCAGACGCCGTCGCGCACGCGCTCTTTAGGCACCGCCAGCGAAGGCAGTAGCGTAATGCCGCTGCCGGCCGCCACCATATTACGCAGCGTTTCCAGACTGGTGGCGCGGAAATGGGTATCTTCATCAGCGCCCGCCTCAAAGCAGAAGCCCATCGCCTGATCGCGCAGGCAGTGACCATCTTCCAGCATCAGCAGTTTTTCACCCGCCAGATCGGACATCGGGACGCGATCGCGATCGTGCCATGGGTGATCCTGGTAGACCGCCAGCTTCATGGGCTCATCAAACAGCGGCACTTCAATAAAGGCTTCACTCTCTTTAACCAGCGCCAGAATAGCGCAGTCGAGTTTCCCGCTGTCGAGCTGTGCCAGCAGTTGCTGAGTCTGTGCTTCATGCAGATACATCTCCAGCTTTGGGAAAGTCTGATGCAGCATAGGAATAATATTGGGCAGCAGATAGGGGCCGGTCGTGGGGATCAGCCCGATATGCAGCGGTCCGGACATCGCTTCACCCTGCTGGCTGGCCATCTCTTTCAGGACCTTAACCTCACGCAGTACGGTTCGCGCCTGATCAACCAGCAGCAATCCTGCCTGGGTGAACAATACTTTACGGCTGGTACGTTCCAGCAGCATGACGCCCAGTTCATCTTCCAGCTTACGGATCTGCCCGCTCAGGGTCGGCTGACTGACATGACAGGCATCAGCGGCGCGGCGAAAATGGCGGTGTTCCGCAAGTGAAACCAGATACTCGAGATCGCGAATGTTCATTAATATCCTCCAAACCACGATAGCCCGTGGCGATAGATAGAATAGCAACGAACGATTGGCCCTATCAAGACATGCACGGGAATAATAGCGCTCACTGATTTAAGCCCATGCATTTGTAGAGAAATTTATTTATTTCCTGAACGTGTGCCGGGCCTGAACGCTTTTATAAAAACGCTTTTTATGCAGCAAATCTGTTTTGCTGAACCCAATCACTGTGCTGGCGGGGAGTGCCGGTACGCTGATGATGTGCCTATAAAAATATGCAATTCCGAAGCCAGAGGTTGGCGGGCTTTTTTATAAAGCCCGCTTTTTTTATGGCGCATCAAACCAGCGGCAGCGGCCGGAATTAGCTATTGCAGGCGCGCCTGTGCTTCACGGATTGCCAGGGCGACCTGCTGCGGTGCAACACCGCCGCGCGCGTTACGCTTGTCGAGGCAGGACTGCAGTGAAAGCACCGGATAGACATCCTCTTCAATAACGTCACTGAACTGTTTCAGCTGTGCCAGGCTCAGTGCCTCCAGCGCCACGCCATGCTGGATAGCCGCGACCACCGCCTCTCCCACAATATGGTGCGCCTCGCGGAACGGCACGCCTTTCGCAACCAGATAGTCTGCCAGCTCGGTGGCATTGGCGTAGCCCTGCTCAGCGGCTTCCTGACAACGCGGACGTTTAACCTGAATGCCGTCCAGAACCAGCACTGACATATGCAGACAGTCGAGCCAGGTATCCAGCGCGTCAAACAGCCCCTCTTTATCTTCCTGCATATCTTTGTTGTAGGCCAGCGGCAGGCCTTTTAGCGTCATCATCATGCCGGTCAGTGCGCCCTGTACACGGCCGCATTTACCGCGGATCAGCTCCAGCGCATCAGGGTTTTTCTTTTGCGGCATCAGCGATGAGCCTGACGTCACTTTATCGGACAGCTCGACGAAACCCGCCTCGCCCGTATTAAAGAAAATCAGGTCTTCCGCAAAGCGCGACAGGTGCACCATGCCGATTGACGCATCAGAGAGCAGTTCCAGCACGTGATCGCGATCGGATACGGTATCCAGGCTGTTACGCGTTGCCGACGCAAAACCGAGCCAGCCCGCCAGCTGCTCGCGGTCAATCTCATAAGCGGTACCGGCCAGCGCTCCGCAGCCCAGCGGGCTGACATCCAGCCGCTTCAGCGTATCCTGCAGACGGCTCTCGTCACGCGCCAGCATTTCGGTATACGCCAGACACCAGTGGGCAAACGTCACCGGCTGCGCGCGCTGCAGATGCGTATAGCCCGGCATGACGGCATCCTGATTTGCTTCTGCCGTTGTCACCAGCGCACGCTGCAGCTGACGCGTGGCATCCAGCAGCAGGGCAACCTGCTCTTTACACCAGAGCTTCAGATCGGTGGCAACCTGGTCGTTACGGCTGCGCCCGGTATGCAGCTTTTTACCCAGCGCGCCGACCTTATCGATCAGTTTGCCCTCGACCCAGCTGTGAATATCTTCTGCATCGCTTTCAAGGATCTGCGACGGATTAGCACGTACGTCCGCCAGCAGTTCGTTCAGCGCTGCTTCAAGCTGCTGCTGTTCCGCCTGGGTTAAAACGTTTACGGTCACCAGCGCTTTTGACCACGCCACAGAGCCGGTGATGTCCTGCTCCGCCAGGCGATAATCAAAACGCAGTGAATCATTAAACTGTTTAAACCGCTGATCTGCTGCCTGCGAAAACCGTCCGCCCCAAAGTGCCATCTGCTTGCTCCTGAAATCGTGTTGAAAAAGGCGGCCTGAGCCGCCCTTGCATAACTGCTGCTGCGTGCTTACTTCTTCTGCTCGTTCAGCGCACGAATGCGTGAAGAGAGGGAGAACAGGCGAATAAAGCCGCCCGCGTGACGATGGTCATACACTTCATCTTCACCAAAGGTAGCGAACTCTTCTGAGTAGAGGCTGTTAGCAGATTTTTTCTGAATCGCTGTTGCCTGACCTTTGTAGAGCTGCAGAACCACTTCGCCGTTAACCTCTTCCGCCAGCGATGCTGCCGCTGCCTGAATAGACTGGCGCAGCGGTGCGAACCAGCGACCATCATAAACCACGTAAGACATCTCCTGGCCCAGCTGCTCACGCCATTTGAAGCTGTCGCGATCCAGCACCAGCTGCTCAACCGCACGCAGTGCGTTCACCATGATAGTACCGCCGGGGGTTTCATAGCAGCCGCGTGATTTAATGCCGACCAGACGGTTTTCCACGATATCGATCCGGCCAACGCCATGTTTTGCACCCAGTACATTCAGTTTTTCCAGGCACTGGAACGGGCTCAGCTGTTCGCCGTTCACGGCAACCACACAGCCTTTTTCAACGGTCACGGTGACATTTTCCGGCTGGTCTGGCGCATCAAGCGGATCCACGGTCCATACCCAGCAATCTTTATTCGGTGCGTTCCACGGGCTTTCCAGCACGCCACCTTCGGTGGAGATGTGCCATGCGTTCTCATCACGGCTGTAGATCTTCTCCAGCGACGCGGTCGTCGGGATATTGCGCTCTTTCAGATAGTCGAGCAGCGCCTCACGCGAACGCAGATCCCACTCGCGCCATGGCGCAACAACTTTAAGCTGCGGTGCCAGCGCGGTATAGGTAGTTTCGAAACGCACCTGGTCGTTGCCTTTGCCGGTTGCGCCGTGGCACAGCGCGTCAGCACCCACTTTCAGCGCCAGTTCAACCTGCGCTTTAGCAATGATAGGACGCGCCATGGACGTGCCCAGCAGGTAGGTGCCTTCATACAGAGCACCGGTTTGCAGCACCGGATAGACGTAATCGCTGATAAACTCTTCACGCAGATCCACTACGTGACATTCAGATGCGCCCGACTGCAGCGCTTTTTTCTCAACGCCTTCCAGATCGGCCGGGTCCTGACCAATATTGGCAACAAACGCCACCACTTCACAGCCGCCGTAGTTCTCTTTCAGCCATGGAATGATGGCTGACGTATCGAGGCCGCCTGAGTAGGCCAGAACGATTTTTTTAATGTTTTGCGTGCTCATGTCTTAATCCTTGATTATGCGAGAATCCGGGTGCCAATCGACACGCCGTTGAAAAGGGTTGGCAGCTGCTCAGCATGACGCCAGCTGGCGATATCGACCGGACGGCCCAGCGTGCGTGCGGCATCCAGTGCGGCGTTGACTTTAACAATCATGCCGTCGGTAATAATGCCCTGCGCAATCAGCTGTTCCGCTTTTGCTGCGGTCATTTCAGCAATGCGCTGGCCTTTACCGTCGAGAATGCCGCTGACATCGGAAAGCAGCACCAGATCGGCGCCGATGGTCGCTGCCAGCGCGGTGGCTGCCTGATCAGCATTCACATTCATCAGCGCCCCGCCGGCGGTAATGCCAATCGAACTGATAACCGGCATATAGCCTGCATTCAGCAGCGTGTTCAGCAGCGCAGGGTTGCCCGGCGTGGCCTGTCCGACATGCCCCAGCGCTTCGTCAAACTGCGCGACGTTGACCAGTCCGGCATCGCCCAGGCACAGCCCGACGGCGTTAATACCGTAACGGGTCGCCCACGCCAGCAGCGTTTTGTTCGCTGTACCCGCCAGCGCGCCGGTAATGATGTCAATCTGATCGGCAGGCGTCACGCGCAGGCCATCTTTCTTTTGCACCGGCAGCGCGAGCTTTTTCATCAGCTCGTCAACCAGACAGCCGCCGCCGTGCACAATCACCAGCGGACGCTGATGTTCATTACGGTACGCCAGCAGCGCATCAAACAGCCGGGCCAGTGCTTCTTCGCTATCCAGCAGTACGCCACCCAGTTTAATGATCAGTGGATTGCTCATGGTTACGTTATCCGTCCGTTAAATCAGAGAGAGCGTTTCAGGGAAACCGAAACGAATATTGAGACACTGAATCGCCTGTGATGACGCGCCTTTTAACAGGTTATCTTCTGCCGCGACCACAATCAGATGTTCGTCCTGCACGGCAAAACCGATATCGCAGAATGGCAGACCCACTACCGCTTTCAGCGCCGGGACACCGTTGTCATAGAGACGCACCAGCGGCTTGTCATGATAGGCCGCATAAAAGGCGTCGGTCACATCCTGCTGCGTAATGCCCGCTTTCAGACGGCAGGTAATGGTTGCCAGAATACCGCGGGGAAAATTACCCAGATGCGGCGTAAAAATAACCGGCGCGCCAAGGTGGGCAACAATTTCCGGATGATGACGATGGTTAAACAGGCCATACGGCTGCAGGCTCACTTCGCAAAAGCTGGTCGCGACGCTGGCTTTACGCCCGGCTCCGCTGACGCCGCTGGTGGCGTTGATAACCGGCCACTGTGCGTCATTCAGCAGATCCGCTTTAAGCAGCGGTTTCAGCGCCAGCTGTGCCGCCGTGGGATAACATCCAGGCACTGCCACCAGCTGCGCTTCTTTAATGCGCTCGTGATTCCACTCAGCCAGACCATATACTGCGTTATCCAGCCACGCCTGATGCTGATGACTGAAGCCGTAGTAACGGGTGTAAAACGCCTCATCATTGACCCGGAATGCGCCTGACAGATCGAAGACCACACAGCCTGCTTTCAGAAATTCAGGCGCCAGATCGTGGCTGACTTCATGCGCCGTCGCAAGGAACACCACATCGACTTTCTCTGCCCACGCTGCCGGATCGCTCAGCGGCTGCAGCGGCAAATCAACGATGCCTTTCAGCTGCGGATGGAGATCGGAGAGCAATTTTCCGGCATCCGGGCTTTGCGCTGAAACCGCTAAAGCGGTTATGTTCATATGCGGATGGCGATTCAGGTAAGTGGCAAGCTCTACGCCAGCATAACCACTGGCACCAACGATCAGCGTATTCAACATCAGGCTGTATACCTTTTTACAGTCAACGTATCGGGTCGCGGCCGTGCCCCGTTGCCCACGATGCCGTTTGCACTTTTTCAGTTCACATGCAGACGACGTTAATGTATTTTTATTCACTATTAGTGCATGAATATTGATACATCCTAACCTAAGGACCGTCAACAGTGAAGTCAAAAATTCCACCTTTTATCGAACTCTACCGCCAGTTGATCGCCTCACCATCAATCAGCGCAACCGACAGCGCGCTTGACCAGAGCAACGAAAGTTTAATCAATTTGCTGGCGGGCTGGTTCCGCGATCTGGGCTTCAGCGTTGAAGTTCAGCCGGTACCGGGTACGCGCCATAAGTTCAACCTGCTGGCACGCAGCGGTGAAGGCGCAGGCGGACTGCTGCTGGCGGGCCATACTGACACCGTGCCCTTTGATGACGGGCGCTGGACGCGCGACCCCTTTGTGCTGACTGAACATGACAATAAACTTTACGGACTGGGCACGGCAGACATGAAAGGCTTCTTCGCCTTTATTCTCGATGCGCTGCGCGATGTTGACGTCACTACGCTCAAAAAACCGCTCTATGTGCTGGCGACCGCCGATGAAGAGACCACCATGGCGGGTGCAAAATATTTCGCTGAGTCTGCACAGCTGCGCCCCGACTGCGCCATTATCGGTGAGCCGACCTCGCTCAAACCCGTGCGCGCCCACAAAGGCCATCTATCACACGCTATCCGCATTGAGGGTCAGTCAGGCCACTCCAGCGATCCGGCGCGCGGCGTGAATGCGATTGAGCTGATGCATGCATCCATTACAGAACTGATGAAGCTGCGTCATACCCTGAAAGAGCGCTATCACCACGATGGCTTTGCCATTCCTTATCCGACCATGAACTTTGGTCATATTCATGGCGGTGACGCGGCTAACCGCATCTGCGCCTGCTGCGAACTGCATATGGATATCCGGCCGCTGCCGGGTCTGAGCCTGAACGATCTGGACGGCTTACTGAATGAAGCGCTGGCCCCGGTGAGCGCCCGCTGGCCCGGCCGTCTGACCGTAAGCGAACTGCATCCGCCTATCCCGGGCTATGAATGTCCGGCTGACCATGAGCTGGTCACGGTGGTGGAAAAACTGCTGGGTGTGCCGACGGAAGTGGTTAACTACTGCACCGAAGCGCCGTTTATTCAGCAGCTCTGTCCGACGCTGGTGCTGGGGCCGGGTTCAATTGAACAGGCGCATCAGCCAGATGAATTTATCGATACCGCATTTATTAAGCCCACTCATGCGCTGATAACGCAGGTTGTGCAGCATTTTTGTCACTGATAGATAATCTGCGGGGCATTTCACTGTTTAATCAGCAAAATGCCCCGTCATTATCTGGCGTTTGCTGATAAGAATAACTTATCTCTCTTCTTCCCCGATAAAACTTATCACTTTCCGCACGTTAGCCGCCTGTTTTCGCCAGTTCAGGCTAATTGACGGAGTTCACAAATCGTGGCTAGATAAAAGATGATGTTATACCCGCTGGTTGGGTCCAGGGGGGTTAAAAGACGATAAGGGTGTCAGGGTCAAATGAACGAACAATATTCCGCAATGCGAAGTAATGTCAGTATGCTCGGCAAACTGCTCGGGGATACGATAAAGGATGCACTGGGAGAGAACATTCTCGATCGGGTGGAAACCATCCGCAAACTCTCTAAGTCATCCCGTGCAGGAAATGACTCTCATCGCAGGGAGCTGCTGTCAACGCTGCAGAACCTTTCTAATGATGAGCTGTTGCCGGTGGCCCGCGCCTTTAGTCAGTTTCTTAACCTTACCAACGTGGCTGAACAGTATCAGACCATTTCACGCAGCGGCGATGGCGCTAACCATCCGGAGCTGCTGAAAAAAACGTTTGAACGTCTGAAGCAGCAGGGCGATCTCAGCGAAATGGCTATTCGTCAGGCGATTGAAGAGCTGTCGCTGGAGCTGGTGCTGACCGCCCATCCCACTGAAATTACCCGCCGCACCCTGATCCACAAGCTCGGTGAAGTCAACAGCTGCCTTGAGCAGCTCGATCATGCCGATATCACCGACTATGAGCGCAATCAGGTGATGCGTCGCCTGCGCCAGCTGGTGGCGCAGGCATGGCATACGGATGAGATCCGCAAATACCGTCCGACCCCGGTTGATGAAGCGAAATGGGGCTTCGCCGTCGTAGAAAACAGCCTGTGGGAAGGGGTCCCCGCGTTTCTGCGTGAACTGAATGAACAGGTCGAAGAGACGTTTGGCATTCAGCTGCCGGTGGATTTTGTGCCGATTAAATTCACCTCCTGGATGGGTGGCGATCGCGACGGCAACCCCAACGTGACGGCCCCCATCACCCGCCACGTTATGCAGCTGAGCCGCTGGAAAGCAGCCGATCTCTTCCTGCGCGACGTGGGTGTGCTGATCTCTGAGCTGTCGATGTCGGAGTGCAGCGACGAGGTACGCGTGCTGTGCGGCGATCCGGAGGCAATTGAACCTTACCGTATGATCCTGAAACGCATGCGCAGCCAGCTGATGAACACGCAGGCGTATCTGGAGCAGCGTCTGAAAGGCGAACGCCTGCCGCGGCCTGCCGATCTGCTGGTCTCCAATGAGCAGCTCTGGCAGCCGCTGTTTGCTATTTATCAGTCGCTGCAGCAGTGCGGCATGAGCATTATCGCCAATGGTCAGCTGCTGGACACGCTGCGCCGGGTGAAGTGCTTTGGCGTGCCGCTGGTGCGTATTGATCTCCGCCAGGAGAGTACCCGTCATACCGAAGCGCTGGCTGAAGTCACGCGCTATCTGGGTCTTGGCGACTATGAAAGCTGGTCAGAAGCGGACAAACAGGCGTTTCTGATCCGCGAACTGAATTCCAAACGCCCGCTGCTGCCGCGCCAGTGGGAGCCCGGCGACAACACGCGTGAAGTGCTGGAAACCTGTAAAGTTGCCGCCGAGGCGCCGCAGGGTTCAATCGCGGCCTACGTGATCTCTATGGCTAAGACCCCTTCTGACGTGCTGGCAGTGCATCTGCTGCTGAAAGAGGCGGGTATCCCCTATGCCATGCCGGTCGCACCGCTGTTTGAAACGCTGGATGACCTGAACAACGCCAACGATGTGATGACACAGCTGCTGAACATCGACTGGTATCGCGGCTTTATCAACGGCAAACAGATGGTGATGATTGGCTATTCCGACTCGGCAAAAGACGCCGGCGTAATGGCCGCCAGCTGGGCGCAATATCAGGCGCAGGACGCGCTGATCAAGACCTGTGAAAAAGCGGGTATTACTCTGACGCTGTTCCACGGTCGCGGCGGCTCCATCGGTCGCGGCGGCGCGCCCGCGCACGCGGCCCTGCTTTCTCAGCCGCCGGGTAGCCTTAAAGGCGGCCTGCGCGTGACCGAACAGGGCGAGATGATCCGCTTCAAATATGGTTTACCGGAAGTCACCATCGCCAGCCTGTCGCTCTATACCGGGGCCATTCTGGAAGCGAACCTGATGCCGCCGCCGGAGCCTGCACAGGAATGGCAGGAGATCATGAACGGGCTTTCTGCACACTCCTGCGCCATGTATCGTGGCTATGTACGGGAAAATCCTGACTTTGTCCCCTACTTCCGTTCTGCCACGCCGGAGCAGGAGCTGGGCAAACTGCCGCTGGGTTCGCGCCCGGCTAAACGTCGTCCGACCGGGGGCGTTGAATCCCTGCGCGCCATTCCGTGGATCTTCGCCTGGACGCAAAATCGTCTGATGCTGCCAGCCTGGCTCGGCGCCGGTGCAGCGCTGCAGAAAGCGATGGATGAAGGGCACCAGGATCAGCTGGAAACGATGTGCCGCGACTGGCCATTCTTCTCTACCCGCCTGGGGATGCTGGAGATGGTTTTCTCCAAGGCTGACCTGTGGCTGGCAGAATATTACGATCAGCGCCTGGTCGACAAAGCACTCTGGCCGCTGGGTAAACAGCTGCGCGATCAGCTGGAAGCTGACATTAAAGCGGTGCTGACCATCGCAAATGATGCGCATCTGATGGCGGATCAGCCGTGGATCGCCGAATCAATCGCGCTGCGCAACGTGTATACCGATCCCCTGAACGTATTGCAGGCAGAGCTGCTGCAGCGCGCCCGCGCACAGGAAGCGCGCGGTGACGAACCGGATGCACGGGTTGAGCAGGCGCTGATGGTAACCATCGCCGGCGTGGCCGCCGGCATGCGCAACACCGGTTAGCCGGGACAAAAAAGGAGCCTCAGGCTCCTTTTTTAATCCTCGTTGCTGCGGGATGAATCAAAGCAGCTGGGCCAGGCGATTCAGATCCGACTGCAGCGCGCCAGCGGTCACGTCGCGTCCTGCACCGGGACCGCGGATCACCAGCGGATTATCACGATACCAGCGGCTTTCAATAGCAAAAACGTTATCGCACGGCAGCAGCGCCGCCAGCGGATGTTCAGCCCGCACCGCTTCTACGCCAACGCGGGCTTTGCCGCTGGCATCGAAGCGCGCCACATAGCGCAGCACCAGGCCCAGCTCCTGCGCCGCTTCATAGCGCTGCAGCATCTGATTATTCAGCTCGTCGGCGTTTTCAAAAAAGTGATCAACCGATTCTGCTTCGCAGTCGGCTGGTACCAGCGACTCTACCCGCACCTGATCCGGTTCAATATCATAGCCCGCCTCACGCGCCAGGATCACCAGCTTGCGCTTCACATCCTGTCCGGAGAGATCAACGCGCGGATCGGGTTCCGTCAGCCCCTGCTGCCACGCCTGATCCACCAGCTCGCTAAAGGGAACGCTGCCGTCAAACTGCAAAAACAGCCATGACAGCGTGCCGGAGAATATGCCGCTGATAGAGAGTATCGTGTCACCGCTTTCACGCAGATCGCGTACCGTATGGTTAACCGGCAGACCGGCACCCACCGTTGCGTTATAAAGCCAGTGACGCCCGGTTTTAGCGAATGCATCGCGGATCTGACGCCAGCTCTGGCTGTCTGATGCGCCGGCCACTTTATTCGCACTGATCACGTGAAAACCGTGGCTGGCAAAATCGAGATACTGCTGCGCCAGCGGTGCACTGGCGGTCACGTCAAGCACCACCAGGTCATCAAACGGATGCGCGCACATCCACAGGAACAGCGACTCCTCATCCAGCGTCTGCGCTTCATCATCGAAAAAGGCCAGCGTGCGGCTGGCATCCAGCCCTTCGTAGCTCAGCAGGCTGCGGCGGCTGTCAGCCACGCCGGCCAGCACAAACTCAAAGCCGGTGCGGGCGGAGAGGGTCTCCTGCTCGCGGGCAAACAGCTCCAGCCAGCGCGCGCCGATATTGCCCTTTCCAAACAGCATCAGGCCAATGCGCTTTTCTGCGCGAAACAGCGACTGATGTAATCCCTGAATCAGATGTGCAGTCGGCCCTGTGCGCAGCACCGCGACCAGGCTGATATGCTCTTCTGACTGCCAGACAAACTCAACCGGCTGATCTTTAATCTGCTGCCAGAAACGGTGGCTGTGCAGCGGGTTACGCGTTACGCCGGCGCCTACCAGTGCCACCAGCGCCATGCCATCGCGCAGCTGCAGATGGCCCGGCAGGGCCGCATCCTGTAACAGCGTAAAGGCGCTGTTCACCACTTCAGCGGTATAGCAGAGCTGCAGCAGACGACGATCGGGATGCAGGCCGCTTGCCAGCGGACGCAGCTGGGCACGCTTCAGCAGCTGATCGATCTCTTTTTGCTGCGTGGCAAAGTCGTGACCTTCAGAAAGCTGGATCTCCACCAGACAGACATCGTCGTGACTGGTGACAATCCGCGCGCCGGTGCCGGAAGCAAGCACACGCTCAATACGCGTTGATCCCTGCTCAGGCTGATAGCTGCAGCGCAGCTGTAAATCGATATCGCTGCTGGAGACGGGCTGCAGCGTACGCGTATGCAGTACCGGTGCCGCCAGACGCGCCAGCTCGCTGGCTTCATCCAGTCGCAGCAGCGGCAGCAGGCAGGCATCAGAAACTTTGCGCGGATCGGCGCTATAGACGCCGGCCACATCGCTCCAGATCGTGACGCGTCCCGCCCCGGCGAGCGCACCAATCTGGGTGGCAGAATAGTCAGACCCATTGCGGCCCAGCAGCACGGTTTCACCCGCCTCGTTACGACTGATAAATCCGGTTACCACCAGACGTTTATGCGGATGCTGTGTCAGCAGCGCCTGCAGCAGCGGCCAGGATTTACCCTCATCCACCTGTGGCTGAGCGGCGCGTTCAGCCCGCAGGAAATCACGCGCGTCCAGCCAGGTGGCGTCAATATCGCGCTGACTCAGTACTGCAGCCATCAGGCGCGCTGACCAGATTTCGCCATGCCCGACGACTTCCGCATATACCGCTTCGGTTATCGCGCCATCCAGCAGCGCCGCCAGCCGCTCCAGATCGCGGATAAAGAGGCTGGTCAGGCGGTCGGCCGCTTCAGCCGGCAGCAGGGCAGCAATCAGATCGCTATGGTAGCGGCGAAGCGTCTGTTGCACCTGATGCGCAGAGAGGCGATCGCTCTGACTCAGCTTCAGCCAGCTGATCAGCTGATTCGTGGTGCTGCCTGCGGCAGAGACCACCATCAGATCGCCTGGCTGACTGTAATCAGCCATAATGGCCGCTACACGCTGGTAGCAGCTGGCATCCGCCAGGCTGCTGCCACCAAATTTATGCAACTGCTTCGTCGGCGTTCCCGCGCCTGCTGTACTGGTCATGATTACTCCCCGGCTGCGATTCGGAAGGCATTATCCAAATCGGCAATTAAATCTTCGTGATCTTCAATGCCGACGGAGACCCGCAGCAGCGTTTCAGAGATCCCGGCGGCCGCACGCGCTTCCGCGGACATGCCGGCATGTGTCATGGTGGCCGTATGTGAAATCAGGCTCTCTACCCCGCCCAGCGATTCCGCCAGCGTAAACAGCTGTAACGCTTTCAGAAAACGGCGCAGACGCGCTTCATCTGCATCCAGCTCGAAGCTTAACATTGCGCCAAAGCCGCGTTGCTGACGCCGCGCATATTCATGACCGGCATTTTCCGGCAGAGAAGGATGATACAGCTTTTTCACCAGCGGCTGCTGCTTCAGGTAGTCCACTATCGCCAGCGCGTTACGCTGGGCGGCCGCCATGCGGGGCGCCAGCGTCCGCAGGCCGCGCAGCAGCAGATAGCTGTCAAACGCCGCGCCGGTCACGCCGATGTTATTGGCCCACCAGGCGAGCTCAGTGGCAACGGCCGGATCTTTTGCAATCACCGTACCGGCTACCACATCAGAGTGGCCGTTGAGGTATTTGGTGCAGGAGTGGATCACCAGGTCAGCCCCCAGAGCGAGCGGATTTTGCAGTGCCGGGCTCAGGAAGGTGTTATCCACCACGCTGACGGCGCCCGCCGCGCGCGCGGCCTGACAGATTGCCGCAATATCCACCACGCGCAGCAGAGGATTGCTCGGACTTTCCACCAGCACCAGCTTTGGTTTTTCCGCCAGCGCTGCGGCCAGCGCCGCGCTGTCGCCCTGGTCGACAAATTTCACACGATAAGCGCCGCGCTTGCTCAGACTGTCAAACAGGCGATAACTGCCACCATAGCAGTCGTGAGGAGCAATCAGCAGATCGCCAGGTTTCAGGAACACAGTGGTAACCAGATGAATCGCAGACATGCCGGTATTCGTCAGTACGGCACCCGCGCCGCCCTCCAGCTCGGCCAGCGCGCGCTGCACCACATCACGCGTCGGATTACCACGACGCGAATAGTCATGGGCACGCGGCTCATTAAAGTCGAGAAAATTATAGGTGCTGGAGAGGTGAATGGGCGGGACTACGCAGCCATACTGCTCGTCATCATTCAAACCGCTGCGTACTGCGATGGTTGCCTGTTTGCGCGTCATGGGCTCTGCTGTTCCTGAAGAGGGGTAAAGTGCCCACAGGATAACATTCCGCTAACAGACGTCAATACATCTGGACATCTAAATGTCTTTGCGTATAGATTGAGCGTAACGCGAATAACCGCTAAAATTATACGTTATTGCCTGCTGAGCAGCGCATGCGCTTTATTAACGCCGCGCTGAAGCACAAAATCCACGGCGCAGGCGGTCAGGCACACAAAAATCGGGCATAATCCACGGATTATTCCCTATAACACTTTTATTAATTAAGGTAACTCATGGCTGAATGGAACGGCGAATATATCAGCCCGTACGCTGAGCACGGTAAAAAAAGCGAGCAGGTTAAAAAAATAACGGTTTCTATCCCGCTGAAAGTGCTTAAAATTTTAACCGACGAGCGTACACGTCGCCAGGTTAACAATCTGCGTCACGCCACAAACAGTGAGCTGCTGTGCGAAGCTTTTTTGCACGCGTTTACCGGCCAGCCTCTGCCCGATGACGTTGACCTGCGTAAAGAGCGCAGCGATGAGATCCCGGAAGAAGCGAAGCAGATTATGCGTGAAATGGGCATCGACCCGGATAGCTGGGAATATTAAACGCTGATATAAAAAAACCCAGCCGAAGCTGGGTTTTCTTTTGCATCCGGGATAACCCGGCGGCAAATAAATCTTATTTTTTGCTGCCCGGAATGCTGAAACGCTTGTTGAAGCGATCAACGCGGCCGCCGGTGTCAACAACACGCTGCTTACCAGTGTAGAACGGGTGGCATTTGCCGCACACGTCCAGGTTCAGGTCGTGGTTCATGGTAGAACGGGTGTTGATCACGTTACCGCAAGAGCAAGTGATGGTCACTGCTTCGTACTTCGGGTGAATACCTTGTTTCATGGGAAAACCTCATAAAAGGCCGTGTCGCTCTCCATGCCAGGCGAACCTGCACAGCACCACACGCGGTTGAACATTATATGTATCTCTGGCGAGCCATCTCACCAAAGGCGGCATAGTATACAGAATTTAACCGCCCAAGGCAAACATTGCTCAGCCATACACGCCTGCGGCCCCAGCGTGTACACTACCGTCCCTGATTACAGAACTGGATAGAGATCGCGATGTCCGTCGTAAAGGTTGCCCTGCCCGTCCCGCTACCGCGCCTGTTTGATTATCTGCTTCCTGCTGACGCTTCGCAGCCGGCAACCGGCAGTCGCGTCAGCGTGCCCTTTGGCAATCGTAAGCTGACTGGCATTGTGACCGGCGTGGCCGAAAGCAGCGATTTGCCGCTGAAACAGCTGAAACCGATAGACGCGGTGCTGGATGACAGCAGCCTGTTTTCGCCCGCGCTATGGCGCATTCTGAACTGGGCGGCAGGTTACTACCATTCACCCGTCGGGGAAGTGCTGAGTCATGCGCTGCCGGTTCTGCTCCGCCAGGGTAAACCGGCGCAGGAAGCGCCGCTGTGGCAGTGGGTGATAACGGAGGCCGGGCGTGAAGTGGCTGCTGAAAGTCTGAAGCGCGCACCAAAGCAGCAGCAGGCGCTGGCCGCCCTGCGTCAGCGACCACTCTATCGCCATCAGGTGAGCGAACAGAGTTTTAATGACGCCGCACTGCAGGCGCTCAGAGCCAAAGGGCTATGCGAGCTGCGCGAACATGCGCCACCGACTGCAGACTGGCGGACGCATTTTGCCATTAAAGGCGAGCGTCTGCGGCTTAATACCGATCAGGCCATGGCCGTTGGTGCGATCCGCGCAGAAGACGATCGCTACGTTCCGTGGCTGCTGGCCGGGATCACCGGCTCCGGTAAGACCGAGGTTTATCTCACTATTCTGGAAAACATTCTGTCGCGCGGTATGCAGGCGCTGGTGCTGGTGCCGGAGATTGGCCTGACGCCGCAAACCATCGCACGCTTCCGTGAACGCTTTGATGCCCCGATTGATGTCCTGCACTCTGCGCTGAATGACAGCGAACGGCTGGCGGTCTGGCTGCGCGCCCGGCGCGGCGAAAGTGCGATTATCATTGGTACACGCTCCGCGCTGTTCACCCCACTGGCGCGGCCCGGCGTAATCATTATCGATGAAGAGCACGACAGCTCCTATAAACAGCAGGAGGGCTGGCGTTATCAGGCACGCGATCTGGCGGTGTTTCGCGCGCATGAAGAGAACATCCCGATTGTGATGGGTTCGGCCACTCCCGCGCTGGAGACGCTGCATAACGTGCGCGTCGGCAAATACCGGCAGCTCAACCTCACCCAACGCGCCGGTAATGCAAAACCGGCGTTGCAGCAGTTGATCGATCTTAAAGGACAACCGCTTAAAGGCGGTCTGGCACCGGCGCTGCTCAGTAAAATGCGTCAGCATCTGCAGGCAGACAATCAGGTGCTGCTGTTTCTCAACCGGCGCGGCTTTTCACCGGCGCTGATGTGCCACGACTGCGGCTGGCTGGCGGAGTGCCAGCGGTGTGACAGTTACTACACGCTGCATCAGCATCACCGTCAGCTGCGCTGCCATCATTGCGACAGTCAGCGCCCGCTGCCGCTGCAGTGCCCCGGCTGCGGATCAACCCATCTGATGCCGGTTGGCGTAGGAACAGAGCAGCTGGAGCAGCAGCTGGGCACGCTGTTTCCGGATGTGCCAATCTCGCGCATCGATCGCGATACCACCAGCCGGAAAGGTGCGCTGGAGCAGCATCTGGCGGATGTGCATCGCGGCGGTGCGCGAATACTGGTGGGCACACAGATGCTGGCAAAAGGCCATCACTTCCCTGATGTTACCCTGGTGTCGCTGCTGGACGTTGACGGCGCGCTCTTCTCTGCTGATTTTCGTGCGGCAGAGCGTTTCGCGCAGCTCTATACCCAGGTTGCGGGTCGTGCCGGACGCGCCGGTAAACAGGGCGAAGTGCTGCTGCAGACGCACCATCCGGAACATCCGCTGCTGCAGACGCTGCTGCATCGCGGCTACTTTGCGTTTGCTGACCAGACGCTGCTGGAACGCCAGTCAGTGCAGCTGCCGCCCTGGACCAGCCACGCGCTGTTTCGTGCCGAAGATATGGATAATCAGCAGGCTGCCGCTTTTCTCGTGCAGCTGCGTAATCTGCTGGAGGCGAGCCCGCTGAAAGATGAAGCGACCTGGCTGATGGGCCCGGTACCGGCGCTGGCACCCAAGCGCAGCGGCCGCTGGCGCTGGCAGCTGCTGCTGCAGCATCCGTCACGCAAACGGCTGCAGCAATTATTGGGCAGCTCGCTGCCGCTGCTGAGCACATTACCCGCTGCACGCAAAGTGAAATGGACGCTGGATATCGATCCTGTTGAGAGTTGACAGCGCCTGCATCTGCGAGCCAGATCGAAAAAAGTCGAACAAGTCACAGTTTTTATGCAAATTAAGTAACAACCCTGTCCGCCAATGCGTTATCAATAGAGCAATCCGGCCAGGACCGGCCCTTGCAGGCAAACTGTACGCTGTATCATGCCAGGAGTAATACGTTGGACCCGAAGCAAACTTCATCTGCTGCCACGATGAAAGATGTGGCTGAGCACGCAGGCGTCTCGACGGCGACCGTTTCCCGGGCGCTGATGAATCCGGAGAAAGTGTCTGCTGCCACCCGGCAAAAAGTGGAGCAGGCGGTCGTTGCGACAGGCTACGCAGCGCATGGCCTGGCGCGCAATGCCAGACGCAATGAAACCCGGACTATCCTGGTGATTGTGCCCGATATCTGCGATCCCTTTTTCAGTGAAATTATCCGGGGCATAGAGGTCACTGCCGCGCAGCAGGGGTATCTGGTGCTGATTGGCGACTGCGCGCATCAGGATCATCAGGAAAAAACCTTTCTTAATCTGATGCTGACGCGACAGATTGATGGCATGGTGCTGCTGGGCTCACAGCTGCCGTTTGACGCCGATCCCGAGGCACTGCGCAGCCTGCCACCCATGGTCATGGGCAATGAGTTTGCGCCGGAGATGGCGCTGCCTACCGTGCACATTGACAACCTGACCGCTGCGTTTGAAGCGGTCAACCATTTGCTGCAGCTCGGACATCGTCGTATCGCCTGTGTTACCGGGCCGGAAGCAGTTCCGCTCAGCCAGTATCGTCTGCAGGGTTATATTCAGGCGCTGCGCCGCAGCAGCCTCCCCGTTGAACCCACGTTTATCGTGCGTGGCGATTTCTCTTTCGAAGCCGGTGCACGCGCCCTGAAGCAGCTGATGAGTCTGCCGCAGCCACCGGAAGCGATATTCTGCCACAGCGATCTGATGGCGCTGGGCGCCATGAATCAGGCGCGCAAACTGGGTATGCGCATTCCGCAGGATCTCTCCGTCGTCGGCTTTGATGATATTGAGCTGGCGCGCTATTACGAACCCCCTCTGACTACCGTGGCGCAGCCCCGCTTTGACATTGGCCGTGAAGCAATGCTGCTGCTGCTGGATGAGCTGCAGGGCAAGCGGGTAAATAATGGTTCGCGCCTGCTGGATGCAGAACTGCGCGTGCGCGGCAGTACGGCACCGGCTAAAAAGCGTTAGGTGATGCGTGCCGCACTGCGCATTTTCAGCAGATTCTGAAGACAGAGTCTGCTGGTCAAAGTTCGCACCCTTGAGTAACATGGCGCATTCATTGCCGGGCGGTTTACACCTCATTTACACCCGTCATTTTTCAAGCTGCAGCCAGGCTGGTTGCAACTCACACTGTTCAGGGCCTACGCCCGCAGGCATTTTGAAGGTATCAGGACGAAAGTGGCACAAAGAGATTATGTAGGCCGCGGGCGTTCAACAGGGACGCGTCGCAAAAAACCCGCCGGCCGCAGCAGCAAAAAAAGCAAAGGCGGCTCGGGTATATCGAAAGTGATGGTGGTACTCGCTGCGGCAGTACTGGTCGCTTTTGCCGGTGGCTTATGGTTCATCGCGCACCATAAAAAAGAAGAGACGCCGGTTATTCCGAATCACAAAGTCAATGGTAACGGCCTGCCGCCCAAGCCGGAAGAGCGCTGGAAATACATCAAGGAGCTGGAAAACCGGCAGATCACGGTTCCCTCACCGACTGAGCCTTCTGCTGGCGGTGAAGTGCAGTCGCAGACGCAGCTGACTGATGAACAGCGTCAGCTGCTGGAGCAGATGCAGGCGGATATGCGTCAGCAGCCTACTCAGCTGAACGAGGTGCCGTGGAATGAGCAGACGCCAGCCCAGCGGCAGCAGACATTACAGCGTCAGCAGGTGCAGCAGCAGCAACGTCAGCAGCAGATGCAGGCACAGCAGCAGCAGGTACAGCAGCGGCAGCAGCAACAACAGCAACGTCAGCAACAGTTACAGCAGCAGCGTCAGCAGCAGTTGCAGGCTCAGCAGCGTCAGCAACAGCAGCAGGCTGACCGACCGGCACCGGTACAGCAGGCAAAACCAGAAGCCACCAAAGTGAAGCCGGAAGAGAAAGCCTCTTCACAACGCTGGATGGTGCAGTGTGGCTCCTTTAAAGGCAGCGATCAGGCGGAGTCGGTGCGCGCCGGTCTCGCTTTCGAAGGTTTTGAAAGCCGTATCACCACCGGCGGCGGCTGGAATCGTGTGGTGATTGGTCCGTTTAAAGATCGCAGTAAAGCTGACAGTACCGTGAAGCGGCTGCACAGCGCCGGTCACGGCAGCTGCATTCCGCTAGCCCTGCCCTGATAGTACCAGCCCTGCTCCCGGCGTCTGATGCCACCGGGAGCAGGCGCAGCCGAATTAAGATAAACCCCATCTTCCTGAGGGGTTGAAACCTTCTTAACCCACCCCATATCTGTTTGCATGATACGCCGCGCCGGGTGCGTGGTGTCTTTTTTCAACTGCAACAAGGGGTCTGCCCGTGACAACAATAGTAAGTGTACGACGCAACGGCCGGGTCGTTATTGGTGGTGATGGCCAGGCAACGCTCGGCAACACCGTAATGAAAGGCAACGTCAAAAAAGTGCGTCGTCTTTACAACGATAAAGTGATTGCGGGCTTTGCGGGCGGCACTGCCGACGCCTTTACCCTGTTTGAACTGTTTGAGCGTAAGCTGGAAATGCATCAGGGCCATCTGGTTAAAGCCGCAGTTGAGCTGGCAAAAGACTGGCGCACCGATCGCATGCTGCGCCGTCTTGAAGCGTTGCTGGCTGTAGCGGATGAGAACTCTTCGCTGATCATCAGCGGTAACGGCGATGTTATTCAGCCGGAAAACGATTTAATCGCTATTGGCTCCGGCGGCCCCTACGCCCAGGCAGCGGCCCGTGCGCTGCTGGAAAATACCGACATTGGTGCACACGATATTGTTGAGAAAGCGCTGAACATCGCCGGCGATATCTGTATCTACACCAACCATAATATCAACTACGAAGAATTACCGTCTAAGGCGTAAGGACCAAAACCATGTCTGAGATGACTCCACGCGAGATTGTCAGCGAGCTTAATCGCTTTATCATCGGCCAGGACGGCGCTAAAAAAGCGGTTGCCATTGCGCTGCGTAATCGCTGGCGCCGCATGCAGCTTGACGAAGAGCTGCGTCATGAAGTCACCCCGAAAAATATTCTGATGATCGGCCCGACCGGTGTCGGTAAAACCGAAATTGCGCGTCGCCTGGCGAAGCTGGCCAACGCGCCGTTTATCAAGGTTGAAGCGACAAAATTTACTGAAGTCGGCTATGTTGGTAAAGAAGTGGACTCCATCATCCGCGATCTGACTGATTCTGCCATTAAAATGGTGCGCAGTCAGGCGATTGAAAAAAATAAGTATCGCGCTGAAGAGATGGCAGAGGAGCGCATTCTTGACGCACTGATCCCGCCAGCTAAAAATAACTGGGGTCAGCCAGAGCAGAATGCTGAGCCATCAGCCGCGCGCCAGTCTTTCCGCAAAAAACTGCGTGAAGGCCAGCTGGATGATAAAGAGATTGAGATCGATCTGGCTGCTGCACCGGCTGGCGTAGAGATCATGGCACCGCCGGGCATGGAAGAGATGACCAGCCAGCTGCAGTCCATGTTCCAGAACCTGGGCGGTCAGAAACAGAAGCCGCGCAAGCTGAAAATCAAAGATGCCATGAAGCTGCTGATTGAAGAAGAAGCGGCAAAGCTGGTTAATCCGGAAGAGCTGAAGCAGGATGCGATTGATGCGGTAGAGCAGCACGGTATCGTGTTTATCGATGAGATCGATAAAATCTGTAAGCGCGGCGGTCAGTCTTCTGGCCCGGACGTATCACGTGAAGGTGTGCAGCGCGATCTGCTGCCGCTGGTAGAGGGCTGCACCGTCTCTACCAAGCACGGCATGGTTAAAACCGACCATATCCTGTTTATCGCTTCCGGCGCATTCCAGGTGGCCAGCCCGTCCGATCTGATCCCGGAGCTGCAGGGTCGTCTGCCGATTCGCGTTGAACTGCAGGCGCTGACCGTGAACGACTTCGAGCGTATCCTTACTGAACCTAACGCGTCCGTCACCGTGCAGTATAAAGCGCTGATGGGTACCGAAGGCGTCAACGTGGACTTTACCGAAGACGGTATCCGCCGGATTGCTGAAGCAGCCTGGCAGGTTAACGAAACCACTGAAAATATCGGTGCACGCCGTCTGCATACCGTGCTGGAGCGTTTGATGGAAGATATCTCCTATGACGCCAGCGATCGCCACGGTGAGTCGATTACCATCGACGCAGAGTATGTCGGCAAGCATCTGGATGTGCTGGTCGCAGACGAAGATCTCAGCCGCTTCATCCTGTAACACCATTCTGACCATCCCCCGCTGCCCGGCCATTGCGCCGGGCATTTTTTTGCGCAGGATATTGATGCGGCGCTGCTTTTTCCCGGTGATGATTTTGCCAACAATCTTCAGATAGCGATATACTTACCTTTCCTGTGGCAAACAGACGGCATCCTTATGAAATACGATACATCTGAACTCTGTGACATCTACCATGAAGAAGTGAATGTGGTTGAACCACTTTTTTCCAACTTCGGTGGACGCACCTCATTTGGTGGGCAGATAACCACAGTCAAATGTTTTGAAGACAATGGCCTGCTTTACGATCTGCTGGAAGAGAACGGGCGCGGACGGGTGCTACTGGTCGATGGCGGCGGTTCGGTACGTCGTGCACTGGTGGATGCTCAGCTGGCCCGGCTCGCGGCGCAAAACGAGTGGGAAGGCCTGGTGATTTACGGCTCGGTACGGCAGGTTGATGAACTGGAGGAGCTGGAAGTTGGCATTCAGGCAATTGCCGCCATCCCCGCGGGTGCTGCAGGTGAAGGCATTGGTGAAAGTGACGTACGCGTCAACTTCGGCGGCGTAACCTTTTTCTCCGGCGATCATCTCTACGCGGACAATACGGGCATTATTCTGTCAGAAGATGCGCTGGATATTGAGTAAACCGCAAACAAAAACGGGTGCCTGAGCACCCGCAGGTTTAAGCGCAGGTGCTTAAACCTCTTCCATTTTTCCCAGCAGTGCCCGCAGACGTTCCTGCCAGACATGCTGCTCTTCTTTCAGATGCTGATTTTCACGCGCCAGCGCGTCCTGGTTGCCGGAAGCCTGGCTTACTTCGTTTTTCAGCGTACTGTTCTGCTCTTTCAGCTCTTCAATTTCCATTTGCAGCAGCGTGATGGTATCAATCGCCTGCTGTACTTTCGCTTCCAGTTTCTCAAATACTTCAAATGACATCGTTCTGACCTCTCCTAAAACTCGCAAGGCGTTGATGAAGCTGCAGGTGCCTGAATAAAGACGCACGCAGCCATGTTGACCCGATTGTATGTAGCCAAACCCGGCAAGTCCAGCGGCACGGGATCCTGGCGGTCAGTCTGTAACACTTTTCAGGTAATGCTTAAAAAATAGACCCGCGGTCTGCCTGGCTGGGTTAAGCGCGTTAACTGACGGGTTAATTAGCCTTAAAGAAAGGTAAAAGACGCGAAAACGCGCATTTTTATGACGCAGTACACAGAATTCAATTTCGCTATTTCTCGTTTATGTTCGTTAACGATAAATTCACATCAACCCTACATTAGCGCTGGGCGACTCAGGGATTGAGAACAAAAACTGATAACATTTAACCTCGCTTCAGGAATTCCATTATGAGTCAGACAACGAACACACTCAAAGGTCAATGTATCGCCGAGTTTCTCGGCACCGGTTTGATTATCTTTTTTGGCGCAGGCTGTGTGGCTGCGCTCAAGCTTGCTGGTGCGGCATTCGGTCAGTGGGAAATCTGTATCATCTGGGGTCTGGCCGTTTCGATGGCGGTGTATCTGAGTGCGGGCGTTTCCGGCGCGCATCTCAATCCGGCGGTCACCGTGGCGCTCTGCCTGTTTGCTAATTTTGAAGGGCGTAAAGTTTTACCTTACATTCTGGCGCAGGTTGCCGGCGCCTTCTGTGCCGCTGCACTGGTATACGGCCTTTATTACAATTTGTTTTTCGATTATGAAGCGAGCCATCAAATGGTGCGTGGCAGCGTGCAGAGCCTCGACCTGGCGGGTATCTTCTCTACTTATCCTAATCCGCACATCACGGTCGGTCAGGCGTTTCTGGTAGAGATGGTGATCACAGCCGTACTGATGGCGGTTATCATGGCGCTGACTGACGATGGCAATGGCGTACCGCGTGGCCCGCTGGCGCCGCTGCTGATTGGCCTGCTGGTTGCTATTATCGGTGGTTCAATGGGTCCCCTGACCGGCTTTGCGCTCAACCCGGCACGTGACTTTGGACCGAAACTGTTTGCCTTTATCGCTGGCTGGGGTGACGTAGCCTTCACCGGCGGCAAAGATATTCCTTACTTCCTGGTGCCTGTGTTTGGTCCGCTGGTGGGTGCATGTCTGGGTGCCTTTAGCTATCGTGCGCTGATTGGTCGCCACCTGCCGGTAAACATCGCAGAAACCAGCAAAACAGAAAAACCTGTAGCGCGCGCTGAACAGCGTAAAGCGTAAGTTTCACTCTTAATCATCAGGACATTATTATGACTACGCCAGATAAAAAATATATCGTCGCGCTCGATCAGGGTACCACCAGCTCCCGTGCCGTCGTACTCGACCATGACGCCAACATCGTTGCTGTTTCACAGCGTGAGTTTACGCAGATCTATCCGAAAGCGGGCTGGGTTGAGCATGACCCGATGGATATCTGGGCTTCACAGAGCTCAACGCTGGTGGAAGTGCTGGCACACGCTGACATTAACTCCGATCAGATCGCCGCTATCGGTATCACTAACCAGCGTGAAACCGCCATTGTCTGGGATAAAGAGACCGGCAAACCTATCTACAATGCCATTGTCTGGCAGGATCCACGTACCGCTGACTACTGTAACAAGCTGAAGAAAGAGGGGCTGGAAGAGTATATCCAGCACACCACAGGTCTGGTTATTAACCCTTACTTCTCCGGCACCAAAGTAAAATGGATCCTCGATCACGTGGAAGGCGCACGCGAGCGTGCAAAACGCGGCGAGCTGCTGTTCGGCACGGTAGATACCTGGCTTATCTGGAAGATGACGCAGGGCCGTGTGCATGTCACTGACCATACCAACGCCTCGCGTACCATGATGTATAACATCCACAAGCTGGAGTGGGATGCACGCATGCTGGAGATCCTCGACATTCCGCGCGAAATGCTGCCGGAAGTTAAGGGCTCCTCTGAGATTTACGGTCAGACCAATATCGGCGGTAAAGGCGGCACGCGTATTCCGATTGCCGGCATTGCCGGTGACCAGCAGGCGGCCCTCTATGGTCAGCTCTGCGTACAGCCGGGCATGGCGAAAAATACCTACGGTACCGGCTGCTTTATGCTGATGAATACCGGTACTGAAGCGGTCACCTCTACCCACGGCCTGCTGACCACTATCGCCTGTGGCCCGCGCGGCGAAGTGAACTATGCGCTGGAAGGTGCCGTATTTATCGGCGGCGCCTCGATTCAGTGGCTGCGCGACGAAATGAAGCTGATCAACGACTCTACCGATTCAGAATATTTTGCGCTGAAAGTTAAAGACACGAACGGCGTCTATATGGTGCCGGCGTTTACCGGGCTGGGCGCCCCGTACTGGGATCCGTATGCCCGTGGTGCCATCTTCGGCCTGACCCGCGGTGCCAATGCCAACCACATTATCCGCGCTACGCTGGAGTCGATCGCCTATCAGACGCGTGACGTGCTGGAAGCGATGCAGAACGACGCCGGTACCCGCCTGCAGTCGCTGCGCGTGGATGGCGGCGCTGTCGCGAACAACTTCCTGATGCAGTTCCAGTCCGACATCCTCGGCACGCGCGTTGAACGCCCGGAAGTGCGTGAAGTCACGGCGCTGGGTGCGGCCTATCTGGCAGGCCTGGCGGTTGGCTTCTGGAACGATCTGGACGAGGTGCGTGCCAAAGCCGTTGTGGAACGCGAATTCCGTCCTGGCATCGAAACCACTGAACGCAACCTGCGTTACGCGGGCTGGCAGAAAGCGGTCGCGCGTGCCAAAGCCTGGGAAGATGAAGCATAAATAGCCCCCTGCCCGCGGTTCATGCCGCGGGTTTCTCCCTCTCCCGCTTTTCCCGCTGTGCTACACTGCCCGCCTGTTTTTCTGTCAGGTGCAGACCATGAAACGAGAACTCGCAATTGAATTTTCCCGCGTCACTGAGGCGGCAGCGCTGGCTGGCTATCGCTGGTTAGGACGTGGTGATAAAAATGCGGCCGACGGCGCAGCCGTTAATGCCATGCGCATTATGCTCAATACCATCAACATCGATGGCCGCATTGTCATTGGTGAAGGCGAAATTGATGAAGCGCCTATGCTCTATATCGGTGAACAGGTCGGCACCGGCCAGGGCGATGCCGTGGACATCGCGGTTGATCCGATTGAAGGCACACGCATGACCGCTCTGGGTCAGGCCAACGCGCTGGCGGTGCTGGCAGTTGGCGACAAAGGCAGCTTTCTGCACGCACCTGATATGTACATGGAAAAACTGATTGTCGGGCCAGGGGCGCGTGGCGCTATCGACCTTAACCTGCCGCTGGAGACCAACCTTAAAAACATCGCTATTGCGCTCGGTAAGCCGCTGACTCAGCTAACGGTATCGATCCTGGCGAAGCCGCGGCATGACACCGTTATTGCGCAGCTGCAGACGCTGGGCGTGCGCGTGTTTGCTTTTCCCGATGGCGATGTAGCGGCGTCGATCCTGACCTGTATGCCTGACAGTGAAGTGGATGTGCTGTATGGCATCGGCGGTGCGCCTGAAGGCGTGGTCTCAGCAGCCGTGATCCGCGCAATGGATGGTGACATGCAGGCACGTCTGCTGGCGCGTCATGAGGTTAAAGGCGAGAGCGAAGAGAATCGCCGGCTGGGTGAACAGGAGCTGCGGCGCTGCGCAGAAATGGGGATCGCTGCAGGCTGTGTGTTAACGCTGAATGAGATGGCACGAAACGACAACGTGATTTTCGCCGCCACCGGCATCACCAGCGGCGATCTGCTGAAGGGCATCACCTGTAACGGCAATATCGCCACCAGCGAGACGCTGCTGGTACGCGGCAAGTCGCGTACCATTCGCCGCATCCAGTCGATCCACTATCTGGACCGCAAGGATACGGCGCTGCACCCGTTTATCCTGTAACCGTCTGCTTGCCGCTCTCGGGATGACGTGAGAGCGGCCACCAGCACAGCAGCATCACCAGCGACGTGACAAACATCAGCAGGCCCAGACTAGACTGATCGTGCTGTGGCAGCAGCGCAGAGAGCCACGCAACCACGCCCGAGCCCAGGTTCTGCAGGCCGCCAATCAGCGCCCCTGCACTGCCCGCCAGCCACGCGTAAGGCTCCATGGCACCCGATGTCGCCAGTGGGAACAGCATGCCGGCCCCGAAGAAAAACAGCGCTGCGGGCACCAGCAGCGTCCAGATATTCATTACACCAAACCACGACGGGATCCACATCAGCAGGCCAGCCAGCAGGCAGCTGTTGACTCCATACCACATCAGCGTATGCCAGGATGTCTCTTCCCGCCCCGCAAACCAGGCACCAAAAAAGGCGGCCGGGATCGGCAGAATAAACAGAATGCTGACGGTCAGGCCATCCAGTCCCAGTACGCCCCCCATCAGCACACCGCAGCTCGCTTCAAAGACGGCAATGCCCGCCAGTGCACCCACCAGCAGCAGCAAATAGCGGATAAAATTGCCGTCGCTGAGCAGCGTGGCGTAGCGGCGCAGAAAAGGCGTAGCCGGGGCATCATTCGGCCGGGTTTCCGGCAGCCAGCGGGCCATGGATGCCGTGACGCCCAGGCACAGCAGCAGCAAAAAGGCGAAGCAGGCGTGCCAGCCAATCAGCCGGGTCAGCAGCGCCCCTATCACCGGTGCCAGCAGCGGACTCACCAGAATGCCCATGTTCAGCAGGCTGTTAGCCCGCCGCAGCGCGGTTCCGGCATACAGATCGCGCGGCATCGTGCGCGCCATAACGCCGGCAACGCCGGTGCCGAGTCCCTGGATAGCGCTGCCCAGCACCAGCATCTGCAGCGATGAGGCAAACAGCGCGATCAGCGCGCCGCAGGCAAAGATCGTCATACCGGTGAGGATCACCGGGCGACGTCCTACGCTGTCAGAGAGCGGGCCATAGATCAGCTGCGATCCGCCATAGGTAATCAGATAAGCAGCCATGACCTGCTGCATTGCGCCGCTGCGCACGTTCAGCGCTTCCGCCATCACGGCCATAGCAGGCACATAAATGGTTTGTGCCATCTGACCTACGGCCACCAGCACAATCAGCATGAATAACAGAAAACGGTTTTGAGTTTTATCGATCTGCATGGAACACGGTATCAGCCTGAAAAAAAGAGTGCGCCGGCAGCACACAAGGTTTGCCGGCAGTAATGGCGGCAAAAATATCAGGATTACCGGGCAAATCGAGAGCTGAGCCGCAGGAAGGCGGGTTGCCAGCCGTCAACCTCCTGTACCAGACTGTAAACAGGCTGCTACAGGTAGTGATCTGTGCGGCGGTTTTGTCGCAAAGAGCGCTTTCGCCGCAGCCGGGCTGACAAGCACGGAGCAGGCTGGTAAAGATAGCGATAACCGGGAGAATTCAACAGGAGCACCTATGGCCGAGTGGATTAATGCAGAAGTAAAAGAGGTAAAAAACTGGACCGACGCGCTGTTCAGCCTGCGCGTTACTGCCCCTATCGATCGGTTTACCGCCGGGCAGTTTGCCAAACTGGCGCTGGAAATTGAGGGCGAGCGCGTGCAGCGCGCTTACTCCTACGTCAACGCCCCCGACGATCCGCTGCTGGAGTTTTATCTGGTCACTGTACCGGAAGGTAAACTCAGCCCGCGTCTGCAGGCACTGCAGCCGGGCGAGCAAGTGATGCTGACCAAAGAGGCGTCCGGCTTTTTTACCCTGGATGAGATCCCTGACTGTCGTACCCTGTGGATGCTGGCGACCGGCACCGCCATCGGGCCTTACCTGTCGATTTTACAGCAGGGTGAAGACCTGGCGCGTTTTGACCATATTGTACTGGTTCACGCTGCGCGCTATGCCAGCGATCTCAGCTTTTGGCCGCTGATGCAGTCGCTGCAGCAGCGTTATGCAGATAAGCTGCATATTCAGACCGTGGTCAGCCGTGAAAGCAGCCCGGGGTCACTACAGGGCCGGGTGCCGCAGCTGATTGAAAGCGGTGAGCTGGAGCGTGCCGTGGGGCTGCCGCTCGACGCAGAAAGCAGCCACGTTATGCTGTGTGGTAATCCGCAGATGGTGCGCGATACCCAGCAGTTGCTGAAAGAGAGTCGCGGCATGCGCAAACATTTCAAACGCAAACCGGGCCACATGACCAGCGAACACTACTGGTAAGGTTGCCGTAACATCCCGCCACGCTTTTCACCGCGCGGGTTTTGACTTTCAGCGGTAAAAACCGTTTTAATCGTGCCCTAAGTGAATGATTCAGGGCCGATGCAATGAAGACACTGCCAGCCGCGCTGCTGCTTAGCTGCGCGCTGTCATCTCCTGCCTGGGCAGACGAGACGCCACCCGATCGCAGTGCGCATCTGCCGGTGGCACCTTATCTGCTGACAGGCGCGCCTGCGTTTGATATGACGATCGCGCAGTTTCGTGAAAGCTATAACGCAGCTAATCCCGCACTGCCGCTGCCGGAATACCGTGCAATAGATAATCGCGATGATAAAAGTCACCTGACGCGCGCAGCCAGCAAAATCAGCGAAACCCTCTACTCTTCCACCGCGCTGGAACAGGGTACCGGAAAGATTAAAACGCTGCAGATCACCTGGCTGCCGGTGCCGGGTCCGGAAATGAAGCTGGCTCAGCAGCAGGCGATAAATTATATGCGCGCACTGCTGCGCTATTTCGTGCCGGGACTCTCACCCGAAGAGGGACGCCAGAAGCTGGACGCATTACTGAGCGCCGGTAAAGGCGCGCGCTATTTTAGCCGCACAGAGGGTGCGCTGCGTTTTGTGGTGGCTGACAATGGCGACAAAGGCCTGACGTTTGCCGTGGAGCCGATTAAGCTCACGCTGCCTGCTCCCTGATATCACAGGCGGAAATGACGAAAAGCAAAGCCAGCGCCCTTTTTGATCTCTATACTGTCTGGCAGACATCGCTGCCATGACGGCAGCGCTATTTCATGAATCGCGTAATGCGGAGGAACGAATGCGACATCCACTGGTTATGGGTAACTGGAAACTGAATGGCAGCAAGCAGATGACTGGCGAGCTGATTGAAGGTCTGCGTACCGCGCTCTCGGGCGTGGATGGCTGTGGTGTAGCGATTGCCCCACCGGCAATTTATCTGGATCAGGCAAAACATGCGATCTCCGGTAGCCACATTGCGCTGGGTGCGCAGAACGTCGATGTTAACCTTTCAGGTGCATTCACCGGTGAAACCTCCGCAGAGATGCTGAAAGATATTGGCGCGAAGTACATCATTATCGGTCACTCTGAACGTCGTACTTACCACAAAGAGAGCGACGAATTTATTGCGAAGAAGTTTGCGGTGCTGAAAGAGGCAGGCCTGGTGCCGGTACTCTGCATTGGTGAAACCGAAGCGGAAAATGAAGCAGGCAAAACAGAAGAAGTGTGCGCACGTCAGCTGGATGCCGTGCTGGAAACTCAGGGCGCAGCGGCGTTTGAAGGCGCAGTCATCGCCTATGAGCCGGTCTGGGCTATCGGTACCGGCAAGTCTGCCACACCAGCGCAGGCACAGGCGGTGCACAAATTTATTCGTGACCATATTGCGAAGAAAGATGCCGCTGTCGCAGAGCAGGTCATTATTCAGTATGGCGGCTCAGTAAACGACAAAAATGCTGCTGAACTCTTTACCCAGCCCGATATTGACGGAGCGCTGGTTGGCGGCGCGTCGCTGAAAGCAGACGCCTTCGCCGTAATCGTGAAAGCGGCGGCACAGGCAAAACAGGCATAAGTCTGTCTGTTTTGTATAAGGCGACCCGCGGGTCGCCTTTTTTATCGCCGCTGACTCAGGGAGAGAGCAGCCGGCAGGTGTGATCCTGCAGCATCTCTGCCGCCCCCGGATTCAGACGCAGCCAGTTACGCTGCAGCGCCAGCAGCACCAGCCTTCCGTCCGGCAGCGCAGCCAGCGCCATACCGTAGCGACCCATTTCGCCGCGCGCCCCCGGCACCTCGCTGGCCAGACGCATAAACGTGCTCTGCTGCGCCAGCTGTGCGGCAGAGAGCGTACGGACCAGATAGTGATGCTGGCGCAGCGTGATGTGCTGCCAGCGCTCACCGAGGCGCAGAGCCTCATCGTCAAGCTGCTGACGCACGTCGGGTTGCAGGCACGAAATATGAATATGCAGCTGATTCTGCGTACGGCCATACTGTGCATTGACCGCCAGCGACAGTGCCCGATCGTTTACAGGTCTGCCCCATCGCTGCGCCAGCAGGCTGCGCTGCTGCCAGGCGGCAGCAAAAAAATCGGGCGTGGCGGGCTGCAGAAGAGCGGGGCTTTCCATACCGGCAATCTTGGTTGTCGGGATCAGCAGATATTGCAGCGGACCGTGAATATCTTTGAGCGTGACATAGCCCTGGGTCAGATTAACCTGCTGACAGGGTGCCGGATTACCCTGGTGACGCATACCCGGCACGCACTGTTCACTGACAATCTGCCAGAGCGCATCGGCGTTTTTATGCAGCCGGTATGCAGTTACCAGCAATCCGGCAATCAACAGCATCAGGCATAGCGTAAGCCACTTCAGTAGCCGGTTTCGTCCCCGCATCATTATTGTCTCAGCCATGCATTTCCGCGCATCCTGCCGTGAACAATGTGCGTTGTCACGGCTTTTCCCGACACCATAATGTAAAACGGCCAGCACATGGCTGACCGTGTTGGCGCAATAATACTGCGTTTACGGTTTCATGACCTGATCGTAGCTGCCACCGTCGGCAAAGTGATCTTTCTGCGCTTTACTCCAGCCGCCAAACTTCTCATCCACGGTGAAGAGTTTTACCGGTGCAAAGGTGCTGGCAAACTTCTTCGCGACCTCTGCATCACGCGGACGATAGAAGTTCTGCGCCGCGATAGTCTGGCCTTCCGGAGAATAGAGATATTTCAGGTAGGCTTCTGCCACGCTGCGTGTACCCTGCGCGTCGACCACTTTATCCACTACGGAAACCGTAGGCTCTGCGAGAATGGATTCGGCTGGCGTCACGATTTCAAACTTATCTTTACCCAGTTTTTCGACTGCCAGATACGCTTCGTTTTCCCAGGCAATCAGCACGTCACCAATTCCGCGTTCAACGAACGTATTGGTTGCGCCACGCGCGCCGGAATCCTGCACCTCAACGTTTTTAAATAACGCTTTTACATAGGCGAGTGCTTTAGCCTGATCGCCCTGATTCTGATCCAGCGCCCAGCCCCATGCCGCCAGATAGTTCCAGCGCGCGCCACCGGAAGTTTTCGGGTTTGGCGTGATCACCGATACGCCAGGCTTAGTCAGATCTGACCAGTCGTGAATATTTTTGGGATTGCCTTTGCGTACCAGAAACACAATGGTGGAGGTATAGGGCGCAGAGTTTTCCGGCAGGCGTTTGATCCAGTTTTTGTCGATACGGCCGCGCTCAGCAATCGCATCCACATCAGACTGCAGCGCCAGCGTAACCACATCGGCACGAATACCGTTGATGACGGAGGTCGCCTGCTTGCCTGAGCCGCCGTGCGACTGACGGATCACCACGTTGTCGCCGGTCTCCTGCTTATAGTGGGCGCTGAAGGCTTTGTTATATTGTTCGTAGAGTTCGCGGGTAGGATCGTATGAGACGTTTAACAGCTGATAATCCTTTGCCAGCGCACCAGACGATGCCAGTAACAAGGTGATGCCAATACTCCACTTATTCATTGCCTGCTCTCCCGCGTAGGTTATGCCGCAAGAGTGACACAAAGCGAACAGTGGATTAAAGAATTAAAAATAAGCAGTTATAACTTGCGAGAATATAGAAACAGCGAAAAGGCGCGAACGGGGTCGCGCCTGTGCACAGGTTAGTAGAGCTTTTTCGCTGTATCGAGCCAGTCACGCTTGAACGGACGCTTCATGTTCTCAATGGCATCGATAATATCGTGGTGCACCATCTTCTCATTCTGAATACCGACGCAGCGGCCGCCATAGCCCTGCAGCAGCAGCTCAATTGAGTAAGCCCCCATGCGTGACGCCAGAATGCGGTCGTAGGCGCAGGGCGCGCCGCCACGCTGAATATGTCCCAGAACGGTGGCGCGGGTTTCACGCTTTGTCTCTTCTTCAATAAAACGGGCCAGATCGTCGATATCGCAGATGTGCTCGGTAATCGCCACGATGGCGTGTTTTTTCCCTTTTGCAATGCCCGCTTTGATCTCTTCAACCAGCTCTTCACGGGTATAGGGAATTTCCGGCAGCACAATAAACTCACAGCCGCCGGCAATGGCCGCTGCCAGCGTCAGATCGCCACAGTAGCGGCCCATCACTTCCACAATTGAGATACGCTGATGCGACGAGGAGGTGTCGCGCAGACGGTCAATCGCTTCCACAACGGTTTCCAGCGCGGTGAAATAGCCGATGGTGTAGTCAGTGCCGGCGACGTCGTTGTCGATGGTGCCTGGCAGACCGATGCAGGGGAAACCCATCTCAGTCAGTCGTTTGGCACCCATATAGGAGCCATCACCGCCAATGACCACCAGCGCATCGATACCCCGCTTTTTCATGTTTTCGATCGCTGCCTGGCGCACCTCTTCATTGCGGAACTCCGGAAAACGCGCAGAGCCGAGAAAAGTGCCGCCGCGGTTAATCATGTCAGAAACACTGTAGCGGTCGAGATTAATCATGCGATCTTCATACAGACCCAGATAGCCGTCATAGATACCAAAAACTTCCAGGCCTTCACTCAGGGCGGAACGGACAACTCCGCGAATGGCTGCGTTCATGCCCGGGGCGTCGCCGCCGCTGGTCAGTACTCCGATTTTTTTGATCATGACAACCTCTGGATTGTTCAAAACTAAGGATTATTCCCGCCGATCGACCGGGTCATGCCTGCTCCCGAACGTGGGGCTTAATAGTTGCAGATAGTATATCAAAGGCTCAATGCTGAATTGATTCAGGTCAGACAAGTTTTCGCTAATTTTTTAAAGAGTTGTTAGCGCTTTGTCATTTTTAACATATAAGCGCCTGAACTAAAAAACTAAAATCGGAAGAAGCCCTGCTGATGTTCCGGGACGACCGAGCAGGGATCCTGGTGAATAATGATGTCGGAACCCGGAAATTTGCGGCGCAGTGCCTGTTCAATCTCATCAGCAACGTGATGCGCCTGAACCAGCGGCAGCGCATCTTCCATTTCCAGATGCAGCTGAATAAACCGCGTCGGCCCTGACTGCCTTGTACGCAATGCATGCGCACCGTGCACGCCAGGCCACTCTGTCACCAGCGCAATAATTTGCTGCTTTTCCTGCTCGGGCAGCGCGCGATCCAGCAACGACTGTACGGCTTCATATCCCATACGCAGCGCGTTATAGAGGATATAGACGCCGATCCCCAGCGCAAATAACGCATCAGCACGCGCAAAACCGTAGCTGCTCAGACCGAGCGCGATCAGGATTGCGCCGTTCATAACGATATCGGACTGATAGTGCAGCATATCGGCGCGAATCGCCTGACTGCGGGTGCGCCGGACAACCCAGCGCTGAAACGCCACCAGCGCCAGCGTGGAAAAAAGGGCAACAAGGGTTACGACGACGCCGACCAGCGGCGCGCGCAGCGTTTCCGGCTTTGCCAGATGCTGGATACCGGTCAGAAAAAGAAAGAGTGCGGAGCCGGAGATAAACATGCTCTGCGCCAGCGCTGCCAGTGACTCCGCTTTGCCATGCCCGAATGTATGATCATCGTCAGCAGGCTGCAGTGCATAACGCACCACCAGCAGATTAGTCAGCGAGGCGGCAATGTCTACCAGCGAATCCACCAGCGCCGCCAGCACGCTGACTGAGCCGGTGTACCACCAGGCGAAAATCTTGACCAGCAGCAGCAGGAGCGCCAGTGAGGTCGCGGCCAGCGCAGCACGCCGGACCAGTGTTGCGTACTCAGAATCCATGTTTCGCCCTATCAGACAGATGCGTGTTCCAGTCGTAACTGAAAACAAGTTTATCATCAGTCCGGCCAGGCTGCGTCTGCGATGCGGCATTTCCCGGCACGCCATACCGCGGGCAAAAAAAACCCCGCCATCATGGCGGGGGAAGACAGGGATGGTGTCTATGGCAAGGAAAACAGGGATACTATGTTACTGGTTACTACGGGTGCTGCTCACTGCTTGCAGCGATGACGATGGCTGCAATCCTGAGAACCGACGAACATCATTCAGCCGTCGTTCATGATTCTTTTTTAATGCCGCCTGCTGCACAGGCGTCAGCAGGTGATACATCTGATTACGAACCCGGGCCATCTCAACCTGCAGGTCAACCTGCGCGCGGGCCTGTTTTTCAGCCAGCTGGCGGATCGCCGATTCATTAAATTTGTCTGCAGTGACAAGGTCATGCATAGTTTCAATATCCTGAACGCTTAACACCGGGCGCTCATGGCGTGCTTGCTGCATCAGGTCCCGCATTTGCTGCCGTTGCTGTTCGGTAAGCTCAATTCCATCGAACATGTGACTTTGCGGATTTTGCGTCATACTGCCTGTCGTCAAGCCGCCGTTTTGATGCATCTCTTCAATCGCTGTCGTCTCTGCTGCAACTGCGCTGGCGTGACTAAGAACCATCGCTGAAGCAATGACGATGACGGTTAAGTTGCGCATCGTTTACTCCCGGTTTGCTCTGTTTTGCGATTCAACGAGACCCAGTTTACGGCGGCAGCTGCAAACAACCGTCAGGGGGTGTAAAACTACGTAAAGCGTTGGATTGCCAGTGTGGGAACACGGTATTTTGCCTGCGGAGGGCAATAAAAAATGAATAAAATCCTGTTGGTAGATGACGACCGCGAATTAACTTCGCTGCTTAAAGAATTACTCGAAATGGAAGGGTTTGACGTCATTGTAGCCAGCGATGGAGAGCAGGCTCTTACCCTGCTGGACAGCTCCGTTGACCTGTTGCTGCTGGATGTCATGATGCCGAAGAAAAACGGTATCGATACGTTAAAAGAGCTGCGTCAGCAGCATCAGACGCCGGTCATCATGCTGACGGCTCGTGGCAGCGAACTGGATCGCGTTCTGGGACTGGAATTGGGGGCGGATGATTACCTGCCTAAACCTTTCAATGACCGCGAGCTGGTGGCGCGTATTCGTGCGATCCTGCGTCGTTCAAACTGGAGCGAGCAGCAGCAACAGCAGCACGATACCAGTTCGCCGACGCTTGAAGTCGACTGCCTGCGCCTGAACCCAGGCCGCCAGGAGGCGAGCTTTGATAACGAAACGCTCGATCTCACCGGCACTGAGTTCACGTTGCTTTACCTGCTGGCGCAGCATCTCGGCCAGGTGGTATCGCGGGAACATCTCAGTCAGGAGGTGCTTGGTAAACGCCTGACGCCCTTTGACCGTGCCATCGATATGCATATCTCCAACCTGCGCCGCAAACTTCCTGAGCGTCGTGATGGCCATCCATGGTTCAAAACGCTGCGCGGACGCGGCTATCTGATGGTTTCTGCATCATGATAGGCAGTCTGACGACCCGCATCTTCGCCATCTTCTGGCTTACGCTGGCGCTGGTGTTGATGCTGGTCCTGATGGTGCCCAAGCTCGATTCGCGTCAGATGACCGCCCTGATGGAAAGCGAACAACGGCAGGGCACCATGATTGAACAGCATGTTGAAGCGGAACTCTCTCAGGATCCCCCTAATGACCTGATGTGGTGGCGCCGGCTGTTTCGCGCTATCGACAAATGGGCACCACCGGGCCAGCGCCTGTTGCTGGTAACCAGTGAGGGCCGGGTGATTGGCGCACAGCACAACGAAATGCAGGTGATCCGTAACTTTATCGGCCAGTCAGATAACGCCGATCACCCGCAGAAGAAAAAATATGGCCGCGTTGAGATGGTGGGCCCCTTTGCCGTGCGCGACGGTGAAGATAACTATCAGCTCTATCTGATCCGACCGGCCACCAGCTCCCAGCTCGATTTTATCAACCTGTTATTTGACCGGCCGCTACTGCTGCTGATTGTCACGATGCTGATTAGCTCTCCGCTGCTGCTCTGGCTGGCATGGAGCCTGGCACGACCGGCGCGCAAGCTGAAATACGCGGCGGATGAAGTGGCCAGCGGCAACCTGCGCCAGCATCCTGAACTGGAGTCGGGTCCGCAGGAGTTTCTGGCGGCCGGTTCCAGTTTTAACCAGATGGTCAGCGCGCTTGAACGCATGATGACCGCGCAGCAGCGCCTGCTATCTGACATCAGCCATGAACTGCGCACCCCACTGACGCGACTGCAGCTGGCTACCGCTCTGCTGCGTCGTCGCCATGGTGAAGGCAAAGAGCTGCAGCGCATTGAGACAGAAGCGCAGCGGCTGGATGGCATGATCAACGATCTGCTGGTGCTGTCACGCACCCAGCATAAAAATGCCCTGGTCAGCGAGGCGATGAAAGCAAATCAGCTGTGGAACGGCGTGCTGGAGGATGCGCGCTTTGAAGCAGAACAGATGGGTAAAACCATGGAAGTGCCTTATCCGCCTGGTCCGTGGCCGCTGTACGGCAACCCGCATGCGCTGGAGAGCGCCCTGGAAAATATCGTACGCAATGCGCTGCGCTATTCTGATTCGCACATCAGCGTGAGCTTCTCGGTGGATATTCAGGGCATTACCGTTCACGTGGATGATGACGGTCCGGGCGTGAGCGAAGAAGATCGCGAGCAGATTTTCCGCCCGTTCTATCGTACGGATGAAGCGCGCGATCGCGAGTCTGGCGGCACCGGGCTTGGGCTGGCGATTGTGGAGACGGCCGTACAGCAGCATCGCGGCTGGGTCAAAGCAGATAACAGCCCTCTGGGCGGCCTGCGTCTGACGCTCTGGCTCCCGCTATACTCTGCCCGGCAGTAATTTGTTATGCTTCGGCCCCTGATTGCGGGGGGCCTTATGCTGAACATTGTTTTATTCGAACCTGAAATACCACCCAACACCGGTAACATTATCCGCCTGTGCGCTAACACCGGCTTTCAGCTGCATCTGATCGAGCCGCTTGGCTTTGCGTGGGATGATAAACGACTGCGCCGCGCCGGGCTTGATTACCACGAATATACCGCGCTGAAAAAACACGCCAGCTACAGCGCTTTCCTCGCATCTGAAGCGCCGCAACGCCTGTTTGCGCTGACCACGAAAGGTACACCGGCACACAGTGCGGTCAGCTATCAGGCCGGAGACTACCTGCTGTTTGGCCCGGAAAGCCGGGGTCTGCCCGCTGAGATCCTGGACGCCCTGCCCGCCGGACAGAAAATACGTATCCCGATGCGCGCCGAAAGCCGCAGCATGAATCTGTCGAATGCCGTATCGGTAGTGGTGTATGAAGCGTGGCGCCAGCTCGATTTCGCCGGCGCGCTGATCAAAGATTAAATCCCGTCGCCATATTCAAAACCGGCGCCGGTGAAGTGCTGATCCATATCCATTGAGGGTTTGTCGCTGGCGGGCTTGCCCACAATGCGCGCCGGTACGCCGGCAGCGGTGGTGTGCGGAGGAACAGGCTGCAGTACAACAGAGCCGGCGCCAATTTTTGCGCCGCGGCCTACGTCTATGTTGCCGAGAATTTTGGCGCCGGCACCAATCATGACGCCTTCGCGAATTTTAGGATGACGATCGCCACTGGTTTTGCCGGTCCCGCCCAGCGTCACGGATTGCAGGATAGAGACGTCATTTTCCACTACCGCGGTTTCGCCGATCACAATACCCGTGGCGTGATCCAGCATGATCCCGCGTCCGATATGGGCCGCCGGGTGAATATCAACGGCGAATGATACGGAGATTTCGTTTTGCAGATAGACGGCCAGCGCGCGGCGGCCCTCTTTCCACAGCCAGTGGCCAATGCGATAGGCCTGTAGCGCATGGAAACCTTTCAGGTAGAGCAGCGGCGTGGAGTATTTGTCTACTGCCGGATCGCGCTGGCGTACAGCCTGAATGTCATAGGCCGCTGAAACAATCATTTCCGGATCCTGACGATAAGCTTCTTCGACAATTTCACGCACGGCGATGGCAGGCATAATAGGATTCGCCAGCTTATTTGCCAGCATGTAGCTGAGCGCACTGCCGAGATTTTCATGCTTCAGCAACGTCGCGTGATAAAAGCTGGCCAGCATCGGTTCGCAATCCGCCAGCGCTCTGGCTTCTGCTTTGATATGGTTCCAGACCAGTTCTAACTCTTCAGACGACATTGCTGTTTACTCCCGATAAAAAAGCGCCGCAGAGGCGCTACAGGTTGATGTGCTGAGCATCCTGCTCTAGCCTGGGCTGTTTTCGTCCTTCCTTGTACGACCCAGTAAGCTCAATGCTGCCTCTCGCGCCGTTTTTTCGCAATACAGTACCTGATAAATCTGCTCGGTTATCGGCATTTCGACGCCCATTCGCGCCGCCAACGCTTTGACTTCTTTGGTATTTCTGTAGCCTTCTACAACTTGTCCGATAATGCGTTGCGCCTCTTCAACGCTCTCGCCCTGACCCAGCATCATGCCAAAACGACGGTTGCGCGACTGGTTATCTGTGCAGGTCAGTACCAGATCGCCCAGTCCTGCCATGCCCATAAACGTCACCGGATCGGCACCCAGTGCCGCGCCCAGACGGCTCATCTCGGCCAGGCCGCGGGTAATCAGTGCGGTACGCGCGTTAGCACCAAAGCCAATACCGTCTGAGATGCCGGCGCCGATAGCGATAACGTTTTTAACGGCCCCGCCCAGCTGAACACCGGTAAAATCAGGATTGTTATACACGCGGAAGCTTTTGCCGCAGTGCAGCTTCTGCTGCAGATCGTCAGCAAACTCTGCATTGGTGGCCGCCAGTGCGATAGCGGTGGGTAAACCGGCAGCCAGCTCTTTAGCAAAGGTCGGGCCGGAAATCACCGCCAGCGGAATAGCATCGCCCAGGATCTCCCGCGCAACCTCCTGCAGCAGACGGCCGGTCTCTTTTTCCAGGCCTTTGGTGGCCCAGACAAGGCGGGAATCTGTACGCAGGTAAGGTTTAATCTGCTGCAGCACGTCGCCAAAAACATGGCTCGGCACCACCACCAGCAGATCGCGGCTCGCGCGAACGACCTGTGCAAGATCGGCTTCAGCAATCAGATTATCAGGAAAAGGAACATCGGGCAGGAAAGCGGTATTACAGCGGTCAGCCTGTAAGCGGGCAACGCTTTGCGGATTATGGCCCCAGAGCAGAACCGGATGCCCGTTGCGAGCTAACGTGATAGCGAGAGCGGTGCCGTACGAGCCGGCACCGAGTACGCTGATAGACGCGTTATGTGTTGTCATCAGGCATCCTGACGTGGCGCTTCGCCTTCACCTTGCTGCTGCAGATAGTTCATGAACAGCGCATCAAAGTTAACCGGTGCCAGATTCAGCTGCGGGAACGTACCGCGCGAAACCAGACTGGTCACACACTCACGTGCGTAAGGGAACAGAATGTTCGGGCAGTATGCGCCAAGGCAGTGTGCCATCTGCGTGCCATCAATACCGCTGATGGTGAAGATACCCGCCTGCTGGACTTCGCACAGGAAAGCGGTCTCTTCGCCTACGGTTGCGGTTACCGTCACGCGCAGCACCACTTCATACACTTCATCAGCCAGCTGAGAAGAGGCGGTATCCAGATCCAGTTTAACTTCCGGCTCCCACTCTTTCTGAAAAACCTGAGGCGCGTTTGGCGCTTCAAAAGAGACATCTTTGGTATAAACGCGCTGGATCTGGAACTGCATTTCGTTGGTGCTTTGTTCTGACATGTTACTAAGTCCTTAAGTGATGATTATCAGTGCAGAAGAGTTAAGCCTGAAGCAGAGGATCGAGTCCCTGACGCCCGTCCAGCGCATAGAGATCGTCACAGCCACCGATGTGCTGAGCGTCGATGAAAACCTGCGGCACCGTGGTGCGACCGCTGCGTCTGATCATCTCTTCACGTTTCATTGCGTCCCCATCAATAGGGATCTCCTGATAAGAAACGCCTTTCTGATCCAGTAGCGCCTTTGCACGATGGCAATACGGGCAGGTTACTTTGGTGTAAATCTCAACATTCGCCATGCGGGATACCTCAGATGATTATTTACCGCGAACCAGCGGCAGGTTTTCGCCACTCCAGCCGCTGATGCCATCTTTCAGGACAGCGACATGTTCAAAGCCTGCGGCGCTCAGCGTTGCTGCTGAATCACCCGCGCTTTGACCGGTGGCACATACCACAATTATGGGCTGCGACTTGTGCTTTTCCAGCTCGCCGAAGCTGCCTTTTTTAATATCTGCTGCTGCCACGTTAACCGCTCCGGAAATATGCCCCTTGCGATAATCGTCGCGTGAACGCACGTCTACTACCACCGCGTTCTCTTTATTAATCAGGTGGGTTGCTTCACCACGGCTGATGGTTTTTACCTTAGAGAACATCCCTTTAACGGTGGTCACAATCACCAGAATAAGTAAAACGACCCATGCCAGACTAAGGATGGGGTGATTGCTTGCAAACTGCATGATTTCTTGCATGAGAGGTAACGACTCCAGACCGGGCTTATAAGCTAAAACAAGGGTTCTGAGTATACCTGCGCCACTTCGCATGTACAGTCGCGATGCGGGCAGAGATACGATTTGTGCGTCATTTTCCAAAAAAAATGTTCTAATCGCAAAATTCAGACAATGTTTATCGCGCTAAGCTTTAAAGCGACATGTTTCGTAATCTAAAAGCTGGCCGGGATAACTGGTAAGCGGCTGTTCATCGTGGAATAATTATTAACTATGAAGGGAAAAGCGCGCATTACACCCACAAGGACCCCTCACAACGGCCCGGCTGCTCAGCTGGTATTCCGCTGGTCCGCCCTCTCCCTCAGCCTGCTGTGTGCGGGTATGTTTTTGCTGCCCGTTACGGGTTACAGCGCTGACGACAACAAAGCGCAGTTAAAAACCATTCAGCAAAGTATCGCGGAAAAAGAGAAGCGCGTTAAAGCGCAGAAAACTGAGCGCAGTAAACTGCTCGATCAGCTCCGGAGTCAGGAGAAAATCATCGCGCAGGCGAGCCGTCAGCTGCGTGAGACGCGCAATAGCTTAAGCACGCTCGACAAAGAAGTGGCTCAGCTTACTGCCTCTATCTCCCGCCTTGAACAGCAGCAGACGCAGCAGGAAAGTCTGCTGTCACAACAGCTCGACGCCGCTTTCCGTCAGGGACAGCATAATGGTGTACAGCTGTTGCTGGGCGGCGCAGAAGCGCAGCGCAGCGAACGTATCCTAGCCTATTTTGGTTACCTCAACGCCGCGCGCCAAAAAAATATTGATGAACTGCGCCAGACCCGGCAGCAGCTGGCTGAACAGCGCCTGACCATGCAGAGCAAACAGCAGCAGCAAAAAAATCTGCTCGTTCAGCAGCAGGCGCAGCAAAGCAAGCTGGAAAACGCCAGCGCTGCCCGCAAAAAAACCCTCTCCGCGCTGGAAAACGCGCTGGAAAAAGATCAGGCAGATCTGGTTGAAATGCGCCAGAACGAAAGCCGTCTGCAGGATAAAATTGCCAGAGCAGAGCGCGAAGCGCGTCAGCGGGCTGAGCGTGAGGCGCGTGAAGCAGAGAAGGTTCGCCAGCGTCAGGCGCAGGCCAAAGCGAAAGGTTCCAGCTATGCCCCAACGCAGAGCGAGCGTGAGCTGATGGCGCGTACCGGCGGGCTGGGGCGCGCGGGCGGTCAGGCTTTCTGGCCAGTCCGCGGCAGAATTGAACACCGCTTCGGTGAATCGATGCAGGGTGAACTCCGCTGGAAAGGACTGGTGATTGACGCACCGGAAGGAACCGAAGTAAAAGCGATTGCGGATGGACGGGTACTGATGGCCGACTGGCTGCAGGGATACGGGCTGGTTGTGGTGCTGGAGCACGGTAAAGGCGACATGAGCCTGTACGGCTATAACCAGAGCGCCCTGGTAAGCGTTGGTGCACAGGTGAAAGCCGGTCAGCCGGTGGCGCTGGTAGGCACCAGCGGTGGCCGCGGTACGCCGTCGCTCTATTTTGAGATCCGCCGTCAGGGCAAAGCTGTTAACCCACTACCGTGGTTAGGAAGATAAGTGCTGTTTTTATCCCGAACGTTACCCGCTCTGCTGTGCGGCTCTCTTCTGAGCTTCAGCGCACACGCGGCAAAATTAGCGATTGTCATTGATGATTTTGGCTACCGTCCTGCTGAAGAGAACAAAGTGCTGGCGATGCCGGCGGCTATTTCCGTTGCCGTACTGCCCAATGCCCCGCATGCGCGCGAGATGGCCACTAAAGCCCATCAGCGCGGCCATGAAGTGTTGATTCACCTGCCAATGGCCCCGCTCAGCAAACAGCCGCTGGAAAAAGATACCCTGACCCCGGAGATGAGCAGCGACGAAATTGCCCGCATTATCCGTGAAGCCAGCGGTAAAGTTCCCTACGCGGTTGGCCTGAATAATCACATGGGCAGTAAAATGACTTCCAGCCTGGCCGGGATGCAGAAAGTGATGCAGGTGCTGAATCACTATAACTACTATTTTCTCGACAGCATGACCATCGGCAATAGTCAGGCCGTTGCGGCAGCACAGGGGACGCAGGTCAAAGTCGTAAAACGTCGCGTGTTTCTTGATGATAATCAAAATGAAGCGATGGTACGGCAGCAGTTTACCCGGGCGGTTAAGCTGGCACAGCGGGACGGGTCTGCTATCGCTATCGGCCATCCGCACCCGACAACCGTACGCGTCCTGCAGCAGATGCTACCTTCGCTTCCGGCTGATGTCACGCTGGTTACGCCAGGTCAGCTGCTGGATGAGCCGCTGCGTCACACCACAAAACCTGCCGCAGCCGTTCCGGCTAAACCCGCAAGCGCGCATTTCCGTGCGCCTGCCCTCTGTAAAGTCAGCGCCACGCCGGTACCGCAACAGCGGGCAGTGGAAATCATCGGCGAAGGTCTGATGCAGAATCCGTTCATGCTCAAACTGAAAGCGCTGTTTTAAATCAGTGGTGCGGGCGACCGCACCACTGACATTCACATTGCAGCCAGAAAGTTTATACTCTTGCCCGAAAACGCACTGCACAGAACAAGGACATCAGCAGGAATGACGCCGCATAAACAAAAAATTCTACTGCTTGATAATGGTCGCGAGTGGGGCGGCGGCACCAATAGCATGCTGGAATTGCTAAAGCGGATCGATCGTAACCAGTTCGATATCACCTGCTGCTTTTATCATAATTATTCGCGCGGCAATGACGAAACCATTGAACAGACTCTTGGATCGTTAGCCATCCCGGTGACGTTTATTCCGCAGCGCAGACAGCCTCTCTGGGCAAAAATCAGCAAAGAAATAGTCCGCACGCTGCTTTTTTTCAGCAAAGAGCGCAGAAAAAAAGCGGTTCATGTCGTGGATCGCCGGTGGCGCATTATTCCGAATGCACACAAGATTGGCGAGCTTCTGCAGGCAGGCCAGTTTGACCTGCTTTATATGAATAATCAGCCCAGTACCAATACTGAAGGCTATCTGGCAGCCCGCCCGCTTGAGATCCCGGTGGTGCAGCACTGCCGTATCGACCCGATGCTGAATCGTCAGCTGGTCACGATGCTGAACCGGGACTGTAAGGCAATTATCTGCGTTTCGCACGGCGTCAGTCATACCCTGCAGCGTCATGGCGTTCATCATCACCTCTGCCATACCGTCAGTAATGCCATCGATATTCACCAGCCGTTGCCCGATCGCACTGCTGTTCGACAGGCCCTGCAGATAGCACCTGAAACGTTTGTATTTGGCTCTATTGGTTCACTGATAGCGCGTAAAGCCAACCACCACACGCTGAGCGCGCTGGGCCGGTTTCATCGCCTCTACCCTCACGCTGACTGGAAAATGCTGATTGTAGGTGCCGGTCCGGAACAGGCTAATCTCGCACAACTGGCAGAAAAAGAGCAGATTGCTGGCCGCATCGTTTTTACCGGTTTTAAAAACAATGCGCTCGATTTTCTGGCAGCGTTTGACGCGTTTATACTGGCCTCGCAAAGTGAAGGTTTACCCCGCGTAGTGCTTGAAGCAATGCTGGTTAATACCGCTGTTATCGGATCGCGGGTGACCGGCACAGCTGAACTGATTGAACACAACCAGACCGGCCTGCTGTTTGAATATGGTGATATCGCGCAGCTGACACAGCAGCTGATTGCCCTGTGGGAAAACAAAGAATTACGTCAGAAATTAACTGACACTGCTGCCGGAAAGGTACGCGAACATTACGCTATTGATAACTATATTCAGGGCGTAGAAACGGTTCTGGCTAATGTTATTCAGGAAAAGAGTCATGCTTAATTTTTTTAATAAACGTTTCCGCCATATTCGCGCGCGTCACAATATTCCATACAGCGAGAGTCGCGTGCAGGGCACAATTCCGGTTACCTCCGTGGTGATCCCGTGTGCCGGTGAGGACTATATTGAAGAAGCGCTGCTCAGCGCCTGCTTTGCCAGCCGTTTTGCCACCAGCATCACGGAAATTGTTATCGTCAGCGACCAGCCCGCAACAAAATTTGGTGAACTGCCGGCAAAGACCCGTGTTGCGACGCTGACCATCCCGCATCGCGAAGAGAGCTACCGTTATAAACAGATTTACCGCAGCCGGCTGATTAAACTGCAGGCGCCTTTACAGGCCAGCGGTGATGCCGTTCTGATGATCGACTCTGACCTTAACCTGCTTAAAGACCCTGCCCTCAGCCTGCGGGAAGGTTATCTTTACTCCAGCTTCAGAGAAGGCAGAATGATTGCCAAACTGGAGAATGCAGCTGAAGAGCAGATCCCGGCTTACTATAAACCCGCCATCCGGCCCTATCTGGTTGACCATGTCAATGGCGCTTATCTGGCCGCCACGCGTCAGACCTGGAAGCGTATCTGTCCGCTGTGGCTGACGCTGTTTCAGGATACCTGGGAGCTGATGAATGACAATCAGCCACCCACCGATCAGCTGCCGCTCTCTGCGCTGCTGGATATGCTCGATCTGGTCACGGTCAACCTGGGCGAATGGGCAAACTGGCCGGTCTCCAAGCGCATCGGCGGGACCGCAGCGGTGATCCCGCCTGAGGTCATTGGCGCCCACGGCGGTTTTCCGTTAAGTGAATGGCAGAAGTACCTGCAGGACCCGGCACAGCCGCTGCAGTTTAAAGGTCAGGACTACACGCGCAAAGTACGCTACCTGACTGATGAAGAGAAAAAACGCAGCTGATATGACTCCGGCCCGCGGGCCGGAGTCCGGTCAATCCCAGCTCAGCACGACTTTCCCTGAGCGCCCGGAGCGCATTTCATCGAAACCCTGCTGAAATTCGTCGATATGATAGCGATGGGTGATCACTGGCGTGAGATCCAGTCCGGACTGGATCAGTGCCGCCATTTTGTACCAGGTCTCAAACATCTCACGGCCATAAATGCCTTTGATAAACAGGCCTTTGAAGATGACCAGATTCCAGTCGATCGCCATATCACCGGGTGGAATGCCCAGCAGCGCAATGCGCCCGCCGTGATTCATGGTTTCCAGCATCGTGCGGAAAGCTGCCGGTGCGCCTGACATCTCCAGTCCGACATCAAACCCTTCGGTCATACCGAGCTCCTGCATCACGTCGCGCAGATTCTCCTGCGCCACGTTAACGGCCCGGGTCACACCCATCCCGCGCGCCAGACTCAGACGGTAGTCATTCACGTCGGTGATCACCACGTGACGGGCACCCACATGCCTGCAGACGGCGGCGGCCATAATACCAATCGGCCCGGCGCCGCAGATCAGGACATCTTCACCTGGCAGATCAAATGACAGCGCAGTATGTACGGCGTTGCCGAACGGATCAAAGATGGCGGCCAGCTCGTCAGAAATGTTATCGGGAATTTTAAACGCATTGTACGCCGGGATAACCAGATACTCCGCGAAGCAGCCCTGCCGGTTTACCCCCACGCCCACCGTATTGCGGCACAGGTGCGTTCGCCCGGCCCGGCAGTTACGGCAGTGACCGCAGGTAATATGGCCCTCTCCGGAAACGCGATCGCCGATGGCGAAGCCTTTGACCTCCTGCCCCATGCCAACCACTTCACCGACATACTCATGTCCGGTGATCATCGGCACCGGAATGGTTTTGCGTGACCACTCATCCCAGTTGTAGATGTGAATATCCGTGCCGCAAATAGCGGTTTTGCGGATCTTAATCAGCAAATCGTTATGCCCGGGTTCCGGCACCGGCGCATCCCGCACCATCCAGATCCCCTCTTCAGCTTTCAGTTTAGCAAGTGCTTTCATTGTTCTGCTCCTGCGGCAATCACGCCCAGCTGCTGGCCCACGCGGATAAACGCGGCGATGGCCTGTTCCAGCTGCGCCTGCGTATGAGCAGCAGACATCTGCGTGCGAATGCGCGCTTCACCCTGCGGCACCACCGGATAGAAAAAGCCGGTGACGTAAATGCCTTCCTGCTGCAGCAGCGTGGCAAACTGCTGCGCCACGTTTGCTTCACCCAGCATCACCGGAATAATGGCGTGGTCAGCCCCGGCCAGCGTAAAGCCGGCAGCGCGCATTTTTTCGCGGAAAAAGCGTGCATTATCCCAGAGCCGCTGGCGCAGGCCGTCGCCCTCACTCAGCAAATCCAGCACCCGCAGTGAGGCAGAGACAATGGCCGGCGCCAGCGAGTTAGAAAACAGATAGGGGCGTGCACGCTGACGCAGCCACTCCACCACCTCTTTTTTCGCAGCCACGTAGCCGCCGGACGCGCCGCCCAGCGCTTTACCTAATGTCCCGGTGAGAATATCGACGCGATCCATCACGCCGCAGTATTCATGCGTACCGCGTCCGGCTGCGCCGACGACGCCCACCGCGTGAGAATCATCCACCATGACCAGCGCATCAAACTCCTCCGCCAGGTCGCAAATTCCCTGCAGGTTAGCAATCACGCCATCCATGGAGAACACGCCATCGGTGGCAATCATTATATGACGGGCACCCTTATCACGCGCCTCCTGCAGACAGGCACGCAGCGCCTGCATATCGTTATTGGCGTAGCGATAACGCTGTGCCTTGCACAGACGTATGCCATCGATGATGGACGCGTGATTCAGCGCATCGGAAACAATGGCATCCTCCGGCCCCAGCAGCGCCTCAAACAGGCCGCCGTTAGCGTCAAAACAGGAGGAGAACAGAATCGCCTCTTCCATACCAAGAAAGTCAGCCAGCTTACGCTCCAGCTGCTGATGCGTATCCTGCGTACCACAGATAAAGCGCACCGATGCCATACCAAAGCCGTGAGAATCCATACCCTCTTTGGCCGCCTGAATCAGCGCCGGATGGTTAGCCAGACCGAGATAGTTGTTAGCACAAAAGTTAATGACCGGGGCGCCGTGGTCGACGCTGATCTCTGCCTGCTGGGCCGACGTAATGCGGCGTTCCTGTTTGAACAATCCGTCCTGACGCGTTGTCTCAAGCTGCTGACGGATTTGCGAATAAAACTGACCGGACATGATTCTGCTCCTTAGATCGCCAATTACCGGGGCATCTTACTGAGCAAATGGTGTGCAGACGATATTTCAGCCAGCTAAATGTTCGTTTTGCAGCATAGTTCACGCCATGGCCAGCGTTTGTGCGATACGCCTCACGCATCTGGCTGTCCGGACAGGGCTGAAATGTTATGATGATAGGTATTCGTGCGTGAAACCTTCTGTTTCACCCTAACTGATTAAAGGCTAAGCATATGATTATCGTTACCGGCGGCGCTGGCATGATTGGCAGCAACATCGTTAAAGCGCTTAACGATCGCGGTCATAGCGACATTCTGGTCGTGGATAACCTGAAAGATGGCACCAAATTTGTGAATCTGGCGGATCTGAATATCGCCGATTATATGGATAAAGAAGAGTTTCTCTCTTACATCATGTCAGGCGAAGATCTGGGACCCATTGAAGCGGTCTTCCATGAAGGTGCCTGTTCAGCCACCACCGAGTGGGATGGCAAGTACATGATGGATAACAACTACCAGTACTCCAAAGATCTGCTGCATTTCTGCCTTGAGCGTGAGATCCCGTTTCTCTACGCCTCTTCTGCTGCGACGTATGGTGGCCGCAATGAGAACTTTATCGAAGAGCGCCAGTATGAAGAGCCGCTGAACGTCTATGGCTATTCAAAAATGCTGTTTGATCACTACGTGCGTCAGATTCTGCCTGAAGCAGATTCGCCGGTATGTGGTTTCCGCTATTTCAATGTGTATGGTCCGCGCGAAGGGCACAAAGGCAGTATGGCCAGCGTGGCATTTCATCTGAATACGCAAATCAGCAACGGCGAAAACCCTAAGCTGTTTGAAGGCAGCGACAGCTTCCGTCGTGATTTTATTCATGTAGATGATGTTGTTGCGGTGAACCTGTGGTGCTGGGAGAACGGCGTATCCGGTATCTATAACTGCGGCACCGGACGCGCAGAGTCGTTCCAGGAAGTGGCTGATGCCGTGCTTAAATTCCATCAGAAAGGCCAGATTGAGTACATTCCTTTCCCGGATAAGCTCAAAGGGCGTTATCAGGCATTTACCCAGGCCGATCTCACAAAACTGCGTGAAGCGGGCTATGACAAGCCCTTCAAAACCGTCGCACAGGGCGTAGGCGAATATATGGCCTGGCTGAATCGCAACGCATAAGGACACCCGCATCAGCGATGAAAATTCTGGTTATTGGCCCTTCCTGGGTCGGCGATATGATGATGTCGCAAAGTCTCTATCGCACTCTCAAGGTGGCGCATCCTGATGCGGTCATTGATGTTATGGCACCTGCCTGGTGCCGCCCGCTGCTGTCACGCATGCCGGAAGTGAATCAGGCGCTGGCGATGCCGCTGGGACACGGCGCGCTGGCGCTGGGCGAGCGCCGTCGTCTTGGCAAAACCCTGCAAGCCAGCGGTTACGACCGCGCTTACGTCTTGCCGAATTCATTTAAGTCGGCGCTGGTGCCGTTTTTCGCCGGCATTCCGCGACGTACCGGCTGGCGCGGTGAAATGCGCTACGGCGTGCTCAATGATGTGCGGGTACTGGACAAAGCGGCGTTTCCGCTGATGGTAGAGCGCTATGTTGCTCTGGCGTATGACACGCCGGTTACCTCAGCTGAGCAACTGCCGCAGCCTCTGCTCTGGCCGCAGCTGCGCGTAGAGGACGATGAAAAGCGCATGACAGCCGCGCAGTTTGGCCTCTCCGCCGATCGTCCGGTTATCGGCTTTTGTCCGGGCGCAGAGTTCGGGCCGGCGAAACGCTGGCCGCATTATCACTATGCCGCCCTGGCAGAACAGCTGATTGCAGAGGGCTACCAGGTCGTGCTGTTTGGCTCAGCCAAAGATCGCGATACCGGTGAGTCCATTCTGCAGGCGCTGCCTGATCCGTTACGCGCGCACGGTAAAAATCTGGCGGGCGAGACGCAGCTGGAGCAGGCGGTGATCCTGCTCGCCCATTGTCGTGCCGTGGTCAGCAACGATTCCGGTCTGATGCACATTGCAGCTGCGCTCAACCGGCCGCTGGTCGCGCTGTATGGCCCGAGCAGCCCGGACTTCACGCCGCCACTTTCCCGCCAGGCACGCGTTATCCGGTTGATCAGCGGCTATCACAAGGTGCGTAAAGGCGATGCCGCTGAAGGGTATCATCAGAGTCTGATCGACATCACGCCTGCGCGCGTGCATCAGACCCTGAGCGCGCTGCTGCAGCCGGCGCAGGAGCAGACATGCGCGTTTTAATCGTTAAAACCTCTTCGATGGGGGATGTCCTTCATACGCTGCCCGCGCTTACCGATGCGATGCAGGCACTGCCAGGCATACGCTTTGACTGGGTCGTCGAAGAAAATTTTGCTCAGATCCCCGGCTGGCATCCTGCTGTAGATAAGGTGCTGCCGGTCGCGATCCGGCGCTGGCGCAAACACTGGTTTGGCAGCCAGCAGCGCGAAGAGCGCGTCGCGTTTAAGCGCAATTTGCAGTCGCGCCAGTATGATGTGGTCATTGATGCACAGGGCTTAATTAAAAGCGCCGCACTGGTGACGCGTCTGGCAACCGGCACAAAACATGGCCTGGACAGCCGCAGCGCGCGCGAGCCTTTTGCCAGCTGGTGGTACGACAGGCGCCATGAGATCAGCAAGCAACAGCACGCCGTTGAGCGCACGCGCGAGCTGTTTGCGAAAAGTCTCGGCTATGAAAAACCCGCCACCCAGGGTGATTATGCCATTGCGGCACATTTTCTGACTCCCCGGCCCGCAACAGTACAGCCCTGGCTGGTGTTTTTACACGCCACAACCCGCGACAACAAACACTGGCCGGAAGCACACTGGCGTGAGCTGATTACGCTGCTGCAGCCGACCGGCCTGCAGATCAGGCTGCCGTGGGGCGCAATACATGAACAGCAGCGTGCGCAGCGGCTGGCGGAAGGCTTTTCCCATGTGGAAGTCTTGCCAAAACTGACGCTGGAACAGGTGGCTCAGCAGCTGGCCGGCGCGCGCGCGGTAGTCTCTGTGGACACCGGGCTCAGCCATCTGACCGCCGCACTGGACAGACCCAATATTACGCTGTTTGGTCCGACCGATCCGGGGCTGATTGGCGGCTACGGCAGAAACCAGCACGCGCTGCGCCCGGTTCAGGGTGACAGGATGGCAGATATCCAACCTGACACGGTGCTGGAGACGTTAAAGCAGGTGTTAGCATGAAGAAATTGCACATTATCAATTTAGGCAAAATGGGCGGCGTTGAACGGCTGTTTCTTCAGTACATCAATGATGTTTCTGACGGAAACGATGACGTTATCTGCATCAGTAATCAGATCGACCCGGATATTTTGCAGCAGATGCCCCGGCAGCACGTTACCTTTGCTAACCGGCTGTTTCCGCACTTTCCTTTAAAAAGCCCGCAGTTCCTGCGCAAGCATCTGCTGCAAAAACGCGTAAATGCCAGTAATGCCGATATGATTATTGTGTGGGATCTGGTTCCCCGGCTTACCGCTAAACCCCGCAAGGCGAAACTGGTTTATTACGATCACGGCTGTTCATGGCGTTATCCAAAGAACGGTAAAACGCTTGCGTTTATGGCCATGCTGGATGGGGTTATTTCAGCCTCCGGAGCGTCGTCCAGAGTAATGCAGCACCGTTTCAATCTGCCCTGCCTGCATAAAGTTGTGATTAACCGTCTGGTCACGCCTCAGGGAATCGATCCTGCAGTGCGGCAACTCCGCCAGCCGATCAGAATCGGAACCGCATCGCGTCAGGTTGGCCTGAAGGGGATCTCTGTTTCGCTTTTGATGACGAAAGAGCTGCTAACGCGCGGGCATAATGTCACGCTTGAAGTTGCCGGAAAAGGCCCCGATCGTGAAGCATTTGAAGATTTAGCGCAGCGGCTTGGCATATCAGAGCATGTCAGATTCAGCGGTTTTCAGCATAATATTGCCGACTTTTTCAATCGCGTTGATATTTATATGAGTACGCCAGTGACCGAGCCTTTTGGTCTGTCCTGTATGGAAGCCCTTTATTTTGGCGTACCTGTGATTTTCCCTTTTGTCGACGGGCAGCCTGAAGTGATTGCCGACAAAATTTGTGGCATTGGCTTATCACCCCGGGTTTCTTTAAGTGAACACCAGCAGCTTACGGGGATTGACGTTGACTTTCCTTATCAGGTATACGATCCGATAAAAGATGCCATGACTGAACCGATGCTGCTTTCTCATATCGATTGTGCCGATGCGTTTGAATTTCTGATACAAAAAGAGAACTATCAGGCATACAGTGAAAACGCTAAAAACTGGACAATGACTCACTTTGATTATGCGTATTTCAGAGATGAAATAGAAAGTTCCTTAAACGAAATTGCGAATATAAAAAATGCACATCAGTAATTACCTGGCAAGGCGCGAAGCCCCCCACGCTGCAATAAGTACCCTGATATTTTTTGGATGCGCAACGGCACTGCTCACCGCGCCCTTTGGCGGCAGCTTTGGCCGCAATGTATTTTATATAACCAGTTATATTGCTTTCATTGTCATAGCTACCCATGCCTTGTATTACGCTAAATTGCGAATAAATATCGCGTTACCTGCGGCCATGTTGCTGGTGGGCATCGCCAGTATCATCTGGACTGTGGTTTATAAGCAGCCAGGCGATTTTATCAGTCTCTATCGCCAGTATCAGTCAACGGGCCGCTTACAGATATCGGCCGCACTTATTCTCTTTTTTGTCTTAAATGATAAAAGTGACCTACGCAGCAAGGCTATTCTTGCCGCAATTCTGACTGGCCTGGCGGTTAATACCTATGCTATCTATCAGGGCGCATGGCTGCATCTGCGTCGCGTAGAGCTGAACTTTGACCGGGCGACTATGGCCGCCTATATCATCAGCGCTGTCAATTTAGTTTTCCTCAAGGCAATTTTACTGCAGAAAAATAAATTGAAGCTTTTCCTTTTTCCTGCGGCTTTTTTGTTTAGTTATCTTGCTATTATTCTGACCGGTACGCGCGCGGCAATGCTTGTTTTTCCTGTACTGGCCCTGATACTCATCTTATTTTCAAAAAATGTTATCAGCAGAAGCTATAAAGTTGCGCTTTTTGTCATTATTCCCGTACTTTTTATCGCAGGTTCGCTGATATTTAAAGACAAGATAGCTAATCGCATCGATGAGTTTCAGCAAAATATTGCGGATATGCATAAAAACCGCGGAGAAAATTCAGTTGTCTCCCGCTTAAGCATGCAGATTATCGCGCTGAAAACCGGCATACATTCCCCTGCGGGCCAGTCAGCAGAACATCGGGCTTTGCTGGCAAAACAGATTATTCAGCAACAGCCGCAGCTGTATGGCGCATTACCTTACCTGACTGTTCATATGCATAATGAAGTACTGGAAACCTTTTCGATAAAAGGGATAGCAGGCGCGCTGGCACTGGTGAACTTCTATATTATGCTGCTGGTTTATGCATTCAGACGTGGCGGAAATGCGCTTTTACTGACCCTGACGCTGGCGCTGATAGGTTATGGGCTAAGTGATGTGATTTTCTTTAGTACAGAATGTACCCTCATCTACTGTCTGACAATTATATTTGTTTTCTTCATGATGAAAGGTTCGCATCATCAGGAAAAACATCAATGACAAAATCGAGCCCGCCCGTTCTGAGCATCATTATCCCCTGCTTTAATGCAGGGGAGTTTATTCTTCCCTGCCTGCAGTCGCTGTTTACGCAGCTTGAACCTGATATTGAAGTCATCATTATTGATGATGGTTCAGAGGATAACTCAGCGGGCATAATTGGCACTTTTTTGCAGACCCAACAGCATGAAGCAGTGCTGTTTCTGCAGCAGAAAAACTGCGGCATTGCTGATACGCGTAATATCGGTCTGCAGCACGCCAGGGGAACGTTTGTCACATTTATCGATGCAGACGATATGATCAGCAGGCACTATATTGCTGTTATCAGGCCGCTGTTGCTGACTGATAATGATGATTTAATCGATTTCAACTATGCGCGTTTTGAACGACAGCCACCTGAGGAGATGGAAACCCTCGATGTGAAACGTATCGCCTATGACTTTCAGTCCTCGGGCGTGAACTGCCTTGAGCCTCTGTTTAAAAAATCGATGTGGCATTTGTGGAACCGGGTTTACCGTCGTGCTCTGCTGAGTGATGAACGTTTTGCATCGGGCAGGCGCTACGAAGATGTGATTTTTACACCTTTTATCTATTTCAAAACAGACAACATTGCGCATCTGGATAATACGCTTTATTTCTATCGCGATAATAAAAGCGGTATAACACGCAATGTCAGAAAAAGTGATATCGCCGATCTTACCTTTGCCATGCAGAAAATGCTCATCTGGGCAGAAAAGAAAGATAAAGCTCATCAGCGTCTGGCGTCATTTATGGTGCTGGACTGCTTTAATGAAATAAAGAGCATGTCGAAAATTGTCTACGGCTATTACTATTACGAGCACTCTACTCTCGCGCTTTTCCGCTCAGCGGCAGTGATTTGCCAGGGCAACTGCAGGACAAAAAAATATCTGCAGTTGCGCTTTCCTCAGGTTGATACCTTTTTCTCATACCTGAACGGCCTGTTCAGAAAGCGCCGCTCTGAAACGCATCAGCGTGCCTGACCTTTTTTATGTAAGGCATACTCGGTCAGCGTCATGCCCTGTACACGTGGCTGGAGCCAGATAAACAGCTGCTCCAGATCGCTGTACAGCCTGTCGATGTCCGCCTCAGTTTTAAATGTAGGGCTGCCGTCTGGCATGAACTCAGAAGAGTGAAGCATAAACTCGATATAATCACTGCCCTGATCGAGCGTCTGTGCGGCAACCTTTTTCATTTCATTCAGGTTGCCACCGGTCGGGCGCAGCCAGTTGACAGAAGGTCCGCGCGGCTTACCACGCAGCTGATTCCACGCCTTTTTGAACCGATTGGTCATTGGGCCATAGCGATACTGAATGCTCATGGGCAATTCAAGCAGCGGACTGTCGCCGGGCTTTGAGATATCGCTGGTGTCTATATAGTAAGCGCGATCGGGGAAGCGACTGTAGTCAGAGCCTCCGTTCCCCTGCGGGGCGCCGGATGAATGACGCCAGCTAACCCGCGGGGTGACGGAGCAGTCCACCAGATACCCGTTATCGATTAAGGCCTGAGCATACACTTCGTTAAAGGCCCAGCGGCCAGCGCGATGACTGGTCATTTTTTGCTGAAATGCCTTCTCCAGCAACGCCGTCATAAAAGCGACTTTATCGCGTAAAACGGCCTCGGGATACTCAATCAGATAGGGTTGATAACGCCAGTCGTCCTGCGTTAGTTTATATTCCGGTGGGCTATACCAGGCGTGAAGATGCATACCAATCTCCCCCTGTCCGCGGGCCAGCAAATCCCGCCCGAACTCCACATAGGCAGGGTCGCTCGCCATTTCGTAATTGGTCAGCCAGGTAGGCCTGAAGCCGTACTTTTCGCATAGCATCTGAAAGCGGGGCAGGAAACTGACGTTATGCGTTGTTACCTTTCCGCTGCGGTTGCGCCACAGGTTATCACCTTCAGTATCCAGGGTAATCAAAAAGGCAGGCTTTTCCATAACTTGTCCGGTATATTTCACTATTATCGTCACTATGTTACGCACCGTCCGTGGCAGGCGCAAACTTTTCCAGCGCAGCTGTCTGAGCCAGGGAAGAGCACTCCGGTGCTGGTTAAACCAGACCAGTCCGGATAAAAAGCAGGCTGAATTTATCTGTAGCGGCCAGCAGCACGCTGTTATGGCTGGATTTTTATATAATCCATGTGTTTTACGATAAATTGATCGTATCGGAAAGATAGCAGCGCAGTTTCATTAGCAAGCTGACAGGCAGGCAGAGGTATATAATTTGTCGAAACGCATTTTAATGGTGATCGATGGTTTGCCCGGTGGCGGCGCCGAAAAAGTCGTCTTAACGCTGGCTGAGGGTTTCGTTTCGCTGGGACACCGGGTCTCGATCTTCTCTCTGCGAAAAATTTGCGATTACCCTATTCCTGCAGGCGTGGATTATCAGGTGGTATGCGATCACAGCTCCCGTCCGTGGCGAAGAATGACAGAAACCGTGCGCCGTGCGCGGTTACTTGACGATGCGGTACGCCAGAGTGAAGCGCTGAACGGCAAATTTGATTTAATATTTTCGCATTTACATAAGACCGATCGTATTGTCAGACGGGCCCGCTCGCTGGATTCAGCGAAAACCTGGTACTGCCTGCACGGTGTTTTTTCTGCCTCCTATCTGGGCCGGAAAACAGGTTTTTCCCGCTGGCTGAAACAGATAAAAATACGTTACGTCTATCAGGGCCGACAGCTGGTGGGCGTATCGCAGCATGTTATTAATGATCTGGTAGAGAACGTCGGCGTCACACCGCGCCTGACCCGCGTTATTTTCAATCCTTTCGATTTTGAACAGCTCGACCGGCTGGCAGCTGAGCCCTGCCCGCTGGCGGGCCAGGATTATCTTGTCCACGTAGGACGTATTCATGAGGCAAAACGTCAGGACCGTTTGCTCGACGCCTATGCGCGTAGCGGCATAACGGCGCCTCTGATTTTGCTGGGACAGGGCAGCGCGAAACTCCTGGATGCGTTACGCCAGCAGGCGCGGGACTTAGGCATTTCAGAGCGCGTCCGTTTTGAAGGCTTTCAGCAAAACCCTTATCCGTGGATCCGCCATGCTCATATGCTGATTGTGAGCTCAGATAGCGAAGGGTTTGGTAATGTGCTGGTTGAAGCGTTGCATTGTGGCACGGCGGTGGTCAGTACACGCTGTCCCGGTGGCCCTGCTGAAATCCTGACCGGCCCACTGTCCCGGTGCCTGGCTGATATGAATGCCGCGTCGCTGGCAGAAAAAATGCACGATGTGTATACCAATCCCCCTGATTTGCAACATATCGATTTGAGCATTTATAGTCTGGCTAACATTTGTCAGCAATATCTGCAGCTGGATCCTGTAACAGAAAAATCATTTTCAAAGGCACGCCATGTTTCGAATTAAGACATCCCCACCGGGGTGCGGCCAGAATATGGGGATAATTGCTTGACCTACATTATTATATTTATCATTTTTTGCCCGATTAAATGGGTAATGAAGCTGTTTCAGTCGCGTAGCGGAAAAAACCTGGTGATTCAGACCGCCAAGATAGGCGATTTTATTAATATCACTCCATTGCTAACGCATCTGGGAAAAAGCGATGCGCTGCTGAGCAAGAGTGTTGCGCCGCTCGCCAGCCATGACGCCACCCTTGAACACATCTGGTATATCGAAGAGTATCGTTCCGGCCTGCTTAAAAAGCTCAAATTAGTCTGGCATTTGCTCAATCGCTACGACAATGTATATCTGCTGCACCCGACTAACCTGAATCTGTTTATTGCCGCCTGCTGCAATGCGGGTAATAAACAGTTTCTCTCCAGCTATCGCCGTAAGGGGTATCAGAATCTTTTCTATTACACTGCAAGCGGCGAGGTGCAGCATGAGAAAAATACGCTGACCCTTGAAAACTATCTGAAGTTAGCCGACCGCACTTTCACTAAAGAGAGCTACCCTAAACACGCGACGCTGCCGCTATGGCAACCTGATGCCCTGCCGGCAGAGATTACAGCGTGTGCAGGAACACGCATCGGTATCAGCGTAACCGCCGGTAATCAGGCAAAAACCATTCCGCCTGCTATCTGGCAACGCCTGTTTGACCACCTGAGCGATCTTCACTGCACCTTTTTTGCTTTCGGTGCACCGAATGAACAGTCGCGCGTTCAGGAGTTGTTCAAAATAGCGGGGCATCGCGATAACCTGATCAGTCTGGTGGGGAAAGTATCACTGGAAGCCCTGCCGGCCGTTATCAGCGAAATGGATTTCTATATCGCTTCCGATTCTGGCAATGTGTACATTGCCGATGCGCAGCGGGTACCGGTTATTCTGATTTATGGCCCCTGCTGTGTAGAGGAGCAGAGACCGCTGGGCGATGTGCTGCTGATTGGTCCCGACCATATCGCGCCCTCATCTTTTGTCTTTGATGCGCAATATGAATTCGCGCATCCGGTTGAACAGCTTTTCAGCCTGGATCAGCGTAAGCTGAGCGATATCCACGACTTTATTCGCACCCGACAGCAGCAGCGTCTGGCGCGCCGAAACAATGAAATGACCTCATGACAGCCCAGCCAGAAAATTCCGCACCATTACTCAGTCTTATCATTCCGATGTTCAATGCCGGCACTGAATTTACTGCCTGCCTTGAGGCGCTGTTAGCGCAGACGCTGACCAGCCTTGAGATTATCATTGTCGATGATGGCTCAACCGACGGTTCCGGCGAGCAGGCGGACGCTTACGCCGCACGTTATCCGCACATCCGCGTGATCCATCAGGCCAACGGTGGCGTGTCACGGGCAAGAAATGCCGGTCTGGCCATTGCACGCGGTAAGTACGTCAGCTTTCCCGATGCCGATGACACCATGGATGCGGCAATGTATCAGACGCTGGTGGAGATGGCAGAGCGCGATGAGCTGGATGCGGCGCAATGCAATGCCGAGTGGTATTTCAAAGCGAGCCAGCGTACCAGACCGCTTATTCCTCTTGAGCGCCTTACCAGCACCGCGGTGCTGAGCGGTCCTGAGTGGCTTAACACCGCGCTTAAAACGCGGCGTTACATGCACGTTGTCTGGCTGGGCATCTATCGCCGTGAGCTGATTACGCGCTGCAATCTGCTGTTTGAGCCCGGCCTGCATCATCAGGACATTCCCTGGACCACTGAATTTATGTTTAACGCAACGCGCGTGCGTTATACCGATCGCGTGCTTTATCGCTATTACATGCATGATGCCTCCATCAGCAACCGCAAACGCACCGGCCAGCGCAACGTAGAGTATCAGCGTCACTACCTGAAAATTGCCCGGATGCTGGAGGAGCTGAACCAGCGTTATCGCCGCCGTATCCGCATCTATCCGGTCTTTCACTACCAGATCACGCATGAAGCGCTTAGCGTCTGTCACGCTATCCGGCGCGAACCTGAAGCAGATGCGCGACAGGCGATGCTGGCCGATCTGTTCAGTACAGGGACGCATAAACGTATGCTGCGCAACGCGCGCGGCCTGAAGCAGTGGTATCAGCTGCTGCTGTGGCTGAGCCGTATTTACCGATGGCGCCAGAAATAAGCACCACTGCTCGCTTTAACCCCTTTCGGGTTTGCCCTACAATCGGCTCACTGAATCCTGAGATCAATAAGTATGGCAAGCCCGATTCCAGCCCGGTTCACACCACAATCTATTTTAGTGATCAAACTGCGTCATCATGGTGACATGTTGCTGACAACACCTGTCATCAATGCGCTGCGCGCGCGTTATCCTGATGCGCATATCGATGTTCTGCTCTACAAAGAAACCCGGCCGATGCTGGAAGCGCATCCGGCAATTCGGCAGCTGCATATTATCGATCGCAGCTGGAAAAAAGAGGGCAGCTTACAGAAACTGCGCCATGAACTGGCGCTACTCTCCGCCGTGCGCGCCTGCCGCTACGATCTGGTGGTCAACCTGGCCGATCAGTGGCGCAGTGCCATTATTACCGGCCTGTCGGGTGCCGCAGTGCGTATCGGCTTTGCCTACCGCAAACGTGATAACGCCTTATGGCGCTGGTGCCACAATCAGCGGGTACCTACAACGCAGCATCATCAGCTGCATACGGTCGAGCAAAATATGAGCGCGCTGGCGCCGCTCGGTATCGACGTAACGGACGCAGTTGCGTCAATGCATTTCAGCGAGGCGGATCGACAGAAAGTAGCTGCTTTGCTGGCGCAGCAGCAGATCGCCGGCCCGTTTATTGTGCTGCAGCCTACGTCGCGCTGGGTATTTAAATGCTGGGACGATGAAAAGATGGCGCAGCTGATCGCGGCGCTCTCTGATGAAGGGCACACCCTGGTACTGACTGCTGCACCGGATAAAAAAGAGCTGGCGATGATAGCGCATATTCAGTCGCTCTGTTCCACCTCACGCGTGGTGTCACTCGCAGGCCAGCTGTCACTGCCGCAGCTGGCTGCGCTGATCGACGCGGCGCAACTGTTTATTGGTGTCGACTCTGCGCCGATGCATATGGCAGCGGCTCTGGATACGCCCTGCCTGGCGCTGTTTGGGCCGACGAAGCTGCAGCACTGGCGCCCGTGGGGCAATAATAACCGGGTGATCTGGGCGGGTGATTATGCACCGCTGCCGTCGCCCGACTCGATCGATACCCGCACGGAGCAGCGCTATCTTTCCGCGATTCCGGTCGCCGATGTGCTGACCGCTGCAAGGAGCTATTTGCATGAATAAAATACGTCTGGCTATCGTCCGGCAGAAATATCGTCCGGACGGCGGGGCCGAACGCTTTATTTCACGCGCGCTGGAGGCGCTGGATAGCGAGCAGCTGGATCTCAATATCATTACCCGCAGCTGGCAGGGCACGCCCAATCCCGCCTGGCATCTGCACATCTGCAATCCGGTAAAGTTTGGCCGTATCTCCCGCGAGCGCGGCTTCGCACGTGCAGCACGCGCCTGCTGGGAGCGGGAGCAATTTGACCTTGTTCAGAGCCACGAGCGCATCGCCGGGTGCGATATTTTTCGTGCCGGTGACGGCGTACATCGGGTCTGGTTAGAGCAGCGCTCGCGCATTGTCTCCCCGTGGCAGCGTCTGAGCGCCACCCTCAGCCCTTATCATCGCTATGTGCTGCAGGCTGAAGCGGAGATGTTTAATGCTCCGTCGCTCAAAGCGGTGATCTGTAATTCAGAGATGGTGAAGCGGGATATCCTGCGCCATTTCACGCTGGATGCCGGCAACATTCATGTGATCCACAATGCTATTGACAGCAAACGCTTTCAGCCCGCGACACCCAGCCTGCGCCATGCGGCACGCCAGCAGCTGCGGCTGCCGCAGGACGCTCATGTGCTGATCTACGTCGGCTCCGGTTTTGAGCGCAAGGGGCTGAAAGCGGCGATCGAAGCTGTCGCACAAACCGATCGCTACCTGATTGTGGTAGGCCAGGATAAGCAGCTGTCGCGCTATCAGCAGCTGGCAAACCAGCTTAACTGTCTCGACCGTCTGCGCTTTGCCGGTGTCCAGCAGGATGTGCAGCCGTTCTATCACGCCGCCGATGCGCTGCTGCTGCCAACGCTGTACGACCCGTTTCCTAATGTAGTGCTGGAAGCAATGGCCTGCGGACTGGCGGTGATCACCAGCACCGGCTGCGGCGGGGCAGAGTTTATCCGCAACGGTGAAGAGGGCTTTGTCTGTGATGCGCTGGATATCCGCGCGTTGAAAGAGGCGGTGCTGGCGGTGCCTGCGCTGTCAGTCGACAACCGCATGGGTGCGGCCGCCCGCCGCCGGGTGGAACCTTACGGGCCTGAGCGGCTGGCAGCTGCGCTGACCTCACTCTATCAGCATGTGCTGAGCCAGCGCTGACGAAGTGATGTGAGCAGGCGGTGAATTTCTGATAGTATGCCGCCTTTCTCCGGTTTTTTGACGCGAATATGTCGTAACGATAACTATGACGACTCTGTATACCGCCCTGCTCTATCTGATTCAGCCATTTATCTGGCTGCGCCTGTGGCTGCGCGGTCGTAAAGCGCCGGCCTATCGTAAACGCTGGGCAGAGCGGTATGGCTACTGCACCGGCAAGGTTGAGCCGCACGGTATCGTGCTGCATTCAGTATCGGTAGGTGAAACGCTGGCTGCAGTACCGCTGGTGCGGGCGCTGCGCCATCGCTATCCGTCCCTGCCTATCACCGTGACCACCATGACGCCCACCGGCTCAGAACGCGCACAGTCCGCGTTTGGTAAAGATGTGCACCATGTTTACCTGCCTTACGATTTGCCCGGTGCCATTAACCGTTTTCTGGATACGGTCGATCCGCGCCTGGTGATCATCATGGAAACCGAGCTGTGGCCAAATATCATTCGCATCCTGCACCAGCGCGACATTCCGCTGGTTATCGCCAACGCCCGTCTCTCCGAGCGTTCCGCCCGCGGCTATAAAAAGCTGGGCGGTTTTATGCGCGATCTGCTGCAGAGCATCACCCTTATTGCGGCGCAGAATAGCGAAGATGGCGATCGCTTTCTTAGCCTGGGCCTGAAACGATCGCATCTGGCGGTCACCGGCAGCCTGAAATTTGATATCTCCGTGACGCCAGAGCTGGCGGCCAGAGCCGTTACGCTGCGGCGTCAGTGGGCATCGCGCCGCCCGGTCTGGATTGCGACCAGCACGCACGAAGGTGAAGAAGCCATTGTGCTGGATGCGCATCGCCAGCTGCTGCAGCAGTTTCCCGATCTGCTGCTGATTCTGGTCCCGCGTCACCCCGAACGTTTTAAAGATGCGTGCCATCTGACGCAAAAGCGCGGTTTTACTTTTACCCTGCGCAGCAGCGGTGCGGTTCCTTCTGCCGATACAGAAGTGGTGATTGGCGATACTATGGGTGAGCTGATGCTGCTGTATGGCATCGCCGATCTCGCCTTTGTCGGCGGTAGCCTGGTTGAACGCGGCGGTCATAACCCGCTGGAGCCTGCCGCGCATGCCATCCCGGTGCTGATGGGACCGCACACCTGGAACTTCAAAGATATCTGCGCCAAATTACAGCAGGCTGAAGGGCTGATCACAGTCAGCGATGCCGCTGCACTGGAAAAAGAGGTCGCCAACCTGCTGCAGGATGATGACTATCGTCGCTATTATGGCCGTCACGCCGTTGAAGTTTTACATCAGAATCAGGGCGCGCTGCAGCGCCTGCTGCAGCTGCTGGAGCCTCATCTGCCACCGCGAGCACACTAATTTATGTCACAACGCCAACGTCTTTCGGTCGTGATGATCGCCCGGAATGAAGCTGAACTTCTGCCTGATGCGCTGGCATCCGTTGCCTGGGCCGATGAAATTATCCTGCTTGATTCAGGCAGCAGTGACGCCACGGCAGAGATTGCCCGGGCGCAGGGTGCGCAGGTCTATGAAGCCCCGCCGTGGGCAGGCTATGGCAAACAGCGCCAGCGCGCGCAGGCCTTCGCCACCGGAGAGATGATCCTGATGCTGGATGCTGACGAGCGCGTGACCCCGGCACTGCGCCACGCCATTGAACAGGTGCTGTGCCAGCCGCCTTCTGCCACGGTCTATAGCCTCAGCCGCAGCAATTTTTTCCTCGGCCGTTTCATGCGTCACAGCGGCTGGTATCCGGATCGCGTGATGCGCCTCTATCCGCGCCATCTCAGCTATAACGACAATCTGGTGCATGAGTCGCTGGAAACGCAGGGTGCGCCTGTAGTGACGCTGCCCGGCGATCTGGCACACCTTACCTGCCGCGATCTGATAACGTTTCAGCGTAAACAGATGAACTATGCCGAAGCCTGGGCGCAGGAGCGTTTTCAGCGCGGCAAGCGCTGCGGTCTGTTCGCCATTTTCTCTCATACGCTGGGGGCTTTTGCCAAAACGCTGCTGCTGCGTGCCGGCTTTCTTGATGGTAAACAGGGCTGGATCCTGGCAGTGGTTAACGCGCAGTATACGTTCAATAAATATGCCGCGCTCTGGGCGCTGCACCATACTTCTGCACAAGGTCGCGTATGAGTACGAAAGCGATATATCCCGGCACGTTTGACCCGATGACGCTCGGACACCTTGATATCGTCACGCGCGCGGCCCGCATGTTTGATCGGCTGGTGGTGGCGATTGCCGCCAGCCCCGGTAAGAAACCGCTGTTTACGCTGGATGAACGCGTCGATTTAGCGCGTCAGGCCACTGCACATCTGACTAACGTTGAGGTGGTGGGCTTTAACGAGCTGATGGCTGATTTTGCCCGGGCGCAGCAGGCGAACGTGCTGGTACGCGGCGTGCGGGCGGTGGCTGACTTTGAGTATGAATCACAGCTGGCACAGATGAATCGTCACCTGCTGCCCGCGCTGGAGACGGTGTTTCTGCTGCCGTCGCAGGGCTTCTCGTTTGTGTCATCATCGCTGGTAAAAGAGGTGGCGCGTCACGGCGGCGACGTGCAGGCATTCCTGCCTGCCGTCATTCATCAGGCGCTGCTGACCAGACTGCAGCAGCCGTGATCAGTGCTGGCAGTGCGGACACCAGAAGGTGCTGCGCTGTCCATGCCGGCCGCTGAGGATCGGCGTGCCGCAGGCGCGGCAGGGCTCGCCGGCGCGGCCATAGACCTGCAGCTGCTGGGCAAAATAGCCTGGCTTACCGTCAGTCTGTAAAAAGTCGCGCAGCGTGGTGCCTCCCTGCTCAATGGAGCGCAGCAGCACCGCTTTTATTGTGTCCGCCAGCAGCGTGGTTTCCGCTTCACTCAGGCTTCCCGCCGCCCGATCCGGCAGTATACCGGCGGTAAACAGCGACTCACTGGCGTAAATATTGCCTACCCCGACCACAATCTTGTTGTCCATCAGCCACTGCTTGATGGCGGTACGCTTGCCGCGCGATCGGGTAAACAGATAGTCACCGCTGAAGGCGTCACTCAGCGGCTCCGGTCCGAGATGAGACAGCACGCTGCTGGCTGCCGGATCGGCGCTCCAGAGCCACGCACCAAAACGTCGGGGATCGGTATAGCGCAGCACTTTGCCGTTACTCATGACCAGATCGACGTGGTCATGCTTTTCAGCCGGCTGTTCACCGGGCAGAATGCGCAGGCTGCCGGACATGCCGAGATGAATGATGATCCAGCCATGCGGCAGCTCCAGCAGCAGATACTTTGCCCGCCGCTGCACGCTCAGCACCGGCTGATCGCTCAGAGCATGGATTTCACTGGAAACCGGCCAGCGCAGGCGCGCATTGCGCACAATAGCGTGCAGAATGGTTTCCCCCACCAGGTGAGGCTCAATACCGCGTCGGCTGGTTTCTACCTCAGGTAATTCAGGCATCGCATCTCCTCAACGTGTTGACATAGCGCACAAACAAAAAACCCGGCCGGAGCCGGGTTTTTCGCAAGAACACCAAAATTACTTAATTTTGGCTTCTTTGTAGATCACGTGCTGACGTACAACCGGATCGAACTTTTTCAGTTCCAGTTTCTCAGGTTTAGTACGCTTGTTCTTCGTGGTGGTATAGAAGTGACCTGTACCAGCAGAGGAAACCAGCTTGATCTTCTCACGAATACCTTTAGCCATGATTCAGTTCCTTAGTACTTCTCACCACGGGCGCGGATTTCGGCCAGAACCGTATCGATGCCCTTTTTATCAATAACACGCATACCTTTAGCAGATACACGCAGAGTAACGAAGCGCTTCTCGCTCTCAACCCAGAAACGGTGAGAGTGCAGGTTCGGCAGGAAACGGCGTTTCGTCGCGTTCATTGCGTGGGAACGGTTGTTACCGGTCACCGGACGCTTTCCAGTTACCTGGCAGACTCGTGACATTTCTATTCTCCAAAAATCAAATCAGCTCGAGCTTTAAAAACATAGGTTTTGGCCGCCTCGTCAGGCCTTAGCCCGCCAGGCGAGTTCCATGTGAACCCGCTAAGCTGGCCCAAACGCCAAACCCGAGATTCTCAAAGGTGGCGTAGTATACGCCGCTCAGCTCAAGTGCTCAAGTCCCGAACAGATAAAGATCCCTCTGGATCGTGCAAAAACGCCGCATTTTTGCCCGGTTGAGGCGCAAAACTATAGCCAGCCGCGCTCGGCGAATGAGGTAAACTCGCCGTGACCGATCACCAGATGGTCCAGCAGGCGGATACTCAGCAGCGCACAGGCCTGAGCAATTTTTGTGGTGATCTCGCGATCGGCACGGCTGGGATCAGCCTGTCCCGAAGGATGATTGTGCGCCAGAATCACCGCCGCAGCGTTGAGTTTCAGCGCCTCCCGCACAATTTCACGCGGATGCACCTCTACGCTGCTGATTGAGCCGGCAAACATCTTCTGCGCCTGCAGTACACGATGCTGGTTATCAAGAAACAGCACCATAAAAATTTCCCGCTTCTCATGCGCGAGCACGCTTTGCAGATAGTGACGCGTGACCTGCGGATTCTCCATCACATTTTCCCGCGCCAGCTGGCTGGCAAAAAAACGCCGTCCCAGCTCTGCTATCGCGTGCAGCTGGGTCAGCTTTGCTCTGCCAACGCCTTTAATCAGGCTCAGTTCGCGCTCGCTGGCGGTCATGATGCGGTAAAGTGAGCCAAACTCATTGAGCATCTGCCGGGCCAGCGCCATAACGCTGACGCCGCGCGTACCGGTACGCAGAAAGATGGCCAGCAGTTCAGCATCACTTAGCGCTTCTGCGCCCGCCTGTATCAGTTTTTCCCGTGGTGCCAGTTTATTCATTGCACTGCTCCCTGTGGCTGATAGTCAGGATGCGCGCCAGCGGTCAGCAATGCCAGTCCTGCATTCGTCTTTTCAGAGACGCTTCGCAAAGGGCACGGCCGGTGAACAGGCGGCCGGACGGTTTTATGATAAAGTTGCCCTGTCTGCTGCGCCGGGTGCGGCATCATGCGTTAAGTTGAGGCAAACAACATGACTGGATTAGCCGGAAAAAAAATTCTGCTGGGCGTCAGCGGCGGTATCGCTGCATATAAAGCGCCGGAGCTGGTGCGACGTCTGCGCGATCGCGGTGCCGAGGTGCGTGTCATGATGACCTCCGCAGCCCGCGCCTTTATTACTCCGCTCAGCCTGCAGGCGGTCTCCGGCTATCCGGTGTTTGATGACCTGCTCGATCCCGCTGCTGAAGCCGCGATGGGCCATATCGAGCTGGCTAAATGGGCGGACCTGATTGTACTGGCTCCCGCCTCGGCTGATTTAATCGCCCGCATAACTGCCGGTATGGCTAACGATCTGGTGACCACTGCCTGTCTCGCCAGCGACGCGCCGCTGGCGCTGGTACCCGCCATGAATCAGCAGATGTACCGTGCCGCCATTACGCAGGAGAATCTGCAGCGTCTGCAGCAGCGCGGCGTCATGATCTGGGGGCCGGATAGCGGCAGCCAGGCGTGCGGCGATACCGGGCCGGGCCGTATGCTCGATCCGCTGGCGATTGTGGCGCATGCGCTGGAGTGGGCCGAACCGGTCAGCGATCTGCAGCATCTCAGTATTATGGTTACCGCAGGTCCGACGCGCGAAGCGCTGGATCCGGTGCGCTATATCAGCAACCACAGCTCAGGCAAAATGGGCTATGCCATCGCCGCGGCCGCGGCCCGACGCGGTGCCCGCGTCACGCTGGTTTCCGGTCCGGTAACGCTGCCGGTGCCCGCCGGCGTGCAGCGTATCGACGTCACAACCGCGCTGGAGATGCAGGCGGCAGTGATGGCGCATATTAGTCAGCAGCATATCTTCATCGCCAGTGCCGCCGTGGCGGACTATCGCGCGGCAACCGTGGCAGCAGAAAAAATGAAAAAACAGGGCGACGACGATAATGTCACGCTGCAGCTGGTGAAGAACCCGGACATTGTTGCCGGCGTGGCAGCACTGCAGGAAAATCGCCCTTATGTGGTGGGATTTGCCGCCGAAACCCGGAATGTGGAAGAATACGCGCGGCAAAAACGCGTACGGAAAAATCTGGATCTGATTTGCGCTAACGATGTCGCGCAGGCGGGTCAGGGATTTAACAGCGACACCAATGCGCTTCACCTTTTCTGGCAGGAGGGCGAAAAGCGCTTACCGCTCAGCGATAAGTCGCTCCTTGGCCAACAGTTAATAGACGAGATAGTCAGCCGTTATGATGAAAAAAATAGACGTTAAAATTCTTGATGCGCGCGTAGGCAGCGACTTTCCGCTGCCCGCTTACGCCACCTCTGGTTCTGCAGGTCTCGACTTACGCGCCTGTCTTGATGAGGCGCTGGAGATTACGCCAGGCATGACCACGCTGGTACCCACCGGTTTGGCAATTCACATCGCTGACCCGACGCTGGCCGCGGTGATCCTGCCGCGCTCCGGCCTCGGCCACAAGCACGGTATCGTGCTCGGTAATCTGGTCGGCCTGATCGATTCTGACTACCAGGGACAGCTTATGGTTTCAGTCTGGAACCGCGGTCAGGAGAGCTTTACCCTGCAGCCGGGCGATCGTCTGGCGCAACTGGTGTTTGTGCCGGTGGTACAGGCGGAATTTAATCTGGTCGAGGATTTTGACGCCAGCGATCGCGGTGCAGGCGGTTTTGGCCACTCCGGCCGTCAGTAAGTTACCACTCTTCATTTAGCCATCTTGTTAACGCATGTCGCTGCAGGTAATTACCTGCGGCAGACAGGCCGGTATTGCCTGTATTTAATGAATTTCAGGGGTGTTGAAGGTCATGGCAGAGAAAAAAGTCGCGAAAAGGAACCGTCGCGAAGAGATTTTGCAGACGCTGGCGCAGATGCTGGAGTCAGGGGATGGCACCCAGCGAATTACCACCGCCAGGCTGGCCGCTAACGTAGGCGTCTCCGAGGCGGCTCTCTACCGCCACTTCCCCAGCAAGACACGGATGTTTGACAGTCTGATCGAATTTATCGAAGACAGTCTGATTACCCGCATCAATCTTATCCTGAACGATGAAAAAGAGACCACGGCACGGCTGCGTCTGATTACGCAGCTGATTCTGGGATTTGGTGAGCGTAATCCGGGGCTGACGCGTATCCTGACCGGTCACGCGCTGATGTTCGAACAGGATCGTCTGCAGGAGCGTATCAACCAGCTGTTTGAGCGCATTGAGATGCAGATGCGTCAGGTAATGCGCGAAAAGAAAATCCGCGACGGAGAGGGATTCCGGACAGATGAAGCCCTGCTGGCCAGCCAGCTGCTGGCGTTCTGCGAAGGCCTGCTGTCACGCTTTGTCCGTTCCGGATTTCGCTACAGCCCGACGGCAGAGTTTGACAGCCGCTGGCCGCTGATAGCCGCGCAGCTGATTTAATCGTCTGCCTGTCTGGCCAGGTGCGCCTGAAAGCGTCTTCTGCGGCCGCCGCGGATGGCGGCCGCAGCGCGGTTTTAAATACCGTACTCGTTGCGGTAAGCGCGCACTTTTGCCAGATGATCTGCCATCTCCGGCTTCTCTGCCAGATAATCAATCAGATCGCTCAGGGTAATAATGGCGGTGACCGTACAGTGATAATCGCGCTCCACTTCCTGAATCGCTGAAATCTCGCCGCGCCCGCGCTCCTGACGATCGAGTGAAATCAGGACGCCAGCCAGCGTGGCGTGATGCGCGCTGATAATGTCCATCGATTCGCGGATCGCCGTACCGGCGGTGATCACATCATCAACCAGCATCACTTTGCCTTCCAGCGGACTGCCTACCAGCAAACCGCCTTCACCGTGATCTTTGGCTTCTTTACGGTTAAAACAGTAGGGCACATCGCGATCGTGATGATCGGCCAGCGCCACGGCAGTGGTAGTGGCAATGGGAATACCTTTATAAGCCGGGCCAAACAGCAGGTCAAAGCTGACGCCGCCGTCAACCAGTGCCTGCGCATAGAAACGCCCCAGCAGGGCCAGGTCGCGCCCGCTGTTAAACAGGCCGGCGTTAAAAAAATAGGGGCTTTTTCGTCCGGACTTCAGGGTAAACTCACCAAATTTCAGCACCCCTTTATTCAGGGCAAATTCAATAAACTGACGCTGCCAGGCTTTCATCTCTCACTCCTCAAATAAAGAAAAGGCGACCCGGAGGTCGCCTTAGTACATCAACTGGATAGCGCAGCCTTCTGCGCCTGAATCAACTGTTCAATCCCGCCTCGCGCCAGCGCCAGCAGTGTTAACAGCTCCTCATGGCTGAACGGCTCGCCTTCTGCGGTGCCCTGCACCTCGATCATCCGGCCATCTTCCATCATTACCACGTTCATATCCGTTTCCGCTGCGGAGTCTTCAACATACTCCAGATCGCACAGCGCCTCACTGCCCACGATGCCAACAGAGATAGCGGCCACCATACCTTTCAGCGGGCTGCTCTTCAGCTTACCCGCGGCAACCAGCGCGTTCAGCGCGTCCGCCAGCGCCACGCAGGCGCCGGTGATTGACGCGGTACGCGTGCCGCCATCCGCCTGAATAACATCGCAATCCAGCGTGATGGTGTACTCACCCAGCGCAGTGAGATCGACCGCAGCACGCAGCGAGCGGGCAATCAGACGCTGGATCTCCAGCGTACGGCCACCCTGCTTGCCTTTGGCCGCTTCGCGCGCCATACGGCTGTGGGTTGAACGCGGCAGCATGCCATATTCTGCGGTCACCCAGCCCTGACCTTTACCCTTGAGAAAACGCGGCACGCCTTCCTCGACGGTCGCGGTGCAGAGCACTTTGGTTTCACCAAATTCAACCAGCACTGAGCCTTCGGCGTGTCTGGTGTAGTGACGGGTAAGGGTAACGGGACGCACTTCAGAAGTGCTACGGCCTGCAGGACGCATAAGTTCTCTCCGGCTTGCTTGAGTTTGGCTGCGCATTATACGGACTTCAGCCGCCACTGTCCCGCGTGCGTGGGACAGATCGACGATTCTCTTTGTGCTCAGCGGACAGCCGCGCAGACCAGCGTATCAATGCGGGTAGTGGTTCTGGCGTTAAAGCGCGCACGATACCGGTCGCGCGTGCGCTCAATCACGGCAGAAAAGTCCACATCCGGTGGATAGAGCAGTACCACTACCCGGCGCGCCTCTCCCTTTCCTGCGGCGTCATAGCTTGTCAGCGTATCGCCAAAGCGCGGCATCAGCTCATCGCGCAGAAAAAGCTGCCATTCCTGCTCCGGTACTGCACTCAGCCACAACGTGGTCTGCATCATCATCTCTCCGGTGCCACACAGCGCCACCGGTGCGTTGTGCTGCGGGATCGACTGCAGGCGCGCCGGCGTGGTCTGACAACCGGTCAGCAGTAACAGCACTATCAGGCTGCACCAGAATTTATACAGATTACGAAACAGATCGGACATCATAGTCGCCAGGTAATATGCTTGCTCAGAGTGAATAGACCTGTTCTAACCATAGCAGCGTTTTGCTATCCCTATCCCGCTGCACCGCACGCCGCTATAATGCGCAGAACATTCCCTGAAAGAGTACAAGCTTATGATCCGCAGTATGACCGCTTACGCCCGTCGCGAAGCCAAAGGCAGCTGGGGCAGCGCGACCTGGGAACTGCGCTCGGTGAACCAGCGCTATCTGGAAACCTACATTCGCCTGCCGGAGCAGTTCCGCGGCCTGGAGCCGGTGATCCGCGAGCGTATCCGCGCCCGCCTGACGCGCGGTAAAATTGAGTGCCATCTGCGTTTTGATGCCGACCCGGGCGCGCAGGGCGAGCTGCAATTGAATGAAGCGCTGGCAAAACAGCTGGTGCAGGCCGCTAACTGGGTAAAAATGCAGAGCGATGAGGGCGCCATTAATCCGCTGGATATTCTGCGCTGGCCAGGCGTGATGTCAGCACCGGAGCAGGATCTGGATGCGATTAATGCTGAGCTGCTGACGGCGCTTGATGGCGCGCTGGATGACTTTATCGAAGCGCGCGAAAGTGAAGGTAATGCGCTGAAGGGGATGATTGAACAGCGTCTCGCCGGCGTGTCGCAGGAAGTCAGCAAAGTGCGGGCGCAGATGCCGGACGTACTGAAATGGCAGCGCGAGCGTCTGGTGACCCGGCTGGAAGAGGCGGACGTTCAGCTGGAGAATAATCGTCTGGAGCAGGAGCTGGTTATGATGGCCCAGCGCGTTGACGTGGCTGAAGAGCTGGATCGCCTTGAGGCGCATGTTAAAGAGACCTATAACATCCTGAAGAAGAAAGAAGCAGTCGGCCGTCGCCTCGACTTTATGATGCAGGAGTTTAACCGCGAGTCGAACACCCTGGCCTCTAAATCGATTAATGCGGATATCACCGCTTCAGCGATTGAGCTGAAAGTGCTGATTGAGCAGATGCGCGAGCAGATTCAGAACATTGAGTAAGGTTTGCCTGCCATTATTAAAGGCATCTTTGCATAAGCCCGCAGCAGCGGGTTTATGCAGCCTCACTTCCGTAGACCATTTTTTATCTTTTGCAATGTAAGCATTGTGCGTGCAATGATGTACAGCTGTGTCTGCTGCTGACCTGTCCTGACATATCTGCGGTATTTTCAGCATGAATGCTGCCATTTTATCTGATTGATTTTACTGACTTAAAAGAAAAATCATCCTTCCTGCAGCCGGTAATGTCCCGGTTCCATAAATTCCATCAATCCTAAAGATACTAAAGTTAGCAGAATTCTTAAGGCACTATTTGCTAAAGTGCCGGTCGTAATTACTACAGTTGTACCGCACCAGGAACCATGGACCGACTTCTTAGCGCGTTACATTTACTCTACCTATGAAGGTGCTATGAAGAAAACCGGACAGTTTCGCTCCACACTGCTGCATCCCCGCTACTGGTTTACCTGGTTCGGTCTGGCCGTGCTCTGGCTGCTGGTGCAGCTTCCCTATCCCGTTCTGATCCGTCTCGGGGCAACCGCGGGTAAACTCTCCCGCCATTTCCTCAAGCGGCGTGAACGCATCACCCGCCGCAACATTGAACTCTGCTTCCCGCATATTAATGAAGAAGAGAAAGAGGTCATGATTGCCGGCAACTTTGAGTCGCTCGGCATGGCGCTGGCAGAAACTGGTATTGCATGGTTCTGGTCAGATGCGCGGGTCCGTCGTCTGTTTAACGTCAGCGGTATCGCTAATCTGCAGAATGCGCAGAATCAGCAGCGCGGCGTTATGGTTATCGGCGTGCACTTTATGTCACTGGAGCTGGGCGGTCGTATTACCGGTCTCTGTCAGCCAATGATGGCCATGTATCGTCCGCATAATAATCAGGCGATGGAATGGGCGCAGACCAAAGGCCGTATGCGCTCGAATAAAGCGATGATTGACCGACGCGATCTGCGCGGCATGGTGCAGGCGCTGAAACAGGGTGAAGCTGTCTGGTTTGCCCCCGATCAGGACTACGGTCCGAAAGGCAGCGTATTTGCCCCTCTGTTTGCGGTAGAGAAAGCCGCGACCACGAACGGCACCTTTGTTCTGTCTCGTCTTGCGCGGCCAGCAATGCTGACGATTGTCCTGATTCGTAATCCGGATAAAACCGGTTACCAGCTCATTATTCAGCCGGAACTGGAAGGCTATCCGCATGAAGATGAAGCAGCGGCAGCAGCCTATATGAATAAGGTAATTGAAAAAGAGATCCTGCGCGCGCCGGAGCAGTACCTGTGGCTGCATCGTCGTTTCAAAACGCGTCCGCCAGGTGAAGCCTCTCTTTACGTCTGATCTGCACGGATAACCGTCCGCCGTCGTTTCCCCTGTCGTGCGGACCCTTACTCCGGTCATAAAGCCGATCGGCCTGACAGCATCCGCTGCGGGCTGATCAACCGTCCCCTTCACACGCATTATGCTGCCCGTCAGCCGTATCACCTGCAGCATGAAGCCGATATAAGCGGCAGCATTCTGTTTCTTCTGGTTAACACGTGTATGAAACAGCCATTCTGTTGCCAGCGCGTGTGGCTGTCTGGCCCGGCTTAAGGCCCGGTAACACAGTAAAAAACCTCTGCTGCCCCACACTTTTCCTGTTGCGCCATAGGCAGCCCGGTCAGCTTCCGATAGGGTGAGATCACTCTGAATCAGGCTGCCTCAGGAGGCACCATGCTGCCCTCACAGACTCTCACGCTTACCGTGCCGCGTAACTGGCTGGATCTGTATGAAACTATCTGGCAACCCGCCTGTTTTGCAAAATGGGCAAGCGACCTGAACGGCGCAACGCTGGTGCAGGAAGGACAATACTGGCGGGCAAGGCGCGGAGAGAACTCGCTGAAACTGCGTTTTACGCCACATAATCCGTTTGGCGTTATGGACTACTGGGCAGATAACGGCAGCGGTAAAGAGCGCTATATGCCAATGCGCGTCATTGCCAACGGCCAGGGGGCTGAACTTATTGCCGTGCTCTACCGTCAGCCTTTTACTTCTGATGCGCACTTCGGGCAGGAAGTGGCGGCCCTGCGCGCCGACCTGGAAAGATTACTTTATCTTTTAACTCACTAGAATCAATTACTTACATAACGTCTGATTTCCCAGCCACAGCTGGACGCAATGGCAAAAAAAATTGCATTTTTTTTGCGCAATACTCCTTAACTGTTTCATGGTTGTTTATAACATTTCAGCGCTGCATCCCCAGGATAGCTAAAGCGTCGTTAACGGGAAAATTCCTGGTTGACGGTGCAGTGCGATCAAAGAAAAGCGTTGATATAAAAGAACATTTATATCATTTCACATTCAGTAACTGCGGCCGATAAGACAATTTCCTGAAAAGATTAATTAGTCAGAAACATCACTGCTTAACTATTTTAATGCATAGTCTGAAACCATTAATTCCTGAAGTCTGTTTATAAGAATTTTCTCATGGTGTTAAATTAAATAAAAAACTGTATAACGTATTCACACACAGCAAGACTTAATAATAAAAACAGGGAAAAACATGGATCGCTCAACTTATCCTTTGTTATCAGAAAAAGAATTTGTTGAGATTGCCAGACGGATGCTGGCCGGGGATTATAATAATACAAAAGGATTTTATAACGATCTCACGGATTTCCTCCGTATTGGAGGAGATACCGTGCGGACAAAAGAAATAATAGATGCCTGCAGTATTACACTATTTTCAGAACACCATTTGCTGCAGTGCATTCATAAATGGCAAACCCTGAAAGGTATTTCAGGGCTGCGTCAGGATGTGCTGCACTAAGGTGCAGGGCATACCCCTTCTGCTCTGTACAATTTCTTAACTGTAATGGTACATGTACCATAATGAGCATACTGTGGCGATACGTGAAAGAGAACTGTCCAGCGCCAAATGGTCGCTTCTCTCTTCAGCAAAAATTATTGGCATTGGCGTCTTACAATTGACGCTGCTGGCGCAAACTCTGCAGGCGAATGAATTAAACCTGCTGGTTATAGCCATATTGACTCTGCTGGTTATCGATACACTTGCCGATCGCGGCTTTAATAATAAAATTATTCGCAAAATAAGCTTTAATAATAGCGAACTGTCCGTTCTTTACTGGGGAAGTATTTTTACCGGCTTATTTATTTTTGCAGCATTGTTTATTGGCAGTGATATTTATAGCGCTGTAGCGCAGCAGCCGCAGCTTGCGGTTATGCTGGAGATGATGTCGGTAATATTTATTATTATCCCGCAGGGGCAGCACTACCGGGCTATCCTGCAGCGGGAAAAGCAGTTTACGCGTATCGCTTTTACCGAGATCACGTCGGTAGCAGCGGGCCTGGCGGCAACACTCTTTACGGTGTGGCTGATGCCGTCGGCGCTCTGCGCGGTCTGGGGATACCTTGCACTGGTCTCCGTCAGAATGCTGCTCTGTTGCTACTACGGTCGCGCCTGGTTTCAGCCTGCGTACCGTTTTAGCCTGAAAGAATTCGCCAGCGTGCGAGCAAGAAACGGATAATAACAACAAGTCTGTATGGTGGGCTCTGGGCATCTGTCCGATGCATTCGCGTGCTGGTTAACAGCACGCTTTTTTCTTTTCTGCGCTGCAGGCAATCCCATCATTTCTTTTCTGAAAAAACGTGCTGCTGCATCATATTTTTTTATCACTAAAAATGATGCACTCTGTTTCTTCCCTACTGCACCTGCCTTTATTGAGCCCTCACATTAACTATTCTAATCCGATAGCGTTCAGTTGAAAAAAACTCAGTAGTCTCTGAGGTATCCAGGCTATAGCCTTGCCGGCCAGACTGCTGGAGTACCTCATGCTATTAACTGTTCTCTACCTTATCGGCATCACTGCTGAAGCGATGACCGGAGCGCTGGCCGCAGGCCGGCGCAAAATGGATCTGTTTGGCGTCATTATCATCGCTTCTGTCACTGCAATCGGCGGCGGTTCGGTGCGCGATATTCTGCTGGGTCACTACCCGCTCGGCTGGGTAAAGCATCCGGAATACATCATGATCGTTGCAGCGGCGGCGGTGGTCACTACCTTTGTTGCCCCGCTGATGAACCATTTGCGCAAAGTGTTTCTGGTACTTGATGCGCTGGGACTGGTGGTGTTCTCTATTATTGGTGCTCAGGTCGCGCTGGATTCCGGCCATGCCGCGATCATTGCCGCAATTGCTGCGGTTATCACCGGCGTATTTGGTGGCGTGCTGCGCGATATGTTCTGCAACCGTATTCCACTGGTGTTCCAGAAAGAGTTGTATGCCGGTATCGCCTTCGCGTCCGGCTGGATCTACATACTGCTGCTGAAAACCTCGCTGGCGCATGAAGCGGTGGTGATTATTACCCTGCTGTTTGGTTTTACCGCCCGCCTGCTCGCCCTGCGTTTTCGTCTCGGCCTGCCGGTCTTCAACTATCCCCATCCCGAGCAGTGAGGGGGCTTCCGGAATGCCCTGCTGCTGCAGAAACGCAATAAGCTCACGCAGCTGAGGCGTCTGCAGCAGGGTGACCAGGCGCTGTGCCAGTACGTCGCCTATCCCTGGCAGCTGCTGCCAGTCAGCTTTGGTGCGCGCCAGCAGCTCATCCCACTGCGTATCCGGCAGGGACGCAAGCGCCCGGCGCGGCAGCGGCAGACCCAGCGCAGCGATCCAGCGACGCAGCGGCTGCTGACGCGTCAGCATAAAGCTGAGCCAGATACGCTGCGCCCGTGCCGGCGATATTCCCTCTGCCGCGGCAATCTGCTCTGGCGTCAGCATCAGCCATGAAAAAAGGTGCGTCAGCGCACCCTGCTGTAGCAGACGCTGCCAGCTGCTGCGCTGCATACCGGCAATATCCAGCACCGTTTTCTGGCTCAGCCCGCTCAGGCGGGAAAGAAACTGTGCGCGACAGTCTGGCGTGATGTGCAGACAGCTGGTGGCGTGAAAAGCCTCACTGGCAGGCGGCTGCGGATAGTGTCGTTCTGCTATACGCCAGATCACCCGCTCCAGACGCGGGATCCCCAGCCCGGCCAGCGTCAGCGTAACCTGATCGCCGGCGATGACGTCCAGCGCGCGCCAGCGTGCGACGGAGCCAATGCTGATACGCCGCACGGTTTTATCCTCTGCCTGAACCGGCTGCAGATGCAGCACCACTGCAATTTTTCCGGTGCGTCCAACGGAAAACGTGACGGCACGCACTTCGCTGCTGACTTCAGCAGGCTGGTATTTCCACGCGGCGGACCAGCTTCCCTGCCCTGGCTGCCAGTCGCGACCGGCAGCAGAAGGCGTAGCATGGATCACTACGCCATCAGTGGTAAACGGCAGCGCAGCGCGGAACCAGCGCGCGCGCCAGGCGGCAACCTGTTCTTCATCGCTGACCGGCTGGCTCCACTGCCGGGTAAGATCGAAGCCCCAGCGCGACAGCTGCGCGAGTTTTTCCGCCATATCGGGAGGCCCGTCTGGCCACGCCCAGATAAACAGCCCGGTGTGTTTCAGCAGCGGACTGGTTTCGCGCCGCATCATGGCTCCGGCCACCTGCGCACGGGCATTGGCGCCGCCATCGCGTGCCTGCTGATGATCGGTCATCTGCAGGAACAGCTCTCCCTGCAGTATGACTTCTGCCAGCGTGGTCTCAATCCGCTGGGGAATAGCCGGAATGTGCGCCGCTTTTTCCCGCCACTCTTCGCCGCGCAGCCCGTCGCCGCGGCTGATAAGCGACGTCAGCCTGCCGTGACGATAGACCAGCGTGACGGCCACGCCATCCACTTTGGGCTGGACCCAGAGCGCGGATTTATGCTGCATCCAGTAAGCAACCGCCAGCCTGTCGCGCAGCTTGCGTACTCCGGTATGGGCAACCGGGTGCGGTGTGCCACGGCTGGCCGGAAGTGCGGTTTCATGTAACGGCGCACCGGGTATAAAGCAGCGTTGCCACTGCTGTAACCGGGAGAGCAGACTGTCATAGTCATCATCGCTCACCGGCGATGCCCCCTGCTGGTAGTAAGCGTTATCCCAGTGACGCAGCTGTTGCTGCAGACGCGTTATCTCCTGTTGTGCCCGCATGGGTGACCAGACAGGACACAGCGCTTCTCCCCGGCTTTCTGTATTCAGCAGGCAGAGACCTAACCACAGCCATCGTTTCATTACCGCTCTCCTTTTTGCTGATTGGAGCGCGCGGCAGTGGTGATTGCCAGTAGCCTGCGCAATGCGTGGAACAGCGCTCGCGCACAAATCCGGCGTTTTACTGTCTGTTACTGCGTGGTTTGCGCCCGTTCGCAGAAAAGAATTGCTTTACCTGCGCGGCAAACGCTGCGTGGTGGCCCTGACCCGTGTATACTGTGCAGGAAATCGACTTCGCTCTTTACTCAATTCAAGATAACCATGGCTCAAGGCACGCTTTATATTGTTTCCGCCCCCAGCGGCGCGGGTAAATCCAGCCTGATTCAGGCGCTGTTAAAGACACAACCGCTCTACGACACACAGGTGTCGGTATCGCATACCACCCGCGACATGCGGCCTGGCGAAGCGCATGGTGAGCACTACTTTTTTGTATCCAAAGCTGAATTTGAAAGCATGATCGCTGAGGATGCGTTCCTCGAGCATGCCGAAGTGTTTGGCAACTATTACGGCACCTCGCGCGCCGCGATTGAGCAGGTTCTGGCCACCGGCGTGGACGTGTTTCTGGACATCGACTGGCAGGGCGCGCAGCAGATCCGCAGCAGAATGCCCGCAGCACGCAGCATTTTTGTCCTGCCGCCGTCGACCGAAGAGCTGGATCGTCGTCTGCGCGGCCGCGGGCAGGATAGCGAAGAGGTTATTGCGCGCCGCATGGCGCAGGCCGTGGCGGAAATGAGCCACTATGCTGAATACGATTACCTGATTGTTAATGATGATTTCGATCTGGCCCTGTCCGATCTGAAAACCATTATTCGCGCAGAACGCCTGCGTATGGGACGCCAGAAAGCGCGTCATGATGCTTTAATCAGCAAACTATTGGCAGTCTGAATTCAGTTTCAGTATTATGCCCAGTCATTTCTTCATCATCTGTGGAGTAGCACACCTATGGCACGCGTAACCGTTCAGGACGCAGTAGAGAAAATTGGTAACCGTTTTGACCTGGTGTTGGTCGCTGCACGTCGTGCACGTCAGATGCAGGTAGGCGGCAAAGACCCGCTGGTTCCGGAAGAGAACGATAAAGCCACCGTTATCGCCCTGCGCGAAATCGAAGAAGGCCTGATCACCAACCAGATTCTGGATGTGCGTGATCGTCAGGAACAGCAAGAGCAGGAAGCCGCTGAGTTGCAAGCCGTTACCGCTATCGCTGAAGGTCGTCGTTAACCGCACTCTGCAGGTCAACCTTGTATCTGTTTGAAAGCCTCAATCAGCTGATTGAAAAATACTTGCCTGAGGAGCAAATCAAGCGCCTCAAGCAAGCCTACCTTGTCGCACGTGATGCTCACGAGGGACAGACTCGTTCCAGCGGTGAGCCTTACATCACCCATCCTGTTGCCGTGGCCTGCATTCTGGCTGAAATGAAGCTCGACCATGAAACACTGATGGCCGCGCTGCTGCATGATGTGATCGAAGATACCCCTGCCACCTACCAGGATATGGAACAGCTGTTTGGCAAGAGCGTGGCTGAACTGGTGGAAGGCGTATCCAAGCTCGACAAGCTGAAGTTCCGCGACAAGAAAGAAGCGCAGGCAGAAAACTTCCGTAAAATGATCATGGCGATGGTGCAGGATATCCGCGTCATTCTGATCAAGCTGGCTGACCGCACGCACAACATGCGCACGCTGGGCGCGCTGCGTCCGGATAAAAAACGGCGCATTGCGCTGGAGACGCTGGAAATTTACAGCCCGCTGGCGCACCGTCTTGGTATTCATCATCTGAAAACAGAACTGGAAGAGCTGGGATTTGAAGCGCTCTATCCTAACCGTTTTCGCGTGATTAAAGAGGTGGTAAAAGCGGCGCGCGGTAACCGTAAAGAGATGATTCAGAAGATCCTGTCAGAAATTGACGGGCGTCTGCTGGAGGCGGGTATTCCCTGCCGCGTCAGCGGTCGTGAAAAGCATCTTTACTCCATCTACCGCAAAATGCATCTGAAAGAGCAGCGTTTTCACTCGATTATGGATATCTACGCGTTCCGCGTGGTAGTGAAAGATCTCGATACCTGCTATCGCGTGCTGGGTCAGATGCACAGCCTGTATAAACCGCGTCCCGGACGCGTGAAAGATTATATCGCCATCCCCAAAGCTAACGGCTATCAATCTCTGCATACCTCAATGATTGGACCGCACGGCGTGCCGGTTGAGGTGCAGATCCGTACTGAAGATATGGATCAGATGGCAGAGATGGGGGTGGCCGCCCACTGGGCCTATAAAGAAGCGGGTGAAAGCGGCACGACCGCACAGATCCGCGCTCAGCGCTGGCTGCAGAGCCTGCTGGAGCTGCAGCAAAGCGCCGGCAGCTCATTTGAATTTATCGAAAGCGTTAAATCCGATCTCTTCCCGGATGAGATCTACGTGTTTACGCCTGAAGGCCGCATCGTTGAGCTGCCAGCCGGTGCGACGCCGGTGGATTTCGCCTATGCGGTACATACCGACATTGGCCACGCCTGTGTCGGTGCGCGCGTCGATCGCCAGCCCTATCCGCTGTCACAGCCGCTCACCAGCGGACAGACCATCGAGATTATCACCGCGCCCGGCGCACGCCCGAACGCCGCCTGGCTCAACTTTGTGGTCAGCTCAAAAGCGCGCGCCAAGATCCGCCAGCTGCTGAAAAACCTCAAACGCGAAGATTCCGTTAACCTCGGGCGTCGTCTGCTGAGCCATGCGCTGGGCGGCAGTAAAAAGCTGGCTGAAATACCGGCAGAAAACGTGCAGCTGGAGCTGGAGCGTATGAAGCTCGCCAGCATGGACGATCTGCTGGCTGAAATTGGTCTGGGCAACGCCATGAGCGTGGTTGTGGCGAAAAACCTGCTGCAGTCCGCTGCAGATGCGGCGCAAAGCAGCAAGCGCAGCAAAAAACTGCCGATCAAAGGCGCCGATGGCGTACTGATCACCTTTGCCAAGTGCTGCCGTCCTATCCCCGGCGACCCGATTGTCGCGCACGTCAGTCCCGGCAAAGGCCTGGTCGTGCACCATGAATCCTGTCGTAATATCCGTGGCTACCAGAAAGAGCCCGAGAAGTTTATGGCAGTAGAGTGGGATAAAGTGACCGATCAGGAGTTCGTCGCGGAGATTAAGGTGGATATGTTTAACCACCAGGGGGCGCTGGCGAATCTCACCGCCGCCATCAACACGGCGGGGTCGAATATTCAGAGCCTGAATACTGAAGAGCGCGACGGCCGCGTTTACAGCGCCTTTATCCGTCTGACTGCTAACGACCGCGTTCATCTGGCAAACATTATGCGTAAAATTCGCGTGATGCCGGATGTAATCAAAGTCCACCGTAACCGTAATTAATGCATGAATGCTCAACGTTTTGCCCGAATTCAGGAAATGCTGGCGCTGCGCCAGCACGATCTTACCGTCTGCATGGAGCAGGTGCACAAGCCGCATAATGTCTCTGCGGTGATCCGCACGGCAGACGCGGTGGGTATTCATGAAGTTCACGCCGTCTGGCCCAGCGTGCGGATGCGCACGATGGTTTCGGCGTCCGCGGGCAGCAACAGCTGGGTAAACGTTAAAACCCATACGCACATCACTGAAGCAGTACGCCATCTGAAAGATCGCGGCATGCAGGTGCTGGCCACCAACCTCTCAGCAAAAGCGGTCGACTTTCGCGCTATTGATTACACCCGCCCGACCTGCATTCTGATGGGTCAGGAAAAAACCGGCATCACTGCCGACGCGCTGGCGCTGGCTGATCAGGATATTATTATCCCGATGGTGGGTATGGTGCAGTCGCTGAATGTCTCTGTGGCCTCCGCGCTTATCCTTTATGAAGCACAGCGCCAGCGGCAGAATGCCGGGATGTATCAGCGTAAGCACAGCCTGCTGGATGAAGCAGAGCAGCAGCGTTTGCTGTTTGAAGGCGGCTATCCGGTTCTCGCACGCGTGGCGAAGCAGAAAGGCCTGCCCTATCCGCAGATCAATATGCAGGGCGGCATTGATGCCGATGCCGGCTGGTGGTCCGCCATGCAAGCCACGGGTCGGAAATGAAAGGCCGGCTGCTGGATGCCATACCGCTCAGTACCCTGACCGGCGTCGGCGCCAGCCAGGCCGCTAAGCTGGCCAGACTTAACCTGTTTACTATCCAGGATCTGCTGCTTCACCTGCCGCTGCGCTACGAAGATCGCACTCAGCTCTATAAAATCAACGACCTGCTGCCCGGTATCTGGGCCACCATTGAAGGCGAAGTGCTGAACAGCGAGGTCACGTTTGGTCGCCGCCGCATGCTGGTGTGCCAGATTAGTGACGGCAGCGGGATTGCTACCCTGCGCTTTTTTAATTTCACTGCCGGCATGAAAAACAGCCTGGCACCCGGTCGCCGCGTTACCGCTTATGGTGAGATCAAGCGCGGGCAGCGCGGTGCCGAAATTATCCATCCTGAATATCGCCTTCAGGGCGAGCAGGGCGGCGCAGAGCTGCAGGAAACCCTGACGCCGGTCTATCCCACCACGGAAGGCATACGTCAGGCCACGCTGCGCAACCTGACTGACCAGGCGCTGACTCTGCTGGAGAGCTGTGCGATTGCTGAGCTGCTGCCGCCGGAGCTGAGCGGCGGGCTGATCAGCCTGCCTGATGCGCTGCGCACGCTGCACCGGCCGCCACCCGATCTCCGGCTCAGCGAACTGGAAACCGGCCGTCATCCGGCACAGAAACGATTAATTCTTGAAGAGCTGCTGGCGCATAACCTCAGCATGCTGGCCGTGCGCGCGGGGGCACAACGTCATCATGCGCTGCCGCTGCCCGCCTGTCATACGCTGGTGGACAGACTGCTGGCCGCGCTGCCTTTCTCTCCGACCGGCGCACAGCAGCGTGTGGTAAAGGAGATTGAGCGCGATCTGGCCAATGACTATCCGATGCTGCGTCTGGTGCAGGGTGATGTCGGCTCCGGGAAAACGCTGGTGGCGGCGCTGGCCGCGCTTAACGTGATTGCCCACGGCAAACAGGTCGCGCTGATGGCGCCGACTGAACTGCTGGCCGAGCAGCACGCGGCGAATTTCCGCCAGTGGTTTGCTCCACTCGGCATCGAAGTGGGCTGGCTGGCCGGCAAGCAGAAAGGCAAAGCGCGCGAAGCGCAGCAGGCGGCAATCGCCAGCGGCCAGGTGGCGATGGTCGTGGGCACGCACGCGCTGTTTCAGGAGCAGGTAAAATTCAGCGGCATGGCGCTGGTGATCATTGATGAGCAGCACCGCTTTGGTGTGCATCAGCGGCTGGCGCTGTGGGAAAAAGGCGAAGAGCAGGGTTTTCATCCCCATCAGCTCATCATGACCGCGACCCCCATCCCGCGTACGCTGGCGATGACCGCCTACGCCGATCTCGACACGTCAACTATTGATGAACTGCCGCCGGGCCGTACGCCGGTGACGACGGTGGCCATTCCGGATACGCGCCGCAGCGACATTATTGAACGCGTAAAAAACGCCTGTCTGGAGGGCCGTCAGGCCTACTGGGTCTGCACCCTGATTGATGAATCGGAGGTGCTGGAAGCGCAGGCTGCCGAAGCGACCTGGCAGGAGCTGCGCGTTGCGCTGCCCGATTTGCGCACAGGCCTGGTGCACGGTCGCATGAAGCCTGCAGAGAAGCAGGCAGTGATGGCCGCATTCAAAGCCAACGAGATCCAGCTGCTGATCGCCACTACCGTTATTGAGGTTGGCGTGGATGTACCCAATGCCAGCCTGATGATCATCGAAAATCCGGAGCGGCTTGGCCTGGCACAGCTGCATCAGCTGCGCGGGCGCGTCGGGCGCGGTGCCGTCGCCTCACATTGCGTGCTGCTTTATAAAGCCCCGCTGAGCAAAACGGCTCAGCGTCGCCTGCAGGTCCTGCGCGACAGCAACGATGGCTTTGTGATTGCGCAGCACGATCTCGAAATTCGCGGGCCCGGCGAGCTGCTGGGCACGCGGCAGACCGGCAATGCTGAATTCAGGGTAGCTGACCTGTTGCGCGATCAGGCCATGATCCCGGAAGTGCAGCGCGTGGCACGCCATATCCATCAATACTATCCCCAACAGGCACAGGCGCTGATTGAGCGCTGGCTGCCGGAAACTGAACGCTACAGCCACGCCTAGGTACCTGTTTCCGCCGCGCCCTGTGCGCCTGCGGAAAAATCACCCAGCGGAAGAGTGACGCCAGCTATGCAAACGATTGCTTTCAGCGGGCAACCGTTTAAAATCGCCACTTTGCTGTTACTGAGAGCCTGTCATGCCTGTTAATCGTGCCGAACCCCTTTCGCCCGCCAGTGCGTCTGCCACGACAAAAAGCGAACTGATTTATCGTCTTGAGGATCGCCCGCCGCTGCCGCAGACGCTGTTTGCCGCCTGTCAGCATCTGCTGGCGATGTTTGTTGCCGTGATCACCCCGGCGCTGCTGATCTGCCAGGCGCTGGGACTGCCGGCACAGGATACGCAGCACATCATCAGCATGTCGCTGTTTGCCTCCGGCGTGGCGTCACTGCTGCAGATCAAAACCTGGGGACCGGTTGGGTCCGGGCTGCTGTCGATTCAGGGCACCAGCTTTAACTTTGTCACCCCACTGATCATGGGCGGTATGGCGCTGAAGAATGGCGGAGCGGATGTGCCCACCATGATGGCGGCGCTGTTTGGCACGCTGATGGTCGCCTCCTGTACCGAAATGCTGCTGTCGCGCGTGCTGCATCTTGCACGCCGGATTATTACGCCGCTGGTGTCGGGCATTGTGGTAATGATTATCGGTCTCTCGCTGATTCAGGTCGGGCTGACCTCGATTGGCGGTGGTTTTGCCGCGATGAACGATCACAGCTTTGGCGCACCTGAAAACCTGCTGCTGGCAGGTGCCGTGCTGCTGGTCATTATTCTGCTTAACCGGCAGCGCAACCCCTATCTGCGCGTCGCATCGCTGGTGATCGCGATGGCGGTGGGGTATGCACTGGCGTGGGGGCTGGATATGCTGCCGGAGAGCGCGGCACCGGTACAGCAGCCGCTGCTGGCCGTGCCCTCACCGCTCTATTACGGGCTGGGCTTTGACTGGAATCTGCTGATCCCGCTGATGCTGGTCTTTATGGTTACCTCGCTGGAGACCATCGGTGATATCACCGCCACCTCTGACGTTTCAGAACAGCCGGTCAGCGGCCCGCTCTATATGAAGCGTCTGAAAGGCGGCGTGCTGGCAAACGGCCTGAACTCCTGCGTATCTGCCCTGTTTAATACCTTCCCCAACTCCTGCTTTGGACAGAACAACGGCGTGATCCAGCTGACCGGCGTAGCCAGCCGCTATGTGGGCTTTGTGGTGGCGCTGATGCTGGTGGTACTCGGGCTGTTTCCGGCGGTCAGCGGCTTTGTTCAGCATATTCCGGAACCGGTACTGGGTGGCGCCACTATTGTGATGTTTGGCACCATTGCTGCCTCCGGCGTGCGCATTGTCTCGCGCGAGCCGCTTAATCGCCGCGCCATCATGATTATTGCACTGTCGCTGGCGGTCGGGCTGGGTGTCTCTCAGCAGCCGCTGATCCTGCAGTTTGCGCCAGAGTGGCTGAAAACGCTGCTCTCTTCCGGTATTGCTGCCGGCGGTATTACGGCGATTGTGCTTAATCTTATTTTCCCGCAGGAAAAATAGCGCAGCAGGCAGGCATCAGCCTGCCTGCTATTTATTCGCATTTTTCGCCAGACAGTTGAGCTGCAACGGTAATTCAGGCATAACAACCACTGACCGGACAACGATCGCGATGGATGAATGCAATGAAATTTCTGGGCAAGTTTTTCCTTACTTTATTACTGCTGATTCTGCTGCTGCTGGTGATCGGTTATGTGCTGGTGCAGACACAGTGGGGCGCCGGCTGGTTTAGCCGTTGGGTAAGCGACAAAACAGCCTGGCATCTCTCCGTCAGTAAAATTGAGCATAACTTCTCCTCTCCTTCGCATATCGTGCTGGATAACTTCAGCTTTGGTCACGACGGCCAGCCGGCGGTTGTCGTGGCTAAACGCATCGATCTTGGCCTGGCGCTGGTGCAGTTCAGCGACTGGCTTCATTTCGACAGCATTGAAATCCATGAAGGGGAGATCAATCTCGCTAATCAGACGCCAGCGACCACGCTGCCGATTCAGGCAAACCGCCTGCAGCTGCGAAATGTACGCCTGGAGAGCCCGCGCACGGCGCTGCCGCTCTCTGCGCGCGGCATTAATGGCGGTATCATTCCATGGAAACCCACGCCCGCCGATATGCTGGGCAGTGACGCACAGTTTCAGATGAGCGCGGCGCAGCTGACGCTGAACGGAGTGGCCGGTGATAACGTGCTGCTGCAGGGCAACGTGGCGCAGCGCCGCCTGCAGCTAACCACAATCGGTGCGGATATCGCACGCGGCTCGGTAACCGGCCGGGCAGAGCGTGACGCCGGGGGTAACTGGAGCATCAATCAGCTGCGCCTGAATGATATCCGCCTGCAGACCAGCAAATCGCTGAATGAATTTCTGCGCCCGCTGCTGACGGCCCCTGCGGTCAGTATTCATCGTCTGGATCTCACCGATGCCCGGCTGCAGGGCCCCGACTGGGCCGTCACCGATCTGGATCTTACGCTGCGGGACATCACCCTGCACAACGGGGACTGGCAAAGCAAAGAGGGCTACCTGGCAATGAATGCAGGTAACTTTATCAATGGCAGCCTGGCGCTGGATGATCCCATTGTTAATGCAGAGTTCTCGCCTGAAGGTGTCAGACTCACGCAGTTCAGCTCGCGCTGGGTTAACGGTATTCTGCGCGCCAGCGGCAGCTGGACGCGCAGCAACCGGCAGCTGACGCTGGACGATCTGGCGGTGGCCGGACTGGAGTATACGTTACCGCAGAACTGGCGCGAGCGCTGGCAGGCCCCCCTGCCCGCCTGGCTTGGCAGCGTGCTGGTGAAGCACGCCACCGCTAATCGTAACCTGATCATCGATATCAACCCGGCGTTTCCTTTCCAGATGACCGCACTGGACGGCTCTGCGGACAACCTGCTGCTGGCGCGTGAACATCAGTGGGGGATCTGGTCAGGCAAAGCAGCTTTTAATGCGGCAGAAGCCACGTTTAACCGTACCGATCTGCGTCATCCCTCAATCGCACTGACGGCAGATGAGCAGCAGATCCAGATAACAGAAATGAGCGCCTTTAACGGCAACGGACTGCTGGAAGCGACAGCAACGGTGGGTCAGAGTGCCGGACGCCCGCTCACACTGAGCCTGAAAGGCCAGGCGGTGCCGGCAAACGTGCTGGAAAACTGGGGCTGGCCGGCCCTGACGCAGAGCGGTAACAGCACGCTGCAGCTGCAGCTTAAGGGTTCGCTGCGCGCCGGTACGCCACTGCGTCCGGGCATTTCAGCAGACCTTTCCGTTACCACCGACGCAGGATCGCTGCAGCAGACCATGCGTAACGGAGAGACAGAGTAATACCGGCCCACCGATCGCGTTGTTGCAAGCGCGATCGGTGCCGACACCCTTAGTTTATCAGCGCGCCAGAGCCACCCGCTTCAAGCGGACCATGCTGATCTGCAGGCAGTACAATATAAACGCCCTCAAATACTGCGCCCGGCTCCTCATTACCATACAGCTCTACTTCCAGCTGCACGCGCGCCTTACGCCCGCGCGCGAGGCGATCGAGATCGCCACTCAGCGAGCCGAGATCGGCGATGGCACCGGGCCGTCCGCTGATCGGTTTGCTGTAGCGGATGTGCGCATCCGCCAGAATAATGGTCCCGCCCAGGTGACGTTCGCGCAGCAGCAGCCAGATCAGTCCCCAGCCGGTCAGCGTGGCCAGTGAAAAGAGGCTGCCGGCAAACAGCGTATGGTGCGGGTTCTGATTGCCGGTCTCCGGCATGGTGGTAACAAATTTCTGTCCGGTATATTGCAGAATGCGCACGCCCATTTTTTCACTCAGAGGAATGTGCTCATACCACGCCTGTTGCAGCTGACCGCACCAGTCGGCGCGGTGCAGAATGTCATCCAGCGTCACCACCGGTTTAATCATCAGAAAATGACGCAGCGGCGTGGTCTGCGGTGCCGTAATTTCACCCTGATTGATAAAACCCAGCTTGGCAAAAAACTCCACGGCGTCTTCGCGCGCGCTGCAGGTTACGCGCTTGGCGCCCTCCTGGCGTGCAACGGACTCCAGCGTCATCGCCACCAGCGTACCCAGCCCCTTGCCCTGTACCGACGGGTGCACGGCCAGAAAGCGAATAGCCGCTTCGTTCTCGGCATTGATATAGAGGCGGCCTGCAGCAACCGGCTTGCCCTGCTCATCCACCACCATCTGATGATGCGCCAGCGCATCCCAGGCGTCACGTTCTGAGCCCTGTGGCTGGCGTAGCGGCTTGCGCAGCATTTCCCAGCGGAACTGGTAATACATGTCCAGCTCTTCAGCCGTCTGCGGCACTCGAAGATGATACATAAAATGGTTCTCCCGTTCGGAGCCTGCGTGGCCGATCGCCTGTCGCCCGACTGCCGATCTCACACCTGCAACCAGAAAGTGACCGGACCGTTATTTACCAGTGAAACCTGCATATCCGCCGCAAAGCGACCGCAGGCGGTGGTGATACCGCTGGCCCGGCAGCAGTCGCTAAAGACGTTATACAGTCGCTCCGCTTCGGCCGGTGCGGCTCCCCCGGAAAATGAGGGACGCATGCCCTTACGGGTATCTGCTGCCAGCGTAAACTGCGAAACCACCAGCACGCTGCCGCCAGCCTGGTGCACATTCAGATTCATTTTGTCATTTTCGTCACCGAAAACACGGTAGCCGAGCACTTTATCGCAGAGTCGCCGCGCTTTTTGATCATCATCCTCTTTCTCCACGCCCAGCAGCACCAGCAGTCCTGCGCCAATCTCACCAATGATCCGGTTGTCGACCGTCACGCTGGCGGCACTGACGCGCTGAATTAATGCAATCATGTTTCCTCACGGGATGGTTCATGTTCCTGCTGCTTTAGCTGGCGATAGTCGTTCAGGGTGACGGTGACTTCCGCTCCCAGCAAAACAATACACCACGTCCAGTAGACCCACAGAAACAGGATCGGAATAACGGCCAGTACGCCGTAAATTAACTGATACGAAGGAAACATCGTAACATAGAGCGCAAAGCCTTTTTTGCCCAGCTCAAACAGCAGACCTGCCACCACTGCCCCCGTGAGCGCATCGCGCCCCGGCACGCGGCGCGTTGGCACAACGCTGTAAAGCAGCCAGAACGCCAGAATAGAGAGCACCAGCGGGAAAATACGCAGCAGCTGGTCGATGAGGCTGGTTACGCCGGTAACATTCACCCAGCGCAGCGACAGCAAATAGGAACTGATTGCCAGACTGGCACCAGCCAGCAGCGGTCCCAGCGTCAGGATCATCCAGTAGACGGCAAACGAATAGACCATCGGACGCGGCGAATTGCTGCGCCAGATGGTGTTCAGCGCGCTGTCAACGGAGTGCATTAGCAGCAGCGCCGTCACAATCAGCCCTACAGCCCCCACTGCCGTCATTTTGTTAACGTTAGCCACAAACTGGTCGAGGTAGCGCTGGATCACGTCACCCGCTGCCGGCATGAAGTTGGTAAAAATAAAATTCTTGAGCTGTACGCTGATGTCGGAAAACACCGGGAACGCGGCGAACAGCGCGAAGATCACCGCGACCAGCGGCACCAGTGCCAGCAGGGAGACGTAGGCAAGATTACCTGCCTGCGTGGTCATGTTGTCTTCGTCGATACGCCGCCACAGCAGCTTGAGCCATAAAAAGAACGCATGCGCCCGGTGGCGCAGAGTGTTAGCCATCACATTTATCCACGCGCTGCAAACCAGTCTGGCAGGGTTTTGTGGTCCTCCACCAGCACGCTGTCTATTCCCAGCGCGCGTGCCGCATCGATATTTGCCTGATTGTCATCAAAGAAAATGGCCTGATCGGCAGTGTACCCCTCCTGCGCCAGCACATAGCTGAAAATACGGGCTTCCGGTTTACGCATGCCGAGATCCTGCGACATATAGACGCGATCGGCAGCCTGCTGCACTTCCGGATAGTGTGTTGGCCAGAACTCAAAATGCAGCTGATTCGTGTTGGAAAGGATCACCACGCGCTCGCCCCGGGCGCGTAGCTGGTTCATGATGGCCAGCGTCTCCGGGCGCACGCCGACAAACACGGCCTGCCAGCCGGCAGTGAACTGTTCATAGCTCAGGGCAATATCGAGCTGCTCGCAAAGACGTTCAGCAAATTCAGGGTCGCTGATTTCACCCCGTTCATGTTGTTCAAACGCTTCATCCATGCCGAAGCGACTCTGCAGCGTGGCCAGCGGCACGCGACCTAAATCACTCCAGACGCCCAGTACGCGATTGAAGTCGATATCAACGATCACGTTACCCAAATCAAAGATGTACAGCATGACGCCTCTCCTCTGTGCTTCCGGGATCATTCACTCTAGCGGCAAAAAGCGTAGCTGAACAGTAAGCAGCCGGGGAAAAGGCGGGCAACAAAAACAAAAAAGCCCCGCAGTGCGGGGCCTGATAACAGAAGGTATCGCTTACTCTTTACCGCCGCGAGACGCGCGTTTGCGATCGTTCTCGGTCAGGTGACGTTTACGAATACGCACTGACTGTGGCGTGACTTCAACCAGTTCATCATCATCGATGAACTCGATCGCCTGCTCCAGCGTCATTTTCTGTGGCGGAACCAGCGTGGTTGCCTCATCGGTACCTGACGCACGCATGTTGGTCAGTTTCTTACCGGTCAGGCAGTTTACTGTCAGGTCGTTAGAGCGGCTGTGAATACCGATGATCTGGCCTTCATAGACTTCTGCACCGTGACCCAGGAACAGCTTACCGCGATCCTGCAGACCAAACAGCGCAAACGCAACGGCTTTACCCTGACCGTTGGAGATCAGAACGCCGTTCTGACGCTGACCCACTTCACCCGGACGAACGTCGTCGTAGTGGCTGAAGGTAGAATAAAGCAGACCGGTACCGGAGGTCATGGTCATGAATTCGTTACGGAAGCCGATCAGACCACGGCTTGGGATCACGTAGTCGAGACGTACGCGGCCTTTGCCATCCGGATCCATATTTTTCAGGTCGCCTTTACGCTCACCCATCGCCTGCATCACCGAGCCCTGATGGGTCTCTTCGATATCGAGGGTCACGTTCTCAAATGGCTCCTGCTTGCGGCCTTCATGCTCACGGAAGATAACTTTCGGACGGGATACCGCCAGCTCGAAACCTTCACGACGCATGTTTTCGATCAGAACAGAAAGGTGCAGCTCACCACGACCTGATACGCGGAACGCGTCAGCATCGGTGGTCTCTTCAACGCGCAGCGCAACGTTGTGTACCAGTTCTTTGTTCAGGCGATCCAGGATCTGACGTGAAGTAACGTATTTACCTTCTTTACCGCAGAACGGTGAGGTATTGACGTTAAAGAACATGGTCACGGTCGGCTCATCCACGCTCAGCGCCGGCAGGGCCTGTACATTCTGCGTGTCGCAGATGGTATCGGAGATGTTCAGCTCACCCAGACCGGTAACAGCAATGATGTCGCCCGCTTCTGCCAGATCGCTGTCGATACGCTCCAGACCCAGATGCGTCAGCACTTTGCCTACTTTTGCGTTACGGGTTTTGCCTTCGCTATCAATCACCGTTACCTGCTGGTTCGGCTTGATTTTACCGCGCTTGATGCGGCCAATACCGATAACGCCCAGGTAGTTGTTGTAGTCCAGCTGTGAAATCTGCATCTGCAGCGGCGCATCAGCTTCAACCTGCGGCGGAGAAACGTGATCGACGATTGCCTGATACAGCGGGGTCATGTCCTCAGCCATATCAGTATGTTCCAGACCTGCAATACCATTCAGCGCTGACGCGTAAATGATAGGGAAGTCCAGCTGCTCATCAGTCGCGTCGAGGTTAACGAACAGGTCGAATACCTGATCTACAACCCAGTCAGGACGCGCGCCTGGACGGTCAATTTTGTTGATAACCACAATAGGTTTCAGACCGTGGGCAAAGGCTTTCTTGGTTACGAAGCGGGTTTGCGGCATAGGGCCATCCATCGCATCAACAACCAGCAGCACCGAATCCACCATGGACATGACGCGCTCTACTTCACCACCGAAGTCGGCGTGTCCCGGGGTATCAACGATGTTGATACGGTAGTCGTTCCATTTGATGGCGGTGTTTTTTGCGAGGATGGTAATTCCACGCTCTTTTTCCAAATCATTGGAATCCATCACACGTTCAGTCGCTTCGGTACGAGCGTCAAAAGTACCGGACTGTTGCAGCAGTTTGTCGACCAGGGTGGTTTTTCCATGGTCAACGTGCGCGATGATGGCGATGTTACGCAAATTTTCGATCACAGCTTTGCCTCAGGCATTATAGAAATAACGCGGTATTGTACACGGATTAAGCGGAATACTGAACATGATCACAGTTTTCCCGACAATATTCTCGCGCTGCTGATTTTTAGCACCATTAGCGGTGCAAATATCTGCATCCTGCTGGCTTTGTGCACCATTTTAGTGCTGACACCGCACGGATTTGCACCATAATAAAGCAATGCGTCTGTTCTGGTGCAGCTGCTGATGCACCGCAGCGCGCCGTACAGCGCCATTTATCGCGCTTGAAAAAAGTTGGCACAGAATTCGCTTTATCTTTTTTAAGTGCAAACGACAGTGGCCTGATGGCTGAATAGCTTGCCGGGATCTTAGTCAGGGGTGGTCAGTAGTCGTGACACATTCCAGGCATTTTGAGTTCTCTCACCACGACAACAGATGACCATTTCCAGGAGAGTTGAGTATGTCCGCTGAACACGTTCTCTCGATGATGAACGAGCATGAAGTTAAGTTCGTCGATCTGCGTTTTACCGATACCAAAGGTAAAGAACAGCACGTCACCATTCCTGCTCATCAGGTTAACGCAGACTTCTTTGAAGAAGGCAAAATGTTCGATGGTTCATCCATCGGTGGCTGGAAAGGCATTAACGAATCAGACATGGTGCTGATGCCGGATGCCACCACCGCGGTGATGGATCCGTTCTTCGAAGACCCGACTCTCATCATCCGGTGTGACATCCTTGAGCCAGGCACGCTGCAGGGTTACGATCGCGACCCGCGTTCCATTGCCAAGCGCGCCGAAGAGTACCTGCGTTCTTCCGGTATTGCTGACACGGTGCTGTTCGGGCCTGAGCCAGAATTTTTCCTGTTTGACGATATCCGTTTCGGCTCGTCGACTTCAGGTTCACATGTTGCTATCGATGATATCGAAGCGTGCTGGAACACCGGCAAAGCGTACGAAGGCGGCAACAAAGGCCATCGTCCGGGCCTGAAAGGCGGTTACTTCCCGGTGCCACCGGTTGACTCCTCTCAGGATATCCGTTCTGCCATGTGTCTGACCATGGAGCAGATGGGGCTGGTTGTAGAAGCACATCACCACGAAGTGGCAACCGCTGGTCAGAACGAAGTGGCAACCCGCTTCAATACCATGACCAAAAAAGCGGATGAAATTCAGATTTATAAGTATGTCGTGCACAACGTCGCGCACGCTTACGGCAAGACCGCAACCTTTATGCCAAAGCCAATGTTTGGTGATAACGGATCCGGTATGCACTGCCATATGTCACTCTCTAAAGGTGGCGTAAACCTGTTCTCCGGTGATAAGTACGGCGGCCTGTCTGAAACGGCACTGTTCTACATCGGCGGTGTGATCAAGCACGCTAAAGCAATTAACGCCCTGGCTAACCCCACCACCAACTCTTACAAGCGTCTGGTGCCGGGTTATGAAGCGCCGGTTATGCTCGCTTATTCTGCGCGTAACCGTTCTGCCTCTATCCGTATTCCGGTTGTTGCCAGCCCGAAAGCTCGCCGTATTGAAGCGCGCTTCCCGGATCCAGCGGCTAACCCATACCTGGCGTTTACTGCACTGCTGATGGCTGGCCTCGACGGCATCATCAACAAAATCCATCCTGGCGATGCGATGGACAAAAACCTCTACGATCTGCCGCCGGAAGAAGAAGCGGAGATCCCGAAAGTAGCCGGTTCTCTGGAAGAGGCGCTGAACGCGCTGAATGAAGATCGCGAGTTCCTGACCCGCGGCGGCGTATTCACTGACGACGCTATCGATGCTTACATCGAGCTGCGCAAGCCAGATGTTGATCGCGTTCGCATGACGCCACACCCGGTTGAATTTGAACTCTACTACAGCGTTTAAATGGCCATTCACCTCTTTTGTCCGCCAGTCCGGGCAAAAGAGGACAACGTTTTTTTGTTGCCGTGGAAACTTTAGCCCATCTCCGGATGGGTTTTTTTCACCGCAAAATTGCCGTTATCAGGGAGTTTTCCATCCCAAAACGCTATAGTGCACTAATTTGGTGCAGAGGATCGTGGTATGGTTGCTGGCTCACTGCCTGATGCAGGGCAGATTCTCAACTCCCTGATAAACAGTATTCTGCTGGTCGATGACGGGCTGGTGATCCGCTATGCCAATCCGGCTGCGCAGCAGCTGCTGGCGCAGAGTTCGCGCAAACTGTTTGGCACACCGCTGCCGGAACTGACCGGCTACTTTTCGCTGAACATTGACGTGATGCGTGAGAGCCTGGCTGCGGGCCAGGGCTTTACCGACAGCGAAGTCACGCTGGTGGTCGACGGACGTGCGCATATTATGTCGCTGACCGCGCAGCGTCTGCCAGACGGCCTGATCCTGCTGGAGATGGCCCCGATGGACAATCAGCGCCGGCTCAGCCAGGAGCAGATCCAGCATGCTCAGCAGGTTGCCGCACGCGATTTGGTACGCGGCCTGGCGCATGAGATTAAAAACCCGCTTGGCGGCCTGCGCGGCGCAGCGCAGCTGCTGTCGCGCGCGCTACCTGACCCGTCGCTGAATGAATATACCAACGTTATCATCGAGCAGGCAGACCGGCTGCGCAATCTGGTGGATCGTCTGCTGGGCCCGCAGCAGCCGGGGTTGCACGTTACGCAGAGCATTCATCAGGTGGCTGAACGCGTGGTCAAGCTGGTCTCGATGGAGCTGCCGGATAACGTCACGCTGGTGCGCGACTACGACCCCAGTCTGCCGGAACTGCCGCACGATCCTGACCAGATTGAACAGGTGCTGCTTAACGTAGTACGCAATGCGCTGCAGGCGCTGGGCGCAGAGGGCGGTACCATCGTGCTGCGTACGCGCACCGCTTTTCAGCTGACGCTGCACGGCACACGCTACCGGCTGGTGGCGCGTATTGATGTGGAAGATAACGGACCGGGTATCCCGGCACAGCTGCAGGATACGCTGTTCTATCCCATGGTCAGCGGACGCGAAGGCGGCACCGGTCTCGGGCTCTCTATCGCCCGCAGTCTGATCGATCAGCACTCAGGAAAAATTGAATTTAACAGTTGGCCAGGCCACACCGAATTTTCGGTTTACCTGCCCATTCGCCAGTGAGGTTTCTATGCAACGAGGGATAGTCTGGATCGTCGATGACGATAGCTCCATCCGCTGGGTGCTTGAACGCGCGCTCACTGGAGCCGGTTTAAGCTGCGCGACGTTTGACAGCGCCAGTGAAGTGCTGGATGCACTCGCCAGCAAAACCCCGGACGTATTATTGTCAGATATCCGCATGCCGGGCATGGATGGCCTGGCGCTACTTAAGCAGATTAAACAGCGTCATCCGATGCTGCCGGTCATCATTATGACGGCGCACTCCGATCTTGATGCCGCCGTCAGCGCCTATCAGCAGGGTGCGTTTGATTATCTGCCGAAGCCGTTTGATATTGATGAGGCGGTCGCGCTGGTCGAGCGCGCCATCAGCCACTATCAGGAGCAGCAGCAGCCGCGCAATCAGCCCGTCAGCGGCCCGACAACCGACATCATCGGCGAAGCGCCGGCGATGCAGGATGTGTTCCGTATTATTGGCCGTCTCTCCCGCTCCTCAATCAGCGTGCTGATCAACGGAGAGTCCGGAACCGGTAAAGAGCTGGTCGCGCATGCGCTGCATCGCCACAGCCCGCGGGCCAAGGCGCCTTTTATCGCGCTGAATATGGCAGCGATCCCGAAAGACCTGATTGAATCTGAGCTGTTCGGGCATGAAAAAGGGGCGTTTACCGGCGCTAACCAGATCCGCCAGGGCCGCTTTGAACAGGCGGATGGCGGCACGCTGTTTCTTGATGAGATTGGCGATATGCCGCTGGATGTGCAGACGCGTCTGCTGCGCGTGCTGGCAGACGGTCAGTTCTATCGCGTGGGCGGCTACGCGCCGGTAAAGGTGGATGTGCGCATTATTGCCGCCACGCATCAGAACCTTGAGCTGCGCGTGCAGGAGGGCAAATTCCGTGAGGATCTGTTCCACCGCCTCAACGTTATTCGTGTGCATCTGCCGCCGCTGCGTGAGCGCCGCGAAGATATTCCGCGTCTGGCACGCTACTTCCTGCAGGTCGCCGCGCGCGAGCTGGGGGTTGAGGCCAAAATCCTGCATCCGGAAACGGAAACGGCGCTGACCCGCCTGCACTGGTCAGGCAACGTGCGCCAGCTGGAGAACACCTGCCGCTGGCTGACGGTCATGGCCGCCGGTCAGGAAGTGCTGATTCAGGATCTGCCGCCGGAGCTGTTTGAATCCGTCACGCCTGACAGTCCGGTGCAATCGCTGCCGGACAGCTGGGCCACGCTGCTGGCACAGTGGGCCGATCGCGCACTGCGTTCCGGTCATCAGAACCTGTTATCCGAAGCGCAACCGGAGATGGAGCGCACCCTGCTGACGACGGCGCTGCGTCATACTCAGGGGCATAAACAGGAAGCGGCACGCCTGCTCGGCTGGGGACGCAACACACTGACGCGCAAGCTCAAAGAGCTGGGCATGGAGTAACGCTGCAGGGAGCGGCTTTCTGCTGATTTTTTGCACGCACAGGCTGTACAGACCGTTACCGATGAGTATCATATGCGCGGTAATCGGGAGAGAAGTATCATGCTGCAATCTGTCATGCTGACGATAGCGCATAACCTGGCAGCCATTGGCAGCGCGGTGGCACATTCGCCGCAGACTGCGCTGGCTGCTGTGGTATGCGCCGTTACGGCGAGCCTGTTCAGTTAATAGCAAGGGAGCGTACTGCTCCCTTTGTTATTTAAATAATCCGGGAATAGTGCTGCTGGCGGTTTTTCTGCCGCAGATAGCGATCAAAACACATGCAGACAGAGCGGATCAGCAGACGGCCGCGCCCGGTCACCGTCAGGCGCCGCGCTTCATAACGCACCAGCCCCTCCGCCACCAGCGGGGCTAACTGCGTCAAATCTTCAGCAAAATAGTCTTCAAACGCGACCGGCCACTGCGCCTCCACGGCGGCAAAATCGAGCGTGAAGTTGCAGATAAGCTGTTTAATGACCTCGCGCCGCAAACGATCATCCTCCGTCAGCGTTAATCCGCGCCACAGCGCGCTACCCTGCTGCTCCACCCCTGCATACCACTCATTCAGCACTTTCCGGTTCTGCGCATAGCTGTCGCCCAGCATGCTGATAGCAGAAACGCCCAGTCCCAGCAGATCGCTCTCACCGTGCGTGGTGTAGCCCTGAAAATTGCGGTGCAGCAGGCCGCTGCGCTGCGCGATCGCCAGGTCATCATCCGGCCGGGCAAAGTGATCCATCCCGATAAACTGGTAGCCTGCGGCGGTCAGTGTGGCAATGCTCTGCTGCAGGATCAGCAGCTTTTGCGCGGCGTCGGGTAGCTCTGCTGCTTTGATTTTGCGCTGCGCCGCAAACAGCGCGGGCATATGCGCATAGCTGAACAGGCTGAGACGGTCGGGAGCAAGCCCGATCACCCGCTGCAGTGTCCGTGCAAAGCGTTCCGCAGTCTGCAGCGGCAGACCGTAGATCAGATCGAAACTGACCGAACGAAAGCCCTGTTCGCGCGCGCGCTTTACCAGCGCACCAATTGCCGCTTCATCCTGTACCCGGTTAATGCGCGCCTGCACCGCCCGATCAAAATCCTGAATCCCTATGCTCAGGCGGTTAAATCCTTCCGCCCGCAGATGATCGATCGTGGCCGGTGCGATCTCACGCGGATCGATTTCGATCGACATTTCAGCGTCATCCGCTATATCAAAGTGATGCCGCAACAGCGCCATCAGCCGGCTTATCTGCGGTCCGTCAAGGAAGGTCGGCGTGCCGCCTCCCCAGTGCAGCTGAGTTACCCGGCGACCGGCAAACAGCGGTGCACGACAGGCGATCTCCTGTGCCAGCGCATTCAGATAGCGGTCAGCTTTATGCCGCTGACGCGTCACTATTTTATTGCAGCCGCAGAAGTAACATAGCCTGTGACAGAACGGAATATGCACGTAAAGGGAGAGCGGCCGGTGAGGATAGCGGGTAGCAGCCTGCTGAAAATCTGCGTCGCGGAAAATTTCACTGAATTCCGGCGCGGTGGGATAGGAAGTATAACGCGGGCCTGAGCCGCTGTATTTCTCAACCAGCTGCTGATCCCATTCTATCTGCTGCGCGGTCATGCTTACCTCTTTCGGTGGCGTGTGGTCCGGAAAGGTCGCGCAGAAGGGTCAGTGAAGCGGTGAAGGGAACGCCGCCGTAAACGCGATTTCAGGCGCGACAGGCGGCGTAGTTTAAACAATAACCAGAGGATATAACATGTGAGCAGCAGCGCTAAAATTGATCCAGGCCAAAACATTGTTGAATACCTGCTCAGCGCGGCATGCAGTACGGCGCATGCCGTCCGGTAACGGAATTACTGCCCTTTCAGCAGGCGCATCATATCTTCTTCAGCCTGCTCATCTTCGGCGTCATCATCCAGCGCGATCCCCAGCGTTTCCATCAGCTCATCGATGCGGTCCAGCGTCTCATCCAGCCACGCCTGGTCTTCACCGCTCAGCGTCTCGCCTTTTTCCAGGCGATCAAGCAGTGTGTCGAGACGTTCGTCGTTCTCCAGCTTCGCCAGCTCCTCTTCAGGCGTCAGGCGTACTTTCTGCGCTTTCGCTTTGGGCTGAGGTGCCGCTTTTGTCACGGGCTGCGTTTTGCCTTCAGCCACCAGCGATACCGGTTTTTTGCTGCCAATGCGGGCATCGCTGCTTTTTTTAGTCTGTGCGCTGCCGCTGCTCTGCGCCGTCGGGCTGGCACGGCTGCCCGATTTATGGCCGCTGTGCTTTTTGTCACGTTTACGATCGCGCGCTTCCTGATTCAGTTCTTCACGCGATTTGCGTTTGGCTTTAGCAGCGGGTTTGCCACGCTGGGCGGGTGCAGGTTGCTTCATGGTATCCGGTCTCAGTGATGCCTGGTGAGTTCAGTATAGAATTGCGGCGAAATCTAGCAGAAAGCAGACAAAGAAAAAAGGCGATAGCTTTTGCTATCGCCTTATTTCGCACCTTCGTACGAAGGAAACTCTGAATAAATCCTTTACGGCTCTCAACGTCCCGGTCACTCCGTCGCCATATCGCTCCTGCGAGTAATCCCTGTCCTTTCCCGATTCCTGCCTGAATCGTACTCCTGCCATGCTCGTGGTCTTCCGGACACTCCTGAGCGCATCATCCTGATGGGTGCTGCCTTGCACTGACACCAAATGTAGACGAAAGTGCAGAATCAACAAGTGAGTCCTTGCCCTTATTTAGAGAAAAGAGTGATTAAAACAACGCAAGACTTTGTATTTTAATGATAAAAAAATATTGAACTTTTTATATTTCAGCCAAAACTGGCATCATGAAACGGCGATCTCTTACACAGTCTGTCAGGGCAACAGCTGTCAGATACTTTTGCGTCATAACAGGTATAATCAGCGCATTAGTCCGTATCTATCAGCTGGAGTCTATTTTGTCTGCTTTGAATTATCACGTTACTCACTTCATGCTCAGTGCGCCAGATATCCGTCATCTGCCGTCCGACACGGGTATTGAAGTAGCCTTTGCCGGGCGCTCAAATGCAGGCAAATCCAGTGCGCTTAATACACTGACTAACCAGAAAAGTCTGGCGCGCACCAGTAAAACGCCGGGGCGTACCCAGCTTATCAACCTGTTTGAAGTGGTTGAGGGCAAACGTCTGGTGGATCTGCCCGGCTACGGCTATGCCGAAGTACCGGAAGAGATGAAACGTAAATGGCAGCGTGCGCTGGCAGAATATCTGCAAAAGCGGCAGGCGCTGAAAGGGCTGGTGGTGCTGATGGATATCCGCCACCCGCTTAAAGATCTCGATCAGCAGATGATTGAGTGGGCCGTGAGCAGCAACATTCCGGTTTTAGTGCTGCTGACCAAAGCGGACAAGCTTGCTTCTGGCGCGCGTAAAGCGCAGCTCAATATGGTGCGTGAAGCCGCGCTGGGCTTTACGGGCGACGTGCAGGTTGAGATGTTCTCTTCGCTGAAAAAGCTGGGCGTGGACAAAGTGCGTCAGAAGCTGGATACCTGGTTCAGCGAACTTGAGCCAGCCCGGGAAGGCGATGCAGATAACCTGCCAGCAGAGTAACGTCAGCGTGGCCAGGTGAAAAAAGCCCAATAAAAAACGCCCCAGTCATAACTGACTGGGGCGGCTAAATATTCAGCCAAATCCGATTACGTGAAGTAAAAGGTCTGAAAGATAGAACATCTTACCTCTGTACCCTACGCGACGAACTTTACCTGATTTTTTCTGACCGACAAAGGATTTTTTGTGATTCACTTTCAGGTTTTGACATAATTTTTACCAGCCTCGTCACACTTTTGCACAGAAGCTATAGTTTAATTCCCGAAAAAATGTTTAGCAGGCAGCAAGTTAGATCAGTGCGCCTGATCCCAGTTATCACCGACGCCGACTTCCACCAGCAGCGGCACATCCAGCGTCATGCTGCTCTCCATCAGCTGACGGATTTTTGCGCTGGCGCTCTCCACCGCGTCTTTGTGGATCTCAAACACCAGTTCATCGTGTACCTGCATGATCATCTTCACGTCATCACCGTTCTGCTGCTGCAGCCAGCCATCCACGGCAATCATTGCCCGCTTGATGATATCTGCTGCAGTTCCCTGCATCGGCGCATTGATTGCCGCACGCTCAGCCGCTTTGCGGCGGATAGCGTTACTGGATTTGATATCCGGCAGCCACAGACGACGCCCGTCCAGCGTCTCCACATAGCCTTTGGACGCCGCCTGATCGCGGGTCTTTTCCATGTAACGCAGCACGCCCGGATAGCGTTCGAAGTAGAGATCCATATATTTCTTCGCTTCACCGGCACCGATGTTCAGCTGGCGCGACAGACCAAAAGCACTCATGCCATAAATCAGGCCAAAGTTAATCGCTTTGGCGCTGCGGCGCTGCTCGGCTGAGACCTTTTCCAGCGCGGAACCAAATACTTCCGCTGCCGTGGCACGGTGGATATCCTCCCCCTGGGCAAAGGCATCCAGCAAACCTTTATCCTGTGACAGATGCGCCATGATGCGCAGCTCAATCTGGGAATAGTCCGCAGCAACAATCCGTTTATCTGTACCGGCAATAAAGGCCTGACGGATCCGGCGACCTTCTTCGTTACGGACCGGAATGTTCTGCAGGTTCGGATCGGTCGAAGAGAGACGGCCGGTCGCCGTGACGGCCTGATGATAAGAAGTGTGAACGCGTCCGGAGACCGGATTAATCATCTGCGGCAGTTTATCGGTGTAGGTAGATTTCAGCTTTGACAGCCCCCGATGCTCCAGAATGACTTTTGGCAACGGATAATCAAGCGCCAGCTCGGCCAGCACCTCTTCGCTGGTTGAAGGTGCGCCGCCCGGTGTCTTCTTCGTAGGCTTAATGCCCTGCTTTTCAAACAGGATGGTCTGCAGCTGTTTAGTTGAGGAGAGATTAAACGGCTCGCCCGCCAGTTCATGCGCCTTCAGTTCCAGTTCAGAGAGGCGGGTGGTCAGCTCCTGAGAGTGCCTGGCGAGGATATTCTGATCGATAAGCACGCCGTTACGCTCAATACGTGAAATCACCGTGACCAGGGGCATTTCGATGTCCGTAAAGACCTGTTTCGGACCCGCTTCCTGCTCCAGCTTTGGCCACATCTGCTGATGCAGCTGCAGCGTCACATCGGCATCTTCTGCCGCATAGTGTGCCGCCTGCTCCAGCGCAATCTGGTTAAACGTGAGCTGATTTTTGCCTTTGCCGGCGATCTCCGTGAACGTGACCGTCTTGTGATTCAGCCAGCGCGCCGAGAGGCTGTCCATATCATGCTTGCCGCCAATGCTGTTCAGACAGTATGACTCCAGCATGGTGTCAAACCGGATGCCGCGCAGTTCGATACCGTAATTTTTCAGCACGCCGCGATCGTACTTCAGGTTCTGCCCGACTTTCGCCGCGCGTTCATCTTCCAGCAGCGGTTTTAATTTCGCCAGCACGTCGGTGCGATCGAGCTGATCGGGTGCGTCCAGATAGTCGTGCGCCACCGGCAGGTAGGCGGCCTCACCGGGCGCGACGGCAAAGGCGATACCCACAATGGTCGCGCTGAGCGTATCGAGTGAATCAGTTTCAAGGTCGAAGGCAAACACGTCAGCCTGCTTCAGTTTATCGAGCCAGGCGCTAAAGGTTGCCTCATCAAGGATAGTGACATACCCGTCTGCTGAGAGCACGCTGGTGGCTTCCGCGGCCTCGGGCTCATCAGCCAGCACGCTCTGCGCCTGCACATTGCTCTTTTTGCCCTGCAGCCACTTACCTTCCTGCAGATCGGCCTGCCAGCGCCGGAATTCAAAGCGGGCAAACAGCGTCTGCAGCGTCTCAACGTCAGGCTGGTTCACCGTCAGCTGATCGTAACTCACCTCCAGCGGCACATCCGTTTTAATGGTCGCCAGCTGGTAGGAGAGAAAGGCCACATCGCGGTTCTGTTCGAGTTTGGCCGCCATGGTTTTCGCGCCACGGAATGCCAGACCGGCTACTTTGTCGAGATTTTCATAAATGGCATGCATGCCACCCAGTCCCTGCAGCAGCGCCTGCGCGGTCTTCTCACCTACGCCCGGCACGCCGGGAATGTTATCGGAACTGTCGCCCATCATCGCCAGAAAATCGATGATCAGTGCAGGCGGCACACCATATTTCTCTTCAACCTCTTCCGGTCCCAGTACGGTATTGCTCATGGTATTGATCAGCGTGATCTCTGGCGTCACCAGCTGCGCCATATCTTTATCACCGGTGCTGATCAGCACGCTGCGCCCCTGTTTACCCGCTTCCAGCGCCAGCGTACCGATAACATCGTCCGCTTCCACGCCCGATACGGCCAGCAGCGGCAGCCCCATCGCTTTTACCATTTCATGCAGCGGTGCGATCTGCGCACGCAGATCGTCAGGCATCGGCGGGCGATGAGACTTGTAGTGTTCGAACAGTTCGTCACGGAAGGTTTTTCCTTTCGCATCGAAGACCACAGCCACATGGCTGGGCTGATACTGCATCAGCAGGCTTTTCAGCATGTTGAGCACACCATACATCGCGCCGGTGGGTTCACCCGCGCTGTTGGTCAGTGGCGGAAAGGCATGATATGCACGGTAGAGATAAGAGGATCCGTCTACCAGAATCAGGGGATTTTCTGCGATTTTCGCCATAGTGTTAAGGTTTCTTCGTTGCGAGATTCAGGCTTATAAGGATGCCACAACCTGAGAAAAATGTTGAATGAACACGGGAGAGAGGCACTTTTTTTCACGGTTATCAAACGCGGATCGCAGCGATCTTTCTGTGGATAACTTTGTGCGCAAATTTTACAGGGCGCTAATTTTTCAGGATGAGAAAAAAAAAGAGCAGATAATAACTATTTATTTACAGTAAGTTAATAAGTTTCCGTGACACAGAGCGCGATTTCGGGGACGCGATCGTCCATGTGGATATCACTGCGGAGGATCCGCGGAAAAAAGAATAAATGAGGGAGAAAGAAATAAAAAACGCTGGCATTGCCAGCGTTTAAGCGTATTACGTTACTGCTTTTCAGCCAGGAACTTAACCACGTTGGCATAATCGGCGACAAAATTCTCCATAGAGCTGGTGTCCAGACCGCCGTTATTGACCATATATTTGCCGTTAACAAAAATAGCCGGCACGCCCTGCAGATTGACGTCAGAAGCGGCTTTCTGCTGCTGCGCAACCAGCGCCTTGACCGCAAAGCTGTTCCAGGCAGCATCATAATCGCCAGCTGAGATCCCTGCTGCTTTGATAAAGGTCTCTTTCAGGCTGGCCGGATCGGTGATGGTTTGTGTCTTCTGAATGCCATCAAAAATTGGTGCGGTAACTTTGCTTTCCACGCCGAGTGCCATAGCCACTGCCCAGGCGTGCGTTACAACCGGCCCTAAGTCACCGCCGAGAAAATCGACGTGATATTTTGTCACTTTGGTCTCAGCCGGCAGGTTCTTCTTCACTGCCTCGCTGACGTGGTAAACACGTTCAAACTGATAGCAGTGCGGGCAGAAAAACGAGAAGAATTCCATGACCTGAGGTTCACCTGCCACCGGCTTCTGCAGCGTGACATACTGTTTACCGTCGGTGAACTGCGCCGCTGATACGCTAAATGCCAGCAACATTCCCGCCAGCGCAAGCCAGATTTTTTTCATTGTTAACCTATCTCCTGAGTACGTTATTAAAATTGCGGACCAAGCCGTAATGGGGGTTCGTGCAACAGTCGCTCCTGCTCAATCAGGAGTGCAATCTGCCGGCGCCAGAAATCCTCGTCAGTCATCCAGGGGAACGCACGCGGAAAAGCGGGATCCTGCCAGCGGCGTACGACCCAGGCCAGATAATAAACCATGCGCATGGCGCGTAAAGACTCAATCAGTGTCAATTCATGTAAATCGAAATCACCGAACTCGTTATACGCCTCTATCAGAATATCCCACTGAATGCGCTGTTCCTGTCGATCGCCGTTTATCAGCATCCAGAGATCCTGCACGGCCGGGCCGGTGCGCGCATCATCCAGATCAACAAACATCGGGCCGTCACGCCATAAAATATTGCCCGGATGACAGTCGCCGTGCAGGCGCAGCGGCTGCCACTGCGTGTGCCAGCTCTGCTGCAGCGTGCTGAAGAGACGCTCTATAGCCTTCAGCAAGCTCTCTTTAAGCCTTGCCGGTACCAGCTCGCTGTGGGCCAGCGTCTGCTGTGGCTGCCGGATATACTCTTCAAGCCCCAGCTCCGGACGCCGGACGAAAGGTTTACGACGTCCGGTCTGATGCATGCGGCCGAGGAAGCGGCCCACCCACTCCATCTGTTCCTCATTGTCCGTTTCATACTGACGACCGCCGACGCTGGGGAACACGGCAAACATAAATCCGGCATGCTGGTTAAGCGTGCTGTCCTGTAGCGTAAGCGGTGCCGCTACCGGCACGTCGTCATTCAGCAGATCCAGCGCCAGCGCATGCTCTTCAAGGATCTGTTCCCGGCTCCAGCGCTGCGGACGATAAAACTTAGCGACGTAGCGCCGGTTTTCATCATCGCTGAACTGGTAAACGCGGTTTTCATAGCTGTTCAGCGCCGTTAAGCCTGACTCCACCCGCAGGCCGGTATCCCATAAAGCGTCGAGAATGGCATCCGGATCCAGCGTATGAAAATTAAAGGCAGCGTCGTTCATTGTCGGCCCTGTATGTTACCTTTGCAGTAGATGCGCAAGGATAGCACTACTCGTCAGCCTTGATCACACCGCGTGCGCGTAACAGTGCTGTTTTAAAGTCTGCTTCGTAATCTTTTCTGATACCGGGTATTTCTGTGGTGCTATCGGTATCACGCATTTTGAGATGGTAAATCAATATGTCGTCGCTTAATTCACTTAACGGGCCATGAAAGCCCGCCTCCTGCGCCAGCTTGTGTAAAAAAGCCAGCAGGTTACATTCAGGCTCCTGCTGCCAGGCAGGCTGCAGGAGCGCAATCAGTTCGTTAAGACGATGGGTTTTCATAGCCGATCCCTCGTTACACTGCGCGGGTTTATAAAAGGAGATAACCATGCCCGTATTTACCGGCGTTATTCTGGCGGGTGGCCAGGGCAGCCGTATGGGAGGTCGTGATAAGGGGCTGGTGCGGCTGCATAATCAGCCTCTTTATCAGCATGTGCTGCAGCGACTGCAGCCACAGGTAGAGAGTGTGCTGATCAGCGCTAACCGGCACCTTGATCAATATCAGTTAAGCGGCTGTAAAGTGATAACAGACACATTACCTGACTGGCCCGGTCCGCTGGCGGGTATGCTGAGCGGATTACGCCATAGCCAGAGCGAATGGGTTGTTTTCTGCGCCTGTGATACGCCCTATATTCCTCAGGATTTTGTCCTGCGGCTATGGCAACAGCGCGCAGAGGCGCCGGCGGTCTGGGTCAGATCGGTCATGCGCGATCATCCGGTACTGGCTCTGCTTAACCGGGCGCTGGCTGATGAACTGGCCATGTATCTCTCACGCGGCGAACGGCGTCTGATGCAGTTTCTGCGCGCCAGCGGCGGCCATGCAGTGCTGTTTGATGAGGATGAGACAGTATTCCGTAATATCAATACCGCAGACGATCTGGCACAGGAGGAAGGAGAATAATGGACGCCCCTTTACTCGCCATTGCCGCGTGGAGCGGTACCGGCAAGACTACGCTGCTTAAATCGCTGATACCGCTGTTAAAACAGCGCGGTGTCCGGACCGGGCTAATCAAGCATTCTCATCATCAGCTGGAGATCGATACGCCAGGTAAAGACAGCTACGTTTTACGTAAAGCGGGCGCCGACCAGGTGATGGTTGCCAGTGAACGGCGCTGGGCGCTGATGTGTGAAACGCCAGATGAACCCGCATCTCTGCAGCATCTGGCAGCACAGATGAACAGCGCAGCGCTGGATCTGATACTGGTTGAAGGATTCAGGGATGAAAAGGTGGCAAAAATTGCGCTGTGGCGGCGTGGTGTTAAAGGCGGGGCAGAAGAGTTGCTGGATGAATATGTGATTGCCATAGCCAGCGATGAAGCCCTGGCGCTTGATCTGCCGCTGCTGGATATCAACCAGCCTGACCGCATCGCTGACTTTATCGCCAGCTGGCTGAAAAAAGCTTAAATTTTACTCATTTCTGCGTTTTCTGCAGACGTAAAAAAGCCCTGAACAGACGTTCAGGGCTCTTTTACTTGA